>CAILLK010000120.1 GCA_903835005.1 uncultured Bacteroidota bacterium | reverse complement strand
GTACTTGCTGGGTCGGATACGTTAGTCTAAAGTTTGGGCCAGAATTCGTAAGACACAAATGATATATATACTCAGTTATTTACTTTTTCAGTTTGAGCCCTTTAAGTGTCCCTGATCAGCTCTGTAGTCTTTAGTAGTTAGTCTAAAGTTTGGGCCAGAATTCGTAAGACACAAATGAAAAATATACTAAATAATTTACATATGATTAGTTATTTACTTTTTCAGTTTGCGCCCTTTACTTTTTACTTTTGACAGCCAACACCCAACTAACGACTTTAGACTAATTACTTTCGACTAAGGACTCAAAAAAAATGTACGAAAATAAAAAGCAGGCACTTGCCTCGACCCGAGTTTTTTACAAGCGACTATTCCGCAACCTGATTGTGGCATCCCTGATACTAGCTGTATGCCTGCTTATTGGCATACTTGGCTACCACTATATAGCCCATATAGAGTGGATTGATGCCGTGCATAATGCCTCTATGATATTGAGCGGTATGGGGCCGGTAGCCGATGTAAAGAATTTCTGGGGCAAGATATTTTCATCGGCATATGCCCTTTTCAGCGGGGTGGCATTTATTACCAATATCGGGTTCATTATTGCACCGGCAGCACACCGGTTTTTCCATCGGCTGCATGTGGATGAGCGGATTGATATGGATGAGGAATAACAGCAAGCCAACAGAGCGAAAAAATTTGTAAAAGTTTTTTTGTTTATGTGAAATAATTTGTATTTTTCGGAAAACCGTTTTATATGAAAAAGATCTTTACGTTTTTTTCTGTACTTCTAACGACTATTACTTTCAGCAGTTACGGCCAGATTTTCTGGGTAGAAAACTTTGAAAGCGGAAGCACTGCAGGCGAACTGGTAACAGCCTATACCGGACCAAACGGAGCGTGGACATTAACCATTACGGGGACTGAAGGCACAAGCCCTAATGTATGGTATGTGAGCTGTGCAGAAAACGGACACACCACAGGAGTTTGCGGCACAGGTTGCGCAGCTGTAAGCCCTACAGCTACTCTTGCAACATTGCATGTCGGTTCTACTACACTTGGCGATTTAGGAGCCAGTTATGATGTAGGTGGAGTGTTTAATACCACAACTGACAGGCGAGCAGAATCGCCAACTATTAACTGCACCGGCAAGTATGGCATTACCATGAAGTTTTATTATATCATGGATGGTCAGCCCGCTGTGGATTATGCAACCATCTGGTATTCCGCCAATAATGGCACTACCTGGACATTATTGGATAGTCCGCCTACAACACCGCCCATATGCCCGGGAGGTCAGGGATATTGGGATGCCCGATCTGTTGTATTGCCTTTAAGCGCCAACAACAACCCTAATGTGAAGATAGGCTTCAGATGGGTTAACAATAACGACGGCATCGGTACAGACCCTTCATTCGCAGTAGACAGCGTTTCATTGAATCCCTCCAGCACTGTAGTTCCTGTAGCCTCATATACTGTAGCCTCAGGCTACACCCTATGCCAGGATAGTTGTGAGTTATTTAAAAATACAAGCACGGGACCGATAGACAGCCTGAAGTGGTCGGCAACAGGGGCATCTATTGATAACCCAAGAAGCGATACAACAACTATCTGTTTTGCTGCTTCGGGCGTGTATACCGTAACTATGACAGCCTACCGATCAGGCACACCCTACACTGCAACACATGTTGTTACGGTCAATCCTACACCGCATCCTGTTATACACTACAGCGGGGTGCATACCTTATCTGTAACCGGCACCGGCTATACCGGTTATCAGTGGCTGAATGGTTTATCACCGATTTCGGGAGCTACCACCAATACGTATACATCAGCCTCAAGCGGTACTTATTATGTTATCGTTGATTCGGACGGATGCCCCGGAATTTCTGCCGCCTTTACCTTCAGCACAACCGGAATATACGGAATCAATGCGCCGGTGAATAATTACTGGCTCTTTAAAAATCCGACGAGTGGCAAAATAACTTTACATTCGGGTATGCCGCTGGAGGCAAACATCAATGTGATGGTTTATGATGCCGCCGGCCGGGTATTGCACAATGAGGTATGGCTGCAGGGCGCTACCAGCAAGGATATAGATGACACAGAAATTGCTCCTGGTTTTTACTTCATCCGGTTTGCCGATCAGTTGTCTCAGCATGTGATGAAATGGGTGAAGTAAAAATATAGTTTCATTTGCAGCATTATAAATTATCGGAGTAAACAGGTAAATGATCCTTTTCCGTTGGTGGGATTAGCCCTGGTTCTGAGGATTCGTTCCCGGAGGCGGAGGGGCGGCACCCTGTTTTTTATTTTTGTCTGTGGAAAATTTTTCATCGCTTTTTTCATGTAAATCATTGGTTGTAAATCTATTATCTTCATTCTCTAATTTGGGGTCCACCCTATTTTGCACCCCATTTTGTGTTGAGCAGTTTCCAGCAGGCAATTGGCCGTTTGCAGTTTGGTCAGCCTGATTGGCAGCCATTGTACCTGTTACATAAGAGCAGGCCATCGGGCTATCGCTCCGGGCGGGCACCGGACCGGCCCCAGAAGTATCGGATGGAGCCGGAGTGGCATGAGCTATTATCCATTGCTGGTATTCCTGCTCAAATTCCAGCTCCTGGCGGGAAATCTTACCCGGGTTACCCTCATCGGTGTGTTTTTTGACGTATTCGTCCATGTGCACGATGATCTTCTTTGTGAGTTCCATATCCTTTCTCTTCAGCTCATTGGTAAAGTTTGTAAAGAGTTCAATGATTTCGCAGACTGCCTGTTTCTCATTTTTAACCTTTTCGATAGTCATGCTGATTTTACGGATGATATCGGCTTCTTCCTTAGTGGGAAAAGGCTCATCCCTGGCGGCGACTTTATTATTCAGAGCTGCAAGCTGAGCATAATATTGTTCGACGAGGATCATTGGCGCATAGTTTGCAGCATGTTTCGCACGCAGCCAATTGCCCTGTTTGATCCAGCCGTAGAGTGTTTTCCGGTTTACCCCGACCAGGTCGGCTATTTGCTGCTGGTTGAGGTCGGTCTGGAAAAACAGGTCGTGTGCTTTTTGTTGATTTTCCGTCATCATAAGATTCAATTTTACCACAAATGTCCTGAGCAGGTTAGAGATAAAAAAACGAAGATGTCCACAAAAACGAGTAGCGAAAATGGATGAAATGCAGGAGTGTAAAGGGATCTGGCATTAAAAAACGTTGTGGATATGTTTTTATATCAAAAGTTATTTCCAATCCGCAATTTTGGCATTTCATTAATACCGTCAGCTCTTTTCACAGGCTATCTTTGCGGGACATCTTAAACAAACATCACAAGTTGAGCTTATGAAAACACAAACATCCATCAATTATGGCACCAGAGCAGGAAAGGCTATAGCAGCTATTCTGTTGTTTTCGCTGCTGCCCTGCGCCGCAACACTGGCCCAGGAAGAGCAACATGCTATGAGAGCCAATGCAACTGAAGAATATGGCAACACCCTGAACCTGGGCCTTGGAGCCGGATATTATGGGTATCTGCAAAGCCACTCGGCGCCCTTTGTTTTCGCCAATTATGAGTTTGATATTTCCCGCGGTTTTACCCTGGCCCCGTTTATTGGTTTTTCTACTTCAAATGGAAGTAATGTTTACAGAAACGGTTATTATTCCAACTACCACGAAACGGTGGTACCAGTGGGCGTAAAAGGCACCTATTATTTTGATGAATTGCTGGATCTGAACAAGAAATGGGATTTGTACGCTGCGTTATCACTAGGGCTGGTATATGATGCCGTGAGCTGGAACGAGGATTTTAACGGAGGCTCAAGTTCCTCTTCAACTTCCGGTCATTTTGATGCAGAACTGCATATAGGTGGTGAGTATCATTTCAACCGGAGACTAGGATTGTTTGCGGACCTATCTACGGGAGTATCTTCTATAGGCCTGGCTATTCACCAATGGTAGTACTGGCATCAGGTATATGCAACTGAAGTGGACGGAGGGTACTAATCGCCGCAACCGGTCATGTATTTGGGTTCTACTTCAAAACCCAATTCGCGGGCCTTTACCAGGTCGGAACAATAATTGCCATACCCGCTTATTCTGCCCAGCCTGCCCCGCACGTAATAGGCATATTCGTCCTTAAGGTTGAGCAATATTGCCCTGTTGCAGTCTTCGATAGCGGACAGGATATTTTCATCACCTTTCTTCTTTTTCCTGTCTGGCAGCGCCCAGTTAACCCTTATGGCCAGCGATTCATCGGTTTTCAATTTATAGTCGGTAATCTCTGAGCCATTGCCTGAATTTACCTTTGCAACAGCCCTGTTGATCCAGGCAGATTCAAAAGCAGGGTTCAGTTCGAGGCAGGTATCAAAATCGGCAACAGCCTCTGCCTGCCTGCCCATAGTAATGAGAATAATGCCCCGGAGATTGTAATAATTTTCTTTGCCGAATTCCTTCATTACCGGCGCCATTTCAATGGCCTTGCTGATGTGCGCCAGTGCATCAGTATAATGCCCGAGCGAAAATTCGCATTGGGCCATACTGAGCTGAGTGGTGGCAAAAAGGCCGGTTATATACACATCAGGCGTAAGCGTATTAATATTGGTTTCCTTCAGATCGGTCCTAATGTTATCCTTGTTCTTAATGCTCTCGCTATAGTCGGCGATGGCATGGGCATAGTCTTTTAAGACGAGATAAGTGTTGCCCCTGAATGACCAGATGAGGGGGCTGGCCGGGAAACGTTTTATAGCTTCGCTGTAAACAACCAGCGCTTCGGTATAACGCCTCTGGTTGAAAAGTGCGATACCCCGGTGGTAATAATAACTCTCTTTAGCCGGATCGCAGTATACGGCCATGGTAGCCTCCAGCCGGGCTTTCATAGTATCGGCCGGAGCAGATTGCAATAATACTGTGTAACAGCTATGTATATCGGAACAATAGGCATCCATATCCTCCAGCGCATAATTGCAGAGCGCCCGGTTATAGATTAAATGAAAATCGCCGGGATCGAGCGATGTGGCGCGGGTATAATCGGCAGCCGCTTTACCGAACTCATTGATCTCGGAATAAAAATTACCCCTTGCCGAGTATAAAAACGCATGGGTACTATCGAGCGATAATGCTTTACTGATATCGTCGACAGCTTCTTTAAACATTTTCTTACCGAAGTAAAGATCGGCGCGGGTATAGAAGACCAGATAATTGGCGGGCGCCAGACCGGCCGCCATATTAAGATCGGACAATGCCAGGTAAAAATAACCGGCTTTGCCATTGAAACTGCCCCGCTGCATATAATATAAAGCGTTCTTCGAGTCGATATAAACAGCCATATTGAAATCGAAAAGAGCCTCCTGCTTGTAGCCCATCAGATCATTCAGATTGGCCCTAACGGAGTAAATATAGGCATCGCCGGGATCGCAAGCTACCGCTTTGTTCAGGTTGTCGAGGGCCTTTTTATTGTCTTTTCTTATAGCGCAGGCAATGCCCAGGCTCATGTAGCAGCGTGCGCAGAGCTGGTTAATTTTCAATGCCTGGCGATAATATTTTTCACCAGTTACCAGATCGTTTTTTTCAAAATAAAGGCTGCCCAGGGCTTTGAGTGCGTTCTCGTTTCCCGGCCTGGATTTTACTTCTTTTTCAAACCAGGGAATGAGTTTATCTTCCTGTCCGGCTTTTCTGAAAGAATCAATAAGCTGATTATATTTCAGCAGTGTTTGTGCGGGAGCATAAACAGCACAGAAGCAGCAGATAACCAACAGCAGAACGGATTTCATTGTAAAATATCAGCAGCAAGTTATGGATAAAAGAGGGAACATTTTTATGAAGAGTGTTAATGTGGTTGCAAAGCCGGTACTACCGGCATATAAATAATTCAACCCTCATGAGTTAATGATCCGACCCTTTATCCGGAGTTATTATTTCAACCGGAACCATTGCAAATTAATTTACTACAATGGAAAATAAGCAAGTACCGCATAATCTGTAAAATACCCTGCATCAAATGCCCTTTTTCTGATTGTTATTGTTAATTTTGCGTTACTTTAATATATTGAATATGTCGCAAACGAAGTTAATAACCATGGATGAGTTTACCATCCAGGAGACCCGGAAATTTCCACAGGCAACCGGAGAATTATCATCCCTGCTGCGGGACATAGGCCTGGCGGGTAAAATCATCAACAAAGAAGTGCGCAGGGCAGGACTTGTGGATATACTGGGCAAGCATGGCGCAACCAATGTGCAGGGTGAAGAGCAGATGAAACTTGATGTCTATTCGAACGACATTATGATCAATATTTTCATGAACAGCCCTGAATGCGCCGGTATAGCATCGGAAGAAAATGACGATCATGTATGTTATGAAGATACTTTTTCGGCCAATTCCAAGTATGTAGTGTTGTTCGACCCTCTGGACGGATCGTCGAATATAGATGCGAATGCGCCAATCGGCACGATATTCGCCATTTACAGGCGGGTAAGTGAGCTAGGGAAACCATGTACAAAAGAAGATTTTCTGCAACCCGGCAACCGCCTTATGGCAGCGGGTTATGTGCTTTACGGCTCCAGCACCATGATGGTATATGCCACCCGGCTGAGTGTGAACGGCTTTACCCTTGAGCCATCCATTGGCGAGTTCTGCCTCTCCCACCCTAATTTAAAATGCCCGGATAACGGTAAAATCTATTCGATAAACCAGGGCAACACCAGCAAATACAGCGAGGGCATGAAAAGCTACCTGGATTACTGCATGGACAGCAATAAAGAAGAAGGAAGGCCTTATTCGCACCGCTATATAGGATCCATGGTAGGCGACCTTCACCGCACCCTGATAAAGGGAGGAATATTCATTTACCCTGCAGATACAAGCTCGCCTAAGGGCAAGCTGCGCCTGCAATATGAATGTAACCCGATGGCATTTATAGTAGAAGCGGCAGGCGGCAAAGCCATGTGCAATAGCGGAAATATACTGGATATATTGCCTACTGACCTTCACCAGCGCACCCCTATCTTTATAGGGTCGAAAAACATGGTGAACAAGGCAATGGAATTTGTGAAAGAAAAGGAACTTGTGGGATAATAAAAATTCTTTTAAAATCATTGTTAGATAAACGGCGCACCTATTACCGGTGCGCCGTTTTTTTTAAAAGAATTATTATCAGCTTCAGAAATACTTTTTAAAGCCGGTAATGATTTTATTTACTCCTGACGGAGCAGGCTGAGTAAACCTGTCGGGATAATGCTGACTGACAGCCGGAGCTGACTGCCGGTTTCCGACCGGATCAGCAGCTGGATTTGTTATTGCCAAAGAGCTATCCGATTGGCTTAATTCCTGTCTTTTTTTACTACAGTTGCACATAGAACTATTATTTAGTTTTTCGCAGATTCGATTTTGCCCGTTGCCCGTTCCAATAAAATGGCACCACCTGAAAAGGCAAGCCATAGCAGTATTTTCAACAACCATCCTTGTCCGAACCATAAGCCGGCCGGAAGGGCCACCCAAACAGAACAGCAATAGAAGCAGTCCATCAACTGACCGAAGAAACCATTACCGGCCAATTTTCTGAGTTTATAAATCAGGTCGAAAGGACCATCCTCAGCCTGGATGAGATGGGTTACCCGCCAAACTGCCAGCAGAATGATTATAAAAAGAAACGGAGTCATTAAATGAAAATATTCATTGATACAGATATGCTTCAGTTTATACAATCAGGAAGGGATTAATACCCAACCCCTTCCTGATCAATATAATTTATGCGATTACTGAGAAGCCTACAAACAATTCCTCCCAATGGAACTGAGACCCATCACTGTTAAGGATTGACCTGTCAGCTCCATACAGACACAATGTATATCCGCATGGATCAAGGAACTGAGTATCAATAGTCCAATTGTAGACAGTATCACCCATATCCGTAAGCGCGCCAACAGACCGACCTGAAGCAGGAGCAATCAATAGTGAACCTGCAGGTATTGTATGTATGTGACCAGAAGGCTGAATACTCAGGTTCCAGGAACCAAAATACTTTGATTGAACCCTTAACTGCCCGTTTATTTTTTCTCCCTGCTTGTAAGTTTTGCAATCACCACCAGTAATTACAAGATCAAGTGTTTTAGTAGTGTCGAGGGTTGCATGAGGCACGGTTGTTAATGTGAAGTTGGTATTCCATACCATAATTTTGATCACCTGGCTGTACTGAACGCCTGTATGATTTACAGTATCAGTAGTCCATGCCATACGCAGATAATACAGGCCATTCTGAGTGCTGGTAGGCCAGTATGCGAGCATATTATTCTCCTCGGTATGCAATAACGGCGAGAGACTTGGCAGATAAGAGAACCAGCCACCGGGTTTGGCATTTTGAGTGATGACATGCAGCGGATGCGGGTTGGCAACGCTCAGTTCTTCCCAGAAAATCATGTAGTTGGTCAATGTATCATTAACCGGGAACCAGTTGGTGCCATCGGAAGAATATTGAACCTGGTAATCGATAGTACCGGGCGCTCCGGTATAATCGAAAGATCCCTGGATATCAATTACACCACCGAAAGGCCTGTAAGTGGATGGAGATACTGATCCGCCGAAAACAGCGAGATCGGTTCCACCTGCTGCTACATCATCTATCATGCTGATATCCACTCCACCTACTGCATAGATAACTTCCTGTACTCCTTTACCGGCATCCTGACCCGGACGAACCTGCACATGAGTATCCAGGCGGTTGCCATAATAATTCAGTGCATTGGAATCGGTGGTTGATGGCAGAGACGCCCAAGAAAGTACCGCACGGATGCGTATAATATTAGGCGTTGCACATGCTTTCAAATGCTGCGACACATTCACCGGCAAACTCACGCAATAATACAGGTCATCGGCAGGGAAACTGCCATTCAGGTCATGCACTGCAACCGCAGTAGTACCCAGGTAAGAATTATAATTACCGGTATTATTCCAGTCGGCCCAGAAAGCAACAAACTCGGTGGACCCGGCATGGCAGAGGTCGCCGCCATAACCTGAAGATCTTTTAATTTTAATAACCGCACCCAGTGTATCTGTATCTGTATCCAAACCTACGCAGGTGAGTTCTTCAAAATCAGTATTTGAGGCAGGTCCTGTAGCCTTAAACGAGGAAATGGAGGAAATAACCGAGTCGAGCGTAGTGCCTAAAGTAGCCAGGTGCTGCAGATCGCCGGACTGGGCTATTACTGCAACGTTTTTGCCACCAGCCAGGCCTGCACTAACAACCGGGAATATGGGGCGGTGTGTATCAATTTTGTCTTTGGCATACAATGTCAGCAAATCAGCAATCGGTACTATCGGTTTGATAACAGGCAGTTCCAACTTATCGGGATTGAGCTGAATATGGATATCCACTACATTACCAAAAAACGGCACCTGACTGGGGTTGCTTGTTGGCGCCTGGTTCCATTGCAATATAGCCCTTACAACGGGGACAACCGGCGATCCGCATAGTTTTTCGTGACCAGCATCATTAAGGTTCATGTATACCATATAGCTGATGGGATGATCGGTTGCCGGTGGTATATCATGGACGCTGAATGTTGTTATGCCAAGATCCTGAAAACCGGAACCATAGTTCACAAAGAAGCGTACATATTCAACAGAACCACCGGTACATAAGCTGCCGTTGTAACCAGAAATCTGATTAATGTTGACTACGGCCTCGATCCTGCTCATAGCAGGGTTATAACCCACGCAGGTTATCTCCTCGTAGTAAGTACTGTTGCTGTAGGTAGAAATAACCGGGAAAGCCACTTTATCAGCGAGGCTGGCGGTTAATGTCAAAGAGTGGTAGTTTCTGGCTTTGTTTAATTCCAGTAACACCGGAGCCGTTAAGGCGTCATTTTTTAATGTTGTCATGATGTTTTGTTTGGTGCCTACTCTGAACCCTTTTCGGCTAACGGGCGCTTACTCTTTGCAGAAGGATTTTCAGCATACTCCTTTGGTTGTTTCTATTTATCCCAATTGTTTTTTTACTGTTTCAGGGCTGATACTTTAATTGAGCAGGGCAAAGGTGAAACAATAAAAAAGCCTGCCCAACGGGTAATCAACTCATTCCAAGCCGTTTATTGGCTGGAAATAAATACCGTTATTCAGCGGTATTTAACAGGTTATTTAACGCTATTTTTTTCAGGCTGATTCCCGGAGTCCCTTTATTGGCAATAGTTTCGAAAGAAAATAAGGAACAGATAATACAATGATTATCTAAGTGGCATTGCAAAATGCCGACAGGAATAATACTTTTGTAAGACATATTTTATAACCATTTAAAAACCGAAAAAATGAGAATAGACATCAATACTGCCCAGGAAATGATTCAGCAATACACCATTGGCCATGGCAATATTATTAAACAGTATTATGCTCCATTTAATCAGAATGCTGGCACATCAGTGCAGGATTCCAGAAGCGTCTGGTTTAGCTGTGAGGAACTATCCAGCTTTCTGAAGGCAATACAAGCTGCAGGAGGAAATGGTATAAGATTTTATTTTGGAGAATATACAAATGAAACCATCCCAGCCATAACTGATCTCGACAATTTAACCTCGGCAAACTGTGATTTAAATCAAGCGGATTTAGCCGACAGGATTACAAATTTGTCACAATGTGTTCCAAATATGCAAACCCTGGTAATGATACCGACCAACAGAGTTGGTAGTGTTGATCGTGATTTCAATATTGTATCACGCAGTAATGATTTTTCAAATCCAACTGATCTTACAGCAGAAGATCATGGAGGAATGGTGCCACCACCAGCTGATTTCAATGGTAGCTATAACGCACTATGCGGGGCTATGTTTTTAGATATTGTAGATGAATTTCTAAATATAAATACCGAAAAGCAGCCTTAAATGGTGTACGGTAAATAAAATAGCGTTCAAAAATGAATGTATAAACATCAATACACATTCTTATAAGTATCTATAAGAATGTGTATTGAGATTATATTCTTTCTGAAAGAAATTACCTGAATAAAAATAAATAATACAGGCCTGCACATGAAAATTTCTGATATACTAATTTTTTTACTTCAGGTTTCAGAAACCGCTTCCTGTTTGGTTGGATTTATTTATTTTGCAAAAGTGAAGGACACTTATTGGAAGTTCTTTTCTTTTTACCTTGCATTTATAACAATTGCAGAATACATAGGGCCTTTTCTCCCTAAAAAAGCCAATGAACAATTTTATAATGACCTGGTGATACCTGTGGAATTCCTGTTTTTCTTTTGGCTGTTTTATAAATCATTCAAAAAGGAAAAATTTAAAACACTACCCTTATTCTGCGGAGGAATCTATTTGCTGAGTAGCCTTGCAGAAAGCCAATTCTATAGTAAACAACAACATTTTTTCTCTTCTTTTTCTTATACAATCGGGAATCTACTTTTATTAATACTCATATTAAGATTTTATATTCAATTGGTATCCAGTGATGAAATTGTATTTTTCAGGCAGAATATGTTATTCTGGATTTGCATCGGGCTGCTTATATTTTTCTTAGGTAGTTTTCCCTATTATGGTTTGCTCAATCAATCGTGGAAAACCTATCCCCGGATAATGCCGATATACAGGTATATAGTTTTAGTATTTAATTCTGCAATGTATATTATGTTTGCAATTAGCTTTGTTCTGGGTAAACCAAGTAAAAAATAATGAATGACTATTTGATTTTTATTGTTCTGGCTACCATAATACTGCAAGTTTTTATTGTAGGCATTATTATTTTCATTATACAATATAGAAAACGCAAACTCAGTCACGAAAAAGAAAAAGCAATAATCAACGAACAGCACCTTGAAGAAATCCTCAATACCAAGCTGGAAATACAACAACATACCATGCAGGATATAGGCAGGGAGATACACGACAATATTGGCCAAAAACTTACACTGGCATCTATTTATGCAAACCAGATGACCTATGAAAACAAATTTCCGGAACTGCATAGCCAGATTGAAGAGATTGGGACTATACTTACGGAATCTATTGAAGAACTAAGGAAATTATCGAAAAACCTAACCAACAGCAATGCCGATATGGGCGAGCTAAAGCTGCTGATTGAAAATGAATGTACCCGGGTTAATAATCTGAATATTTGTAAATTAACGTATAATTTCAATGAGACAGACTATACCATCTCTAACACCATCAAGAACTTTATTGTCAGGATAATACAGGAATTTCTGCAGAACAGCCTTAAACATGCAAGCTGCAAAAATATCACACTGAATTTTGAACACAATGATAAAGGATTGTCTATTGCCATCCAGGATGACGGAATCGGATTTAATATAGAGAGTAACGGTTCAAAAAATACAAAGGGAATTGGCTTACAGAACATGAAGAAACGCGCGGAACTTATCGGGGCTGAATTCCTACTTACGAGCGTGGCCAATGAGGGCACAAAACTGGCATTATTTATTCCGGACAATAAACTTAATGAAAATTGATATGACCTACAATCTGGCAATAGTTGACGACCATATACTGATTGCAAAGGCAATAGCAGGGGTAATAGATAATTTCCCCAATTACCATGTATTGTATGAAGCCGAAAACGGCAAGGCGCTGATTGATAAATTTAAGAATCCCAAAAACATACCTGAGGTTGTATTGCTCGACATCACCATGCCGGTAATGGACGGTTTTGAGACTGCCAAATGGATCAGGGAAAATCATCCGGGGGTGCTGATCCTTGCCTTGTCGATGCAGAGTGATGACCTCTCGCTTATAAAAATGATCAAATCGGGCGCTAATGGATACCTGCTTAAGAACATTCATCCGGTGGAGCTCAACAAGGCGCTGGATGAACTGGTAACCAAGGGCTTTTATTATCCTGAATGGGCCGCCAGTAAAATATTCTCCAGCCTGACCGCAGACCAGCCATCCAAAGTGCCGAAAATACTGATAAGTGACCGCGAGAATGAATTTCTCAGTTACTGCTGCACTGAAATGACCTATAAGGAAATAGGTGAAAAAATGTTTTGCAGCACCCGTACCGTGGAAGGCTACCGCGATGCGCTGTTTGATAAGCTGGGGCTTAAGACGCGGGTTGGGCTTGCTGTTTATTCTATTAAGAGCGGGAAGTGCGTGATATAAAACTCCAAAACCACTGAAAGCCCAAACCCCTCCCGATGAAAAATCGGGACCTTGTTCCGGTGGCTTCACTGTGGAATAGAATCTCAACTTTGAAATTTCAGAACTCCTTACCCTTTTATCTGCATTGGACATTTATTAGTATATTGAAACTACTATAATATAAAATTATTTACATCCCCCTTGCCCCTCCCGATGGAAAATCGGGATAGATTTTCGCACACCCACAAAACCCGCGCGGCAAGGGGGAATACGCCATAAAGCTCATTTGACTTCATCACTATTATCAGCAAAATGCCGCATTACATACTGCGAGAGATCAGGAGTTCTGTACTTACTACACTCAACCAGGGGGGAATATCCCATTGCCAAGAAAAAAGACGATGGGACAATGGTTCACGCTGAAACCCATGCTGGTGGATGATATAAATAAATTTCCGATTATCTCATGTTATCCCATTTTGGGGGAATTGGGAATTTGGAATCATCGCTCCGGTTGCTGGCAATGGTGCTTTACTTCTTCCTTGAAAATAATCAGCCTCCTGAAAAAAGCTTTTTGTTTGGTTATCCCATTGTCTCAAAAAAACGCGATGGGATAATAGTATACGCTGAAACCCTTGCTGGCGGATGATATAAATAATTTTCCGATTATCTCATGTTATCCCATTTTTTGTGGAATTGGGAATTTTATATTGTGTCTTAATTTCTTTTATTTCCTGCTGTTAGCGATGTACTTTTCTTTTCTGCAGGAAAAAGAAAAGTACCAAAAGAAAGTCCCGCCCTTTGTTCAATCGCTCCGCTGAACAAAGGGATAGCTCTGCGACTTGTATCAGCCAGCTCTGTTCGGCAGGGTGGGGCTGGTAATTCTGGCTATGATTGCAGCTATTTGGCTTTTGATTGTTGTTTGGCTTCTGTTCTTCATGTTGATTCATCGGTTTGTCTACGCCATTATTAAGGCCCCATTATGGGCTAAACGGCTAATCTTTGTTCGCCAAATTAACTGAGTTATATCAGGTACCCTTGCTTGTGGATTTCTCCTGTTGAAAAGGCCTTTTTGTTTGGTTATTCCATTGTCTCAAAAAAACGCGATGGGACAATGGTACACGCTGAAACCCTTGCTGGTGGATGATATAAATATATTTCCGATTATCTCATGTTATCCCATTTTGGGAGAATTGGGTATTGGGAATTTGGAATCATCGCTCAGGTTGCTGGCAATGGTGCTTTACTTCTTCCTTGAAAATAATCAGCCTCCTGAAAAAGGCTTTTTGTTTGGTTATCCCATTGTCTCAAAAAAACACGATGGGATAATGGTATACGCTGAAACCCTTGCTGGTGGATGATATAAAATAATTCCCGATTATCTCATGTTATCCCATTATATCCCACTGACTAATGTGCAAATTTGCAAATGTGAGAAATGTGAAAATGTGTTCGGGTGTATAATTAGGGCTGTTGCATTCTATAAAACAATGTCACTCCTTCGGAGTTTAATAAAATAAAACTAATCATTTTACTATAATAATATCATCCCTTCGGGATTATTATGTACATTAAAAATAGAATGCAACAGCCCTGAGGGTTAGCCTGTTTTCATTTATGATTTGCCTAAATAACAGGGAATGATTGTGTGCCTGATGCCTGGGCATGAAAAAAAGATCATTAAGTGACTCCGGATGAGATAAAGTTTGTTTCATAGTTGAATAAATTGGCAAATAAAATAGAATTTGGAACAAAAATATGGTGAATAAATGAGAATTCCTAATTATTTAGCAAATTTATTTTTGGGGATGGATAAATATACGATTATAGGAAAATACGTGCGTTGCAAACGCACTACCGAGGCATTCGCATTACAAACGCGAATGAGTGGAACGGCGGAATCGCCGTTACCTGCCTAATATTTCAGGATTACTAACCTTAGCCAGCAATTGATTTGCCTTATCGAGTTTTTCCTGCAAACCAATTTCATTATTTTTGAGAATGGCTTTCCTGCTAGTGCGTTTCCCTTTTTCAGGTATAATTCTGTTGATAACTGTACTCATATTGATTTCAATTTATTTTCAATTAAAAAACCTGAATACCTACCATTACTATCAAATTTTTCTATGATTACTTTGTATTCGTTTTCAACTATCCCAAAGATATAAAATTTTTTGGAAAACTCCTGATAATGCCTTCTTAATATTTCGTGATAAACCAATGTTTTTTGCTCAGTATCACCGGTAAAAAACACACTTTTACCGGGATGCTTTTCAAGAAAAACTGCAACACAATTTACAACCGTACTAAAAAGATTAACCAGGTCGCCACTATTGGTAATATCACGATAATCTGTGCTGCCATTGTCTTTTATCGTTCCTAATGCAAGATTATAAGCACCTAAATACTGTGTTTTTGAAAGTTTCACTTTTTTGCGCTCCACTCCTTTCTTCCCCTTTATTGTAAAAGTGAATTCAAGACTATTTTCATCAAAAATCAGATTACCACCGTAATGCTCCATTTGAACCACCAATATACTGAATTCTTAAAATCATTCCTTTCAAATTGAAAAAGAATCAGAATCTCAAGGCATTACATCTTCCTATTCATTTGCAATAGCCGGATAAGATCGCATTACACATATTACTGCAGCTTTACAATAATGATATTGGGTTTGCCAGAAGACAAAAGAAGTCTGGCGTTAACAGCCGTGCCTGAAGTTGCTGGTTTTGTAAAGATAAAGCCCTCACAACTCAATCACCTGCTTTACATCTACCGTAACCGATTCTTGCAAAAACAAAATGCACAAGCTACCTCCAATACTTAGAATTGATTAATTTGCAAGCATGACTGGCCAGATATCAGTAGAACAAGCACTGAAAAGAGGTGATTGGATAATTAAATATCCGTTACGGGCCTTGCTATTTATTGTAGTATTTACTTCTTCAATTCTGCTGGAACGAAAATTGTTGCCTCAATCTGATATAATAACCGGAATTATTACTGCATTATTCCTGTATCTGCTTTACAAAAGTATAATAACAACCAAGTGGAGGATATGGGCATGTGAGCATGTGAATAACATACAAGAGCTGCAATCAGCGGCTCTTGCTGAAAAGTTTATTCATGCTGAAAATTCATTATTCTCAAAGCTTGAGATACGCAGCGCCAAAGACAAAGCCCGGCTTGCTGCGATTAATGAACAAGCGCTGACACCTCAGATTTATACAGATGATATGCAGGTGCCTGCAAAAACGGAGATTTACAAAACGACAAAAGTTTACAATTTCTATAATGGACTTGAACTAATGCTAGCTGCTGTTTTGCAAATGGGTTTTGATTGGGGTACAATCATCTTGCTTCTTATCTATTTTACACCTATCTTAATATCTGTTGGTATTCCAACCTACCTGATTGATCAGCTTAAACAGCGGAAAAACAAAACCAGACGACCCATTTTAGTTATCAGCAATGAGGGAATTCAAACAATTTATTCCAGGTTTATACCTTGGGGAGATATAAAAAATGAAATGATAACAAAAACAGGTTCCAGAAACAGCAGTGACTATATTCTCAAGTTTGAATCTCCCGATGGAATTATCAGCTCAGATATTTCTATTCTGAAAATTAAAAAGAGATATCTCGCTCACCTGCTGAATGTATACAGGCAACGATATTTACACAATAAGGAGGCTGAATCAACCACTAAAGTTGAGCATCTATACACAGCTAATTTCATGGTTCCCCTTCTGTCTGCGGAGGCAGGTTAGGGGACAGGCAGGGCTGTTGCATTCTATAAAATAATGTCACTCCTTCGGAGTTTAATAAAATAAAACTAATCATTTTACTATAATAATATCATCCCATCGGGATTTTTATGTACATTATAAATAGAATGCAACAGCCCTTTAGGGAGGGGTTTAACTGAACAAAAACGCAATATCATCCTTGGTAAGCCGCTTCATCAAAGCAGTATCATCCGATACCAAGTCGGCGGCAAGCGCACGCTTATGCTCCTGTAGCTGCAGCATCTTTTCCTCCAGGGTGTCCTTACAGATAAGCCGGTAAGCGAAGATGTTCTTGGTCTGGCCTATACGGTGCGTACGGTCAATGGCCTGCTGCTCTACGGCGGGGTTCCACCATGGGTCTACTATGTACACATAATCGGCAGCGGTAAGGTTCAAGCCTATACCACCGGCCTTGAGCGAAATCAGGAATACACGGCACTCATGGTTGTTCTGGAATTCCTGTATGGCTTCCTCCCGCTCGCGGGAATTGCTGCTGCCATCAAAGTAAACATAACTGATGTTTTCTTCCTCCATCTTCTTCCTGATCAACGCAAGCATACCCAGAAACTGCGAGAATACCAGCACCTTATGGTCGCCCACATTCTCTGTTATTTCCCTGCTCAGTTCATCGAGCTTTATGGAGTAGTTATGGAAGCGCTCCTCTTCATTCATTATGGCAGGAGAGTCGCATATCTGGCGCAGTTTGGTAAGCCCCTGCAGTATATGCATCTGCGACTTTTCTACGCCGCGCTCTTCAATCATACCCAATATCTGCGAACGGTAAATATTGCGGTAGGATTCGTAAATCTTCCGCTGATCCGGCCCCATTTCGCAATAGAGAATTGTTTCTGTTTTTTCGGGCAGATCTTTGGCCACCTGCTCCTTGGTGCGGCGCAACAGGAAGGGATAAGTAAGTTTGCGCAACTGCAGCTTCACTTCATCTTCCCTGAACTTATCAATAGGGGTTGCAAACTCGCTCATGAAAAACTCCCTGCTGCCCAGCATACCTGGATTCAGGAAGTTCATCTGTGCATAGAGGTCGAAGGTATTGTTCTGCACAGGTGTACCGCTCAATGCAAGACGGTTCTTGCTGTTGAGCAATAAAGAAGCTTTGGCCACCTGGCTCTGCGGGTTCTTGATACTCTGCGACTCATCGAGCACTACATAGTCGAACTCAATTTCCCTGAACATCTTGATATCGCTCCTCATGGTTCCATAAGTAGTGATAATGATATCGTAAATGAGGTAGGCGTTGGGGTTAATATTGCGTTTAGGCCCGTGGTGTATAATGTGTGTCAGTCCGGGAGTGAATTTCCTGATTTCATTTTCCCAGTTATACATCAGGGTTGTAGGGCAAACTACCAGGTACCTTACCTTATCATGTTTGTTTTTGTAATGCTGAAAGAAAGTAAGTGTCTGCACTGTTTTACCCAATCCCATATCATCGGCCAGGATACCACCCCACCCTGATTCGTTCAGGAATATAAGCCACTGAAACCCTGCAAGCTGGTAGGGCCTTAATGTGGCCACCAGGTGTTCGGGAGGTTCAATATTGCTGAAATCATTGTTCAGCACATCTTCCAGTTTGTCCTTCCTGCTCTCCAGTTCCTTCTGCAGCGCACTTTCGTCCAGTTCGTTGAGCAATTCATCCAGTATACTGAAATGGTATTTCTTCAGCCGTACCTTATTGCCACGGGTTTCGCCCATCTTCAGCAGCAGGCTGTACTTTTTCAGCCAGTCTTCGGGAAGCAGACCAATGGAACCATCACCGAGCTTAACGAAATTCTGTTTCTGCGCCAGCGCCTTTTTAACCTCTATAATTGATACTGCCTGATCTCCGAATTTCAGTTCGACAGATGCATCGAACCAGTCAATGCCGCTGCTAACCTGTATCTGCGTTTCTGGTTTGTGAATATTAACCCGCAGGTTTTTCAGTCCGTCGAAACCCAATAGTTCCACATTCCATTCCCGCATCAGAGTAGTAAACCGGTAAAACCAGTTATTGGCCAATACTGAAGTACCGGGCAGATAATAGAACTGGTCTTTTTTGTTCAGCAGTATATCCGAATGCAGGGTGCCCAGGAGGTCCATAAATTCCTGTTCGGCATTTTCACTGCGCTTTATGATCTTTACTATACCATCGTGCGGCTGAATCACATCGCCGAAAAATCCCGGTTTTATCTCCACATCACCATATACAAAAAGGGGCTGCAATACCAATATCTGGTCTCTTTCCTGCATGTAGAGGCGCAAAACAGGCTTTGCCTGTTCCACATGTTCAATAAGGTCTTCTGTGAAATGCACATGAATCTTATTGCTCCAGTCCATAAGTTTGTCCTTAAGAAAGTCTGCCCATACATCCGGCTTGATTTCCATCTTGCCATCGGGGTGAAAAATCTCTCCAAGGTTTACTTCCAGAATACTGCCAACACTGTATATCCGGTCATTGTGCAGCAATATTGCTGAGTTGAGCAATTTTACTGCTTTGTGCGGAACAGCTCCTGTATCCAGTATCCATTCCAACTCAATGCTATAAATTTTTGGTTCTTTTTTTACGATCAATTGCGGATGAACTGGTTTCTCAGCAAACTCAATTGGTTGTATCCCTGTGGAAGAAACAGCTTTGCCTTTCTTCTTAATATAGGTAAACGGATAAGCCGAATAACGGTCGAAGAGCTTATGGTACTTGGGCAGCATATACTCCCATACCTGTTCTTTCACCTCCCCGGCTGGTACATCCTTGAGTACGGCATCATAGTCGTGCAGGAAATCGCCGAAAGGAAGGTTTTTCTTCAGGTACTTCATCAGCTCATCGGTCTGGAACTTACGTACTACCGGCAGCAAATCACGATCATCAATCCGGAACCTGGTAGGGTTGATGTACTGATTCAGGTCGAGAAGATCAATACTGCTGTTCAGGCGGCGGCCTTCTTCATCGGCTGTGCCGGCTATAAGCAATACATTAACAAACGGAAAATAACTTACATCAGGGTCAATCACTATACCCAGGCGCTTTTCCTCAATAACCGCGGTTACCGTTTCTGCCACCGGAGCAACCTTTTGCGGCTGCAATTTGCTTACCGTTACTTTCTGTATGCTGGTGTCCAGTACCCGAAGAAATGGCTTGTTGTTCTCATAAATGAAGGCGAACTTATTTGTCAGATCATCATTCAGGGTATAACCATATTGCTCCAGCAGTTTATTCTTCTGCACATCCCAGTTCTGCATGGAGTTGAAGTACTGTGCACCGAAGCTTTTCAATGCCTGCAGAAACAGTGCTGCCTTGTGCACACAAAGCGGATGCGAGGTTTCGGCACAGGTGCATGAGGTATCGAAATATTTTTCTTCGTTCTGCTTTACGGTTACGTGATAAATTTTATCGGTATCCGGATCGGGCACATTGGCCTCAATGCGGTCGTTTTTATTATCTGTTATTATTACGCGGTTGCCATTGGCAACGCGCTCCGCTTTCTCCAGCGAATCGGCCGAGGTGAAGATCTGCAGCATCTGCTTATTGATCTGCCTCATGCGCACCAGGGTATGCTTCTGGTCGTAGCTGATGTGGGTATTTTCAAAAAATCCGCTCTGCAGTATATCATTGAGCTGGAATAGCGCAGCCACCTCATGGCGGCATATCTCACCCAGATTGTAAGGGCACTGGCACCGCACGGTCATTTCACCATTTTGCAGGTACTTATTGACCGTAACGGTATAGTAATTCTGGTACAGGTCGTTACGGACACGGAACCTTACCTGCTCCAGCAGATGGTCTACATCCAGCATCTGCACACCAGATGAATAGAAAATCTTCTTACCGCGGCGGATGACTTCTTCCGTGCCGTGGTTATACACGTATCTCAGTATTGGGGGTAGCGACATTTATCCGTTCTCCAGTTCAAAAAAGGCAATCTGCAAAAGTACCGACAAAGGGGGGTAAAAAGTTCAGGTGGGGTATAAAATTGTGTTAAGGGTTTTGGAATGGGTAATGTATCTTAGCAAGTGATAAAGGGGATTTAAAGGATGAATGAATTTGAAAATATTAAAAACATAATCAGGCAAAGCCAATACCAGGCTTTGCAGGCAGCCAATTATTATCTGCTGCAGGCCTATTGGCAGGTAGGTGGTTATATATCCTGGCAGTTGATGCATAAAAACTGGGGCGATAAGGTGGTGAATAATCTGGCTGAATGGCTGAAAGCAGATGATGTTTCATTGAAGGGTTTTGATCGCAGATCATTATATCGCATGAAGGAATTTTATGAAACATGGAGCAATGATGAAATTGTTCAGATAGCTCAGAAAACATTACCCAAACATATTTTGACTGCCGGAACTTCAGATTTACTAAATATTGATAATCAACCATTTGTAATTGTGGGGTCAGTGACCCCACAATTACAAGCAGACACAAACACAATTGTGGGTTCACTGACCCCACAAATTGAAAATATGCCGGTTTTCCTGCAAAAATTAACCTGGACACATCATATTGAACTACTGAAGGGAACAACAAGCAATGAAGAAAAAATATTCTATATTGGTTTGGCCATAAAAGAAAAATATACTGTTCGTGAACTGCACAGACAAATAGATAGTTCTTTATTTGAACGGCAAATGCTCAGCGGACATATGCTGATTTCATCGCATCCTCAAAAAGAGAAAATAAATACCCTATTCAAGGATACATACATTGCAGAATTTTTGTCATTACCCGAACCACATTCTGAGAAAGAGCTGCATAAAGAACTGATTGCCAAAATGAAAGATTTTATCCTGGAACTGGGTAAGGATTTTGTCTATATCGCCAGTGAGTTCAGGGTTCAGGTAGGCATGCACGATTATTTCATTGATCTGCTTTTTTATAACAGGGAACTCCAATGCCTTGTGGCATTTGACCTTAAATCGAAGGCTTTTAAGCCAGAACATCTTGGGAAAATGGAGTTTTATCTTGAGGCTTTAGACCGTGATGTAAAAAAGGAAACAGAAAATCCAAGCATAGGCATATTGCTGTGTAAAACTAAGGATAAGGAGGTGGTAGAATTTGCATTGAGCCGTAGCATGAGCCCTGCTATGATTGCAAAATATGAAACCCGCATGCCCGATAAAAAATTATTACAACAAAAGATTCACGAACTGGCGGAAGCTGGTTATTTTGACAGGAGATAATTAAGATTTCAAAATATCTCCTTTACAAAGCAAAATCGACAAAGGGGGGTAAAAAGTTCAGGTGGGGTATAAAATTGTGTTAAGGGTTTTGGGAGAATTTTTATCTCAGAAACGAGCCTTGATTAATTGTGAATATAGAAAATATTTTTGAATAAATGTACATTATATCAAATAATTGATTACCTTCGATCAGTGACAAGGCCACTTTTCAAAATTCAGCCAACCAATCAATTTAAGAAGGAATTAAAAAGCCTTTCTAAAAAATACCCTTCTGTACTTGAAGATATTGAAGCACTGGCCGAAGAATTAATGGTCAATCCCTTAATTGGCACATCCTTAGGCAACGGCTTTTATAAAATCAGGCTTGCAATTTCATCAAAGGCTCAGGGCAAATCTGGTGGAGCACGGGTAATAACAAATGTGAGAATATTGAACAATATCGTTTACCTGATAAACATCTACGATAAATCGGAAAAAGAATCAATTTCATTAAACCAGTTAAAGGCAATTTTAAAAACTATTTTACCAGTCTAATTCAAATTTATATGAGCACATCAAAAGATAAAATAATCAAATCACTTGAGAAAAGCGTCAAGGAAATGCAATTAATTGAAGCTGGCAAAATAGAAGGCCCGGACTTCGGAACAATGATGATTGAACTAAAGGCTGCAAGGGAAAAACGTGGTGGCACCGGCAGGGGCCAAGGACGAAAGCCAGCTGGTTATAGCACCCGGATGTGGGTAACCTCTGAAGAGAAAAAATTGATCACTGACCATCGTGCTGCTGAGAAAAAACTGAAACAACATTAATCCGCTAACAAAAATTGTTTCTTTTACTCCTGTAGATCAGAAGAAGGTATTTGTATAGATTCAGTACCGAAAGGGAGGTAAAAAGATCAGGTGGGGTATAAAATTGTGTTAAGGGTTTTAGGGGAGATAGTGAATGTATCTCAATTGGGATAAAGGAATGCACAATCATAATAATTCAAATCAGTTAAAAAATTTTCTGTCAATTCCTGATTTTAAATTATTTTAGTTTTTCATTACCAACATTAGCCTCCTCGCAATGTTTTAATTCAAAATCAAATAATATTTGAGATGAGCCTTTTAAGAAACTTATTTGGAAAAAAGGAGCATCCGATAAATTCTTATGAGGATTTTTGGCAATGGTTTAAAAAAATGAAAATACTTTTTTTAAAATTGTAAAGTCTAATTTAAATGTCCAGGAGGAATTTCTGGATAAAATAATAAAAAAGCTAAATGAATTTAAGGATGGATATTATTTTTTAACCGGTATGTTTAATGAGGGAACTGTGGAATTAATTTTTACTGCGGAAGGGGAAATAAAAAATATTGTTTTTGTCGAAGAAATCGTTCAAGCTGCACCATATATTAAAGGTTGGCTATTTACAGCATTAAATCCTGAGCTAAATATTGAAAATGTCAGCATAAATATGAATGGATACATATTTGGCAGAGAAAATCTTTGGTTTTACGCCAACGAGGAACCTGATTATCCAGATGAAGTTGATCTAACCATTATCCATGATGATTATTACGATAGTAATAAGTCAACAATAATCCATGGGACATATATCTTTCTGGACAATTTCTTAGGCGAACTAAATTCCGTTACCACTATTGATAAATTAATCATAATTGGTAAAGAAAATGCAACCAAAGAACTTATACCAATCGAGAAATTAAAGAGTTACCTGGTTTGGAGAGAAAAGGAATTTGTTGAAAAATATGAAGGAGTGCGGCATAATACTGATAATGATACCTTTAATTCTTGGTAATGACATACGAGATTAACCCATTGCAATAAAACCCAGCTTTTGCCCGTTTATTTACTACCAACTAAGAAGCGGGCGTAATCATCAAAAAACAATACGAAATTTTTGGTGAATTTTTCAAGAAATGATACAGAAGTGTCACAAAATGTTACTAAATCTCACTAAATCATTTTGCGGTATGGTTTTTGTTGCTACTTTTGCATATAAAGATGCATTTTTAATGCCATTCTAAATGTGATTCTAAATGCATCTTTCAAGTTTTATCTTAATAGTGATTAAATAAATGATTCAATCTGATCTTTTCATTTAACTATTAAAATCAAAAAACATGGGAACCGTAGCTGTAAGGAATTCGAGCCAAATAAATCCATCTAAATGGAAATCATCGCAACCTGCGAAGGATCGCGATTTAATGTTTACGGCTGATGAGGTAATGAATGCATGGCATGATGGTAAAAACCACGACTCTAAAATAATGAGAGCGCTTTTTGATGCAAACTTAAAAAATGCATTCTCAATAACAGAGGAGTTAGTTTCTGAACTTGAGAATTCTATTATTAAGGTTATTGAAACACATTTAAAACCTCATAGTGCAACCCAATTTAAAGTTTTAATGCTGGTAGATAAAGAGGTATTTTATTCTATCAAAATGGCTGAGGTCTATTCTATAAAAAATAAGATTGAAGACAGCAGTCAAAATGAATTATTTTCCATTTGCTACTCTTTTTATCCTTACTCCAAGGATATAACTCACGACAAAATACAATCGGATGGATACTACTTCCACTACATATAAAAAAGATAGACTTTCGCACGCAATACATAACGAACGAGCCGCAAGGCATCTTTACAATAATGGTAATTGCGAATTTGCAGATTGGACAATAACTACTTCATTCTACTCCGCACTTAATTATGCAAAACATAAGATTTTCCCAATCGCTGATATCAGAGAAGGGAAAATGGTGTTTTGCTATACATTTGAACAATATTTGGTTGAAAACGATTTAGAGCATTCTGAAAAGCATGGCGTGGTTAAAAATCTAATTAAAAAACACTGTCCCGCAATCAGAGAAAACTATGAACAACTCATGGATATGTGCTGGGGTGCCCGATATGTTGAATATAAAAGAGACCCAAATGAAGCATTGCATGCCATTGAATTACTGTCTTTAATACGCGCAATTTGCCATACTGAAATGACTAAAATTGAAGCAAAATCCTAGAGGGAAACAAATAATAAATATCTAGATATTTGGTTTCCCGGCCTTTGCAATTCTTTTTATTATCTCCCCAAACGGTAAAGATTGAGATTGTAAACGTTTAATTTCCTTTTCTCTCCAATCGAGTATTTCTCTTGCTGTTTTTACTTCTGGAGCCTCATCAATCATTTTGATAAAATCAGAATATTTACCTAGGTCTTGTTTTTCTTCAAAAAGGGTATCTTCATTTTTCCTAAATAACTGTGGATTATGTTCTAGCCTCATCATATTTCCAACCAAATTTGCAAGATTAAGAGCGTTAATTTCCCCTTTCATTGTTAGGAAGTCCCATACCGCAATTTTAACAGTTTCGGGACTATCTAAAATTAAAATTTGTTCCCTCTTGCTCATTTTAAGCATCTTTTTTGCAGAAGCTATTTTATTGTCAATACAATAATTCAGTATTCCCTTTTCAATAGTTTGTTTATCAATTTCAAGTATTTTATTACGCCATGAATTAAATTCAGCAAAAGGTTTTTCGGCTGTGCTTTTTGATGCATATACGTCTTTATGAGCCTTTTCCGCAGCCTCTTGGTGTGCTATATACTTAAATACTTCCTTTAGTTGCACTAATGCAAGTATCTGATCATGGCTAAGAAGGTCGTAAGAATTTTTTTGATGCTCTATTTTTTTTAAGCGCTGGACTTCCTCAACAATAAATAATTCAAATTCAGGACTAAGCCACCCTGCAAATTTTAGAGCGATATCTTTATGAGCCCAAGTTCCAGGCTTAGCCCCCCTGACTTGTGATAGTATGCCAACAGCATTTGTTTGCTCAATCCAATCCTGTATATACAATTCCGACTTCTTCGCTTTTTCAAGTAGGCTGGGGAGTTTTTCCGCCCCAGTGAATTTCGGATTGTTTTTGTTTTCCCATGCTACTAAGAAATTTATTGTAGCTTTCGTGTTCATCCAGCTTCTTATATGCTTTCTGCTGCCACAAGCAACCGCCATTTCAGTCAAATTTATATAATCGTTTCTTTCGTCAGAATATAACCCTATCTTATTTCCTTGGTATTGGATTATTGCATTTGTTTCGTTTGCCATGTTATTTAGAGATTAAAGCTTTATAAGTTAAACGACCATTTGATTTTTGAACTGTTAAAGATACTCTGTTTCCTTCGTTCATTTTGCGAGTATTATACCGATATGCACTCTCATTGCAGTAAGCCTGCAAATGCTTAACGCTAACTGAATGATAAATGCCTATTATCATCCTATCAAACAGGCTAAAAGCCCCTTCAATTGTATTTGTATGGTAAACGTTGTCCCGTACATATTCACTCTTAGAATGGTCAACAATCCCATGATGTGCGAACTCTTTACCAACGGTTGTATAGGTGGTTGCTGAATCAGTCATTAATACCGATGTGGTATCAACATGTTTAGTTAGTAATTCCTTTTCACTCTCATTTGGTGCAATCACATCAAACTTAATAGTCCCAGACCGCTCAATATATCCGGCTACAGATGCTTTATTATCGTTTATACCCCTAAATCCTTCCCTTATTTCTTTCCTCTTTTTGTTGCTCATGTTTTTAACCTTGCCGCCTGTGATAGTGGTATCGCTTTCGACAATTACACCCTCTCCCCCTAATGGCATATCAAAGCTACCCTGTCCTAATGCAAAACGAATACGGTGCAGCATGAACCACCCTGTTTTCTGAGTTACTTTAATGTCTCTAGCTAATTGATGTGAGGAAATCCCCTTTTTATGAGAGGTAACTAAATAAATGGCTGTGAACCATTTTTTCATAGGGATTTTAGAACCCTCGAATATTGTGCCAACTTTAGCGGTGAATTGTTGGCGGCATGAACCACATTTAAAACGTATGCCATCGGAGAAACAATAAACTTTCGAACCACCGCAATGAGGGCAAGCAATAGCACCATCAAAACGTTGTGCCATAAGGTAATCCAGACATTTTTTTTCGTCTGTGAAATATTCAATAACTTCGATTAAGCTATTGAAATCTTGCGGCATTTGATTTGTATTTGTGCTCATTTGGGTTACGATTATACCTCAAAGATACAACTATTTTCCAAATAAACAAATTTTTTTGGGTTAATTTTGTATGTCGTTACCTAATTCTTATAAAGCAACATCAGAAGAGGGCAATGCATTGTATGCTATTATGAATAGTGATTTACTGAATTGGGATGCTAAAGCATCTCACCCATGGATATTACACATTAAAATCGGATACAAGGGGATCAACAATAATGGAATGCCGGATGATGAAACTTATGAGTTGCTTGATAAATTAGAAAATAAGATTTTCGATCAACTCAAAGATTTTGAAGGATACTTAAATATTGGCAGAGAAACTTCAGATAATTTAAAGGAGATCTATTTTGCATGCAAAGAATTCAGGAAACCTTCTAAGGTAACATATGATATTTCAATAAAATATTCTGAAAAGCTATCTATCACCTATGATATTTATAAGGATAAATACTGGCGATCATTCAACTGTTTCCAATCTTAAATACAGTATATTTCAATGTCCATTTCTTAAATCTTAATCAAAATATATTGAATATTTCTATATAGCAATAATCAACCGCTTATTCAACACTGCCTTAAGAATCTTCTTCAAAATCATTACTTCAACATCATGTTTACCATTTTCCAGCCTTGTAATATAATTCCTTGAAGTACTAATGTGTTCAGCCACCTCTTCCTGAGTTAAAATCATATCTTCCTATACCTTTTTAGAAGTAACTTCATGCCACCTATTAGGCATTCCCCCCAAAAAATCGTAATTTTACAAATCAATTATACCTTTTAGCTATACCAGTCCGTAATGCATTGATACGGTGCATATCCCGGCTATATGTAATTTCTGTTACCAGGCCGGATATTAGCTTAAAAGGCTGTAATTTTTGATTACTAATATAAAATTAATGTTTGGTCTTGTTATTTGCGAGTTAATGTTTTTACCATGAAAGCGGGGTATCTGTTGTGTTTAGTGCTGTCTTTATCTTATATCTTATCGTGCAATCATCATCCCGGGAAACCCGGAGTTGTGGTGGTAGCAGACGAGCCCTTTCCACAGAAGCTGCAATCATTGCTGAAGCCGGTTGATACCACCGGTATCAGGCATATCCGGTCGGTAAATGATGAATTAAGGATAACCTACCAGGAGACCGGTTATCAGCCGGTATGGCTAAAGTCGAATTATGTTCCCAAAAAAAGTGTATCAAGGCTGCTTACAGAGTTGGAAGACTTATACTGGGATGGCCTGGATACGGCACGTTTTCACCTTACTGCCCTAAATCTACTGAAGGAGAAAATGGATACCACTAAGGAAAATTCACTTACTGATGCCATTCAGCTCGATACTCTACTTACCCATTGCTACCTGATTGCTGCAAAAGAACTGCTGGTTGGGCGTATCAACCCCAAGAAGGCCGATTCATTGTGGTTTCATGTGAATGATACCACCTGGAATGCCCCGGCGTTGCTGGTAAATGCAAGCGAGGGTTATCCATCGCTCGACCTTTTCCGGAGCAAGGTGCCCACATACCAGTTGCTGCGCGATGAATATAAACGATACAGCCTGCTGCAGGCAGATACTACATTTACACAAGCGCTTGAAAATATCGACCAGTCGCTGCATCCCGATTCTCAAGCGCTCGCAAACATAAAATGGCTGATGAAAGCTGAGATGCCATGGGTGGAAACTATCCAAAATGACACTATAAGCCAGCAGAAGCAATTGATTTTTGCCTACCAGGCTTATACCGGAATTATGCCCTCAGGCAAGCTCGACAGTAATACCCTGGCTCACCTTGCCACTCCAATAGATACATTTATCAGTAAGATACTGGCCAATATGGAACGGGTGAGATGGATGCAGCAGCAATTCGGCGACCTGTACCTTGTTGTAGATGTGCCGCTGGCGGAGTTGTTTCTGCGGAAGGGCGGTGAAAATGCGATGCACATGCGTGTGGTAGTGGGTAAACCGGAACGGCAAACCCCATCACTGTTTGCAACTATGACCAACATTGTCATCAATCCCGACTGGGGAGTGCCTCCTACCATACTGAAGAAAGATGTGATACCCGGAATGCAGAAGAGTGGTAAAAGTTACCTGACAAAAAAGGGATTAAAGGTTTATGATAAAGACGGAAAGGTGGTAGCTTACTCTTCACTCTCGCCCCGCAACTATAAAAATTACACCTATAAGCAGGCCCCCGGCGATGACAACTCATTAGGGTATGTGAAATTCAATCTACCCAACCCCTGGGATATTTATCTGCACGACACCCCGCACCGGGACGATTTTGGCAAGCGGCTGAGGGCATTGAGTTCTGGCTGTATCCGGTTGCACCATCCACAGGAAATGGCAGTTTTTATCCTATCTGAACTCGAAAAGAAAAGATATACCATTGACCGGCTCGATACCGTTATCAGTACCCATAAAACCCGTTATGAGTACCTTAAAAATAAAATACCTGTTCATATTGCCTACCTCACCGCTTTTGAAGATACTACCGGAAAACATATCCGGTTTGCCCGGGATGTATACCAGAGGGATGAAAAACTGATGTCATTATTACAATGATCATCGGGGTTTTCGGGTTAATTATTGTTAATAAAACCGATATACCTTTATCATCAATGTAGCTCATTTATAAGCCAGTTTATTTCGTTTTCTTATTGAAAATGGCCGTTTTAATAATCATTTGGTTCATATACAAGGCCAGATTGCAAAACCTAAAGTATACCAAACATCAAGTAAACTAATAAAAACAGGCACAAAAATTGATATAACCTATGTACCAAACGTTTATTTTTATAATCATATCAAGGTAAGCGTTATTTTTTTATTTATTTTTACAGGTTAATACTTAAATAAGTGCATGGAAGAAATTGCAGCAGGGCCTTTACTTAGCCAGATAATCACACCGGAAGACCTGAGAAAGCTGAATAAACAACAGCTTCAACAGGTTTGTGATGAATTGAGGCAGTTTATTATAGACTGTGTGAGTGTGCATGGCGGACATTTCGGGGCCAGCCTGGGTGTAGTGGAACTTACTGTTGCACTGCATTATGTATTTAATACACCGGATGACCAGTTGATCTGGGATGTAGGGCATCAGGCATACGGGCATAAAATCCTGACCGGCAGGCGCAAGGTTTTTCATACCAACAGGAAATATGGTGGTATTAGTGGCTTCCCTAAGCGGAGTGAAAGCATATACGATACTTTCGGAGTGGGGCACTCCTCCACATCTATTTCGGCAGCACTGGGTATGGCTATTGCTTCAAAATACCAGGGGGAGGAACACCGCAGACATATAGCGGTAATAGGCGATGGCGCAATGACAGCCGGATTGCCTTTCGAGGCGCTGAACCATGCGGGTGTAAGCAATGCCAATGTGCTGATCATACTCAACGACAATAACATGTCCATTGACCCGAATGTGGGCGGACTGAAAGAATACCTGACCGATATTACCACCTCCCATTCCTACAACCGATTCAGGGATGATGTATGGAAATTGCTGGGCAAAATGCCTACCAAAGATTTCCAGAAAATGGCATCTAAGATAGAGGCGGGGCTGAAGGGGATCGTATCAAAAAGCAGTAATTTATTTGAAGCTCTCGGGCTTCGGTATTTCGGTCCGATAGACGGGCATAATATACTTAAGCTTACAGAAACACTGAAGGGGCTGAATGATATTCCGGGGCCAAAACTGCTGCATATAAAAACAGTGAAAGGTAAAGGCTATGGCCTGGCCGAAAAAGACCAGACTTTGTGGCATGCCCCCGGTACATTTGATAAGATAACCGGTAAGATCAATAAAAAAATATCGCTGGTACCTGAGCCACCCAAATACCAGGATGTATTCGGGCATACCCTTGTGGAACTGGCGGAACAGAATAAGCTGGTAATGGGTATAACCCCTGCTATGCCATCGGGCAGCTCTATGAAGTTTATGATGGATGTGATGCCCGACCGCGCTATAGATGTGGGTATTGCCGAGCAGCACGCAGTAACCCTCAGTGCCGGTATGGCAACAAGGGGGCTCAAAGTATTCTGCAACATATACAGCAGCTTTATGCAGCGGGCGTATGATATGGTGATACACGATGTAGCTATTCAGAAGCTACCGGTTATCTTCTGCCTCGACAGAGCCGGACTGGTAGGCGATGACGGCCCTACACATCATGGCGCTTACGACATTGCCTATATGCGCTGCATACCCAATATGGTGGTATGTGCACCAATGAATGAAGCCGAACTGCGCAATATGATGTATACTGCCCAACTGCCCGAAACTGATGCCCCATGGGTTATAAGGTATCCGAGAGGCCAGGGCGTAATGCCTCAGTGGCGCACTCCTTTTGAAGCAATGGAAACCGGTACCGGAAGGAAAATAAAAGATGGGCACGAAGTAGCAATACTCACCATTGGCCACCCTGGTAATTTTGCAGTATCTGCGTGCAAAGAACTGGCCACCGAGGATATTTACCCTGCCCATTACGATATGCGCTTTGTAAAGCCGCTTGATGAAGCTATGCTCCATGAGGTTGCCCAACTTTACAGCAAAATCATTACTGTGGAAGATGGAACGATTGTGGGTGGATTTGGCAGCGCAGTACTTGAATTTATGGCCGCACATAACTACACTCCTGAAGTAAAAATGCTGGGTATTCCTGACAGGTTTGTAGAGCATGGCAAGCCGGAAGAACTGCACCGCGAATGTGGTTATGATGCTAAAGGGATTGCAGAAGCTGTGAGGGAGATTGTGGGTTTGCCAGTTAGTACGGCAGATCTTGTTTAATAAGGATAAAAGCCACAGAAAAGATGAAATACCCCCGTCTTCTTTCTTCCGGGAATAACAACAGGGTAATTGCACTTACAGAAACTGAGGTAGCTAAATTATTTGTTGATGATACCCGGTCGGACATAGGATCTGAAGCGGAGAAAATGAAATATGCCAATGCAGTAAATGGCCTGGTCTGCCAGTTTATAAGGCTGGATTACATAGAAGAATTGCAGGCAGAAGCATTGGTAATGGAGCGGATTTATGGTTCAGATTACCGGTCTTATGAAGTTGAAAAGAGGGATTTATGGCTGGATGTTTTTGAGGACGAATTAAAACAATTACATGCAGCCGGATTTGTTCACCGGGATTTGAAAAGGCCATCCAATATTTCAGGAGAGGCTTTTGATAATATTTTATTGACAACTCAGGGCCTTCGTCTGATAGATGTTGGCATTTCAGCCATTCGAAGCCAGGTAGGTGATCAGTTATTTGAGAAATATGAAGCGGTAGAATTAAAAGAACTGGCTTTGTTCAGAGCGTATTTTTTAAACAGGTAATCATGCTGTTTGAATTGAGGAATAATTTTAACTCCCGCATATTATAGCCGTATTCGTTCCAACAGAATATTGCATTATATCCGATATGGCATAGAATAAATTAATACCATTATAAAGGCCAAAAAGTGAATTATGCCGTACATTACATGTACTAACACAAATTGGATTGGCAAAAATAATTTCCATAGCTACCGAAGTTCCTCAATATAAGCATACCCAAAAGAGCCTGCTTGATTTTATGGAGGGCGCCTATGGCGCCGGAGAAAAGGAAAAGCGGATACTGAAATACCTATATGAGCATAGTGGTATTGATAACCGGTATTCGGTAATACCGGATTTTACTTTACCGATGGATGAATGGCAGTTTTTTCCTAAATCAGTTGATCTGGAACCATTCCCTAACCTGGAGCACAGGATGAAATGGTTTCAGCGGTATGCGTTGCCATTGTCGTCAATCGCTGCTACAAAGTGCCTTGAGGGAGTAATGGACAAAAAAGACATCACCCACTTAATAACCGTAAGCTGCACCGGCATGAGTGCACCGGGACTCGAGCTCCAATTGATGGAAGCAATGAACCTCAGACCAGATATTGGCAGGACGGCAATAAATTTTTTGGGATGCTATGCGGCAATACACGGACTGAAGATGGCCAATGATATTGTTACCGCACAGCCTGGAGCTAATGTACTGGTAATATGTACTGAGTTATGCAGCCTCCATTTTCAGAAAACCTTTTCCGAGGATACTATAACTGCTCCGCTTATTTTCGGAGACGGCTGTGCTGCCGTACTCGTAAGTGGAAATGAAAATAACAATGACGGTCTTCAACTGGATAGCTTTTACTCAGAGGTACTTAAAGACGAAAAAGAGAGCATGACCTGGAATTTATCATCCACCGGTTTCCTAATGACTCTATCGGCCGAAGTACCTGATATTTTCCGTGCCGATATTGGCCCTATGAAAGACAGGGCACTGCAGAGGGCGGGATATAATAGCGGTGCGATAAATCATTGGTGTATACACCCGGGAGGGAAGCGCATATTAAAGGCAATCAGCGATGGTCTGAAGATCAGTGATGAAGTTCTGGCAGTGAGCTATGATGTGCTGAAGAACTACGGGAATATGTCTTCACCTACAATAATGTTTGTTTTAAATGAAGTATGGCACCAGAACCGGGATAAAAAAGGTGAAATTATTTTCGCTGCAGCATTCGGTCCGGGCCTGACTATGGAGAGTATAATTCTTAGCATTGTATGAGGATGCCAGGCAGATCATACCAGAAGGAATTGCTGGATGCAGACAATATACCATTCAGTGATATCTTACTGAACATGCAGGAGCTGAATGCTATTAATACACTGCTCGGAGGTCATAGTATTACCTGCAAAGGGATTGAATATTTTCTAAAAAATGAAACGCAAAACAAAGTCCTGAATATAGCTGAAATAGGATGTGGTGGCGGGGATAACCTTGCAGCTATAAGTCAGTTTCTGAAAAAGAAAGGACTAGAATATACATTAACCGGTATAGATATCAAGAAGGAGTGTATAGAATATGCCAGGCAGAATTGCACCCAGGATGTTAATTGGATTTGTAATGATTACAGGGATGTTACATGGCAGGATGAAAAGCCTGATTTAATTTTCTCGTCCTTATTCTGCCATCATTTTACTGATGAACAACTGATAGAACAATTGCTATGGCTGAAAGCAAACAGCACAATGGGCTTCTTTATCAATGACCTTCAACGCCATTTTCTGGCATACTACTCCATAAAGTATCTTACCAAAGCCTTTTCAAAATCGTATCTTGTGAAAAATGATGCCCCGCTTTCTGTGATGCGGGGATTCATAAAAGATGATTGGGTGCAATTGTTAAAAGCTGCCGGCATAAAGAATTATACCATAAAATGGCAGTGGGCTTTCAGGTATTTAATTTGTGTACACAATGAATACTGATACTACTTATGATGTGATAATAGCAGGTGGTGGCCTTGCTGGTTTATCGCTGGCTATTTTGCTGCAGCGCAGGAATTATGCTGTTTTGGTCCTGGAAAAAGATGCATACCCAAGGCATAAAGTTTGTGGTGAGTACATTAGTATGGAGAGCAAGCCTTTCCTGGAAAAGCTGGGATTGCCGGTTGGAGAAATGAGCTTGCCAGTAATCAGTAAACTTCAGGTTACCGACAACAGGGGAAATGAAGTAATTACCTCACTGCCACAGGGTGGTTTCGGAATCAGCAGATACCGTCTGGATGCTGCACTTGCTGATCTGGCAATAAATGAAGGAGTAAAATTACTCACCCGCACAAAGGTGGAAGTAATACACTGGAACAATGGCTCCTTCAAAGTTGAAGCGGGCAATGACGTTTTTGGAACCCGTGTTGTTTGTGGCACCTGGGGCAAACGGAGCAAGCTGGACATAAAATCTAAACGGCCATTTACCCTGGAGAAAAAGAAGGCGCTCAATAATTATACAGGCATTAAGTACCACATCAATTACGACTGGCCCCGCAACCTGATAGGCCTGCATAATTTCACCGATGGTTATTGCGGCATATCGCAGATTGAAGACAATAAATGCTGCCTGTGCTATCTGACAACCGCCGGAGCACTCCGGAAAAGCGGAAATGATATTAAACAACTGGAGCGGGAGGTATTAATGAAAAACCCCTGGCTGAAACAAATTTTCGGAAATGCTGAATTTCTGTATGAGGCGCCAATGACCATTTCCCAGATCAGCTTCCAGAAGAAAGAACAGGTACTGGATCATGTGCTGCTACTTGGCGATGCTGCGGGCGTAATTACCCCCTTATGCGGCAATGGTATGAGCATGGCCCTTCATTCAGCAATGCTGGCTGATACAGAGATCAATGATTTTTTGAAAGGCAATATAAGCAGGGAGACTATGGAGGATAACTATACGGATGAATGGCAGGATAACTTCAATAACCGCACTGCTATTGGCCGCATGGTGCAATCCAATTTCGGGAAAGACCGCACTACTGCCTTTTTCATAAAAGCCATGAAGGCATTGCCTTTTGTGCGGAATGCTATTATAAGCGGGGCTGCAGGCAAACCGTTTTAAAAAAATGGTTTACCAATAACTTCGTTCAAAGTCATTGGTAAACCAAATCATGATTCTTAAATTGTCATCTACCTGACACCGAAAGGCACCAATAATTTAATGCCAATATTCCTGCCCATATTATAAATACCTGAATGACCGCGCGGATCTGCTGGGTACTCTTCAAAATATTTCAACCGGCTGAGATGGTCCTGGTAAGCCACGTCAAAAAGGTTATTGCCAAACAACCCGATATTAAACAATACTTTTCCCTTCTTATCAGTAATGTCTGTTCCTGCACCCAGGTTCACAAGGGTATAGCCAGGAGTAACTGTTTCGGTATTATTGGCCAGGTAAACCCGGTTCTGGGTTGCATACATAGCTACCTGCACTTTCATATATAAGTTGGCAAGTCCTTTTGCCGGATGCTTGAATGCGCCCCGCAGTTCAGAGATACCATGTACCGGAGGAATGAACGGCAGGTATCTGTTGTTATCATTGATTGTTATTCCGGGGCCTCCTTCATTCAGGGCATATACTACCGAAATGCTGTTCTCAAAATGCAGCCAGTCGAGCGGATGCGGATGTATATCCACACTTGCCTCACCACCATACAATCTTGCATTTGCAGCCACATACCTGAAATAAGTATTTCCATTAGCAATTGAGTCGGTCCCTTTCGAATTGGCCACCGATGTGTTGTAAATGTAATTGGAGATATCATTATTAAACACCGATAGATTTACTGATACATGTTGCGAAGTAAATTCTGCACCTATATCCTCCTGCAGGCTGAATTCAGGCTTCAGCTCATTATTGCCTATCTGGTAGGTATTAGTGCCGGGATGCACACCATTAGCCGAAATCTCAACAATATTAGGGGCACGGAATCCCCGGGCTATATTGGCTTTTATAGCAAATGATTTAGAAAAAAGATAGGTCATACCTAAACTGTAGGTCATACCTGTAAATGTATGGCTGTAGTTGTTGAATACTGTATCAGCACCAGGTGAATTACTACCAACAGGCATATCAAAACCAGTAACCGGATTAGGGTTGGTATACAGTGCATCGTTATGAAAAGTGCGCATATCATACCGGACTCCGCCAGAGATATCGAGCTTGCCAATATTTTTCTTAAACACAGCAAAAGGCCCGAAATCGAACTGGTTGTACTTTGGTATAATAAAGTCAGTCCCTTCAGTAGGGTCATTGGTCTGGTACATGCCATTTACACCGGCGGTAAAATCCCAGCCACCCAGGCTTTTGAAATTATACTTAACATCGTAGGTATAGGTATTCAATTGCAGGTAAAGCCCTGCCATATCCGGGTATTCCGGATGGCTGAATTCCTGGCGGATACTGCGTTCGAAGCCTGCGTTCACTATCAGTTGCCCTTCCCACAGGTTGAAACTGTTGGAGAGCATGGCCCGGTAATGCTGTATATGCTGATGAAGCGTGGGAATGGCATAGGTATTCAGTTCCTTATTGCTCACCACCGGCCGGAAGGTATCTATCTCAGTTATCTGTTTGGTGAACTGCCTGGTAGCCGAATCTCTGCTGCCATCGGGTATGGCCTGCAGGTCGTTGAACATACTGAGATCAAGATGTGTAAAGCCCCATTTTTTATTAATACCGAATGTGGCATTGGCATCCGTTTCGTTGTAGTTGGTGCCATAAACACGGCCATCTACCGGGTCCTGATAATCCATAGCCTGTTTATGCGATATACGGCCAAGCCAGGTAAATCCGTTCTGATTCCCGGTCATCATGCCCGATCCGCCTACCAGGTTATTGTTCGATTGGTATTCACTGGTTACAGTACCTGTTATCTTTCCATCCGGCGCAGGCGGGGTCGGTATCAGGTTGACCACACCTGCCAGTGCATCAGATCCGTAAATAAGGCTGGCCGGTCCTTTCACCAGTTCCACCCTGTCTACACTGTATTCATCTACTTCTATACCATGCTCATCGCCCCACTGCTGGCCTTCCTGCCTCATTCCATCATACAAGGTGAGCACCCGGTTATATCCCAGCCCACGAATGAAAGGTTTCGATACATTGGGCCCCGTTGTTACTGCAGATACACCCGGCACATTAACCAGCGCATCAATAATATTGGTACTGATATTCGTTTTCAGGTATTCGTTATTGATAGCAACCACCGGCACAGGGCTTCTTTTAATTTCAGTCGCTTTCGACTGGCCGGTAATAACTACTTCCTTACTTTCTATAGCGGTTTCGTTCAGCACAAAATCCTGTTTCACATCGCCGTTTATTGTAACCGTTAAGCTGGATTTGGAATAACTGATTAAACTGGCAATTACAACATATTTGCCGGTTGGCAGGTTTTCGATGAGGTAAGCACCGCTGCTGTCTGCAATTGTACCTACTTTAAGATCAGGTATTTCAACTATGGCGCCCTCCATTGGTTTGCCGTTTTTATCTTTTACATAGCCTTTTAAAGTGTTGTTGCCTGTTAATGCTGCGTGAAGTGAGAATTGAAAAAACAGGAGTATAAAAAGAATTGAGCTATACTTAAACATTGTTTATGGTTTTAGAATAAAATAATTAATACCATCATCAGTAACTCCGAATGCGGATTCAGAATACTGTGATAATATTATGATTGTCAGAAAGGCAGGGGAATCAGGCAGCAGGTGGCCCTCTCAGTGATACTGCAACTATGCACCTCTGTACATAGTTTACACCAGCAAATGTATATTTTGCCCCGTGAACAATTGATCTGAATGGTACGAATGGAATAGTGTAATCATTGATAAATGAAGTAAGTGTAAGAGAAAGAAATGCACAATGGTGATGCTTATTTTCTATTACCAGCCCTTTATGTTCGTGATGAATTGTATCTTTATGATCAGCAAATAGATGAATAAAATCCATGGGCGTGTTGCCCAGGAGCAGCAGAAATGAAAACCACGCTACTATAATGTATTTTGCTAAACTGATTTTCACGGATTCAATCTTACATTTATCAACTTCAGGTGCAAATATACAATCTCTTATAAGTAATCAATCAAATACCTCCTTTTTAAGCCAAACATATTTTACTACCAAAAATCATTCCTACCATTGTGGATTGCTGAACAACTTTTATCAGTACGAGAATCCATGTAATTTTGCCAGATTATGAATACTCAGTTGCTGCAAGTAAGCTATGGTTTAAATCAGATAGAAGATGCTGTAAAGCGTTTTTGGGAAGTAACAAATGAGTTTAATTTGTTTGCATTCAGCGGAGAAATGGGTGCCGGCAAAACCACTTTCATCCACTACCTGTGCGATATGTTGCAGGTGGAGGATGCAGTAAGCAGCCCAACCTTTGCACTGATCAATGAATACCATTATTCAGAAAACGACAAAGACCAGTTTATCTGGCATATGGACTGGTACCGGCTTAAAGATGCCGCAGAAGCTATAAACGCCGGAATGGAAGACTGTATTGAAGCCGCAGTTGCCGGGGAAGCCACCTGCTTTATTGAATGGCCGGAAAAAGCTTTGGAATTATTACAAAAACCTTATTTATGGATAACTATTGAAACTACTGCTCCAGACCAAAGATCTATGAATGTCGAACTGATCCATTGATACTTCATTCCAGCTTTTTCCCCTGGTTCCGGAGTCTGGCATAGTATTTGCTGCCCTATTTTATAACTGCTGAATAAAAACTTTAAAATTTCCTGTATAATTATTACTTTGCAGTCTGTATAAATAACCAATAAAACTATAGTATATGTATTTTAGTGGTACTAAATTCTGTTCCCTTGTGCTGAGCTGTCTGTTGCCCTTCTCCGTGATGGCCAAAGATGCAAAACAGGCAACTGTGGGCGGCGGTCTTGGAAAGCCGGTTTCATTCATTGAGAATAAAGGACAATTAAGGGCTCAGGATAATATGGCCTGTAATGATATTCAATATAAACTGTCTACTCCCGGCATGAATCTTTTTGTGGGCAAGGGCCAGCTTCACTACCAGTTCAGAAAGGTGGAAGGCAATTCGCCGCGCGACTTAAAAATGTCGATGTACCGGATGGATGTTACACTTCTTGGCGCTGATCCATCTGCAAAAGCAACCTCAGGAGAAGAACAGGCCTATTATGAAAACTATATTATGCCAGGCCTTGGAAATGAAAACGGGGTTACTGCACATGCTTATAACCGTATAGTCTATAAAAACATTTACCCATCTATCGATTGGGTACTTTATGTGAAAGATAATAATGTAGAGTATGACTTTGTGGTTCGGCCAGGAGGAAATGTGAATGATATCAAGCTGAAATACGGCGGTGCAACTAAACTGTCGGTAACCAATGATGGCAGCCTTACAGCCATTACACCAATGGGGACTATAACTGAGAATACACCTTATGCCTACGAAACTGCAACCGGCAGAAAAGTTGCCACCAATTTTAAGCTGAATAAAAATATTGTTAGTTTTAAAACAGGCGACTACAAGGGATCACTTACCATTGATCCGCTTCTGTCATGGGGTACCTATTTCGGAAGTACACTCGAAGATGTGATCACGGCAGTTAAGGAAGATAATTTCCATCAATCCTATGTATGCGGGTACACTTCCAGCAATTCAGGGATAGCCACCGGAGGGGCTTACCAGACTGTATTTTCTGGCGGACCATTCGATATGTTTTTTGCTAAATTCTCCAGCACAGGCCTCCTTGACTATGCCACTTATTATGCAGGCAATCCAGGAACCACTGAGGCTACCTGCCTGGCGCTGGATAATGCTGCATCACCGAATATTTATATTGGCGGCTACACTACCTGCCCCAACGGCGCAGGCCCGCCACCCCACTTCACCAATTTCGGGGCTTACCAGCAGGTAAATAATGGTGGTGATGATGGCTTTCTGCTGAAATTAAACAATGCAGGAAGCCGCCAGTGGTGTACTTTCATAGGCGGCACCGGAAATGATTTTGTATATGGCGTGGCAACAGATGCTTCTGGTAATAATGTATACATAACCGGCCAGACAGCCAGTACAACTTCTATTTCTACGGGAGGATCATACCAGTCTGCAATCAGCGGACCAACTGATGCATTTCTGGCTAAATTCAATTCGTCGGGCTCTATTCAATGGTCTACATATTATGGCGGCACAGCACAGGAAACAGGAATGGGCGTGGTTTGTGATGGACTGGGTAATATTGATATAACCGGCCAGACCAACAGCGTTATTAATATTGCTTCTGCCGGTGCTTACCAGGCATCGCTCAGTGGCACACAGGATGCATTTATAGCACAGTTTAATTCTGCCGGAACCCGCAACTGGGGCACTTATTTTGGCGGCACTTCTACCGAAATCGGAAATTGCATCGCTTCAGACGGCGGCGGAAATCTTGCGGTTGTGGGTAATACCACAAGCGGTTCAGGTGTAGCATCGGCGAATGCATTCCAGCCGGCATATGGTGGTGTTCAGGACGCATTTGTTGCCTATCTGACCAATACCGGTTCCCTGCAATGGAGCAGCTATTATGGAGGCACTGGCTTTGATTACGGGCAGGCTGTTTGTTTCGATGTTTTTGGAAACCCGGTAATTGTTGGTGGCACTTTCAGTACAACAGGCATAGCTACACTCAACAGCAGCCAGGCTGCCATAGGTGGTGATTATGATGCGTTCATTGCAAAAATAAATCCTTTAGGCCAGATGTTCTGGGACAGTTATTTTGGCGGCTCTTTTTATGATTATGCCAATGGTGTAGCATCAGACGCATCGAACGGGCAACTGGTAATAGCCGGATATTCTTCCAGCAATGGCTTGTATGGCGCTGGAGGCATATCCACAACTGGCACTTACCAGGCAGCCAATGCGGGTGGTGTTTACGATGGCTTTGTTGCAAAGATCAACCTGGAGAGCCAGGTTTCGATTCTCCAGCCTTTTACCGATACTTTGGTTTGTGCGGGTGGCACATTGAATGTCTACACCACTGTCCCTGCAATTCAGTTTACAGCAGGTAATGTTTTCAGTGTGCAGTTGTCTGATGCTACCGGCAACTTTGCCGGAGCTGTGACAATAGGAACACTTACAGGAACAGGTGCAGGAACCATAGTTTGTACCATTCCCGGTACAGCTTCCGGCACAGGCTACCGGATTCGGGTTGTAGCAAGCAACCCTGCATTCACTTCTCCCGATGATTACTACAATATTAATATCGTACCCTCAATTTCTGCCACCACTGCTACTTCAAATTCACCGGTATGCGCGAGCGGAACACTCCGGCTATATGATGCTGCCCCTTATACTTTATCGGCATGGAGTTGGGCAGGCCCTGCCGGATTTACTTCAACTGTACAAAATCCGGTTATCAGCAGTATCACAGCTGCCTATACCGGCACCTATAGTGTTACAGCTACCCATAACGGGTGCCCTGCTGCGGTTTCAACAGTTTCAGTTACCGTGAACAGCACTATTCCCCCTACACCAACTGTTGGTGCAACTGCAGTTTGCCAGGGCACTACTATTGCACTTACAGCCGATCCGGGAACTACCTCTACCGGTCTTACATGGAACTGGAGCGGGCCAGGTGGATTTACATCCACATTACAGAATCCGACAATTACATCCGCTACTCTGGCTATGGCAGGCAATTATTATGTAAATGATACATTTCAGGGATGCCCTTCCCTCCTCCAGATAGATGTGGTTGTAGTTAACCCCACCATTCCTGTATCTGCCAATATTTCTGCCACACCCGGCTATACCTATGGAGCAGCTGCCGATACACTTTGCCTGGGTACTATGGTAGATTTCACTGCATCAGCTGTTAATGGAGGTTCCAGCCCATCCTATCAGTGGTATGCAGGCGGTATGCCTGTGGTTGGCGCCATCAGCAACACCTGGGCTTCGGCAACGCTTACCAATGGGGAGCTTGTTTATTGCGCCATCAGCAGCAGTGAGCTTTGCCCTTCTCCGGTGCATGCGCCCAGCAATACCATAAAGATGAATATGATTGACAATGCGCCGCTGGTGTATATTTCCGCATCGCCTGGTGCGCATGTCAGCCCCGGCGCTACAGTTACCTTTACTTCATCGGTATATAACGGAGGTACAAACCCGAGCTACCAGTGGTTTAAAAACGGACTACCTATAGCTGGTGCCAATGCGGATGTATATACCTTGACATCAGTTAATGCACCTGATACCATATACCTACAGGTGAAAAGCAATATGCAATGCCCGTTACCCGACTCCATTGGCAACAGTAATGTGTTGATTGCAGAGAGCAATGTAGGCGTAACGCAGGTATCGGCTTTGCTTACTGACATTGGCCTGTACCCTAACCCCAACAACGGCACTTTTGCCATCAGGGGCACTGTTACCGGCAATTACCAGGTAGCGTATACGGTAACCAACATTCTTGGCCAGGTTATAACTACCGGCTCAATAACACCAGTTAACAATCAGCTCGAAAAAACAATAGGACTTGGCGATATAAGCGATGGTATTTACCTGCTGCATCTGAGCCAGAATGGCCAGAGCAAAGTAATCAGGTTCTCAGTTCAGAAACAATAAGGATAAGGATAATAAATTTGATACCCTGGCATAGCCGGGGTATTTTTATGTGCGCAATTGATACATTTTGCACCTGTTTATTTTTACCGGCCAAATAAACTAACTTTACAATATGGAACCAATGACAACAGTATCGGAGGTTATCAACCTGCTGAGAAAGGAAGGTTATACCGAGGATTTTAATTTGCAGGAAAATTGCCTCGAATGCAAGGAAAGTCTTTTCAAACTCAATCATGATGAGTTTGTTATAGACAAAGTATACCGTTTTGAAGGCGAGACCGACCCTGCAGATGAGGCAACAGTATATGCTATATCAGATCATAAACATACATTGAAAGGGATCCTGGTAAATGGTGCAGGCATCTATACCGATGCACTAACGGACGATATGCTGCGCTCACTGAAAATAGAAAGGAAGTAAATTAGCCCAAAGCTTGAGTGATTAAATATCCGGCATGGTTTTTGTTATATACATTTTATATCAAAACCATAGCAATGAAAAAAATAGTACTTGCTCTGTTATTGTCCCTCCCATTTGCCGGATACAGCCAGAATTACCAATGCCTCCAGGCCGGTGTGAAGCATTATTTCATTAATGGCAATGGCTACCTGCGGGGAATCAGGATAGACTCGGTGAGGACTATGGGCGATACTACTGTTTATTATCCGTTTCATACGCCCAGAGGGGCGTACAATCCAGGTGGGATTGTAAGTAGCACAACTTTAGATTCTTCTGGTGGAAGCTGGTTAGGAAAAAGGGTATTGCAGAAAAATGACGGCACATTCCTGTTTGATAGCTATTGGAATGATTCAGTTATAATCAAAACAAAAGCCAATCCAGGTGATACCTGGGTGTTTTACCAGGATACCAGTACACTTTACTATGAGGCGACAATGCTTTCTGGTGATACTATGACTGTTTTAGGTACTCTTGATTCAATCAAAACAATTATGATAACTGCTAAGAATCCTGCTGGAATTGTTTCATCTGATCCCTTAGATAGTTTTAATATTATTCTCAGCAAGAATAATGGCTTTATTCAGATCTTTGATTTATATACTTTCCCATATCATAAGCCTGATTCGACTTACAGGCCTGGACTAGATTTCTTTTTAGACAGATCAACATTGAATTATAATAGTATCAATACCTTTGGAGGCTTACCTCCTGCAACAAACATAACCCGGTTTTCATTAGTTGACTTTATTAATCCAAATGACCAGCAACTGCACAATTGGAATGTAGGTGATATTATTGAATCTTATCACGAAGTTTTAGCCTATCCCTCCTACTCCGATTATACTGACTATATTTTAGACACTGTTATTAATAAGATAGTTTCAGGAAGATCTGTGAATTATACTTTAAGTGGGGTACATTATTCATGTCCTTACCGTACGGATCTTTGCCTCTACTATGACGATCCTTGTGCCTTGATTCTTAATGACGGGACTTATATCTTTTATGATACAGTTTATTCTATAGCCGACACTACTTTAATACCGGAAGAAAATACACACATATCAAATTATGTTTTTTACTTTCCGTACGACACCAGCCAATGTAGCCTGAGTCCAGCATATGCTGTGGAGTACATAGATTATTCACTTTATGGTGAAGGTCCCGCACCTGTATTTTATAAATTGGGGATAGGCGAAACTCACAATGCTTATTTTGATGATGATTGCATTTTGAGCTTTCTTAATGGATTGACCTATACAAATATCAATGCTATCTCTTGCGGAACTTTGCATACAGTTAAAGTAGACAATATAGAAATACAACCACGATGTCAAATCTTCCCCAACCCCGCCACCGAAGAACTTACCATAAAAACCACCCTCACCCAACCCTATACAATAACCCTCCGGAACATGCTGGGCGAAGCAGTGCAAACCCTCCGCGGCGCCGGCCAGCAGCAAACTTTAAATGTAGTGGCCCTGCCTGCCGGAGTATATAATGTGAGCATAACTGATGATGCGGGCAGCAGGTATAATGAAAAGGTGGTAGTGATACCTATGAGATAAAAAGCAGCTAATTTAAAGTGCTATTTGCAATAGATCCAGTAATAAAAACTGAACCCAAAGACCAAATATGAATTAACTCAGAAAATTAAATCTAATAATGTTTTTTTAGTGAATAAATATAAAGAATATTTACTTTTATGGCGTATATAACCCGATGTTTTTTATCTATTTTGCGACTCCATTTCCCGGCAAGTGCATGTTTGAGTGGCTCAGGTTTACCAATACCAGTAGAGGGATGGGATTGAATGTCTTCTATTAATTGGGTGATTTTTTCCTGTATTTTTTTATTGTCGGTTTCTTTCCAGTAGTCTATATCTTCCAGTGCTTTTGAGCTATAGGCTACTTCCATAAATCCTCTGTTTTTATGGCCTTGAAGTTACCAGTTTCAAAATCCAAATCTCCTTCAAGAACCTTTGCTACAAAAGCCGGGTCATAAGGTTGTTCGTCTTTTGTTTTGATTTCAAATTTAATTTTAAGCGCTTTCACAAGCGCTTTAATAGCAGTTACTTCTTCTGATGTGGTTGGATGCGTAATAATAGTTACCGGCCCTTTCATAAACACAAAGTTGAGCAATTTTATTGAAATATTCATTAAAGCATATTGTTTTTCCTGGTGATGTTATGCCATTCTAAAACAATGTCCCCGGCGAGCTCTCCTTGGTGCGCCCAAGATGCTTGTAAGCCTTATCAGTTGCTTCGCGGCCACGGGGGGTGCGCATTATGTAGCCCTCTTGTATCAGGAAGGGTTCGTACACCTCTTCTATGGTCCCGGCTTCTTCGCTTACCGCAGTGGCTATGTTGTTGATACCGGCAGGGCCACCCTTGAATTTATCTATGAGCGTTGCCAGTATTTTGTTGTCCATATCGTCCAGGCCGCTTTCATCTACGTTCAGCGCACGGAGGCCATGCTCTACTATGGCACGGTCTATCACGCCTGTGCCCAGCACCTGTGCAAAGTCGCGCATCCGGCGCAGCAGTCCATTGGCTATACGGGGAGTGCCTCTGCTGCGGCGGGCTATTTCGCCTGCTGCATCACTTGTTATGCGCACATTGAGCACACCGGCAGCCCTGATCAGTATCTGCTGCAGCACCTCGGCGGTATAATATTCCAGCCTCGATTTGATACCAAAGCGCGACAGCAATGGGGCTGTAAGCAGGCCGCTGCGGGTTGTGGCACCAACAAGAGTAAACGGATTCAAGGTAAGTTGTATAGACCTGGCCGAAGGGCCTGAATCTATCATTATATCTATCTTAAAATCCTCCATGGCCGAATAGAGGTATTCTTCCACTACGGTGCTCAGGCGGTGTATTTCGTCTATAAACAGTACATCGCGCGCCTCAAGGCTGGTGAGCAGTCCGGCCAGGTCGGCGGGTTTTTCTATCACCGGGCCGCTGGTTTCCTTTATGGCCACGCCCAGTTCATTGGCTACTATACGAGAGAGGGTTGTTTTTCCCAGTCCAGGCGGGCCATGAAACAGGATATGGTCGAGCGATTCGCCACGCATATTGGCCGCCTTGATGAAAATGCGCAGGTTTTCAATGAGCTTGGGCTGCCCCGAGAAGTCGGCAATGGTCTGGGGCCTGATAGTATTTTCATAATCCCGTTCCTGCGGGCTTAAATCAGTAGCTGGCCTTACGTTCGAATTCGACATCGGTTAAAGTTAGGGAAAAACCAATAAACAGGTGGAAAGATGCTTTATGATTTTGATTTGCGGCCTATATAACTGACTTTTGTATTCCTGAAGGTAACTTGAACCTGAAAATTGAGGTTGATATCTATTAAGGTTTGTTTTCCGGTTTTTAAAAGCAATAATATTGATGTCAAGGCGTTATAAATCTATGCGATTGTTAAAATTTACAACATTTCTTCTGTTGTTTATTGGTAGTGCTGTGTGCCGGGGGCAGATCACCGGCGGGCAGTTTGCTTTTGAATACCTGCGCATGAGCAACTCGCCGCTGGTATCGGCCATGGGGGGTATAAGTATTGCCACACCGGTTGATGATATTTCTCTGGCACTGCAAAACCCTGCCATGATGCGGCCGGGGCTGCACAACGAGCTGGAACTGAACTACAACAACTTCTATGATGGTATCAGTATCTCCAACCTGGCCTATGGGTACCATATGGCCAGAATAAATACCTCCTTTTTCTTCGGCCTGCAGTATGTTAATTATGGCAGCATTGCCCAAACCGACCAGAACGGCAACCAGAACGGCACTTTCCATCCCGATGATTATGCAATAACTGTGGGCGCATCGCGCAAATACCTGGAAAACTGGCGTTATGGCGCTGATCTGAAACTAGCCAATTCCGACCTGTACCAGGCAAGTGGCAGAGCTTTACTTATGGATGTAGGCATTAATTATTTCGATACCTCCAACCTCTGGGACCTTGGCGCAACCGCCAAAAATATGGGTGTGATGATCAAAAAATATGACCCAACTGCCCCTGCCGAGCCTGTGCCTTTCGATCTGCAATTAGGTGTATCCAAGCGGTTCAAGCATATGCCACTGAGGTTGTTTATGACTATTCATCACCTTTATGAATGGGATATACGCTACGATAACCCTGCCGACCTGGTAGGAACCAACTCCCTGGGCCAGACCGATACTGTAAAGAGCAGCGGATCACAATTTTCAGATAAGTTATTTCGTCACTTCATTTTCGGGGCAGAACTTTCGCTGGCTAAAAAACTGACAATAACCGTTTCTTACAACGACCTGCAGCGCCGGGAGATGGCCATTAGTACGGATCCTGGCCTTGCCGGCTTCGCTTTCGGACTGGGATTATACCTGAATAAATTCCAGGTACATTATGCCCGAACCTACTACCATATTTCAGGGCCTTACAATGAAATAGGTATAACCATGGCGCTCAATAAATTGTTTGGACTGGGACAATGGGGCGAAAAAGCAAAATGGAATGCGGAATATGAGGACTGGCAATAATATCAATACCCTTTGCCTTTTTGTTGCTTATCTTTAAAGCATTGCTGTTATGAAATATCTGCTGAAAAAAATAATAATGCTACCGTGTTTTGGCATGATGATTTTGCTTTCATCATGCCCTGGGCCTCATAACAGAGAAGCTTTATGTTACGATGGCACCATATACCTTTATGGAGCTGGCTTTAATGCTTCAGATTTCACTTATGGTATGGTATACAAATACAAACAGGATAATCTATTCGATAGCGTTATTGACTCTCAGTTATTCCAGTTAAACGTCACCGGAAATGATACATTCCAATTAAATACTACCTACGGCCCATTGACGGCTAAATATGATTACAGTTTGAAACTTCCTGGAATTAATAAAACCTATACTATAAGCCATATTACCCAAACCGGAAGAAACTATGCTTTTGTATCCGGCAATTCGGGCGGGGTTTGTCTTAACAGGATAGTATCGGCACTGATTAATGACAGCACAGTTGTTTATACTGACACCGGCTACTCTGCGCCACCACCCACAGGCATCGTCCCGGATACACTGTATATACATAAATAAAAGCTGGTTCTCTACTACCTGACAAGCACAGGCAAACCAATTCATGCACTTCAATTATTGAAAAATTTACGGAAATCAAATTCCGTGTGGATATTATTGTCAGCTACACTTCTATAAAAAATTCTAACTCTTCTTTCGCCATAATCATAGCCTCAACAATTTCCTCTCCATAAGTAATTCAACCTGGCAAAGCAGGTAATGTAACAATTTACTCACCTTTGGGTCCTTTATGCAAGTGTATTTTATAAGTATACTGCATAACGGATGGTTGATGCGCAATTACAAAATTTGGTTATCGGCTGAAATTTATAATCTTATTTCCGCCCAGTTCTTCAACAGCTGCAATCCATATTCCGTACCCACAGATTCAGGATGGAATTGCACTCCTGTGCAGGAATATTGGTTATGCGTCAGCGCCATAATTGTTCCATCGCCGGTATGTGCTATGGCTTCAAGACCCGTATTTTCAAAATCATCAACGGCGAGAGAATGATACCTCATGGCAGTAAACGGAGATGGAATGCCCTGAAATAAAGGATGGCTGTTATGATGCACTTCACTGGTTTTGCCATGCATAGGATAAGCAGCATGGATCAGCTTTGCACCAAAATACATGCCTAATGCCTGGTGGCCGAGGCATACACCAAGTATCGGTGTATGCTTATGGAAATGATCAATGACCTGCATAGTAATACCTGCCTGCAAGGGAGTTTCGGGGCCGGGGGAAATAATGATCCGGGATGGGTTGAAATTAATTAACTGCCGGATTGTAATTTCATCATTACGGTATACTGCGCATTCATTACCGGTTTGCAGCAGATAATGCAGCAATATATAGGTGAACGAATCGTAATTATCAATGAGCGCCCACATGATCCGGTATTTTCTGATTGATGGTATCAAAAAAATGTTCCAGGTTACTGAAAGTATCCCTGGCAAATGGCAACAATTTACCTACCTGCTCAAAGAACCACGGTGCCAGCAGCGATAACTTTGTATAGGTGTGCGAAGCCGCGATTGTTTCGGGAGTAATGATGTGCATGCGGCTTCCTATCCACAGTAATGAACTCCACAGCACAGCTCCCATAAAGGCATACATCAGTCCTCCGATGAGCCTGTTTACAATTCCCAGCATTAAGGTCTCAACTGCTTTTTCAATCAGCTTGCCTATCAGCCGGACAATAATCACAACAACTATAAATAACAGTACATAACTGATCACCTGCACCCAACCCGAAGAAACATAACCCTTTGCCAGCATCCAGGCTGCGAATGACTGGGACAACTTTAAAGCACAGATAATACCCAGCAGTATGGCCAGTACAGAAAACGCCGCCAGGACGAACCCCTTCATATAACCCCTGATGAAAAACAGGACAATAAGGATAATTCCGATTACATCAAGGATCATGGTTCAGTAATTAGTCTTGAGTATTTAGTCTAAAGTTGTAAGTAATCATCCTGGAGAAAAATAGTTTGATTACAACAAAAAAGGTGTGCCACCCCTCAGAGGTGTGGCACACCTGGGAATTATAAAATAGTCCGGTTAATTATTGAGCCAAAAGTTGTTTCACCATATCCGATATTGCCTTGCCATCTATTTTGCCTGCAAGCTGCTTGCTGGCTACGCCCATCACTTTGCCCATATCGGCAGGCGATTTGGCGCCGGTCTGGCTAATGATGGCCTGCAGTTCAGCACGCAGTTCATCAGGGCTCATCTGTTTAGGCAGGAATTTTTCTATTATAGCCAGCTCTTCTCTTTCCTTAACCGCAAGATCTTCGCGGTTTTGCTTCTCAAATATTTCCAGCGAATCGCGGCGTTGCTTGGCAAGCTTCTGCAGCATCTTTATTTCGGTAGCTTCACTGATGGCGCCACTCGCACCTTCCGAAGTTTTTTCAATTATAATCGCGGCCTTAATGGCGCGGAGCGAACGCAGTGCTGCTTCATCTTTGGCACGCATGGCGTTCTTCAGTTCTTCCATTACTTTTTCTTCGAGAGCCATATATTGGAGTTTGGAGTTTGGAATTTGTTTTTTTATTGGTTTTCGCCGGTCTCCAGCGCAGCATTTGCCTTATTGTGGAAACTTTTTGCAAAAGCCTTCAGTTCATCACAAAGCGCATCATTTTTAGTGGCGCGGTGATAAGTGTCAGCCATTCCCATAAAGGTCTGGAAATAAAAATCATTCATTTCATTGACCAGCATTTTGGTGGTCCATAAATCTATTCTTGCAGCTTCTTTAGCTTCCCCGTTCCAGAAGCCCATAAGCATGGCTTTGGAGTTTTGCCAGTCTTTTACACCGCCATCTGGTGCTATCCAGGCTATATTTTCAGGCATATTATCTTCTGCCAGTTCTACCTGTACGGTTATGTTGGATTTCATCGAGCAAAAATACAATGTTGCGTCTCATTTTTCAATTTATATATCAATGCTTTCATTTTTAACCCACATTGCGTACTACCCAGATAATCCAATGTCATTATCAGGTAGTTGTGTCTTTCGGATTTCGGCAGGGGGGACTACAAATTTTTTTCGGGTGAAGGGTACATGTTTATATCCGAGGGCTTTGTAGATGCGCT
>CAILLK010000119.1 GCA_903835005.1 uncultured Bacteroidota bacterium | reverse complement strand
CTTGTTCTTCTTCTGTCGTACAAACATGACCCAAAAATAGCTGGGACACCCTGGGACACCCAAATAATTTCTGTAAGTAATTGATAATCAACATCAGTCAAAATTCCAAAAATCGAATTTTAGAAAAGTGCGGAAAACAGGGCAGGGCTTCTGGTATAAAACCAAATAACTAAATTAGCTTTTGATCCTTCAGGATAAATACAGCTTACCTGAGTGTTGGTTGCTGCAAATACCCAACTGTAAGTAACTTATTCTCCCGTTTCGCCGATTTTATAAACATTGGTAACACTCCGTCCGTAAACCACGGCCTTATACCTGCCTTTTTTATGCTTTTTACGTTCGCCCCAGCTGTAGACAAAGATATTATTTTTTAGCGGCTGGTTTTGCACAAAGGGTATGGTACCGGTCATACTGTACTGTATTTCTTCACCAGTGCTTGTAGTAACGGTATTGCTGTTGTTCGGGTCTTTCAAAATTGTACCACGTGGATTAATAATGGTAATGTATACATCTTTTTGGCCAGTTTCCGCCAAAAGGTTCTTCTCAATGTCGAAGTGTACGCGAATAGCATTGGCCTTACGAACTTTCTTCCCTTTGTATTTCTTGCCTTTATGTTTAACTGCTTCCACCCATACATTAGTAGCATTCAAAACAGAACCCTTATCTTTTGAGTTGTCAAGTTCGCTCCTTAGTTTGTATTTTTCGCAGTCAGACTTATACTCTTTCAGCTTACTGATCATGTTGTCATTCTGAAATTCAGCAACCCGCACATAAATCGCGTAATTTTTATAAGCCTCATCATAGTTTTTCCGGTCGTGGTGAAATTCGGCAAGCTCCATATAAGCGCCTGCATTTGTTGAATCATATAAAATGGCTTTACCGAAGTTATCAAGTGCCTCTGCATTATTACCAGTGGCGCCATAGCATTTTGCTATCCCTACATACAGGTCAGAGTTTCCGGGGTCCCGTTCCAGTTCATCGGTATAGCCTGCCAATGCCTGGTCGTATGCCTTATTGTTATACAAACCATCCAGTTTTTCTTTAGCGGCTATTTTAATGTCAATACTTTCAAGCTTGTTCTGTAGCTCGGCATCAATGGGGTGAAGGCCATATGCGTAAGTATAATATTTTTTTGCCTCTTCATACTTATGTTTTTTGTTCAGCGCATCGCCGCTTACCTTAAGACCACCGAACCAATTGTCGTTATAGTTAGTGATGCCCGATGCGTGCATGCTCGATTTAAGGTCCTCTATTTTTTCATCGGCTGTAGCGCGCAAAGTATTGCTTTCGTGGGCCTCCGAGAAGTACCGGTACGCTTCGGAGAAATGACCGAGATTAGCTGCTTCTGTCCCTTTCAGCAGAATTTTAGGATAGTCCTTGCGCATTCGGGTTCCGCTGGCCTGTGCAACAGCATTTCCTGCCACCACAGGCACGTTCAGGTTATTATCATTAGAGCCGGACACTTTATCAAATGTTATCCGGCTGATGGAAACACGCCATTCTGCGCCGATCTTAACAACATTATAAAGTGCTACCCGCTCACTCTTGCCCAGCGGCGAGCCGTTCTGATTCTTGCCGTTAAGCACCTGGTTGTACCTTACCCGTAAGAACAGGTTGCCATTGCGGAGCTTCACGCGCGAAATGTCGTCTATATTGAAAACAACAGGGTCACGTATTTCGCCGCTTCCCGCCGAACCACCTTCATCAGGATGAAAAAACAGCTTAAAGTTCTTAAGGTATGTTTCCGCTTCTACAAGAAGGTCAAGCCCGCCGTTCTGTATCTGGCTGGAGTCAATATCGTTTTCTATTTTGATCTGATTGTTCAGAAATATCTGGAGTGGCTGTACAAATGCGTTTTCAATTCCTTTGTCTTTATCACTCGAGCTTATGTTGGCATCGCAAAGTATAACCAGTAATGACCTGAAATGCTCTAGTGAACTCTTGGCTGCTGCATTTATATCTGCAGTGTCTTTTGTGTTGAGCTCTTTAGGCGATTGGGCGATTGCAGTATGTGCCAGCAGCACACAACCAGCAATGCGCAATATCCTTCCCACAGTCCTGAAGTAGAAGTAATTCATGATGCAATTTTAAGAAATGTAAATGAACGATTCAAAACCGGAGCATCTTTTTTTTCTCTAGTTCTTTTTCTGCTGTTGTTACTTTTTTAATATTTTCTATCAGCCAGCCACTGTTTAGTTTACCCCGGTTGAACTGTTGAACCTCAAACACCCATTGTGGCATCTGGAAGAAGTGAAAACTCAGTTTGGAAACATATTGAAATTTGATTTTGTTTTTCAGGATCAGCTGCACAAGCCTGCGGCAACTGGCTGTCTTCAGTGCTTCCGGTTCAAAATAGGAGTAAGCATCCATTGTATCGCAAAAGACATTGGTCAGCTCGACAAAGTTGGTGGCGTGGCTGGTGGTAGGGATGTATTTGAATTTATTGTGTGCGGGAACGGGCAAATCGGCCCAGGGTGTCTGTATGGTATCCGGCAGAACCTCACCGCCGCCTACACCACATATCATCCATTTAGCACCCTTATTCTCGGTTTTCACATCCAGTATCAGAGGTATTTCTATTAATTTTCCATTATACAGGAATGCGCATTTCGCTTCAGCATACCACCCGCTGTCGTTAAAATGAAGGTACTGCGGATTCTTTTTGGTTGTGGCCTGCGACACAAAATCTTTGAAATCCGTGCTGTCTTTAACCCAATCATTATCGAGATTAAACAGGGAAACCAGCAGCTCGGCACGCGATACAGCATATTGTTTGTCCTGTTTCTGAAACTGCTTGCGCATAAATGAATTGGCTTCGTCATTGAAACGTTCCATAAATTCATCTACTGTCTTTACTTCAAAAAGGAAAAGCTCATCCCTTTCTTTATTATTATCGCTCGAGAGCGTTTGTGCACCCGAGATAGTACCGGCTGAGACTGCGGCTAAAAGAAAAATAATGAAATATTGTTTATGTAGTACCATTCTATGATTCACTTTGACTTACACTGATGTTTCCAAGAAATACCCTCCAGGCCGGATGTTTCTGCCCCTCTCCGTCCAGGTCTTCGGTAACCCTGACCGTAATTTCGGCGGTCTTTTTTGTTACATCAGAGTAAACCACCCGATTGTCTTTGGTTGCAGTAAAGTCCTGCAGATAGGTCACATATCCCTTCCAGGTAACACCATCGGCCTGCAAGGTCAGGTCGCTCATAAATTGTATTTCGTGGTTGGTTACCGTTACATGCTGGTAATTGAGCTGAACGAGGCGCTGCAGGTAGGTCCTTATCCTGTTTTTGTAAGGTGGTTTTTTGCCCGACGTCACTTCCACCAGTATGTCCTCTTTATTATTAAAGAGCGCCATGGTGTTTTTTGTCACTTCATCTACTCTTTTCTTTTCACAAAGTAACGCAGTGTATTGAGCCATCTGCTGAATTTCTTTACCTACCGATTTGGCAATATCATCTTTCTTTACGGCAAAATTACCCATCCTTATAGATTCCTTATCCTGAACAATAGCATTGCTGCTATTCTGATCGCTTCCGGAATTGCCGCCATTGTTGCCGGCATTATTCCCACCATTGTTTCCCCCGTTGCCCTCATTATTACTGTTATTCACAGCTTGTTGCTGCCCGCCCGAAGATCCACTGTTTGCCTGTGTTGCCATTATGTCTTCAAGATCAGCCTTTATAGCTACAATTTGCTGGTACTTATCGGCAGGGTAGCTGTTTTTATCAGTCATTGATATAAACTGGCCGATTGCAGCCCTTTCCTTTGTAGAAAGGTCATCCGTGTAATTGTTTTTCAGTTGCGAATGATAGGCATTGATAGCAAGAAAAAGTATCTTGGAATTTGTTGATCCCAATGCAGCCTGTGCTTTATCTAAATTCGTAATAGCGCCAGCGTAATCACCATTATTGTATGCTGTTTCTGCATTGTTGTAGCAGCTTACAGCGATCTCCTGGCTTGTCTGGCCGAAAGTACAGGTCCAGACAAATGATAGCAAAAAGAGCAATCTATACTTCATAAATATGTATTTTTATGTTGTTTTTTTTATAGTTTATTTTGGTTATCTCCTCCTATTCATCATCTCTCTGAGTTCCCTCGCTTGGGCTTCCCTGGCAGCCTCTCTTTGGGCTTCCTGTTGTGCCTCTCTCTGAGCTTCACGCTGAGCTTCACGCTGGGCCTCCCGCTGGGCCTCACGCTGAGCTTCCTGCTGTGCCTCACGTTGTGCCTCACGCTGGGCCTCTCTTTGAGCCTCGCGTTGCGCTTCCTGCTGGGCCTCGCGTTGTGCTTCGCGCTGTGCTTCCCTTTGGGCCTCTTGCTGAGCTTCCCTCTGGGCTTGCCTCTGTGCTTCTTGCTGCGCCTCCCTTTGGGCCTGCTGCTGGGCCTGCCGTTGCGCCTCACGCTGGGCTTCCTGTTGAGCCTCTTGCTGGGCGTGTCGCTGTGCCTCGGCCTGAGCCTCCCGCTGCGCTGCTTCATGCTGTTCACGGCGCTGTGCCTCAACCTGGGCCTCCCGTTGTGCAGCTTCCTGTTGTGTTCTACGTTGTGTTTCAGCTTGCGTTTGCCGCTGAGCCGCCTCCTCATGTGCTCGCCGTTGAGCTTCAGCTAGTGCTTCGCGCTGAGCCTCCTGTGCCCTGTGGTTTTGTGCTGCAGATTGGGCTTCACGCTGTTGCCTGGCCTCCTCCTGCGCATTACGCATAGCTGCAGCCTGCGATTCGCGCTGCCGCTCCGCTATTTCACGATGAGCGGCCTGCTCTTTCGATGCATTATTCTCCGCCCGGTTTGTATTATTTACAATCGGTTGATTATTGCGTTCGGTGGCCTGGTTATTTTGACCACCGCCCCTTGTATTTTCCAAAGGTTGTTCAGAATTCTGCCTTAACGGATGGGTAGTGGGCGCATTACTCACAGTTGCCGGATTCTTCTTCTCATCCCAGAAACCACCATTTGCTCCCGTGTTCATTTTAGAAGGTACTTCGGCTGGCTTAGACTGGTTGCCGCCTGTAGGCGCTTTGGCTATAGTGCTGCCCGGATTGCTCTTTTCATCCCAGAAGCCGCCTTTCGTATCACCGTTTGTTTTGCCGGGTGCATCAACCGGCTTTACCTTGGAGTTACTTACAGTTGCCTTGGAGAGGTTGCTTCCGGGGGTCTTATTTTCGTCCCAGAAATCACCATTTTGCGGTTTATTTTTCACAGCGGTGTTTTGGGCAGTCGCTGTATGCTTTACTTCTCCGGCCGGTGCACCTTTAATATTGGCATGGCTTTTACTTTCATCCCAGAAATCATCTTTAGTCCCTGGCTTCAATCCATTGCCGGGATGCCGCTCTTCAGGGCCATGCCTCCCGGTTTCGGGGTTTGGATTTGTTGTGGCCACTCCTCCAGCCGTACCTCCGGGTTTATTGCTTGTGCCCGAAACTTTTGGCTTTTGAGCAGCTGCAGCTGCGGCCTTGTTGTTGTTTATAACAACTTGTGTTGTTTTAGGCTTACTGTTAAAAACCTTACGTAAAGGGCCGAAAACATTAATGTTGAATCTGATATTGAACGACAAATAAGGTCCGGGTGGCGTGGGGTCGCCATCCCTGATATCTATCAGCGGGCATTCATTTGTTATTTCGGTCCAGAAGTGACCTGAATATCGGAATGTCCGTCCTCCGTCCAATGTCATAGCGCCACAATTACTGTATACATCACACCCTCCAAATTGTATCCATGTTATATCCCAGCAATTCGGGACATTGCAATCTGTACCCACACATGATATATGCTCATTATCAAATGGATCGGATGATGCATTTACCGAACCTGTGATACCAATTGTCTTTTGTGTATTATTGGTTAATGCAATATCGGCCCTGTAGTAATGTGCATGAAATTTTGTACAAGTGCCATCTGTATTATCATATTTGCAGTCCTGGGAATTCTCTTCTGTAAGGTCGTAGGTGAGCGTAACTTTTCCATCACTGGTCGTTATACCCCTGTGTGCACAATCCTGAGCCTGCTTTTCATTTCTCTGGCATGGCGTACTTGCTGTTGACTGCCCCTGGCTGGAAGTATCAGGTGGATTAGATGAATTGTCATTTTGTCCATTGCCTTGTTTTCTCCTTTTAGAATTATCAATTTGTTTCTGCTGCCATGCTGCCAGCTGTGCCTGCTGGTCGGCTATTTGTTGCTGTTGCAACGCCAGTAAGGCCTGGTTATAATTTTCAATACACTGTTTTTTGGTATTTTCAAACTGAGTATCCAGGCTATTATACCTACCCATATACTCACTGTACTTGGCATCCATCATTTCAGGGGTCGCACTTTCTATAGTTGCATCCACATCCTTTATGTGCTCATAAAAACCTCCGGGAGCTGATTTATCAAGTTCAGTCTTACTTTTTTTGCATTTACTGCAATATAGCCCGTCTATCATGTCTTGAGCTATTTGCTTATAATCATTATTTATACTATCAATCTTTTGATTGATACCATTAAGATCTTCGTTACAACTTGTAATTATGGTTGCAGGGTCGCTTCCACTGGCTGAAGCATCAGACTGCCCCAAAGCAGGGTTTGTGCCACAAGCAAGAAACACACATATTGCAGTGAATTCAATAAATATTCTAAAATTTAATTTCATTGCTTGAGTTTTAATAAAAAAACCATAGATATTTACCAATATTATAGTATTATTTTTTACCTTTAAGTCGAGTACACTAATATATATTATTAAATAATAATTTTTTGCTGTTTTTTATTGTCACTTTCGATTATTTAGTTTTCAAAAGGTCGAAAGACCAGGAATACATTGGATCTCAATTGCATTTACCTCCCAACAGCAATGCAACTAAACGTATATTATAATTATTTTATTTATTATTTTCAACTTGCTATGGCTATTATTCTAATTACCTGATATAGGATATTCTTAAACTCCAAATTTTTAAAACTATACCCAATAAAATAAAAAGCAAAGCCAGATAAATATTTAAATCAATATATTTAAATAATATTTAACTGCGCCTTTATTTTGCATTATACCCAATAACCAAGTAATAAGGCTATAAAAACGGCAAGTACCATGTTTAAAATTAGCTATAAATGACCAGAGCAAACCCTCTCTTTTCATTTCTTGACTTACATGTTAAAATTTACTAAAAAAGTTACCAAGGTACTATTTTATTTTTTTAAACCAAATTAATTATTTTATATTTCTATCTACAATATGTGTTTTTTTCGCTAAAGAGGAGCATGCATATTCTCAAAAAAACAGACGCAGAAAAAAAGTCAGAAAAATATCCGTTGAAAAGAGCGGGCACAAAAAAATATTCAGGGCTAAGACACCCTGAATATCATGATTAATAAAGTAAATGTTTACAAAACGGGAAGGATGTACCTCTTAGCATCGATGATAAAATACCTCACAATAGCTATCTTAATTCATCCCTTTAACCCAGGATTTTTTATTGAACCCGGAAAAATACACTCAAAACAAGATAGCTGATAATAGCTCCTGCTATCCGTTGTTCCGGAAGCTAAAGCGGCTACTTACTTTCCATACGCACCACCGGCACTATCATCTCCTCAAGCGATATACCCCCATGCTGGAATGTATTCTTATAATAGTTCACAAAATGGTTGTAGTTATTGGGGTAGCACAGAAAAATATCGGTTTTGGCAAAAATGAACGTAGAGCTCACATTGGGCCTAGGCAACCCTGCTAATTTCGGATCCCGGAATGCCAGAACATCCTTTTCATCATATTGCAGGTTGCGACCGTGCTTGTAGCGAAGGTTGGTGGTGGTAGCCCTGTCGCCTACGCATTTGCTTGGATTTTTCACCTTCACGCTGCCATGGTCGGTGGTTATCATTACCTGAATGCCCTTATCGGCTATTTTTTTGAGCGCCCTGTGCAGCGGTGAGTGCTCAAACCAGCTAACAGCAAGCGACCGGTAGCTGATCTCATCGCCTGCCAGTTCCTTCAGCACTTCCATCTCTGTGCGGGCATGCGATAGCATATCCACAAAATTGTAAACGATGACCGTCAGATCATTGGAGAGACAATTATGAATATTATCTTCCATGGTTTTTGCATCATCATTATTGGTGATTTTGATGTACTGGGTTTTCAGTTTATCCAGTTTCAGATGCTTCAGCTGGTTCTCCAGGAACACCTTCTCATACAGGTTCTTGCCACCATCTTCATCATCATTCTTCCACTCCAGCGGAAAGTGTGCTTCAATATCTATCGGCAACATGCCGGCGAAAATAGCATTTCGGCAATATTGCGTTGCTGTGGGTAAAATACTATAAAACAAATCATCTTCCACAATCCTGAATGACTCTGTAATAATTGCCTGGAAAGCCTTCCAATGATCCAGCCGCAGGTTATCAATCACCACTAGAAAGGTAGGTTTACCCTGTTTCAGGTAGGGCGCCACCTTCTTTTCAAATACCCTGTGCGACAGCAGCGGGCCGGTTGTGCCATTGGTTTTGATCCAGTTGGCATAGTTTTTAGAGATAAACTTAAAAAACTCCTGATTAGCCTCCTGCTTCTGCGACTGCAGTATTTCCATCATTTCTTCGCTGTCGCTCTTACCCATTTCCAGCTCCCAGTATACCAGTTTCTTATACAGTTCCTTCCATTCCTCATGGTCGGGATTATTGCTGAGCGCCATAAACAGGTTACGGAAATCCTGCTGGTAAGCCACAGTAGTTTTCTCGGAGATAAGCCGTTTGCCATCCATTATTTTTTTAAGGCTTAGCAACACCTGGTTCGGGTTTACCGGTTTTATGAGGTAGTCGGTAATCTGGGCGCCTATGGCGTCTTCCATTATATATTCCGCTTCATTTTTGGTGATCATCACCACCGGCATCTGTGGCAGGATTTCCTTGATTTTTGTAAGCGTTTCCAGCCCTGTTAGTCCGGGCATACTTTCATCAAGCAGCACCACATCTACTATCTTATCCTTCAGCAATTCAAGCGCGTCATAGCCATTCGTAACGGGTGTAACAACATAACCTTTGTTCTTAAGAAACAATATCTGTGATTTCAGGGAGTCTATTTCATCATCCACCCATAGTATTTCGCCTTGTGTGCTCATGCAGTAATTTTGTTTTTTTAAAGATGAAGATAAAAGTATTGCAATTTGTGCAGCTAATATAACCCCCGTTATTCCTTTAACGCAAAATTACACCTTGCTGCTCTTGGATAAACGTGCGCAACCCTTTAGTATTGCATAAAGAAAGTTAAAGAACATGCCATCTGAAATAATTATAAGAAAAGCCACAGCAAACGATTGCCCCAGGATTATGGAATTGGTACACGAGCTTGCGGTTTATGAGCGTGCACCGGCAGAAGTAACCGTAACCCTTGACCATTTTATAGAAAGCGGTTTCGGCCCCAACCCGGTATGGTGGTCATTTGTAGCCGAGGAAGATGGTGTGATAAATGGTTTTGCGCTCTATTACATCCGCTTCAGCACCTGGAAAGGCCAAAGGATGTACCTGGAAGATATCCTGGTAACCGAAAATGCCCGTGGCCGCGGACTGGGTAAATTACTGATGGATGCACTGATTGCTGAAGCTCAGGAAAGAAACTTAAGTGGTATTGCCTGGCAAGTACTGGAGTGGAATGAACCTGCCTTGAACTTTTACAGGAAGTATAATGCCAATTTTGATCCGGAATGGGTGAATGCGTCGATAAAAACCCCAAACCCCTCCCGGTGAAAAGCCAGAACCTTGTTCCAGAGCTTCACCGAAAATTTTGATTTCAACTGTAAATTCTTGTTGATCGAATAAAATCACGTAATTGAATGAGAAGTTGTTCACCTGAATTTGCAAAAAACTTACCATGGGAACAGTAGGTGCAAATATTAAACTTTCCAATGCCAGAAACCTGGAACTGAAGCCTGTAGAAACCCATTGCATAGTGGTTACCGGCGCTAGTTATCTCTACATAACACAAGAGATAGCGCTGCAATTAAAACTGGAAGAATTGCAAAAAAGGGAAGTGAAACTTACAAACGGCCAGATCATTGAAGTTTCGTACGTGGGACCAATCAAATTAGAATTTGAAGACAGGTCTTGTTTCATTGGGGCAATGGTAATGGGTGATACTCCGTTGTTGGGAGCAATACCAATGGAAGACATGGACCTGATAGTGCATCCCAAATTATTAAAGCTAAGTGTTCATCCCGAACGGCCTAATGCGGCGGGTGGGTTTGCTATGTGATACAGCAAAAAAATTGGTCGTTTTGATTTGGCAGTATTATTATAATTAATAAAGCAATCACTCAAGCAATGTTTGAACTTTAGACTAATTACTTACGACTTCAGACTCAAATCACTGCCTTACCCTCAGATCATCATCAAACTTCATAAAGCTCGGGCACCTGTAGGAAGTAAAATTGAACGTAATGCTAAACATTGCCATCAGGTACTGATCGTAACTGCTGGTATTGCCGCGCTGCTTGCCTGTGATGCCCAGCACCTGCCCCGGCGAGCGGTCCTGCAGGGCCTGGGCCACGGGGTTACTGGCAAAACTTGAAGCGCCTGCATAGGTAGTACTTACATCGTCCAGGTAGTCGGTCAGTGTCAGCCTGTCGGCAATTTCAAGTGTAAGGTTAACGCCGCCTTTTAGCCAGTATTTAAACCCTGCGCCTATCGGGAAACACATACTGGTACTGGTGTATCGTCGGTTGCCATAGCCTGCATTCTGACCTTCGGTACCCAAGGGCTGCAGATAATATTTAGTGCCATTGTAGGTAGTATACGGATCATAAAAAAAGGCGCCAATGCCGCCGGTGAGGAAGGGAGTATACCTCCGGCCCTTAACCCCGGTTACAAATGCAAAAAAGTTGAACTCTGCCTGAACCGCCATCTCCACAATATTGCTCTTGAAGTTCAGGTTCCGGAGTTTGTCGTAAGGGTCTGTATTATAGCTGTCATTGTATCCTACCTGGGTAAAACTGGATTCAAATTTAAGGGCTATATAAGAATTCAGTCTTTCACGTGCGTACAACCCACCAGCCGGCCCTATTGTCTGAAAACCATAATGCTCATTCAAATCACCGAAATATTGTGATCCGCCTGCCGAAAACCCCACTTCAAGGGCAGTAAAATAAGACTGAGCACCGGCTTCAAACCCGCAGCAAGCAGATAAAAATATAATAAAAAATACTATAAACCTTGGCATCATTAATAAATCTAAACGTCAAAAGTAATTTATTATTGTTTAGCCCGTTAGCCGTTTCGTTTTATCTTTTCAGACTGATAACCGACCTGTTGCAACAAAACAAGCTAAGATAGGGATGGTTTATTCCCCATTATGCTATCTATCTCCTTCATTAGCTCAGGCGTAAGCTTGGGGTATATATCCAGTGCGCCAAGGTTTTCAGTAAGTTGTTTTTCTTTGGTGGCTCCCAGTATGGCCGATGTCACATTTTTATTATATATGATCCAGGCTATGGCTAGCGTAGCTAAGGAGGTATTTAATTCTTTGGCTACTTTATCCAGGGCTTTTACTTTATTAATCTTGTCATCCTGCATCATCCTGTCTTTGAGCCACGCATAATTACTTATGCCGAGCCTTGATCCTTCAGGTATGCCATTATTATACTTTCCTGTCAGCAACCCTGATGCCAGAGGGCTCCAGGTAGTAGTGCCCATACCCACATTCCGGAAAATTGGCGCAAACTCATATTCCATTTTCTGCCTTTCAAACAGGTTGTATTGCGGCTGTTCCATAGCCGGGCCTATCAGGTTCAATTTAGCTGCCACTGCATGTGCCTCCATTATCTCGGCACCACTCCACTCACTGGTGCCCCAGTACAGAATTTTGCCCTGCTGCAGCAATATGTTCATTGACCATACTACCTCCTCCATCGGTGTTGCAGGATCGGGCCGGTGGCAGTAGAATAGATCAAGATAATCTGTTTGTAGTCTATGTAAGGCCTGGTGACACGCCTCAGTTATATGCTTGCGGCTCAGGCCATGCTGGTTGGGCTTGTTGTCTTTTCCATATAGGCCGAAAAATACTTTGCTTGAAATGCAGTAAGTAGTCCGGTCCCAGTTCTTCTTTTTCAGTACACGGCCCATCATCTCCTCCGACCTGCCGCCTTCATATGCTTCCGCATTATCGAAAAAATTCACGCCATTGTCGAAGGCAAGGCCCATCAATGCATCTGAGGCAGAGTCATCTACCTGTTTCGAAAATGTAACCCATGATCCGTAGGAAAGCACACTCAGCTGCAATCCTGTTTTGCCCATTCTTCTGTATTCCATAAAATAAGCGTTCTTTTTAGTTTTCAGTTCTTTTAAGTGAAGCTTTCAAAATAATGAACAACCGGCCCCAATCAAAATCCTGTAATCCATCGAATACTACCTATTTAATCGTTCAGGGGTTTATCATGTACACAACCAATCCATCCCTGAGCTTTGGCTCAAACCAGGTACTCTTGGGCGGCATCACATTGCCGCTGTCGGCTATATCGAACAATTGCTTTATTGTAACCGGATATAATGAAAAGGCAACTGCAGCCTCATTACTGTCTACCCTTATCTGCAAAGCGGCCATACCCCTTATACCACCCACAAAATCAATTCGTTTATCCACTCTCGGGTCTTTAATATCCAGCAGTTTATCCAGCACATTCTGCTGCAGTATAGTAACATCGAGTATGCCTATAGGATCACTTGAATAAGTACCCATTTTTGCTTCCAGCTTATACCAGCAACCTCCTAAATACATTCCAAACTCATGCAGATGGGTTGGTTTAAAGGCAGTGCCTCCAATATTAGAAATATCAAAATCACCACTAAGCGCCTTTATAAATTCATCAGCAGTTCTTCCGTTCAGGTCTTTGGCTACCCTGTTGTAATCCATGATCTGCAACTGACTGGCAGGGAAAATGCAGGTAACAAAATAATTAAATGGTTCATTACCTTCTGCAGTATAGTTGCTTTCCCTCATCTGCTGGCAAACCTTGGCGGCAGATGCGGCACGATGATGACCATCGGCAATATAAGTGCATGGAACATCGCTGGCAAAATCCTTGGTAATGGCTGCTACGCTCGCCTCCTCATCTACTACCCAGAATATATGCCGGATACCATCGGGGGCAGTAAAATCATTTACAGGCTGGTGGTTTTTCTTCCAGCTATCAATGATCTGCTGCACACTGTTGCAATCATTATAAGCGAGAAACACAATGCCTGTCTGAGCTCCTGTGGTTGCAATATGATTTATGCGGTCCTGTTCTTTTTCAGGCCGGGTAAATTCATGCTTTTTTACGATACCATTGTTATAATCATCAACCGATGAGCCGCAAACCAGGCCTGTCTGCGAGCGGCCATCCATCACCAGTTCATAGATATAATAGCACGGATGGCTATCCTGTGCCATAATATCATTACCAATCATTGCATCCAGGTTTTCCTTTGCCTTTTCATATACCTGCATACTATGCACATCCACAGCCTCAGGCATGTCAATTTCTGAACGGGTTACATGATAGAAATTGTAAGGGCTTTTTTTAAACTCCCTCGCCTCAGCTACGCTCACCACATCGTAAGGCAGCGTTGCCACCTGCTCTGCCAGTTCTTTTTTCGGCCTCAGGCCTTTAAACGGTATTATTTTTGCCATAAATTTTATTCCCGGAATTTCTTAATTAACTCATACAATTTCATTAAAAAAATAAAAACAGATATCAGGTATTACATCCTGTTCATCACACCCACCAGCTCCTCCACCTGCTCAAAAGTAACCGCATTATACAAAGATGCCCTGAAGCCACCCACCGAACGGTGCCCTTTAACACCGGTAATGTTGTTCTTTTCGCAGAGTGCGAGAAAAGCCTGTTCCACCTCCGGAGTATTGGCAGAAAAGCATACATTCATCAGGCTTCTGTGTGCTTTTTCTTTTATGTTAGCAGAAAAGTTGCCGTTGCTATCAATTGCATCGTACAGCAGCGCAGCCTTTCTTTTATTCTCTTTTTCAATTGCATCAATACCCCTTGCATCAATCCAGCGCAGCATAAGGAGCGAAACATAAACGCCAAATACATTTGCTGTATTGAGCACCGATTTTTCCCGAGCATGCATTGCATAGCTCATCATGGCTGGCAATACCACCTGCGATTTGTGCAGCATATCTTTGCGTATCACCACCAGGGCAAGGCCTGCGGCGCCCAGGTTTTTCTGTACTGCCGCATAAAATACCGAGAATCGGCTATAATCTGTTTTAGCTGAGAAGATATCGCTGCTCATATCGGCTATCAGCGGCACTTCTGTTTTGGGTATATTATGCCACTGTGTTCCGTAAATTGTATTATTGGTGGTAACGTGCAGGTAAGCAAGGTCTGTTTGCATGTTTGGCCATTCGGGCAAATGGCTGTAATTACTTTCTTTCGAAGACGCCAGAATCCTGGCATTGCCATAATAATGAGCATACTCAACAGCTTCATGAGCCCAATGGCCGCTATCAATATATCCGGCAGTTCGTGCGTCTGTCAGAAAATTCATAGGTATCATACAGAATTGCATCTTTCCCCCACCCTGGAGCCATAATACTTCATACTCATCACCAATGCCGCACAGTTTTTTCACAAGGGCCTTGCTCTCTTCTAATATTTCAATAAACTCCTTACCCCGGTGGGGCAATTCCAGCAAAGACATTCCCGTCTTTTTATATTGCTTCACGCATTGGGCCGCTTCATGCAGCACTTCGGGCGGCATTTGTGCAGGCCCGGCACTAAAGTTTATCTTTTGCATTGCTTTCTTGTTCTTCTACTGTTGTTACACCGCCGCTTACGGCAAATTTCATTGCCTCGCCGGCGGTCATTTCCCTGGCAGGCCGCACATTTTTTCCATCTATTACAATCACCCAACCCGATATAGCATATGCATGGGGCATGTAAACGGCTACTTTATCTTCCATACCTAAAAAAGACATATCACGCTGGGTCATAAAACCGATCCGCCATATTTCAGGGTTAAAGTTAACGCATACCCACACAGGTTTATTAAACCGCTTTTTATCACCTACAAATGAAGTAATGACATCCCTGACCGAGGAATAAATATACTTAACTCCCGGGGTATGTTCCATAAGGTAGGAAAACGAATCAAAGAGCCACTTGCCAATGAAAAAACGGGTCCCGAAATAACCTATCACAGTTACCGCAGCAATAATGATCATGAAACCAACCCCCCGGGTGTGCAGCAAGGGCATCCATTTCAAATCAGGTATCAGGTTATCAATACCGGTAAAAACAGAGTATAGTACATAGCCGGTAATGGCTATGGGGCTTAACAGCAGCAGCCCCTGTAAAAAAGACCTGAATAAAATAGCTGCGAGTCTGCGCATGAGGGCAAAGTTACATAAAACAATTGCAATATTCTGATCGCACCAGCCCGCTTCAATCCCTTACTTTTTAGATTACTTTTGCAACATTCAATACCATGATCAGATTTTTGTTCCGATATGCCTGCATACTTATTTTCGTATGGCTTTACTCCTCAACAGAGTATGAACGGGTGTATGCACAGGAAGCAGCCCCATGGTCCGGATTCGGAACAGAAATCAATCTGATAGCTGGAAAAGTAATCAAACATGAGAAAAAATTCACCCTCCCAATACCTTCATTGACTACCGGGCTGGAAATGAATTTTGTATTGAAAACAAATGGCAGCAAGGCCTGGCAGCAACGAAGAAATTACCCCACTATAGGCATTGGCGCAGCATATATCAATTATGGCATTGACTCCATTTACGGCCAATGTTTCGGACTTTATCCAAATATGACATTGCCTTTAATCAGTAGCAGAAAACTGGAGTGGACTATAAGGCTGGGAGATGGTATAGGTTATGTAACCAAACACTACCAGCGCACCACACCTGTCGACACTATAAATGTAGCTATTGGCAGCCACATCAACGACTTTGGTTTTTTCCTTACAGATCTCCGGTATCATATCAATCTGCATTGGGACCTTCAGGCCGGGGCCAATATCACCCATATTTCCGATGCCTCCTACCACAAACCCAACCTGGGTATAAATATGACCGGCCTCCACCTGGGGTTCCGGTATTGCCCGGTTACATCCCGCCCACCCCGGATTGAAAGAAAATTGACGCCATTGAAAAACCGCTGGCTGGTACAGGGGCGGTTCAGTATGGCCTATATCAGCAGCTATACTCCGGGTGGCCCACTGTACCCGGTCTGCATAGCCAGTGGCTATGTGAGCAGGAGATGGTGGAGCAAAAACAAAGTTTTTGCAGGCGCTGATTATGCTTATTACCAGAGCATCTATGCATGGCTGCGCAATAACAGGATGGATATAGGCCACGAGAAACAAAACGCTTATAAAAGCGCACTATTCGCTGGCAATGAATTTTTACTGGGCCGGGTAGGCGTTGTCTTCCAGCTGGGCTACTACCTGCAGCAATCTGCTATATCTGCACTGCCGTTTTATGAAAAAATTGGAGGTCACTTATACCTGGTACAAAAAGAGCACGGTCCCATAAAAGAATTCTTCATCTCCGCCTTCCTCAAAACCCACGAAACTGTGGCTGAACTGGGAGAGGTGGGACTGGGTTTCGGGTTTTAAATTTTCAACCAGGCGGATTTTAATGATCCCGCTGGTCTGGATTAATAATCCCAACATACATGGTTATGAATTTGCAATCCATCTTACCAACCCCACTACACCAAGGTTAAAATAATCGTGATACCTTAATCCCTTTTTAAATGATTATTAAAATTGGTTCTGTGGAAATCCCGAAGGGATTGAATGTTTATAGAAAAATATCAATAAAGTTGTGTTGATGCTGAAAGCATCAAATGTCTATAGAAAAAAACTAAAAATAATTTCCTGATGCTGAAGGCATCAAATGTCTATAGCAAACAACTAAAACTAATCTCCTGATGTTGAAGGCATCACATGTCTGTAGAAAAAAACTAAAAATAATTTCCTGATGCTGAAGGCACCACATGTCTATTGATAAAAACTAAAAATAATCTCCTGAGGCTTACCGCGTGCTGCCATAGCTTCAGCGGAGGCGCAAGGCATCAAATGTCTATTGATAAAAACTAAAAATAATTTCCTGATGCTGAAGGCATCAAATGTTATATAGCCGAATAGGGGAAATGCAGAAGAAATAAGCAACACTACCCAATTAATACTCCCCGTTATCAACCGTCACCAAATTGTCTGAAAAAGATTAAACGCTTAACAATAAAACACGATCCCAAAGACTTTGCAAATCCATTCTTTCCTGAAATCCTTAACCCACATTGCGTACTACCCAGATAATCCAATGTCATTATCAGGTAGTTGTGTCTTTCGGATTTCGGCAGGGGGGACTACAAATTTTTTTCGGGTGAAGGGTACATGTTTATATCCGAGGGCTTTGTAGATGCGCT
>CAILLK010000118.1 GCA_903835005.1 uncultured Bacteroidota bacterium | reverse complement strand
ACAACCAAATCTATTGATACTTAACCCATATCTCAAAGAACTTCTTCTTTACATTTACAAACATAGGAGACGCTTGGACTAGTAGACTAGCAGAGTTGGTAAATGTTAGTGTGGCTTGGTAGCCATGCGGCGCGGGGGTATAAACGCGAACGAGTGGGCTGTTGCGAGCTGATGCGCAGAGTCCGGCAACTTCTGAATAAATTTTCAGGGTTTGGTAGATTTTGAGACTCTGCTGCGACAGTTTAAAATTTCAGCTTTTGGATTTTTGGTGCAAGTTAAATTCGCAAAATGGTGATTTTATCCGTAAAAAATCATCTCTAACAGCGCTTTTTTCATACACTTTTACCGCATACAAACCTTGCCAGTATTCGTTATCCATGCGCCTGACGTGCGTTACAAACGCACTACCGGCGCATTCTCGTTTATAAACGAGAACGAGTGGGTATCTCCCTATTTCAGCTTTTTTTACCTTGATCGTGCAAATGGAGAGCCTGTTGAGACGGAAACGCTTTTATGTTTTCTTGCATAGGTTTACTGTTTTACAATTTTATTCATTGTTATTTTCCCTTCATTATCTGTTACTTTTACTGTATACACCCCCTCTGGCAGGCCAGCTATATTTATTTCAGCTTTTTCTATATCATATACCTGAGTATATACTATTTGCCCTATGAGATTGGTGATGGTTATTTGATTTATTTTATTGTTTGCTGAGATGGTTATTGAGGTAACGCTAGGGTTTGGGTAGATATTTATATTATCAGTAGTTATTGATTTTACATAGAGGCTTACACTGTCAAAATGAGAGTATAATGTACAAGAGGGATCGAATGATACTTTCCGAACACGAAAATTATTTAAATCAGCAATATATAAATTACCACACGGATCAAATGCAGTAATTTGAGGGTAATATATTTCAGCAGTATCTGCCTCTCCACCATCTCCATAAAAACCATTAATTCCTTTACCAATAACTGTATTAATTATTCCCATCGTATCAACCTTGCGTATTCTGCTATTATACATGTCTGATATATATATATTATTTAAAGAATCACAACTAACTCCATAAGGAATAGTCATTGTGGCATTTGTTGCAGGACCACCATCACCACTAAAACCACCTATTCCAGTACCAGCTATACTGGATATTATATTTGTTATGGCATTGACTTTCCGAATTCGTAGATTAGTACAATCTGTAAGGATTAAATTCCCCATTTTATCTATACAAATTCCTTCTGCACCTGTTATCGAGGCTGTGTCAGCCAAACCACCATCTCCACTATACGAATAAATACCATTCCCAACTATAGTTTGTATAATACCTGTAGTTCCAATTTTACGAATTCTATAATTATTATCATCTGAAAAGAATAAATTGCCTGAATTATCAACAACTAAACCCTGAGGCCCATAAATTTTTGCCACAGTTGCTTGTCCACCGTCACCACTAAATCCATTTACTCCAGTTCCAGCATACGTGCTAATTAATCCACTAATCAAATTTACTTTTCTTATTCTATCATTACCAACATCTGAAATATATAAATTATCAAATTTATCACAAGCAACAAATTTTGGGTCACTTAATTTCGCTGTTGTTGCTAAAATACTATCTCCATTATATCCTGCTACACCTGTACCAGCGATTGTATTAATAATTCCAGTACTTAGTGTTATTTTTCTAATTCTATTATTATTTGCATCTGCGATGTAAAGGTTTCCTGAAGTATCAAAAGCAAGTCCAGCAAAAGCTTTAAAAGACGCAGTAGTTGCTTGAGCACCATCCCCACTATATCCATCTAATCCATCACCAGCTATAGTGGAAATAATCTGCGCATTTACAAAGACAGGGAATAAGAATAATAATATAAATTTAATGTTTCTCATTTCTAATTGTTTAAGCAATAAATACAGGACATGATCCAGATATTCCAGGCAATATGTTTGCTCCGAGTCTCCCCACTGTCGCAGCCGATGTCTCTCCATCGCTAAGCCATTTTGTGCGAAGGCGGAGGACTCGGCGTACAATAGTACCTATGCAGGAAACAATTATAGAACATAGCTAAATCACCTAAAAGCATCAACACAAAATTATATATTATTAGCTGAAACTACAAACAAATTTCTGAACAATTGAGCCTGGGTGTTTAAATGCGCGGCCACTAGGGCAACCTGGTTTGGCGGCCTCGTGAGTGTAGCCGGAGACTACACCCAACATTTTTCAATTAATGTTTGATGGAAGATTTTGATCAACTGAGCGGGAGTGACCCGTTTTATGTTGGGGAGATTGCTAAGAGACCTATTATAGCGGATTGCAAATCCGCAAACCAAATTGGTCGGGATTAAAAATCCTATATCGTTTAAGGATTTTTAGCATTTCCAAACCTACATTCGACCCGCTATGGGGTCGGCAATCAGCACTGATTACCGGTGGTTTCACCACCGGCTATTCACATTAAAGCGCTTTCGGGCTATCTTAACCCAATGACATTGGGGTTGGGGCATTCAATAAATAATCAGGGTAGGGGCAAGCCCTACCCCTACATAGAATTAATTTGGGGAGATGAATAGCGATATGCAGTACAAGCGTGCCATGGCCACTGAAGCTTAATAGATGCTATATGCCGGGACCAAAAAAAAATAAATCGTAAGATACTCCCCTCATTAAAACGTTAAAATACGGTGCTTGTTTGCCGGAAACCTGTTTTTCAGTTATTTTCACAGTTCAGATTATTCTTTGTGTATGAAGGTGCAGTTATTTACTCTTTTTTTTGTTTTTATTTGTTTGATGGCTGTGGGGCAAGACAGGGAAAAACTGTTTGGCAACGGGGAGAAGAAAACTAAAAAGAACGGGTTTATTGTCAGCGTTTTCGGTGATTTTGATGTGCCTGCGGCTGATATGGCCAAAATGTTTGGCGACAGCTACCGCGTAGGCCCTGCCATACTGTATAAAAGTAAGCACAACTGGATGTTTGGCGCCAAGTGCGATTTTATAATAGGCAATGTGGTAAGGCAGGACTCCCTGATGATCAACATCAGGGACAAGTATTCGAACCAGAACACGCATCTGTATGAGTTTATCAATAATAACGGCGAAAGAATAGGGGTTCCGGTTGATGAACTGGGGTACACCATTGAGCTTCAGGCGGGTAAGATCATTCCCATCTCCAAGAGCCACCCCGATAATGGCATTGTATTGCTGGGGTCGATGGGCTTTATGCAGCATAAAATAAATATTTATGATAAGGACAAATCGGTAAGCCAGCTTAGGGAGCCCTACCTGAAGGGGTATGACCGGCTCAGCAACGGCACATCGGCAGAGCTCTATGCCGGCTATATTTATTTTGCCCGCAACGGCCTTACCAATTTCACGCTGGGGCTGGATGCCCTTTTCGGTTTTACGCAGGACCGCAGGAGTTATCTGTATGATGTGATGCGCACCGACAACAAGCAAAGGCTGGATATTCTGTTCGGACTGCGCGGCGGCTGGTTTATACCTATGTTCCGGAAGAAATCGGAAGAGATGATGTTTGAATAAAATTTTTCATCCGGAGAAGAAATGCGCCATTATATTTTTATACATTTAGCATATGTTCCTGGAGCCATCCCGATCGGGTCGTAAAAAAGGCTGGATTGAAGTGATATGCGGTTGTATGTTTTCGGGCAAAACCGAAGAACTGATCCGCAGGCTGAAACGCGTGCAGATAGCCGGGCAACATGCCGAAATCTTTAAACCCCAGATGGATACCCGGTTCGACCTTAAGGAGATCGTATCGCACGATGCCTCGAGGATACGGTCTACGCCTGTGGATAATTATTTCAACATTCTGCTGCTGGCGGCTGATGCCGGTGTGGTGGGTATAGATGAAGCCCAGTTTTTTGATGAAGGTATAGCTGATGTGGCCGAAGAACTGGCGCTGAGCGGAAGGAGGGTGATAGTGGCCGGGCTGGATATGGATTTTGCAGGGAAGCCCTTCGGGCCCATGCCGTCGCTGCTGGCCAGGGCAGAGTATATAACCAAGCTGCATGCCATATGCGTAAAGTGCGGCGATAATGCCAACTACTCGTACCGCATACCCAAAATAGACGACCAGGTGCTGCTGGGCGAAAAAGATATGTATGAGCCCCGGTGCCGGAACTGCTTTTTCGGGAAGTGAAGCCTGCACTAATCTATAGCGTTACCGATGCTATACTAATTGCCATATGAAAAATATGCAAGGATAAGTTTCAAGCAATGGCGCAATTGGAATAATTGACAATTAGTTTATTGTAAAAATTAAGCCCGCCAGGCAATCAATTATCTCAAAACACAAATTTATGCGAAGACTAGTATATAGCTATATCAATACACCACTTTCTCAGAAAATCCCATTATTTTTGGGCTAAGGAACGATGATAAAATAAAATGCAGCATCTTACTCGTTCTATTTCTTTTTTATTTCGTTGTAAAAGTCTTTAAATAGCGCACTATTCTCAGATTTTACGCCTCATAAAAAAGTTAAATAACTTAGCAATAAGGCGAATATTATTTTATCAACGTTCCTAAATGAGCAACCGGCTACGCGTTTTTTTTCTATTCGTACTTTTATTGAACTGCGCCGGTTGTGCCAATATAACCTCCCCAACAGGAGGCAAAAAAGATACCATACCACCCAAACTGGTAAGCATAGACCCCAAAGACTCGCTGCTGAATACCAGGGTAACGCGGATTGAAATGCATTTTGATGAATACATTACGGTAAGTGATGTGACCAAGGAACTGCAGATTTCTCCTATACTTACGGTTGCGCCCACTATGATTGGGAAGAACAAAATGGTAGTGGTGAAAATTGTTGATTCGCTGCTGGATACTAATACCACTTACCGGCTTTCGTTTGGTACGTCTATCCGCGACCTGCACGAGGGCAACCAGTTTCATAAATATACCTATACTTTCAGTACCGGGCCCTATTTCGATTCGCTGCAACTGCATGGCAGGGTGATCAATGCGGCAACGGGCTTGCCGGATACTGGTGGTATAATAGTAGTGCTGTATAACGGCACTGAAAACGACAGCGCTATAGTGCGGCACAAACCCCGTTATATAACAAAAGCTGATGCCGGTGGCAATTATATCTTCAAGGGGTTGCCCAGCCGGGCTTTTCATATCTATGCACTTAAAGACCTGAATGCCAACCTGTTTTACGACGGGTCGGCAGCAGGGGAAATGGTGGGGTTTGCCGATAGCCTGGTAGTGCCATCAGATAGCTCGCAGACAGCTATAAACATGTCGGTATTTACAGAACCTGTAGATACGGCCGCCAAAAAGAGTATAGACTCCACCAAGAAAATTGCGGACTCAACAGCGGGTAAAAAAGATGCGAAGAAAAACACCAAAAAAGCAGCTACTGATGTGCTCACCTATACTGTGAACCTGGATACTACCAACAGCGAGAAACGTAGCTTTGATATAAACGGGTTTATATTTATTACCTTCAATAAGTCGCCGGTTCTGAGTAAGGAAAAAATCACGCTTACCTACGACAGCCTGGGGGTAACGGTAGCGCCGGCATTTACAATAACCAGCGATACTACTATGCACCGCGTGAAAATAAGCAGCAACTGGCGGGAAAATATGGAGTATAAACTGCGGCTGGTAAAAGGCTTTGCCAAAGACACTTCGGGTATAGAAGTGGCGCCCTCGAAATGGATATTCCGTACCAAATCGGCGGAGGATGACTATGGGACGATACACCTGCACCTGCCATCGAAATACAACAGCAGCAGGTACCTGCTCTATATAATGGCCGATAACGACAGTGTATACCTGAAACCGGTAACAGATACATTGATAACACTAGCCCGGCTGAAACCGGCAAAATATACACTGAGGATAATAGTGGACAAAAACGGGAATGGCAAGTATGATACCGGCGACCTGCTGGGTAAAAAGCAACCCGAAGTGGTGATACCTTATGGCGAACAGGTGCCTATAAAGGCCGGGTTTGAAAACAATATAGATTTTGAACCGGTGCCAGCGCCCCAAAAAGATAAAGGCCCGGATATCTCCAGGCCCAAATAGATTTATTGCATTGCTGATATCTGTTTGCTTCTAAGTGAAGTTATCAAAATAATTGCTTCAATACATTGTAAATAACGCTGGGCTTGCCGAGGGTATAAAAATGCAGTACGGGTGATTTATGCCTGAGCAGATCGCGGCATTGCTCCAGCAGCCACTCGGTGCCCACCTGCTCGCAGGCGGCTTCGGTTTTTGCTTTGTTCATTTCATTGCACAGGTCCATGGGAATTTCTATGTTGAATGTGCGGGGGATCATGGTTAGTTGCTTCTTGTTGGTCAGTGGCTTAAGGCCCGGAATGAAAGGTACGTTTATACCATGCTCCTTACATTTATCCAGGTAGTTGTAATAATGCGGATTATGGTAAAACAACTGCGTGGTAACATAGTGCGCGCCAAGGTCTATTTTCCTTTTCAGGTAAGCAATGTCTGTATCCATGTTAGGCGCTTCAATATGCTTTTCGGGATACCCGGCCACACCGATACAGAAATCGGTTTTGGCGCCGTCAATGATGTCTTCTTCCATATAGTGGCCATTGTTGAGGGTTACTATCTGGCGCACCAGGTCTTCGGCATATTTATGGCCATGCGGATGTGGATTGAAAAACTTTTCGTTGGCAGCAGCATCGCCCCTGAGCGCCAGTACATTTTTTATACCCAGGAAGTCGAGGTCTATGAGTGCATTTTCAGTTTCTTCCTTGCTGAATCCGCCGCAGATGAGGTGGGGTATAGCTTCAACCTTGTATTTATTCATGAGGGCCGCACATATACCCACAGTGCCGGGGCGCTTGCGGATTTCCACCCGCTCGAAGGTGCCATCGGGGCGCTTCTTGAAAACCGACTCGGCACGATGATAAGTAACGTTAATAAACGCAGGATTGAACTCCATCAGCGAATTGAGATGGCTATAAATGGATTCAATGCTTTTGCCCTTGGTAGGTGGCAATATCTCAAAAGAGATGATCGTATCTTTAGCTTCGGCTAAGTGCTGGGTTAACTTCATAATATTACCGGCAAAAGTATAATTATTTGGGCAAATAGAGCAAAGTGTTGAATTACACCAAATGATCTTGCACTGTTTATCAGGAATGACATTTTAGAATACCTTCAATTCAGCATAAATATTAAGTTTGCACCAACAATCACAAAGTATGAAAAGAGTTATTGCAGCTATTTGCTGCCTTTTAATCACCGGCAGCATGAATAATTTAATGGCAAAGGACCAGAATATGGATAAACGGTTTGATGATTATAAAGAACAATTTGTACTGGCGCTGTGGAAGGTATATCCCGGATGGGCGAGCAGTGTGGGCTACCACAAATATGATAATGTGCTGGTGGTGCCAGATGCCCTGTCGAGAGAGCGGGAAGTGAAGTTTAATAAAGAACAACTGGAGCAACTGAAGAAATTTAAACTCAGCGACCTCAGCGACGCCAACAAAACGGACTACCACCTTATCGAAAACCAGTTGCACTATGCCATCTGGGGCATCACCGATCAGAAGGCGTGGGAGTGGGACCCGAGCGGCTATAATGTGTGCGGCAGCTTTGCGGATATGCTGGGCAACGACTATGAACCGCTGGATACCCGGTTGCACAACTTTTATGAGCGCATGGAAAACATCCCTAAGTATTATGAAGCAGCCCGCAACAACCTGAAAAATCCCACCAAGGAGCATACCGACCTGGCCATAGAACAAAACAGCGGCGGCATATCCGTGTTCAAAGACGACCTATGGGATGCCCTGCTGAAATCGCACCTGAGCGATGCCGAAAAAGCGAAGATCATGCACCGGGCGCGGCTTTCGGTGGCTGTGATCAATAACTATGTAGATTACCTTAAGGGGCTGAAAAACGACCATCCGCGCAGTTTCAGGCTGGGTAAGGCGCTTTATGATAAGAAGTTTGGGTTTGAGATTCAATCGGGCTATACCGCACAGGAAATATACATGAAGGCCGAAGCCCACAAACTGGAGCTGCACAGCAAAATGCTGGAGCTGACCAAGGAATTATGGCCCAAATACTTCCCCAAGACCCCTATGCCCGATAACCGCCTCTATTCTATAAGGCTGATGATAGATATGCTATCGCAGAAACATGTGCAGCCCGATTCGTTCCAGACTGCCATAGAGCATCAGCTTCCCGAGCTGGTAGCCTTTATTAAAAATAAAAATCTGATCTACATAGACCCTTCCAAGCCGCTGGTGGTGCGCAAGGAGCCGGCATATATGGCAGGCGTAGCAGGCGCATCCATCAACGCCCCCGGCCCGTATGATAAGAACGGCAACACCTACTACAATGTAGGCAGCCTGGCAGGCTGGCCCGCAGAGAAGGCCGAAAGCTATCTACGCGAATACAATCACTACATATTGCAGATACTCAATATTCACGAAGCCATACCCGGGCATTATACTCAATTGGTATATGCCAATCAAAGCCCCAGCATCATCAAATCAATACTCGGCAACAATGCCATGATAGAAGGCTGGGCGGTATATACCGAGCGCATGATGCTCGAAAACGGCTACGATGGCGACCGCGGCATCAGCAGCACAGAAGCCTCGCCCGAAATGTGGCTGATGTATTATAAATGGAACCTGCGCAGCACCTGCAATACCATACTCGACTACAGCGTGCATACCCGCGATATGAGCAAGGAACAAGCCATGCACCTCCTCGAAACCGAAGCCTTTCAGCAGCACACAGAAGCCGAAAACAAATGGAAGCGCGTAAGCGTAACCCAGGTACAGCTCACCTGCTACTTCACCGGCTTCACGGAGATCTACGACTTCCGCCAGCACCTCATGGACAGCCAGAAAGACAAATTCAACCTCAAGCAATTCCACGAGCAGTTTCTGAGCTATGGAAGTGCACCGGTGAAGTATATTAAGGAGTTGATGGGGAAGTGATTCATTAGTTGTCCCACACCTTTTTCAGGTGAGGGACAAATTTTGGGTGCTAATTTATGGTTACCAGAGCAGTTGCAAACCCTTATATTTATCAAAGTTTTTATCTCTGCTGATGGCAATATACTTTTCTGTAATTGCCTGAGAAATGATAATTCTATCAAACGGATCACCATGATGGTGCGGCAGTGTAGACAACTCCAATGTATGTTCAAATGAGATAGATAACAACTCAAAACCATTCAATTCCATTTGAGCCATTAATGTGCTGAAAGGCTGGGTAAGTTCAAGTTTTCCCTTACTTAACTTTATTGCGATTTCCCAAAACGATGCAATACTCACATATTTGTTTGTTTCAGGATCATCAATAACGCTTTTGCCTTTGCGGGAAAGTTGCGGATCATCAGTAAGGAACCATAGAAATGTATGGGTGTCCAGCAGATAGTTCACTACATGTAATCTTTAAATTCTTCAAGAGGCTCATCAAAATCCGGAGCCATTTTTATCATTCCTTTAGCGCTACCTGCCTGGGGTTTTATTTTCCTTTTAGCGGTACGCGATTTTTCCACTAAAAAATCAATAAAGTCTGCCGCCTCCTGCTTCAGATTATTGGGCAGGCTGTCTAATTTTGTAATTATGCTTAAGCTACTCATAACACCTGTTCTTGTTATTTGCAAATATACAAAAAGACATTGTTTTTATTATTGGTTAGATATGGATCTTGCATCTTGCAATCACAAGATACGTTCTTGAGATGATGATGAAAAATTATTGATTTCTAATTTATTTAATCTCATATTCTTTCTTTTGTGCTTCGGAGAGGGGTTCTATTCTGTTTTATTTCAGGAAGTCTTTGTAGGATGTGTCTGATTAAATGAACATAAAAAACGGAATGGATAACTCAGAATATGGGTATTTATGGATAAAAATATGGGTATTCAATTAATTTATGGATATTTGTGGGTAATTTTATGGATATATGATTAACCTGAAGACATTGCAGATTACTCCTGATGTATTGAAATTGATAACTGAAATAGATGAATTCAAAGGGGCCTGGCGAGCTTTGGGGCAATTGGCACCTGAGCAGCTCCGCACACTTAAAAAGGTAGCTACAATCGAAAGTATTGGTTCCTCTACCCGTATAGAAGGAAGCAAACTGACCGATAGAGAAATTGAAAAATTACTTGGCAACCTCGAGATCAGGAAATTTTCGACGCGCGATGAGCAGGAAGTTGCCGGTTATGCTGATGTGATGAGCCTGGTATTTCAGAACTATGAACATATCCCTTTGACTGAAAATTATATTCAGCAATTGCACGCTGAGCTGTTACAGTACAGCGAAAAAGACAATTGGCATAGAGGCAGGTATAAAAAGTCCCCAAACCAGGTAGAAGCATTTGCACCGGACGGTAAAAGCCTTGGTGTTATATTTGAAACTTGCAGTCCATTTGAAACGCCGATAAGAATGGCTGAACTTGTAAGCTGGACAAGTCAAAATCTTGTAAATAAAAAATTGCATCCGGTTTTGATTACAGCAATTTTCATTGTTGAGTTTCTTGCAATACATCCGTTTCAGGACGGGAACGGCAGATTATCAAGGGTGCTGACTACCTTACTTTTGTTGAAAGCTGGTTATGCTTATGTTCCTTACAGCTCTATGGAAGCGGTGATTGAGCAAAGTAAAGAAGGTTATTATTTAACGTTGAGGCAAACGCAGGGAACTCTGAAAACAGATGTGCCCAACTGGCAGCCATGGATTCTCTTTTTCCTGATGGCATTGTGCCAGCAAAAGCGCCGACTGGAAGTTAAATTAGAGAAGGAAAAACTACTCTTAGTTCAATTACCTGAATTATCCTTACAGATTTTAGAATTGATTAAATTGAGGGGAAGAATTACCAACAGTGAAATTGTAACCTTCACGAAAGCAAATCGCAACACAGTAAAAAAACATCTGGAAGCAATGGTTGCCGCCCAACATTTACAGATGAACGGAATTGGGAAGGGGACATGGTATAGTTTAAAATAGGGTTAAAACCATTTTAACCCACATTGCGTACTACCCAGATAATCCAATGTCATTATCAGGTAGTTGTGTCTTTCGGATTTCGGCAGGGGGGACTACAAATTTTTTCCTGGTAAATGGTATAGGTTTATATCCAAGAGCATTGTAGATGCGCTT
>CAILLK010000117.1 GCA_903835005.1 uncultured Bacteroidota bacterium | reverse complement strand
CTATAAACATATAATCCCTTCAGGATTTTCACTTAACCAAAGATAATAAGCTTCAAAGATCGAATTAAGTCATCGAACTCACGTTAAATTATAAATAAAGGGCACAAAGTGTATTTCCATAAATTTACTTTTTTACCATTTGCACTGCATACATTATCTGGAACACCGTTTCGTATCTTCTATAAAGTGCTTATCCCGTGGTCTTGAAAAAAGGCGATGGGATAAGGATAGACGGTGAAACACTTGCTGGTAGATGATATAAGTAAATTTACGATTATCTCATCTTATCTCATCTACCTACCTACCGGCATTTAACTTGTACACTCATCATTATTTGGCTTAATATTTACCCCAGGGGGGCTAGCGGTTTGTAGTAAAAAAACACCGAAAAGACAGGTTGCCTTATTTGGGGATATCCAATCCGCGACCAGGATAGCCACCTACGGGGCATAAATCAATTTTATTTATTCTGATACTACAAACAGATAGCCTCTAAGAGGCAATTTATATCTTTAATAATAACTTGTGCGTACAGGGTAGATACTGGCAGAAGGTTCTTATCCCGCAATATTGATATATTATTTTTTTGAAGATCGATTTCTCATAGATCAATAAATTTATAATTGTAAATAAATTTAAGCAAAAATAATTCGAAAAAATAATTTTGTTTTAAGATCAAGGTATAATGAAAATATGTTTCCGTATTTATTATACTCAATATATTGATTATCAAATTTTATGATTACTATTTATTATGCAAAATACGGTATAATCAGGTATAAAAAGGTATAATCAGGTATAAAAAGGTATAAAAAGGTATAAAAAGGTATAAAAAGGTATAATCCGGGTATAATGCTTATTGAACTGTAAGGGAAATTGCCCTTTTATGCACTCAGAATGCCAATAATATTGTTTCATAGTTAAAAAAACTCTATTCAGACACAAAATTTGGAACAAAATTATGTAAAATAGATGATATTTCCAAATTTTTAGCAAATTTATTTTTTATCAAAATTTCCAACCCGACCTAAAAACCGGGGAGCGACTAAAGAATTTTCGGAATTGCGCATAACATATTCTGTGACAATAGGATCATACCAGTTGGCTCAAAGGATATGGATTATCAATAAACCGGTAAGCTTATTTAGGCTGGCAGGCTGCTCACCGGACTTTGTTGCAGTCCGGTACCCGACAGGCTATGGTGTGGGATTTTGAGCTGCAATTCTTTGAATACCTTCGGAGAAGTGGTTTTATCTGCAATTTCGGATGCCCTGCGGAACATCCGAATAAAAGAATGTGATTTTTTATACCGGTCTATTTGTTATTACCCAGCAATTTTTCCTGAAGCTCAGAGGTGCTCTTATAATCAACCCCCTCTTTTATTGCCAGCTCAATGGCAATATTGGCCCTGGCATATCCCTCCTGATATCTGTTGAGCTTATATAGCAAGTTCGCCCATGTATCATTGTTGGCATAATAGCTTTTCAGTTCCACCGAGCGCTTCACCCATTTCAGGGCTTTATTTAAGTGGCCGGGGTCATCATATTTTTCAAAATAATTCCAGGCGATTGTATTGAGTTCACCACTCGAGTTCCAGATAGCTTTTATAAATTGATCCAGCGTTTTTTCATATTTTATTTTATCCCTGGTTTTATCATAAAAGGCAAGCTGAGCATTCATAATAATGTGTTTTGAGTCCATGGCAGCCGTAAGCCGGCCATCCATTTCTTTATAGAGGCAGTCGTGCCCGTCAAATGGTTTAAGTATTGCGATTATCCGGTTAAACTCCCGCTCATTCAAATGCTCTATTGCGCTGTAAAGTGAATCCGATGCAAGCATCACAATCCTTGCATTCACCTGGCTGCTATCGAAATACTGATTGAATAATTTCCTGTTGCTGAGCATAAATTGAAAGCCCTTACTGCCATAAGGCAGCGCCGGCTCATGATTATGAAAACAAAACTCATAAATAAACCGAATATTTTCCGGCCTCTTTATATCCTCTTCCGGCAATGTATGCACATACATCCTGATCAAAACCGTATCCAATTCAGCCGCATCCCTGAGCTTGCAGCAATACTCCCTCAAAAAATCCGATCCCCTCTCCCCTGCATCATATCGTTTCCGGTAATCCGACAACGACCCCGCAGCATCAAAAGCATAAGCAGCCTGCCGGATAAAACTTACTGTGTCATACAATCCAACAATTTTATGGACAACCCTGCCATCCGCATTCAGAAACAGAAAAGCCGGACATGACTGAACCCCGTATCGTTTAGCCAGCTCTACCCCCTCCCCTTTCAATGTATTGATGGCATAGCACACTAACTTTGAATTGTAAAAATCATAAACGCTTTTTTTGGTAAAAATATCCTGTATCATAATGTTGCACGCACCGCAGCCATCAAAATGAAAGAACAGCATTACCGGCTTCTGCTCCCTCTTAGCTGCCTCAAAAACTTTCGAAAACTCTGTTGGCCGAAATACAATAGTAGTATCGCTGCCGAACGAGATCTGGCAGCAAAAGAGTATTATTAAAATTGGACTGAGCTTCTTCATAGAATGTATACATTTAATAACAAAGATAGGGAGATTAGAGATATTAGGATTTATCTGGTTTGAAATGTCCCTGATAAGATTTAGCTAACTAAATCAAATAGAAATCCCCCTATTAATTCCCCATTCCTAACTTATCTTTATCCCCACACAAATTCATCTGCATGCGCCGCAACACATTTCTCACATTTCTCACATTACTCCCGTTTCTCACAATATCCCTATCCGCTCAGGATAAAAAAGATGATAAAAAAAAGTGGGATGTGAATAACCCCGGTGGCCCCGGCCATGATGTAAGCTTTACTGTAAATGAAGGCACCTGGATGAATCTTGACCTCTCACCGGATGGAAAGGAAATCGTGTTTGATCTGCTCGGTGATATTTATTCTATGCCGGTAAAAGGAGGCGAAGCCAAAGCCATTCGCACAGGCATGGCCTGGGAGGTGCAGCCCCGCTTCAGCCCCGATGGCAAAAAGATTTTGTTTACCTCAGATGCCGGCGGCGGCGATAACATATGGGTGATGGACCGTGATGGCAGCCATGCCAAACAGATAACCAAAGAGAACTTCCGGTTGCTGAATAATGGCGTTTGGGCAGATAAAAACTACATCATAGCCCGCAAACATTTTACTTCTGGCCGGTCCCTTGGCGCAGGTGAACTGTGGATGTACCACATCAATGGCGGTGGCGGCCTGCAGCTCACTGCCCGCAAAAACGACCAGCAGGACCTCAATGAGCCCTGCGTAAGTCCGGATGGGCGTTATGTATATTACAGCGAAGACATGTATCCGGGTGGCTACTTCCAGTACAACAAAGACCCTAATAACCAGATATTCGTCATTAAGCGTTTCGACCGCGAGAAAGGGATTATTGATGATGTAACCGGTGGCCCCGGCGGCGCGGTGCGTCCGCAGATATCGCACAATGGCAAGCTTATGGCCTTTGTAAGGCGGGTGCGCACCCAATCAGTTCTTTACCTGCGCGACCTTGCCACAGGCGAAGAATGGCCTGTATATGACAAGCTGGATAAAGACCAGCAGGAAGCCTGGACCATCTTCGGTATCTATACCGGATTTGCATGGACACCTGACGACCAACATATCCTTATCTGGGCAGGCGGCAAGATCCGGAAAGTAAATCCAACTAAAGTAAATGAAGCCACTGAAATCCCGTTCACGTGTCATGTGAAACAACATATGACAGATGCTGTCAGGTTCCCGCAAAATCTGAACCCCGATGAGTTTAATATAAATGTGATCCGCCATGCCATTACCTCGCCCGATAGCAAATGGCTGGTGTTCAATGCACTTGGCCATATCTACAAAAAGGCACTTCCCAATGGCCGGCCAGAAAGGATCACCAGCAGCAAGGCTCATGAGTTTGAACCATCCTATTCTCCTGATGGCCATAGCATTGTATACGTTACCTGGACCGATGAATTAACCGGATCAATCTGTAAGGCAGACCTGAATGGTAACGCCAAACCAGTAGCGCTAACCACCAAAAAAGGCATGTACCGCACCCCTTCTTACTCTCCAGATGGCAAATGGATCGTATATTCAAAAGAAGAAGGCGACAATGTTATGGGCAATACCTTTACCATTAAGCCTGGTATATACCTGATGCCGGCCTCAGGTCATAAGGAAACATTCGTTACTGATAAAGGTTCAAATCCTAAATTCGACCATACCGGCAAACGCATTTATTACCAGGCTGGCGGTGGTCTTGATAAAACCCTGAACAGTTGCAAGCCTGATGGCTCCGACGAACATTCCATCTTCAAAAGCCACTATGGCGGGCAGTTCACAGTTTCGCCCGATGGCAACTGGGTAGCTTATGTAGATCTGCACGAAGTATATATTGCACCATTCCCGCACACCGGAAAAGAGATCAGCCTCAGCGCCGAATCGACCGATTTTCCGGTCAAGAAAGTATCGCTCGATGCCGGTATCAACCTGCACTGGAGCAGCAACAGCAAAATACTCCACTACACCCTCGGCGACCAGTATTACAGCATAAATCTCGAAGACCGTTTTGAATTTATCAACAACAAACCTGATTCTGCATTCAAGCTTCCGGAGCATGGCATTACAGTTGGTTTAACCGCTAAAACTGACAAGCCTAAGGGGCTAATCGCATTTACGCATGCCCACATCATTACAATGGAGGGTACTGAAGAGATAGATAATGGAACTGTTATTGTTGATGGCAATTTGATTAAAGCCATAGGCCGCACCAGCGAGGTAACCATTCCTGCCCATGCCAGGGTGATTGACTGCGAAGGCAAAACCATTATGCCCGGCTTTATAGATGCTCATGCCCACGGCGGCCACTTCCGTTCCGGACTTACGCCCGATAAGCACTGGCCCTATTACACCAACCTTGCCTATGGAGTAACCACTATGCACGATCCATCGGCCAACAGCGAGATGGTATTTGCCCAGAGCGAACTGGTGAAAGCCGGAGACATGGTGGGCCCGCGGGTATTCTCTACCGGAACAATACTTTATGGCGCCGATGGTGATTTCAAAGCAGTGATCAACTCCTACGAAGATGCCAAAAGCGCCTTGCGCCGCACCAAGGCTTATGGCGCTTTTAGTGTGAAAAGCTATAACCAGCCCCGCCGCGAGCAGCGCCAGATGATTATAGAAGCGGCCCGCGAACTGAAAATGGAAGTAGTGCCAGAAGGCGGTTCTTTCTTCTACCACAACATGACCCAGATAATGGATGGCCACACTACTATAGAGCACAATATACCAGTTGCACCATTGTATAACGATGTAATACAGTTCTGGAAAAACTCACAAACCGGTAACACCCCCACCCTGATAGTTTGCTATGGCGCTATGGCTGGCGAAAACTACTGGTACCAGCACACCAATGTATGGGAAAAAGAAAGGCTGCTGAGATTTACTCCCCGGTCTGTAATAGATACCCGCAGCCGTCACCGCACTATGGTGCCTGAAGAAGAATATGAAAACGGCCATATCCTTGTCTCGAAAAGCCTGAAAAAGCTCTCAGATGCAGGCGTTAAGATCAACATGGGCGCACATGGCCAGATACAAGGAATAGGTGTGCATTGGGAAACATGGATGCTTGCGCAGGGTGGAATGACGCCAATGGAAGCGCTGCGCTGTGGCACCATTAACCCGGCAGTTAACCTAGGCCTCGACAACTGGATAGGCTCCCTCAAACCAGGCAAACTGGCCGACCTCATCATCCTGGACAAGAACCCGCTTGATAATATTTACAACACAGAATCAGTGCACTACACTATGGTAAACGGCCGCCTTTATGACTGCGAAACAATGAACGAAATTGGCAACTACGATAACAAACGGGGCAAGTTCTACTGGGAAACAGGCAAGAATGCAACCTCATTCCCTTGGCATGAGGATAGTGAGGAAATTGGGGATTAGTTGGTAAACCATGAAGTTACTTATACACTTTTTTCAGTGTGTATTAATCCTTTTATGCTGCACTAAGTCAGATACTTTGCTATTAATTCATTCTCAGTAATTTACCCAAACTCAATATGAAGCGAACCCTTATAACATTATTGATTACCGCAATTTCTTATTGTGCATATAGCCAGAGCGGATTTTTCAATGGCTATGATATTTCCGGGGTTAATTTTGCTTTAAGTTCAGGGATATGGAATCCCCAAAACAACCTGGGCAGAGTAGGTAATCAACAATCATTAGGTTTTTCGTTGGGAAGCAGAAGCAGGAATTTAATGTGGGACATCCATATTGATTTCAGGTTCAATGTACGGGGAAACCCATATAGCACTGATATAACTTATCATGACACGCTATTTAACGCCACTTATAATGGCGGTGGCTATGTGGGTCTGGATTGGGCATATCCTTTGCGAGTGGGCAACCGGCATGAATTTGATATCTTATGTGGTGCCGGACTGGATCTAATAACGTATTCATTGGATAAAGGGGGTGTGCTGCCGACCTACAGATCGCCGAATTTAAATTTCGGGATGGGGTATAAAATATTTTTGAATCATAAGGAAAGAAACAATGGCGAACATGTGTCGTATGTGGCTATAGAGGCCAAATATAATGTAGTAAACTATTCCATACCTGATGGTTCAAATATTGCGGGCAATGCCTATACCCTCACGCTTGTATACGGATCGTATGGCCGGTTGTATAACGTTGATATGAGCGGTATTGGCGCTGGTTTTTCAAATGCATGGAATAATATACACTGGGGGCACAGATAAGTGTAGTTTACTTTATGCAGAAATAAAGTAATTGTGATTTTACATCAAGGCCTCATAATATTCAACCCTATAGTACATTCCAAACACCGTTTCGAGCTGCAGTAATTATTATACAATTGCAACAAGGCCTGCGATTGTGCAGCATTACCAGCCTTCCATCCGTTTTCTTCCCATAGCCGCGTTATGTTGTTCTTTTCGGCGGGTACAGCTTCAAGGAGTTGCAGGGCTTTTTCCTGCAGCAGATACGTGTCCTGCTTAGCTGCATACAGAAACTGTATTGGCGCTATGGTATTGATAATGATATTCTCAAATGAGGTCTTGCCCAATGACTTGGGAGCGGCTTTTTCCTGCGCTGCATCAAACTGGAAATGGGTGTCCCAATAGCCACTGGCGGTAATATCCAGCAAGGGTTCCAGCTCTTTTACCGAATGAGTCTCAATAATCTGGGAAAACAAATGAACGGACTTGTGAATTAAAGCCGCAAACTGGGCTATTCTCACTGTCGGGAAATTAGCGGGCCGCATCCGCAGGAACTTCCAGAGGTGCTTGGCAATTGGTTTCAGCTTGTATTTCTTTTTCAGGTAGTCATATTCCCGTTGCAGTTCTCTTGGGTAGTCATCTTCAAAATCATCATCGAGCATACCCGCCTGCCCGAAGAGCAGCGCTTCAATCTGCATCAGGCTTTCGCGGTGTTTTGCGGGAATATTAAGAGGAAGTGATTGAGCCAGCATTAAAAAAGGCACAGCATTTGTTTTGAAGCCAAAGTTGGCCGCCATGCGCCAGTAGAGCAGATTCCGCCAGTCTTCAGCCGAGTTTTCAAGGAGCACATTCCAGTCGCTCAGTTTCATTTCCCAGCGTTCGGCAAGCAGCCTGCTCAGCCAGCCTTCTTTGGTTATATCCCTTACCTGGCTGTGCTGATTGGCACAGGGCAATTGGAAAGGGGCCTGCATCAGGTTTGAATACTTGGTTATTACACTCTGAGAAACATGTTTTTTCAGCACCAGCACCGGCGTGTTTTCAGCTACATCCGGCTCATCATTTTCATAAACTACATGCAGTATCAGGTTTTGGTAAGCAGCATCGTGCTGGTGGCCATGCTTCAGCCAGTCGCTGCTTTTTATGTGCAGTTCCACATTGCCGACCAGCAAGGTATTGCCTACCTTCACTTTAGCCTCCAGAAAATCGGGCCCGGCATCCCTGTTCAGCTTGCCGCAGTGTACCACGGTTACAGGCTCTCCCTCCGGTGTCTGCAGCCCGAAAGGATTGTACAAACTAAATTGCCAGATGAATTGGAAGAGGGCTTCGTTCATTTTATAAATGTAAAAACTAAAATCAGAATGCAAAAAACTTATTTCAGACCACCGATTTAGCTTTAAACAAACGACTGTACCAGGGCTTAAATAACTTTCTTTCCCTTCATAGCGTCCTTAAGCGCCGCATCCATAACCCGCTCGGCAAACGGACGGGAGATGTCATTAAGCAATTCTGTTTCCTTATGAATCCGGTCCTTATCTTTTGCCTCAATAGCTTCGCGAAGGAATTGCATCCTCGTTTTTGTCACTTCTATTTCGTCCAGAATAAGTTCTCTTTCGTGTTTCTTAATAAACTTCTCTGTTACATCCAGCATTTGTTGCGCCTCAGTAACAGCTTCGACCAGGGCACGAGTTTTAATATCGTCTTTGGCGTGGGTTAATGAATCCAGCAGCATGTTTTCCACCTCTTCATCTGTCAGGCCATATTGCGGCTTTACATCAATGCTCTGCGCTACCCCACTCCGCAATTCTGTGGCGCTCACCTTCAAAATGCCATCGGCATCTATCAGGAAGGTAACTTCAACTTTTGGCAGTCCGGCTGGCATACCAGGTATACCGGTCAGGTTAAATTCTGCCAGCTTCCGGTTGTTTTGTACCAGGTCACGCTCTCCCTGGAAAACAGAAATCCGCATACTGCCCTGCCCGTCTTTCTGGGTGGTGTACTGCCGACCGGCCCTGTTCGGTATTTTCGAGTTGCGGGGTATCAATACATCCATCAGCCCGCCCATGGTTTCAATACCCAGCGATAACGGCGTAACATCCAGCAGCAGCATTTCGGTATTATTTCCGGCAAGTATATCGGCCTGCACAGCCGCTCCCAGCGCCACCACTTCATCCGGATTCAGCCGGTCATACACCTCCCGCCCGAAGAATTTCTTTACACTTTCTTTTACCAGTGGCACTCTTGTTGAGCCACCCACCATCACTACCGCATCTATTTGAGCCACATTCAGTCCGGCATCAGTCAGGGAGTTCTGGCAAGCTGATATCGTTCTATCTACAAGATGCTGTATCAGTTCATTAAATTTCTCCCTGGTCAGGCGGACAGCCTGATCGTCAATCATGCCCTCATATACTTCATTATCCGTCAAATGCACTTTAGCCTGCTCCGCCCTTATCCGGAACTGCTGCGCAAGTGATTTAAAGTTATGTAATTCTGTATCTGTTATACCTGTCTGCTGTTGCCAGTACTTCACAATTGCGTTATCCATATCATCGCCGCCGAGGTAGGTATCGCCATTGGTGGACAGCACTTCAAAGATGCCGTTGCTCAGTGTTAATACAGAAATATCAAAAGTTCCTCCACCAAGGTCATAAACAGCGATCGTCTTTTCTTCATGGTGTTTGGTGCCGAGGCCATAAGCCAGACTTGCGGCAGTAGGCTCATTGATTATGCGCAATACATCAAGCCCCGCCAGACGGCCTGCATCGCGGGTGGCCTGCCGCTGGGAATCATTGAAGTAGGCAGGCACGGTTATCACTGCCTTGGTAATACCCACTTTCAGTATATGCTCTGCCCTTTTTTTTAGTTCCTTAAGAATGTAGGATGACAGTTCTATTGGCGAAAAAAACCTGTCGCCCACCTGTATCTTCACCAGTGCATCCGTACCATCATCAATGATATTATAAGCGAAAAAACCGGCATCTTTACCTACATCTTTGTAAGATTTACCCATCAGCCGCTTTACGGAATATATGGTACGCTCCGGCTCTGCAATCAGTAATTCTTTTGCAGGGTTCCCAACTGTTACGTTCCCATAATCATCAAAATGCACTATTGAAGGTACCAGCGCCAGGCCATCTGTTTCTTTCAGGGCTATCGGCTCGTGGGTATCATTTCTTACAATGGCTATCAGGCTGTTGGTGGTGCCCAGATCTATGCCTACAATTATTTCTTCCTGCTGTATACTTCCCGTAACTATATTAATGGCTACTTTGCCCATATGTTCTGAATCTGAGGTGCAAAGGTAGCAGTTTAAACGGCTTTTGCCCTTATTGGGTTATAGATATAGCCTTCTGAAACATTAAAAAATACTACAGTATTGATTCGACTGGTTTTGTATATTTGATCAAACTGATTTTATGCCCATCCGTATATTCCTTACTATGATCAGCTGCATGTTTTTAGTCAGTTCCTGTCATTTTAAAACAAGGCAGGAAGCGCTGCAACTAAACAACACCATTGTAGCCATAAATGACAGCCTTTACTTTATGGGGCGCGAATTCGGATCGCTGATCAATGAATCGTACCAGTCGAAAGACTTCAGCAGGATCAGATCTTTCAGAACAGGCTTTGAAAAATTCCTGGATTCTTCGAAGGAAAGCATCATGGAGTTGAAAGATGTGGGCGGCTCAGAACCATTGAGAAATTGCGAAATTGAATTATTGAAAATTGAGCAACAAATGATCAGGCAGGATTTTGTGCCTTTTGAGCAATTGTCTCCGGCATCTACCGGCAGTGAAATAAGCTACCTCTTCGATAATGTTCAAAAAGATGCGAAAGAGGAAACCAGGCAAATGAAGGAATTTAAAAGACTCCAGGAAGAATATGCATTGAAAAACGGGTTTACTTTAAGAGGTAACATTAAGTAAAACACCTCATTCGTTTGCCTGAGGCTGAGACAAATTTTTGGGCAATCATATTGAAACAAAAAATGTCCCAATACCGAAGTTTTGGGACATTTTTATTCTATATTGATCAGGCAATTTTAACCATATGGTCCGCGACCAGCCACCTGTTTTAAACCTACGTGCCGCATTTTAATTATTTATGCCGTTTATCATTTTATTGTACCATAACCTTTGCAACATACCGCTCATGTTCTGTAAACACATTTACCAGGTAAAACCCGGGTGTGCTACAAGCAGTAATTTCAATTGGCAAATTGGTACGTGTGGTGAATTCTTTCACTTTTGCCCCCAGAACACTGGTTATAACAATCGTTGCATCTTCATCGTAAACAGATATTAAATTGAGCGTGAAATTGCCATCGTGAGATGGGTTTGGATATACATTCAGGCCATCAGGTAATGAAGATACTATTTCAACACCAGTTTTGCAGGCTGCAACAGTATTGACAGTAACTGTAGTTGTTTTGTAACAACCTGTGATCAATCCGTAAGTAATAACAGATGTACCTGCGGCCACGCCAGTAACTACACCTGACGTGGACCCTACAGTGGCAATTGTAGTTGTACCACTAATCCAGCCACCGCCAGTAGTAGCATCTGCCAGAGTTGTAGTATGGCCGGGACAAACCTTTAAAATGCCTGTGATAGCTGCCGGCAAGGGATTTACAGTAACCACAGCAGTTACCTTGTTGACACCCACTGTATAGGTGATTGTAGTGGTACCAGCAGCAATTCCACTTACAACACCAGCGGCAGAAATGGAACCAATAGCTGGTGTACTGCTTGACCATGTTCCACCCGTGGTGGCATCGCTCAAAGCAGTGGTAGCGCCCACGCATACACTCATAGTGCCTGTAACAGGAGCTACGGCAGCCACTGCTTCAGGAACAGCCAGGCTTGAATTGTTCCATTTATCACCCGATGAAGAACCATTAAAGTTTACAGAATTTATAACACTAAATATTGTAATGCTCCCGGTACCAGCTGCAGGGGCTGTCCAGGGGATATTGACAACATATGTAGTACCACTGCTTCCGGTTCCGGTAGTTGCCATCATTGCAGAAGATTGTTCTACAAGATTGATACCTGAAGGCGAGGTAGTATGGGTACCTGCTATGGCTGTTAATGTTCCTGCATTTGTGGTAGTTCCTGTTTTAACGGCAGCAACCTGGAAACCAAAATGTGAAAGTGTTAGTGAAGAGGAGGTCTGTGTACCTGTAACCCGGATGGTGTAAGACGCACCTCCGGTATAAGATGTAACCAGGGTTGAACCACTATATAGCTGAACAGATACAGTAGTGGACGCAGTGGCAGAACCACTATGACATGAACATCCGGGAGCGCCGCTGGCTCCGGTCCCTTCTATACCTGAAACTGATCCGGGACCAGCCGCATTACTGGTTAATACTAAATAAAGCAATGTGCCTACGAGCGGCAAAAGGATAAATCTCTTCTTCATAAAAGTTAACTAATTGGTTTTTAAGAATTTGATTAACTAAAAAGTAAAAGTAGGTACATTTAATGATTTATGAAAATTTTAGTATTTTACATGTTTTGTAATTTGTATATTTGTAAATAGTCTAATTATTGTTTATAATTTCAAGAGAAAATTAAACAATCTGTAATCATTAATTTAAGATAAATAATTCTACGTAAGTATTATAAATTAGTTTCATAATTACATATGTGCCATTTTTCAATAACCACATACCTGAATTCGCAATCTTCTTTGCCTGGTATCCAGTACTTATTATGTAATCATTACTTGTGCAGGCCTTATCTCCTATTTGGATTAGGAACAATTGATATTTCAACTTTTTCTATTCCGGAATAGTAAGACTAACGTCATTTATCTATTATGTTGTTGCGCAAAACCCGATCAGACCTTAAAATCTTTTATTTTGCATCATAATTTACAAAATGGCTCAAGACCTCACCAAAATTCCTTTTACTCCCTACCAGAAACTGGCGATATTCCTGTTGGCGATCACGCCTTTTTCTGTGCTTCTTGATTTTATGGTGATGTCGCCGATGGGCGATATTCTGATAAAATCATTAAACCTGAAAACCTCCCAGTTTAGTTTAGCGGTATCGGGCTATGCATTCTGCGCGGGTATATCGGGATTGCTAACGGCTGGTTTCGCAGACCGGTTCGACCGGAAAAAATTGCTGCTTTTCTTTTATACCGGATTTATTATCGGTACTTTTTGCTGCGCTTTTGCAAATACCTATCCCTTGTTGCTCGCTGCCCGAATTGTTACGGGTATCTTCGGTGGCGTTATAGGTTCCGTGTCCATGGCTATAGTTACTGATCTGTTCGATATTCACCACCGTGGCCGGGTGATGGGTTTTGTTCAAATGGGATTCGGGGCCAGCCAGGTATTGGGGATACCCATCAGCCTGTATATAGCCAATCAGTGGGGATGGCATGCCCCGTTTTTAATGATAGCCATTCTGGCCACCTTTATAGCTATTTTAATATCCCTGAAAATGCAACCGGTGAACAAACACCTGCTGGCGCAGCATGACCGCAACGCATTCTATCACTTACTGCACACCGTTTCCAGCCGCAATTACCGGATCGGATTCCTCTCAACCTGCTTTCTGTCTGTAGGTGGTTTTATGATGATGCCATTCGGCAGCTCATTTAATATCAACAACCTTCATATTACCAAGGAGCAATTGCCATTACTTTTTATGGTATCGGGCGTATGCTCATTAATAATTATGCCATTGATAGGCAAGCTTAGTGACAAAATAGATAAGTTTAAACTCTTTGCTTTTGCCTCAGTCTGGATGATGGCAATAGTAGTAATCTATACCCATCTATCGGTTACCCCACTTTGGGAGGTTATGATTATTAATGTGTTGATGATGATGGGCATAATGAGCCGTATGGTGCCATCGAGCGCATTGAATACGGCTATCCCTGACCCGCCAGACCGTGGTGCATTTATGAGTATCAACTCATCCATACAGCAGATAGCCGGAGGCGTAGCAGCAGCATTTGCAGGTAAAATAATAGTGCAGAAAGACACATTCAGCCCGTTGCAGCATTATGATACGTTGGGCTTTACTATGGTGGGTATTTCCTGTATTAGTGTGGTGCTGGTTTATAGGGTGAGTGTGATGGTGAAGCAAAAACTGGGAGAGAAAAAGGTGTAGGGATCTAAAAAAGAAACTGGAGAATGGGAATCCTGTTAAAACCAAAAATTTCAATCATTTGCAATTTTATACTTAACTTTATGTAATGGAATATAATCTCCCCAAAAAGGAAAATAATGCATTAAAGGAGCCGGATTCAGTTTATGAAGTACCAGCCAAAAAAAAACTGCGCATTTTCAATTCTTTTCTTGAACAGGAACAAGAAATGATCAATTATTGGGCATCCATCACGCCGCAAAAACGATTAGAACACCTATATGAAATGATAAAAATATCTTATAGAATAACAGAACAACAGGCGCGGCAGGTAGTACATCCGCGAAAACTTACTATTATTAAAGGCAACCCATGAATATCTTTATTGAAGAGCACCAACAATTGGTAGAGGATCTTTTAGCTGAAGGAATTGAGTTTATACTCATTGGTGGTTATGCAGTAAATTTTCATGGCTATAACCGAACAACTGGTGATCTTGATATATGGATAAAACCCGATAATGAAAATAAAGACAGGATCCTTAAATTCTTTAAAAAATCTGGTTTTGATGATGATTCAATAAGCCATATAGCAAAGCTTGATTTTATGCAAGCTACCGTTTTCAGCATAGGAGATGAGCCTTTTAAAACAGATTTTCTTACAAAAGTTTCCGGTGTAACCTATGAAGAAGCTGATAAAGAAAAGATACTGTTTTATCACGAAGGAATATCAATACCATTCATCAACCTGAACCACCTGGTATTAACTAAAATCGGTACGGGAAGAGGAAAGGATAAAACAGATATTGAGATGTTGCAGGAAGTTAGAAAAGTAAAAAATCAAACAGGACCTCTTGAATAAATATAACTAAGATATTGACCAAATATTGAACCACTGAGCTCTAATGTGGCGAACCGTTATCTCCTGATCTAATTTCCAGGGTGTAGTAGTTTTTGAGTCTCGGCTGCAACATCTCGAAATTTCAACGTTTCACGTAGATTGAGCAAAAAAAAGCAGAATAATATCATTAATGAAAACATTGCAGAAATTAAAACATAACATTCAACCCACCTGATTGTCAGTTTTTGCATGTAAAATATTAGTGATAAATTTCTTCTGGTCTTCTTTTTGTATATAAAAAGTATACAAAATAGCCGTTAAAATAAAGATACTAAAGACAAGAGGAATTAATTCATAACCATTGGGATTTGTTTTAGAAAACAATTTTATCAAAGGTGAAACGACAGCTGGTACAAAAATAATCCATCCTACTACTGAAAATATGATCTGTATTAAAGGATTTCTGATTTTAATATTAATTTCAGTCATGTTGTGCTTATGTGTTATTTCGCCTTTAATTATTACAGATGGTGGGTATCTGGAATACATTGAAGTTATTGTTTCCAATTTAAAAATATTATTAGAAACATATCCTGTATACATTTTCTTTTGCTCAGTATCTTTAATACGATCAGAAAATGTATATTCTAAATTTGTATTTTCTAAAAGCAGTTTTTCAACATCGCCTGGTGGTAGATTTGTCAATAACTTAAATTTGCCTATAGGCAGTAGACTATATTCCATTGTGTTGCCAATTAAATAACATTAAATTATTTTTTTCAAATCGGCTGCAACATCTCGAAATTTCAACGTTTCACGTAGTTTGGGCAAATAAAAGCAGAATAATATCATTAAATATAATATTGCGGAAATTAAAATGCAACACTTCGTAATTTTTCCAGGTTTTGATTATTAATATTTAAACATTAATTATACCATGAAATCATTTCTCCCAGGTCGCTCCAATCATATCTTCCCAGACTAGTTTCTAATGTATCTAATCTATTATGAAATATACCAAATGCTCCTGCATTAATATAATATTGTCTACCTTCTACATTTTTAACTGAAAATATCTTACTGTGTTTAGATTCAAAGCCAAAATTTTCCAGAAGTGACCAATCCTTATTTGTCTTATCAATTTCGGTAATTTCAATACCTTTTAAAATAGATGGCAACAACAAATTATGAGCCCCTTTAAAAATGATATCTACATTATATTCCCTCTTACTATTTTTCAAACTTCTAAAAAGGAGCTGATCATGTGTTGCTAAAAAATCAAGAAGTAAATATTGACTTTGTAGATCTGAGTATAATGCCATATTGTTAAATTTATTATAAGTATTCAATATTAAAATGCAACCATAGAAACTATAGAAAGTTGGTAAATATAGAATGTCAATTTAATATTTCACATTTTACATAAATACGTAGTTCAATAATTATAAACCAGGTATTTAAAAGGCCCAAGTTATTAAAAGTTTATCATGAGGGCTCATTATTCTTCTAAATAATTTTAATCACCTGATTAAATCTCTTGTTTAAATCAAAAAATTAACCCTACCTTTGCCTTGCAAATGAAGATACAGCCCGAAATAGAATTAAATGCCACCACCGAAGAGAAGATCAAGGAGGCGGCACGGCGTGTATTTACCAGCAAGGGATATGCGGCAACCCGCACCAGAGATATTGCTGAAGAATCGGGGTATAACCTTGCGCTGATCAATTACTACTTCAGGAGCAAGGAGAAACTGTTTGATATCATAATGCTGGAGCATCTGCAGTTGTTTATTCACAGTGTGATGGGTATTGTAAATGATCCGGAAACCAGCGTGCACGAAAAAATTGAATTACTGATAAGCCACTATATTGATATGCTGATCAAAAACCCGGACCTGCCTTTGTTTGTGCTTAGTGAAATTAATGCCAACCCTGTAAAACTGGCTGCCAAACTTGGTTTTGGCCATGTGGAGCGAGGAAACATTTACCTGGTGAAACAATGGAAAGAGCTGACAGCGGCAAAAATATTACCCAACGTTAACCCGCTGCATATACTAATGAATGTACTTTCGATGACCATTTTTCCGTTTGTGGCCAGTCCGTTATTAAGAAACCGGACAGGTATCAGCCAGGAAGAATTCAACAAATTAATGCTGGAGCGAAAAAAACTGATACCTGTATGGATCAATGCTATGATAACTACATCATAAATACTGAATTTTGAATAAATCTATGCTAAACAGAATAATACTGATTATTGTACTTACCATTACCGCAACCACAAGCGAGTGCCAAACCGTTTTCCGGTCGGTGGAAGAGGTGTGGAAGTATGCCGATACCCATAATATTACCATACGGACCATCAATTTTGAGCTAAAGAAATCGGGCTATGCCACAAAGCAAGCCTGCAGTACATTGCTACCACAGGTAAATGCAACCGGAAGCTATACCGATAACATTGCCCTGCAAACAACACTGATACCCGGACCGGTATTGGGTCGTCCTGCAGGTACCTATGGAACCCTTCAGTTTGGCGAGCAGTTTGCCTATGCAGGCGGCATCAACGCCCAAATGAACATACTGAATCTGCAAAACTGGTATAGCGCAAGAATGGCCCGGCAAACGGAGGAAATGAATATGGACTCGGTTGGGGCAACACGCAAATCTGTTTATCAACAACTGGCAACCCAATACTATTCTTACCTGCTGATGCAGGAAGCAGCAAGGCTGGCTGAACAAACTACCGGTGTAGCTGATTCTGTATATCAGTCGGCAAGCAATAAATATAAAGAAGGACTGGTAAATGAAGCCAATGTGGATGTGGCCAAACTGAACCTGGAACGCGCCCAGCAAACCCAGATCACCGCTCATTACCAGATGCTTACTGCTGGCAATACACTGAAAGCATTGCTGGGCATGACCTTGAAGGACTCTGTTCGGATTGAGAGTAAATTATCGGATAATACCAAAGCCGACATTGCGGAGGGTTTCAAAGAAGACCCGTCCATAAGGCTGTCATTATGGAGGGCAAAGATTAATCTTACCCAATACAGGCAGGCCAACAGCGCCTTTGTGCCCACCTTGAACATACTCTATAACTATGCCGATCAGCGGTTTGATAAAACATTCGAACCGATTGATGGCGCTACAGGAGTAGCCGGCTGGTTTCCATCGCAGTACTGGTCTTTGCAGGCATCCTGGCCTTTATTTACCAGTGGCAGCAGGTATTTCCAGAGCAAGAAGAACAAGCTCAATTACCTGGAGAGCATGGAGCAATATGAAAATGCTAAAAACCAATCGGCAATTAATGATGAAAACATAAGGCTCAACTATCAGAAAGCGATTGCCGTGCTGGCAAAAGCAGAAGATGTTATGAACCTTTCCTACGATAATTACAGGCATATTGCCAACCGATATGAGGCAGGCATAGCGCCAATTGATGACCGGCTCAATGCTTTCAGGGATTACCTGGATTATCAGAACCAGTACCTGAACAGTCTTTCGGATATGCTGATACAACTATACCAGGTTAAAATACGACAGCAATATTTTTGAAAATCCAAATTCCAAACCCCGAATCAATAGTCAAAAACAGTAGCTCTTCTAACTTATGATAATAGAAAAAACATCAATCAGATGATCCGAAAATTTTATTTAGTAATACCGATTTTAATTTTCCTGTTTTCGGGATGCAAGCCGAAGTATGATGAATTTACCCCTAAAATATCGCCGGTAACGGAGGCGGTGTTTGCATCGGGGGTAATAGAGCCAAAGGATGCCTATACCGTAACCGCGCTGTTTGATGGCTTTATTCAGAAAAGCCTGGTAACCGAGAATGATATTGTAAAAGATGGTGAGCTTTTGTTTCAGCTCGATAACCGGCAGCAACACACCCAGGTAGCCATAGCCAGAACCAATGCAGATTATGCCCGTATAAATGCAGCAGGTAACTCCCCCACCCTTGGTCAGATCAAAGCCCAGATAGATGCTGCAAGGATCAAGATGCAGACAGATTCTGTAAACAAGCTACGGTATGAGCATTTATTCACCACTAATTCTGTATCGAAACAAGACCTGGACAATGCCACGCTCAATTACCAGTCGTCTTTAAGCAACTACCAGGCTACGGTAGAAAATTATAAAGCCACTGCCAACAAGGTATCCCAGGATTATACCGTGAGCCAGAGCCAGCTTGAAAATGCCCAGGAAGGCAATCAATACTATAACCTGCTGGCGATAGGCCCGAGCAAGGTGTACCAGATATTTAAAAAGCAAGGCGACCTGGTGCGCAAAGGCGACCAGGTGGCGCAGTTGGGCAATCCGGATTCTATAGTGGTAAACCTGGATATAGACGAAAGCAGTATCAGCAAGGTGAAAATGGGCCAGCAAGTGCTGGTGGAGCTAAATACCGAAAAGAACAAAACCTACGAGGCCCGCATCAGCAAAATTTATCCTCATTTTAATGAAACATCGCAATCTTATAAAGTTGAGGCCCGGTTCCTGGTGGAGATGCCCGGCCTTATTTCGGGAACCCAGTTGCAGGCCAATATAATCACCAATAAAAAGGAGGGCGCTTTGCTTATTCCCCATGTATATGTGGGGGCAGGCAACAAAGTATTGGTAAAAAAGGATAAAGGAATTGATACTGCCATTATTACAACAGGCATAACATCGGAAGAATGGATTGAAGTAACCAGCGGGCTGACGGTGAATGACAAGATTGTGAAGTTGAAATGAGTATTTAGTCTAAAGTATTTAGTCTAAAGAATTTAGTCTAAAGAATTTAGTCTAAAGTATTTAGTCTAAAGTCGTTAGTCTAAAGTATTTAGTCTAAAGTTTATAGATGAAATGGCAGCAGAAAACGGACTTATAATTAAGAATTACGCGGGTAGCAGAAAACAACTTCGGACTAAATACTTTAGACTTAAGATTTGAAAAAAATGAAAATCAACGTAAATACCGAAATAGCGCTCACCTACCTTTCGGCCAGGAAGAAGCAGACTGCCATTGCCGCGGCAGGCGTGATGTTTGGCATTTCCATGTTCATATTCATGCAGTCGCTGATGAAGGGTACCAATGACTATTTCGAGAAAATGTCGTTCAACAGTACGCCGCATATCCGGCTCTACAGTGAGAATAAGGTAGCCGATACACATATGCTCAACAGCTATCTCAAAGACAGTTCGGTAAAAATACTCACAAACCCCAAGCAGCTCATACAGACCCTGGGTATCAATAATCCATACGGAATCATTAAGGAGATCATTAAGTATCCGAGGGTGGCCAATGTAACGCCACAGGTTACCGCCAATGTAATATATACCAGCGGCAGTGTGCAGATAGATGGCAATGTAGCAGGCGTGAACATAGACCAGGAAGACAAAATGTTTGATGTGCAGAGCAATATGATAGCGGGCGACCTGCACGACCTGAACCGGGTGAATAACGGTCTGCTCATAGGTAAGGGAGTGGCCGATAAACTGAGCCTGCATGTAGGCGATAATATAACGGTTACATCGGGAACGGGCAGCCCAACCATAATGAGAGTAATTGGCATATTTGCCACAACAATAAAACAGATAGACGAAACCAAATCGTATGCCAATATTGTTCAGGCACAGAACCTGCTGGGTAAGGACCGAAGTTATGTTACCGATATAAAAATCAATATTGATGATTACAACAACGCCCCTGCTGTGGCCCGCGACCTGGAAACAATAACCGGTTATAAAGCTGAAGACTGGGTACAGGCCAACGAGCAACTGAAGGCCGCATTCAAAATCAGGGCGGTGATCCTTAACTCTGTGATCGGCGTATTGCTGCTGGTAGCGGGGTTCGGTATCTACAACATTCTGAATATGACCATTTATGAAAAAATAAAGGAAATAGCCATTCTCAAAGCGCAGGGGTTCTCCGGGCCGGCTGTAACCAGTATTTTTCTGCAGCAGGCTATTTATATAGGGGTGCTGGGGGGAATAATAGGGGTAATAGTTGGCTTCCTCATTACGCTTATGGTATCGAGGATTTATATTGGCGCCGGCTCGCTCAAATACCTGCCAATGTCGTTTTATACACCCCATTATGTCGAGGCTATTATCTTTGGCATACTCACTACAGTGGCAGCCGGTTTCTTCCCGGCACGCAAAGCATCGAAAGTAGACCCTGTAACTATAATAAGAGGATAATGGAATCTATAGCACTAAAAGCCACCGGCATAAACAAGTATTTCCATGACCCGGTAACTATACCGGTTCTCAAAAATATTACACTTGATGTACGCAAAGGCGAGTTTGTATCTATTGTGGGTAAATCGGGTTGTGGCAAGTCAACACTGCTTTATGTGCTCAGTACTATGGATACCGATTACGAAGGCACTCTGGATATAAATGGTGTGCAGGCTACAGGCAAATCGCTGAATGCCCTGGCGCGTATCAGAAATGAATCTATAGGGTTTGTGTTTCAGTTTCACTACCTGCTGCCCGATTTTACCTGTCTTAAAAATGTGATGATCCCTGGCCTGAGGCTGGGTAAGTATAGTTATAAAGAAGTGGAAGCGAGAGCATACGAAAAGCTGAAGATGTTCGGAGTAGAAGACCAGGCCCTGAAGCGGGCGGATAAACTCAGTGGCGGCCAGCAGCAGCGGGTAGCTATTGCCCGCGCCCTGATCAATGAACCTGCAATAATAATGGGCGATGAACCCACCGGAAATCTGGACTCAAAAAACACAGGTATTGTATTCGATCTGTTTCAGAAACTGGCAAAGGACTTTGGGCAAACCATAATTACTGTTACCCATGATGAGGATTTTGCCCGACGCTCAGACCGGATTATTGAAATGGCAGATGGGGAGATAAAGAGCCATGGGAAGTGAGTGTTTTGGTGAATAGTAGAATTAAAAAAAACAAATCAGCAAAATAAAATTAATCAACGTTACTTACCAGGATAAATTTATTGCCCCATAGTTTAATGAATATAACAGGAAGCATTATGCTTTGCTGTATCAGCAACATCCTGATTTTGCTGGTTTGTGCAATAATACTGAGCATCAGTAAATGAAGTGCCGGAAGCATACTGTACAGATACAGCAGTATCATTAACCCAGTAAAAGCCTCTCTGGAAAGCATAATTACAGGTGCACGTCCAGGGGCCATTGCTTGAAGAACTTTTCTGGCAAGAGGTAAAGGCAATAGTCAATGCAGCAAATAATAGCAGAGGTTTTCTCATAATTCAGTATTTTCCGCTGTAAATATAATGAGTTTTATTTGGTTTTTTTATACCCTTTTTTTCTTCCCGTCTATTACCTAAAATAAAGGTGCCAACTGTTAAAATTATCTTATACGCCATAATAATTATCTGTTGTCATCGTTGAATTGGTAACCAAATTTTATAACTGTTTATGTGGAAGACAATCATCGTAACTACACTGCTGCCATTAGCAGCATTTGCACAGAATTCGAGCAGGAATCCTGATGTAAAAATGAAATCATTTAAGATCCATTATGAAAAGGATATGGTTTCTTATGGCGACAACAGGTGGGTTGACAACAATAAGTCGAAAAACAAAACCACGATATATGGTCCGGGGGACTGGCAATTCGGAAGAGATACCTGTATGGCCAAAGACCGGAATTGCTGCAACACAACAGGCATTACCAACTGGGACAGAGGCTTTATAACTGCAGGAAAAATCACCTTATCCAGCCCTGAATTTCCGGATTTCAAGGCCGATAAATTGATTTTTGATGATAAGACTTACCGTGTAAAACTTACCGGCAATATCAGGCTGAAAGATAAGGGTACTGAAAAATATCTGGGCGAAGTAGCCTATCTCGATTTTACAGATGATATTTATAAAATAACCGGCCTAAAATAAACAATAAGCCACTGCCAGATGGCATCCTAAGCAATCGCCTTATCAAACATCAATTCACTATGGCAATTGCCATTCCATCGGGTTCTTTGATTCCAACAGTTTGCAAAATAACCGCAGAGACTGCATCACTGGCTGCAATTAACTGATTGAAACGGAGTACACCGTTTTTCTTATCCTCCGGTGTGGCAGGATCAAACACATGGCGAACAACATTGTCTGCAATAATCAGTGTTCCCGGCCGGGAAAGATGAAGGGCCAGCCGGAAATATTCGGCATAGGGTGGTTTGTCCGCATCAATAAAAATCATATCAAACGGGCCTACGCCTTCCGCTTCCAGTTGGGGCAATAGCTCAAGGGCATTGCCGGTCCGGATCTGAATTTTATTTTGCAGGCCTGCATTTGCGAAATTCTTTTCAGCAAATGCAGCATTCTGCGGGTCATATTCCAGTGTTATCAATTGGCCGTCGGCAGGCAATGCCCTGGCCAGCCATATACCGCTGTACCCGAAAAAAGTGCCCATTTCCAGTATTTTTTTTGCGCCGCACAGCCTGGCCAGCAGTTGCAGCAATTTTCCCTGCGAGGGAGATACACCTATATCATGTATACCCGCATCCTGCACCGATTGCAGGGTAGCTGCTAAAACAGGATCGGTTAAATGAAACAGCTCACTGATATAGTTTTCAGCTTTTATAAAATATTTGTCATTCATGCTATGTTAATTAAAATTTATATTAGTTTCAAAGAGCCTTCATTTACTCCTTTTTCCCGTTCAGCATCCTATTCATTACAATAAACAGCAATTCAGTAATCATACCTCCAATCATCAGGGGCAATCCAAATGGGTTGTGCCGGGAAAAAAGAAATGCTCCGAAGCAAATTATCCCGAAAGCAAGTAAAATGAGTATTGTGGGCAAATATTTCATTTGCCGAAATTAATAAAATCCGACGTTTTTGAGCATTTTCGGATGGGTTGCATAATAAATTTGACAAAACAGCGTTATGCTATCAGGGTATTTTATGAAAACTGTTTTAATCATTTTACTGGTTCTTCCTGTTCTGGGGTTTGCTCAGACAAGAGCTCCTTATAATCCTATCGATGGCAGGGTTACCTGCCTTCACTATGACACTGCCGAGGTAAACGGGCCGGTAAGCATTAATGACGATTACAGCGAAGACGATATTCTTAAAAACGTAAAAGATGATATTAAATACCGGGGCAATGTAGAGTTTAAAATAGGATTTACTTCTATAAAATGCAATGAAGCTTTATCAAATGAGAACAGACATTTGCTCTCTGCCGGCAACGTTACCATCAATTGTCTATACTACCCTGTTCTTAAAGGCGATCAGTTGACTTATGATATAGAAACAAAAAAAGCCACACTTACCGGGCATATTATACTGGAAGATAAAGGGGCAATAAAGAGTATAGGCAAAACGGCAACGCTTGACCTTTCTCACGATAAATACATCATTTTATCGCTGAAGTAATTTCGGCCTGGTAAACTTAATACCCGGTCAGCCCGAATATTTTCAATTGCTTACATTTCTTCTGAAACTGACAGGGTGTATTTGCTGGTTCAGCATTTTCTTCTATTTTTACGGCATGAGAAAACCCTTTATACTGGCCAGCTTATTGGTGGTAATACTTATTTCGCTCGCGGGTTGTCAATACGACAAGGTTTATTACCATAACCGTAATGGCCATTACAGATCTTCAAGAATGAGAAGGAAGTTACCGTGGTTTAATTCTGGTGAAAAAGGATATAATAAACCTGCACGGAGAACAATGCATAATTGGGACAGGAATTTCAGATAGCCGTAAAATGCGTTCAGTGGATATATTTTATATATCCACTGAACCAGATTAATAAAATGCAATTATTTTATAAGTAACAAAAAGTACCTATCAGGCTTTTGCAGGGGCTGTTTTCTTTTTCACCACAGCTTTCTTTATTACTTCATTAGCTTTTTTTGCAACAGTTGCTTTTTTAGCTACTACCAGCTTCACTTTAAAAGCCACGACAACGTGGTTTGATGTAAAACTGATTGTTGGTTCCTGATCAATAATCTGATACTCCGCGGGAATTTCTTTTTTTATTTTATCGAGGTTTAAAGAGTTAATTCCCTCCTTAGTCTTTATTTTTTCAATGTATATTACCATTGTGTTATTTTTTTGTTTCCACAAAGTTACCTTTTGCTTCCGACTTCCAATGTTAAGTTTTCAGATTACCAAAAACAGCTCCGGGGTACGGAAATTAAAGATTACGGATCAATAGCCAGATGAATTTATTCTACATTATTTATTTGGGAGGTGATTAATTTTCAGTTTATATTTGTAGAATAAAACTATAGAAACTGACCCCATGTCGCAATAAAGCTCCGCACAATGCGGAGCTTTTATTATGATTCAGCTACCCAAAACCTGTTTTTGTTGATTATATCCTCCTTTGCGTTTGCAATTTGCCGATTGCTTACTATATTTACAAAAAACGGCTTGATGAAAAACTTTTTTCCGCTATTACTTCTTATTGGTGTCCTATTTTTTTCCTCCTGCGGTAATGGGTCTAATGATCCGTTGCCGGTAGTTTCGCCTGCCGATTCCTCTACAACCGGAAGTTATGTTACAACCTGGTTCGACGGAGAAGGCTTTGTAATGAAAGATCTGGCGCTGAACGGAGTATCCAAAATCCAGCTGCATGCAAGTGATGTATATGATGCTACAGACTCCCTCTGGATATGTAAAATAGAGGTGATTGATGCATTTAAAAAACAGATAGAAATGAATCTTACCGCATATGGTTCGTCGGCCACAGGAACTTTTACTGTTAACGATAATTCTTCTACTTTAACAGATTATACCAATGGAAAGAATCAGGTTTATTCTGTTGCTCAGGGCAGTTTAATAAATGTAACGCAATCCTCTTATCCTATCAAAGGCAATTTGAGTCTTACATTGTACTACAACCACACAACCACCTACAGCAGTTCATCGACTGATAGCTTCCAGATAAATAATTAATTAGTCCGGACTTAAAATTATTCTGAATCTTTTATTAACGCCTGCGAATAAACCAGGTGACCTTGAAGATGTTCGCCCTGAGCGCCGTGTTCGTGTTTATAGGTTGCGTTGATACCTCCGGCTGTCAGCCATCCGATGTTAAGCAGTTTTATCACTTCCATTTCAACAATAGTTGGCTGGGAATTGGTAACTATTTTGTACTGTTTCATCTTATTGGTGTTTTCGTACAAGGTAATTAATTATTTGAGTCCAGGAAATATTGCATATCATGGCAAGACCACTATTTTTTTACAAGCAAACAATTCCGTGTTTGAGGCAGTAACCAAGTAGACTCCGGGTGTTACGATTTTAAATTCAGAAGCAAGATTTGTGCTTATCGTTTTCGTATACACCACCTGGCCTGCCATGCTGGAGATGGTGATGTGCAGGCTTTCTAACTTAGACGATGAAACCATAATAGAGCATTTTCCGGTAGAAGGGTTGGGATAAATATTGAAATCTGATTGCAACTTCGATTGCGGCAGTCCGGTTGCTTTCGTGTTTATATACCTGATGCGATTATTACCGTCATCAGCAATATATAGGTTACCAATACTATCAACAGCCACCCCTGCAGGATAAGTAAAGCTACAGATAGAGGCGGGCCCGCCATCTCCTGCATAACCAAATGACCCATCTCCAGCAAAAGTAGTTATAATTCCGGCTTCATCAATTCTCCGTATCAGGTTATTACCATAATCTGCAATAAATAAATTTCCTTTTTTATCTGATGAAATATTAAATGGGACATTCAACATTGCGGCCGTTGCAGGGCCACCATCACCACTATACCCAGCGGTATCCTTTCCGGCTATAATTTTACAAGTTCCATCCGTATTTACTTTATATACATAACAATTTCGAGGCGTAGCAGGGCTTCCAACGAAAATCATTGATGTTGCATAGATGCTACCAGATGTATCCATGCATAATCCCCAAAAAGCAAAGTCTGTACGTGCAATTGTGGTAATTATCCCATTTGAATCGACTTTTCGGATTCTGCCGGCATCAGCAATTATAATATTTCCTTCCTTATCAACCATTACGTTCTGCGGTTCGGATAATTTTGCATTAGTGGCAGCTATAGTATCACCATTGTATCCACTTACGCCTGTTCCTGCAAAAGTCGATATGATACCTGTGGTATCTACCTTGCGTACCCTGAAGTTTAAATTGTCTGCAATGTAAATATTCCCCTTATGATCGACAGCTACTCCTGTCGGCTGGTTTAATCCGGCCAGGGTAGCTGGTCCCCCATCCCCGCTGTAAGACAATGGCCCATGTCCAGCCACTAAACTAATGATACCAGAAGTATTGATTTTATATATCTGGTAGCACCATATGTTGGCAACATATAAATTGCCATTATCGTCTATAGTCAATGAAAAAGGGCCACCAAGTCCGGCATCAGTGGCTGGTTGCATAATATCAAAACAAGACTGCACACCATTTCCGGCAATGGTTGTAATTATCTGTCCAAAACCCTCATGGGTACTCAATAAAATCGATATTATAATAATATATTTTTTCATAAGGAATTTAGTTTAAAGGGTAGCACAATATTAATCTACAAATACAGACGTAAAATTGCATTATAATCTTGGGTTTTAAACAAAATAAATTCCCTCATTTCCCTTATTTTCACCTCAAAATTGAATCAATAAATAATTAAGCCATTGAGCAAATAAGTAATTAAGCCATTATAAAATGCCTGCCATAATCATCACTACACCGTTCAACATTGACCTGGAGTTTAAAACTGCAGCAATCGGCAAGCGCATTCTGGCATGGCTGATAGATGTCCTTATCATTTCATTGTACTACTGGCTTATGCTGCGGTTTATTTATCCGCTGCTCGGCATGAAAGAATCGATTGACACAGCGGCCGAACTTTTTATAATCATTATCCCTGTATTGCTTTACCAGCTTGCTTTCGAATTATTTATGAACGGGCAAACTTTAGGCAAAAAAGCTGTGGGCATAAAGGTTATAGATAAAGAAGGCCGCGAACCTACATGGGGCCAGTACCTGATCCGCTGGCTGCTTTGTATCGGCAACCTTTTTATCTATATCATTCCCTACATAATGCTTCGCATTCCAGCCGGAATTATATTTTTTATGATCCTGTACCTGCCCGACTTTTTGTGTGCGGTTATCTCTGCAAAAGCCCAACGGATTGGCGACCTTGCTGCAGGCACTGTTGTTATTGATAACAATTACAAATCCAATATCAGTGAAACCATTTACCTCAATATAGAGCAGGATAGCTATAAACCCATGTTCCCCGAGGTTATGCGCCTCACCGACCGCGACATCAACGGCATCCGGAATCTCTTTAATGCTAAAAAAATGAGTACGGATACCGAAATTTATGTGCGCCAGGTAGCCCATAAAATCAAATCCGTCCTCTCCATAGAATCTGAAATGGAACCCTTCGACTTCCTGGAGCAACTGCTTATGGATTATAATTATTATACCGGTAAAAAATGAACCGCAGTTATATTGAAACTAAAACAGGATAACAAGGTAGTATGATTCCCTTCTCTTTTTAATACAAATCTTTTAATTTAGCCTGTACAAATCAGCAAAAAATACCGGATAAGGAATCTGCTTCTCAGCAAATTCAATATTACAATTCAGGAAATGGCGGATAAAAAAAATATAAACAATACAAGATCCGGTATGCCACCGGCTAAAATAGTTAAAAGCCAATCGGGGCAACAGGCTGAAAGTCTAAGCAACGGTAATGCTGCGGCAGATTATAGCTTAATAAACAAGTATGCCAATTGGTTTATCATAGGGGGCATTTCATTACTTACCTTAATTTTTTTCAGAACCTGCCTTGATAACCAGTTTACAAACTGGGACGACCTTGGATATATTACTATGAATGCCTTAATCAAAGACCAGTCGGCTGCCTGGCTGAGCAATATTTTTTCTTTTGCACATCCGGTTATGGGCAACTACCACCCGCTAACTATATTGCTTTATGCCATTGAATACCGGAATTTCGGGCTTCAGCCATGGTATTATCATCTCGACAGCCTGCTACTGCATATCCTTGTTACTATTGCTGTTTATCTTTTTATCAAAGTACTTACAGGCCGCAATATTGCAGCGGCAATTACAGCTCTGTTATTTGGCCTTCACCCGATGCATGTAGAGTCGGTGGCATGGGCTGCGGGGCGCAAAGATGTACTTTACGGGCTGTTCTTTGTTCTGGCCTGCATAGCATATCTGTTTTATATCAGGTACAAAGGCGCTAAGAAGACAATATGGTATATGTGTGTCCTGCTTTTGTTTACCTGCTCATTGCTGGCAAAATCTGTAGCGGTGAGCTTGCCTGTAACCTTGCTGGCCATTGACTACCTGGAAAGAAGAAAATGGAGTTGGAGGTTGCTTTTAGAAAAACTGCCCCATTTCGGGCTGGCTTTACTTTTTGGGATATTATCTGTCAGCGCTCAGAAAGTCACAGGCGCTATGGATGCTCTGGATGTAAGTTTCAATCCACTGGAACGCCTGGCTCTGGGATGCTATGCTTTTTGCACTTACCTGTGGAAGGCTGTAATACCGGCAGGTTTAAGCAATTACTACCCCTACCCCGAAAAAGCAGCTGATGCTTTGCCTTCAGTTTACTATTTATTCATAATAATAGTTTCCGTGCTTGCATTTATGTTGTGGCGTTACGGACGCAAAAACAGGACACTGGTTTTCGGGACTGGCTTTTTTGTTATCAATATTTTCCTGTTACTACAGTTTATACCGGTGGGAAGCGCTATTGTATCAGATCGTTATGGATATATACCTTATCTCGGCTTGTTTTTTATTGTCGGCTGGTATGTATCTGAGTTATTCCGGCAAAAAGAAAAAGTTCGGACCGGCACAATAGTGCTGGCAGCTATACTGATCTATTGCCTAGGGCTTGGTTACCGGACCAGCGAACGCTGTGCGGACTGGTATAACTCCATTACCATCTGGAAAGATGATGTTGCCAAGCATCCCGAATCACCGTTAGGCTATAGCTACCTTGGCCAGGAATATTTAGCCATGTATGAGAAGGCCACAAATGCCAGTGATAGAAATCGCTTCGGAGATTCGAGCATGTATTGCTTCCATCTGTCGCTGCAAAAGAAGCCCGATTATATTACGCCTTTAATATCTGTTGCCAATATGCAACGGATAAACGGGCAGACAGATTCAGCGAAGAAAAACTACCTTAAGGCTATGGCCCTGAATAGCAAAAATGACCAGGTTTATGAGGGCCTTGGTATTATTTACAGTATTAATCAGCAATACGACTCAGCCGGATTTTGTTTCAGAAAGGCAATAGAAATCAGGCCTTCCCAGGCAGAAGGGTACTGCAATTTTGCCAACCTGCTGGATATTACCGGCAAGGCCGACTCAGCGCTTGCCATATATGCCACAGCCATCTCTCTGGATCCTGATGCTTATATGCCCTATCTGAATATGGGCCGGCTCTTTTTTAAACAAAAGAAGTATGATGATGCCATCAAAAACCTGGATAAAGCGATAGATCGGAATGCAGAATATGGCGAAACCTACTACTTGCGTGCAGTATGCTATTCCGAAAAAGGGAACAAGAGACAGGCTCTGCAGGATGTAGAAAAAGCGAAAGCACTGGGTTATGCCCGGATTAACCCTGCTTTTTATGAGCAACTGAAGCAGAAGGAGTAAGTAAAAGACCCAAAATACCCATATAGTGCCAATATTGATAATGCCCTTTTTAAGTAGTATAGCTATGCTCAAAAAAGAATTAAAGTTTCACAACGCCGGAGAAAAGTTTACAACATATTCTGGAAATATTCAGAACCACTATTTTCAATTCCCTCAGAAAAAAAATATATACCCTCACGGAAAGTATTGCCTGATACAGAATTTGAAAATCTTATGGAACAGTAAGAACCTTTCTCTGACCAAAACAATCTTTTTATAGGACGGGCAATACTTTCACTTTTTATTACCAGGGCTTGACAGCCCCATTACTGTTACCGTTCACTACCCAAATTCCGCACTTCACGCCCTGTTTCCGCCGTTGGCTACTTTCTGCTTTTAATTGGTTGAAAGCCATAGTATGTTTGCAACAGAAAGAGTGAAACAAAAAAACAAAAGAGATATTCGGGGGTTAAACACCCTTTGCTATAAAGAAGTTTGGCCGAACAGTGGAGACCAGCCACCACTCAAAAAAACAGGGCCTGCCCCGCACAGGAATCAAAACGGGAGGGGGAATCTGAAAACCCGTTAAAAGAGTAGGAGAAAAAATATAAAACTCAAACAAAATGCCAGTATTTAAAATTTCAGAAGTATCCGTTTACGAAGATCGCATTCTTCCTCCATCCTTGGTAATCTCCGGTGCACATGGCACGGGAAGTGAGCCAATGCCAACAATGGCTAATCTTGAAGGTGGCAAACATCATGGAAAATTAGTGGTTGGCGAACTTTATGAAGTCAAAGGGAAAATAGATGGTAAAGTACATTTTAACTGGGGAGGAATGAAGTGCATACAAGCAGGCGATAAGCCAGTATTCGAAAAACGCTGATTCCACTTTTACAAAACCAGCCTTGCATATTTATTTTTAAATAAACCACCGGATCACTTATAAAGTGATCCGGTGGACCCAGGGCTGAAAATCTAAATCAGGTTTACCCGCCTCTCCTAACAAATACGGAATCTGGCTTCCATAGCTTTCCTGGAAGCAATTTCTATTCAAAAATAGAAGGCTTGTCATGCACAGGCGTTCAAAACATTAAGGAGAATCTTAAAATCTTTGAATAGTACAGGGAACTAATTCCGGAAATCAATCCTAATTATTAGCTGAATATAACCAATATCATTGGATAATAGTTGCTAATCTTTATTAAACTGTTACCGCTTACTACCCCATTTCCACACTTTACGCTCCCTAACTGCCGTTGGCTACTTTCTGCTTTTAATGGGTTGATAGCAATAGTATGTTTGCAACAGAAAGAGTGAAACAAAAAAAAGCAAAAGAGATATTCGGGGGTTAAACACCCTTTGCTATAAAGAAGTTTGGCCAAACAGTGGAGACCTGCCACCACTTAAAAAAACAGGGCCTGCCCCGCACAGGAATCAAAACGGGAGGGGGAATCTGAAAACCCGTTAAAAGAGTAAGAAAAAAACTCAAACAGAATAACAATTTATGGCAAATCAATCTCAACCCGGAGGTGATCAGTTCTATACTGCACTGGAGGCAAAAGTTAAAGAAAATGTTGGAAGAATATTAAAAGTTCCTCTGATAACCATACAATATCCTCAACAAGGAGATTTTAATTGGTGGCATAAAAACAGCAATGGAATATTTAATGAATTAACTTACAATTATATTACTGCTTTGTTGTCCAATGGAGACTTTTTAAATTCAGCGAAAATGTCGGCCGCTGGTGGTTTTCCCAATGCTTATATTGAGGTTATAAAAAGCATTTTCTATTCGCTTAGTCCTGAAAATGCAAAGAAAATGGAAGAAGCTAAAAAAAATGCTCAATTACAGATGCATACATTAATTTCTAACTATGAAACAAAATATGGAAATATTTCTGACCAAGATATGAAAGATGTTGGATGGGATACAAAAGAAGATTATATAATAATGTATATAATTGCTTCAAAATGGAGTGGGAAAGGTGATACACCATTGGGATTGGACGAAATTTGGGATGCACGTGATTTGAAAAAATTATTGCCTAAAAGACCAGCTTCTTCTGATAGTGTTTTAACGGATGTTACGTTATATCTAAATAAGATGACAAGCGTTAAGGCTCAGTCTTCCTTAATATTTAATGGCACTTGGATACTAAACAGCTTAATAAATAATACTACAGATCCTACCAGCAAAAATGGAGGAATGATTACTATCAATTCTAAAGGAGAAAAAAGTAATTTTAGAGTTGCTTATGAAATACCCAAGTCAATGCAAGAAATTAATAATGACTTGAAAAATCCAAGAAGTTTTGATATGGGTATGACAATAAAGAAAGCTGAAGGGAATACACTTTCTGTACATATTGATGGTCAAGCAGGGTTTTCTGTCGGTTCTTTCCTAAGATTTTCAGCTAGAACTGGCGCTGCATATGATATGACAACAGTAAAAGGTTCAAGTATGGAATGCAGTGTAAAAATGTCTTGGGCTGGATATAATTTGGTACCAATTGCACCAAAAGCATGGCAACAGGACATTAATACTGGATGGTATTATATGAATCCTATATCTCAAGCATTTGAAAATGGTATGAAGGAAGTCGATGGGTTCAAATTTGCATCAACTCCTCCATATAATTTAGATGATTTAGCATCTGGTGGAAATTTTGGGCAGTTCGCTTCTCTTTTAATAAGTATGCCTCCAACAATTGAGATTACATATAAAAATGCTAATTACTCAATTTTCAAAGAAAATTGGAGCCAAAAAATATCTGGGAACCTTACTTTATTTGGCTTCATCAATCTGGGCAGTTTTAATGAGGGAACCTATGGTAGCAGTTTCAAGGAAGGATCTGATAATAGTACATTTACAATTACTTTTTCGGCATCGGAAGAATTTATTTCTATACCGGATTTTGAAAAGCCTGCTTATGTTATAGCTGGAAATGTACAAACTGTAAGTGGTAGTAATTTTTAATATTTAAATTAATAATTATTAACGCCTATTTTTATTAGTTTGCTTGGTAAGGCTAATTAGAATAGCCTTACCAAGTTTTATAAATATTAGTTATGCTATACAAAAACACACAAATAAATTTTTTTATTTGCTTTTTAATCCTGGTATCAATCACGATTCCAAAATATCTCTGTAATGCTCAAAACATAAATTCATCAATCAAGAATAAAAATAAATATGTTTCTGTGCCTTTTTATTTGATCTTAACAAATGCAATTAATAAAGCAATCGAAAGCAGATTCAAAACAAAAATAACACTAGCTTCCTATCCTTCCCAAGGTGACTTGATGTGGTATTATAAAAATGCAAATGACTATTTTAATCAGGGAACTTTGGATTATATTAGTGCAAGAGTTTATGCAAGCAAAACTGCACATCTTGCCCAATTATCATCATCTGGTGGGTATAAAAATGTTTATGAATGGCTGGTGAGTTCACTATATTACAATATTAGTGAGTTAGATCAGATGAAAATAAATAAATACAATTACGAAGCAAATAAAGAAGCAAATGAATTAATTGAATGTTATGAAAAATATTTCGGACAAATTTCACAAAGTAGTTTATCTGAAGCACAGAAGAAATATGGAAAATGTGTAGCCTCCAAATTGGATTATATTATCCATGTAATAGTAAATGGTATTTGGAGTGGTAGGGATTCTCTTAGTTTGGCACCGATAAGTTATTTCGAATTTTATAATGCATCTGAAATTTTAACCCTGCTACCAAACCTTCCGGAAAAAGGAGAAATTGTTATAAAACAACTTCAATCTTACATGGCAAAAATTGAAGATAATATACCTTTCTCTGACTCAGCTGCAAAAGGGAATTGGACCATTCAACAATTAATTAATAACGTCAGGTATCCAGATAAAAATAATGGTGGAATGAAGACTATTAATCCCTACACAGGCTCTATTTCTTCTACTTATACTGTTGGATATTCAATTACTGATTCCATTAATAGCATTTATGATACTTTAAATAGCACAAATAGAAAAATGGAAATAGTTGTAAATATTAGGAAAAACAAAAGTAGTAAAGTTAAAATTATAACAGAATGGACTACAGAAATTATAGATACGATAATTTATTTTATTCCAGATAGTACTTACATTGATATGAACCCATTTCCGTCAGAACAAAGTGATGAAAATATTGAAATAGATTATTTTGGATTTACATTAGTAAATTCATCTCCAATGTATTGGAATGAGAATACGAATAAAGGTTGGTATTTTTCATATCCTATAAATCAAGCAATTAAAAATAAGGATATGGATGTTACGGGATATAAATTTTCATCTTGGCCAGCCCCTTACAATTTAAGTCCATTTGATAGTGGTGGAGAGTTTGGATATATCTCCCAACTCTTGATTTGTAAAAATCAAAAAACTTCAATTACGGTTGGCATAGCTGATACATCTGATAAAATTTTATTTAATGCTGCGCCACTCGTAAATATTCCACAATTACAGCAATCAGCTTATGTTATTGGAGGATCTTTTATTTTCCCACCTCCAGAAAAATAAAATTATATTCCATTCACTCATGTCTCGTTATACAATAAAACATTTTTGGTAAAGGACTATTCTCTAATCTCCCTCATACTTCCTCAGCGGTGAATCCGCCTCCTTCAAAAAGTGATTATACACCATTTTATCAGCCAGGCCGGGCAGTAGCTTATTCAGCCATACGGCCAGCTTGCCCTGGCTGGTCATAACTATTGTGCGCTTTCGGCGGTCTATGCCATCAAGTATTATAGTGGCGCAGGATTCGGCGGTCATCAGTTTGCTTTCATCAAGAGGGGTTTCGGCCTGGGCGGTGCCATCGCTGCTGCGGGCCACATTACGTATATTGCTGGCGGTAAAGCCGGGGCTCACCCACATCACATGTGTGCCGGTATGCAGCAGTTCGGTGCGCAATGATTCAAGGAATCCCTGCAACGCAAACTTAGATGCCGAGTAGCCAGTGCGGCCCGGCAATCCCCGGTATCCGGCTATCGAGGATACTCCGGTTATCACGCCCTTGCTTTTCATTAGATAGGGCAAGGCTGCCTTGGTGCAATACACTGCCCCCCAGAAATTCACATCCATCAGCTCCTTTATCACGTCCAGGCTGGTATCTTCAAATAAAGCCCGCATACTTATTCCGGCATTATTGATTAGCACATCTACCCCACTCCATTTGTTAACAGCGGCATCTACAAAGGCCCTGCAATCGGCTTCTTTGCTTACGTCGGCCCTATAGCAAAACAGGTTTTCTGAAGGCTTAAAAGCCTGATGCAGTTTATCCAGGCTCCGGGCGCAAACCGCTACCCTGGCGCCTCTTGCTAGCGCAGCATCTACCAGCGCCTTGCCAATACCAGACGAGCCGCCGGTGATCAATACTATCTTATTATGCAACGACATTTGCCAAAAATAACAGAAAGTATTGAGTCTGTATGCCGGTAATTTTTTTAACCGCTTCAGTCAAACTTTTTTAACCCTAAAACTGACGATAATCATTGTATATTATTTTACAGCTTAATATTTTTACATAGCTAATACAGTATCCAAATGAAAAGGCCCAGCGACAATAAACCGGCAGTATTACATCCGATTGCACATTTTATAAATCGGATATCTAAAAAAATAAAAGACTTGTTTAGTCTGGAAGAGGTAGAAGTTACCTTCAACAAAGAAGGTTATACCTATACCAAGATTGCGCATCATTGATAAGCTACATTAAATTGCCTGAACCACTGATGGTATTTCAGGCTTTGTTAATTTTGTGGGATACGCTACAACTTTTTCTATTGCGACTTTGCGCATCCGCGCCACACCCGTAATTGCTCATTTTCTTATAGAATCTACCATAAATTTACTTGCTCCGTATTTTTGATGTATTTTTCGCAGCGAATGAGGAAAATAATATTCTTATTTCTTTACTGTTTAATTGCCTGTTTCGCCGTATCAGCACAGATGTCTAAAAAGGCAGGTAGGTTGTATACAGCAGCTATTTTGCTCAAATCGAAAAAGCAGAATGAAAAAGCATGTAAGGCAATGGAGCAGGCCATTAAAAAATCCCGTTCGGCGCCAGAAGGATACAGCATGCTGGGCCAGTGGTATTACGAGCTCCATCGGTTCAGCGATGCTGCCCGTATCTTCCGACAAGCCTCTCAGAACTGCCGCAATGGCAACAGCCGTTTTGCCAAGCCACTGGCCAAATGCCTTATCTCTGCAGGGCAGCCTGGCAACGCGCTCCAGATCATCAGTACCTATGCTACCCTTGCCGACAGCGCCGAGTGGAACCGGATGCGCGCCCAGGCATTATTTGTAAGCGATGCACTCGCTTCTCCGGTTAAAGATACCCCGGTAAACCTTGGCCCAAGGGTCAACAGCTCTGACCCCGAATTATTCCCGTCAATGGCAGTAGACAGCCAGGACCTGTTTTTTACGCGCCGGGTCAACAATATGGACGAAGACCTATTCCGTGCCAAAGCTGACTCTTGCGGCGGCTGGCTCTATGCCCGCAGCCTGGGGGAGCCACCCAATTCCCCCAGCCAGGAATCAGCGCAGTTCATATCGGCCGATGGCCATTATCTTTTTTTCACACGCTGCGAAAACCAGAGCCAGGATGGCTTTGCCGAAGGTGGATGTGACCTCTTTATGACTTACCGCGTAGCCAATGACAGCGAGTGGAATCAGCCCCAGCCTTTCGGCTTAACTATCAATACCACTGCCTATGAAGGTATGCCCTCCCTTTCGCCCGATAACCGCGAACTCTACTTTGTGAGCGACCGTAAGGGCGGCTATGGCGGTTACGATATATGGATTTCGAGGTTTGAAGATGGCCTGTGGCAGCTCCCCGTAAATGCCGGCCCTTCTATCAATACCGCAGGCAATGAAACTGCCCCATATATGGATGCCGATAACCAGACCCTGTTCTTCACCAGCGATGGCTGGCCCGGAATGGGAGGAACTGACCTCTTTATGAGCAAGCGCATCAACGACAGCACCTACACCCGGGCCAAAAACCTGGGTTACCCTATTAATACCGCATACGATGAGAAAAGCGAATGCGTAACCCTCGACAGTAAAAAACTGTTGTTTGCCTCAGACCGCGACGGCCCTGCCGGCAATTACGACCTGTTTGAAGTGCAGCTCCCCACCGACAAACGGCCAGTTGCAGTAAGTTATATATATGGTAAGGTTTACGACAGCCTCACCCGCGAAAGGCTGAGTACCTCCATTATCCATATATGCAATGCCACTACCGGCGATACCATATACCGGGTGCCCAGCAACCGGGGCGATGCCAGCTACCTTATTACCCTGCATATGGGCAATACCTATGCAATACATACCTGGCACCATGGCTATACCGAAAGAAATGATACCCTCGACTTTGATAAGCAATACTTGGTTCAGCCATTGGTACACAATGTGGCCCTGCTACCCTTCGATTATGTAGCACCCGTGCCGGATACGTCAAAACCAGAAGTAACGGACAGCCTGCTTACTATGCTTCACTTCGATGTAAACCGGGTGGAACTGACCGACTCTGAGAAAACCACCATACGCCTTGTAGTCCTCCCCTTCCTCAGCGATACCACCTTCACCCTGATTGTAAATGCCTATACCGACAATACCGGAACCCCCATGATTAACGAGCAGTTGTCATCCGAACGCGCCAGGCATGTAATGGGGCAGATAATAGCCATGGGCGTACCCAAGAACCGGATCATAGCCAAGGGTTGGGGGGAAGCCAAAATGATAGCCCCCAACGACACCGAAGCCGGCCAGCGCATGAACCGTAGGGTAGAGATTACGCTGAAGAAATAGATTTCTGATTATAGTAGTTATTTGGATCTGTTAAGTGAAGTTTTCAAAATAAGTATTATAAAAGCAATCATTTACATAGGCTAATAAAAATGGGAAAAAGCCCTGATTAAACTTTCTTCCATAAATTTGGCTAAAAAGTCTATAACTAAGCCAAACGCAGGAAAGCCCAAAAAGCAATATTTGCTGTAGCAAGGCGATTATTGATCGTAGTTTATAAAACGGTAAAAAAGCAGACTCTTTATGTAGAAAAAGGGTTCAATCATTTTTTGGATATTCATGAAAAAAACCTGGAGGCAAAAAATAAATTGGCCATATAATTCAATACAAGGCCGGTGGAATTTTAGCAGTAACATGTTGTAAAATAAGTTGCCTACCTTAATTTAAGTGGAGAAAAATCTTTGGTGTTGTAGGTTTGGGGGTAGAATCTAAACTGAATATCATAGTCTTATTAATGCACTCTTGGAATTGAAGGCCTGATAATATTACAAACCTATAAACTTTATTCTGACACAGGTGTGAAGATTTCGGCAAAGCCAACAATAAACAACCAGTACCCTCCCCTAAAGGTTGGGGCTACTTTTGGAAACAAACATTATTTGGTTGACTTAAAACTAGCTAAAGCATTACGTCTCCACCAATGGTCTTCCATCTGGTTATATTTATGAGCCGTAAAGAGGTTATCTTTGCTTCTGTTTTCAATTTTTTGATAATAAATATTGCCACACAAGTAGCCATGAATAATACCGCTGATTCAGTTACCGATACCTTTAAAAAACCTTCCGGTTTATCCTCTTCTCCATACCTTTTGTATTCTGATGGCGAAGGAACAATTTTTGAAGATACCTCGCTTTATGTGGTAGGCCGCAGCGGATGGGATGCTATGCCCATACCTGAAGAAGACTGGATAGAACTGCCAGATGGTGGCAACCTTTATGAACTGCCTGGGAGGCGAGGTATAGGCATAGATGTGAAAACAGGCGAAATGAGGCTTTGCGAAAAAGGCTGGGCTGTGGCTGCCTTTTTGCCTCCGGCTCATACCGGTTTTTACCTGGCCGCCTACGAAACACTGGCTGATGCACCTACCCTGCCCCTGTTTTGCTACTCTGCTGCCGGCTGGCTGGATGATAAATTCTATGTGCCTGCAGTGCGCATTGAGCGCGATATAAGGCAGGAATGCAGCGGCTATAATGACGAAAAAATATTGGAAGGGGTGGAGCGGCTTACAAATGCCTATCCGCACAACAGGCTGGTAAAACACCTGGCCGAAAACTGCACCTTAAGATATAACTGCCCTGCTGCCCGAAACTACTTTCTGGGCCGCTGGGAATGCCCTATACCGACCTCACCTGCCTGCAATGCCAACTGTATGGGCTGTATCTCCTTCCAGCCCGAAGATGAATCGATTGTTTCTCCTCAGGACAGGCTGCAGTTTAAACCTACTGCCGAAGAGATCGTGGAGTTTACGGTGCCACATCTGGAGACCGCTCCCTACCCTATTGTAAGCTACGGCCAGGGCTGTGAGGGCGAACCACTGCTGATGTGGGAAACCATAAAGGAAGCAATTATTGAAACCCGCAAGCACACCAGCAAGGGATCCATAAACATCAATACCAATGGCAGCAAGCCCGATGCTGTGGAGGAACTGATGAAAGCCGGGCTGAACAGTATAAGGGTAAGTCTGAACTCGGCGCAGGCTTCTGTTTACACCAGGTATTACCAGCCCAATAATTATACTTTTGAGGACATTGTGGAAAGCCTCAGGGTGGTGCGCATGTATGGCGGATGGGCTTCTATCAATTACTTCGTTTTTCCGGGCATGACCGATAGTGTGGCTGAATATGAAGCGCTGCGGGAACTGATACTTACTACCGGGCTGAGTATGATACAATGGCGAAGTTTCAATATTGACCCCGACTGGTACCTGGGCAAAATGAATATAGGTGATACCGGTGAATTTCTGGGTATAAAACAGATGATGGAACTGATTCACGATGAGTTCCCTGACGTGAAATTCGGTTATTTTAATCCGCCAATAGAAAGGATGAGTAATTATGAGGATGCATTTGCGCATTAATCTCATTAATCAGGCGGCTTCATATACCCATACTATCTGAACTACTTTGTTCCCTATTTCGATTGCGGTTTTTGCATCAGGACATTCGAGTGCGAGCCACTGAATGGTTTCTTTATCCTGGTTTAAACCAATAGCGCTGTGCATCAATTCAGGTGCAGGCGCTGCCGAAACCGCGGTATTATTTTCGAATATTACCTTATAAACATCCACGGTACAAAGATCAGCCCGGGGTTTATGTATTACATTGATTCAGGTTAGCATTAAAAATGATAGTAATCATTTAGCTCATCCTTAACATCAGTAATAGGTATAAGCATAGGTGGTGGTATCGTTGGTGCTTAATGTTTTATTGAAAGCAACTTCAGTAAGTGTATTTATTCTGCCCTTACTGTCGAATGTATAGAAATAGTTGACGCCCTGTGTGCTGCTGTTGGAGATAGATTCGGGCAGATGTGTAGTTTTTACAGGAGATACACCATAGGCCAGGAAACCCGCTATGCGGACAGGATCGCCAGGCTGCCCGTTTTTACCAGTATTATAGGTATACGTCTGGGTTTGTGAGCCGGTTACTGCTTTGGTAACATCACCATTTAGCCAGGTATAATAAGTAGGTGTATTGACATAATACGGAGGAGAAAGGGTAACCGCATATTGGTTAACTTCTGAAAGCTGGTTGTTGGAATAAATATAAGTAAGTGTGTCGGCTACAAGTACTTTTAGTAATTGCCCTGCTGTATTGGCATATACCATAAAACTGCCAGCAGGGCTGCTTATAGACCAGGAAGAGCCGATGTAATTGTATTTCAAATAGCTTGCCAGCCCGGCTGCCGATCCGCTGCCGGTAAGAGAAACCGAATCCAGGTTATTGGAAGCATCATAAAAGAACTGGTAGTTTTCAACCGCCCCGTTGTTTGAGATCATTGCAGTTGCAATTTTAGCTGAGCCAAACGGATTATTGTTGCTGCTCTTTTTGCAGGATGAACTAAAAAATGCCATTAGCGGCAGCAATAGCCCGAATGTGATAACAATCTGTTTCATAGAATCTGATTAATTAAATGAAGTTACCTTTCTGATCTGAATTAAAGATACTGTGAGGTGTTAAAAATAAGTTGGATTTACTGAATATTTGTATGAAACTTCAGGTTTGTTATCTGGTCTCAGACCTCCATAAAACTCAGCTTTACATAACTGAATATCAACAGCCCGGAAAAAAGAATGCCTAAAACAGCCAGTGACAACATTGTGCCTGAGAACAGATTGACCGGATTGGCAAATCCGCTGGCTAAAAACTCCAGTAGAGAAAAAATGGAGACACCCAGGGTAATAACGCCAATAATAAGATTAGACAATTTGTGCCTGTACCAGGCCTGAGCCGCAAATACACCGATCACCAATAAAGCCATGTAACTGAGCTGATGGGAAAAATAAAGCCGCATTACCAGGAATGTAAGCCCCAGAAGCACAAAGTAGCCATAGGCCACCAGCACCATTATCTCATAACCCGATAATTTCTTTTGCTCCATACTTTATTAAATTCCAAATTCCAAATCACAAATTCCAAATCACAAATTCCAAAAACCCAATTCCACTTCACAAATTCCAAATTATAAAAACATATTAACCTGTTACTTTGTCTCCCGCTCCTCCTTTCCATTCTTCCATCCGCTCCTTCTCATTTACGGATACCGAAAGTATAATTTTCCAGTGATTATTTTTATCCAGTTTAAGCACATATTGGTATTCACATTTATAAATGGGCTTATTGTGTGTGTCAAAATATTCCCAGTTCACTTTTACATTAATGATTTTGCCGGTCCAGTCGCGGCGGTTCCATACTTCAGGGCGCACTTTGGCAATACCAAATTGCCGATAAAACCCCGCTCCCATATTGAAGAAGCCCTCCAGCTTGGTATAATCATTGAACAGGGTTGTGGTATCGTCAGAAACCAGCGTGCAGGGTATGTTGTACAAAAAAGCCATACCCTTGGTATCATAGTTTTCCAGCGCACTGGCATATGACTCGAAAAAACTGTTTATTTGCTGCAGGGGATGGGAACTAATACTCATAACTCAATAATTCAGGGATGCGAAAGTACCACATTCCTGTAACACGAAAATTAAGTAAAAAACATTTTTACCATAGTAATTCGTAAAATACGCTGCGTATAGTTAATTTTGAAACCAAATGCACTGCTTGTGAAGACCCTGCTTAATAATGACCAGCTACAGATCACCCTCCAGCGCCTGGCACACCAGTTGGTCGAGAATCACCTGTCGTTCAGGGATACGGCTATTATTGGCATACAGCCAAGGGGTATATACCTCAGCAACCGCATTGCCGAAATGGTTAAGGCTATTATCGGGAAAAAGAAAATAGACTATGGCAAACTGGACATCACCTTTTACCGCGATGATGTTCAGACCAGGGATATAAAGGCGCCTCATGATACCATAATACCGTTCTCTATAGAAAATAAGAGTGTGATACTAATTGATGATGTATTGCATACCGGCCGTACCATCCGCTCGGCCATGGATGCACTGGTTGATTATGGCAGGCCTAAGAACGTAGAACTCCTGGTACTTGTTGACCGCAGGTTCAGCCGGGAACTGCCTATACAACCCGACTATGCAGGATATACTGTGGATACAATAATTACCCAGAAGGTAATAGTGTACTGGAATGAAAAAGATGGCAAGGATGAGGTGGTGCTGATTGATAAGGTGTAGCTTCTTTCAGGAATTGGGAAATTGGGATTTTGTTACTTAGCCGGAGCTTAGGATGGAATAATTATTACTTGCTGCTGATTTTTGTTTTTAATTTTTTATTTTTGCTACTTAAATATGCCGTTATCTGTAAAACATCTGCTTGGAATTAAAGAACTGACCCCACAGGATATTGAACAGATATTTCAGACAGCCGATGAATTCAAACAGGTACTTCAAAGGCCCATCAAGAAAGTCCCTACTCTCAGGGATACAACCGTAGCCAATATATTTTTTGAGAACTCCACACGTACCCGTCTTTCCTTCGAACTGGCAGAAAAACGCCTGGGCGCCGATGTGGTCAATTTTTCCGCCTCAGGTTCATCGGTATCTAAAGGTGAAACGCTGATAGATACAGTAAACAATATACTGGCCATGAAGGTGGATATGGTGGTGATGCGGCACTCTGCCAGCGGCGCGCCATGGTTTCTGGCCCGGCACATAGATGCCAGTATCATTAATGCCGGCGACGGAACAAATGAGCACCCTACCCAGGCCCTGCTGGATGCCTTCTCAATAAGGGAAAAAGTGGGCAGCCTTAAGGGTAAAAGAATAGCCATTATAGGCGACATTATGCACAGCCGCGTGGCCCTGAGCAACATCTTCTGCCTGGCCAAACTGGGCGCCGAGGTAATGGTATCCGGCCCTCCTACCCTTATACCTAAGCATATTCACTCATTGGGTGTGCGGGTAGAATACAATGTAAAAAAAGCCCTGGAGTGGTGTGATGTAGCCAATGTGCTGCGCATACAACTGGAGCGCCAGCACAAACCCCTGTTCAGTACCCTGCGGGAATACGCTCTGTTTTATGGTGTGAACAAACAGATGCTCGACAGCCTGAAAAAAGAGATCATCATCATGCACCCCGGCCCCATAAACCGTGGAGTAGAAATCAACTCAGATGTGGCCGACTCTAAGCAATCCATCATCCTCGACCAGGTGGAGAATGGTGTAGCCATTAGGATGGCTGTGATTTACCTGCTATCTGGGAGGAAGGATTTGCAAGACAGCATCGGATAGTTTTATCCTAACCCACAAATAATATCCCTTGCGCTTTCAGTATCTCCATCTCCCTTTTTATTTTGGACTAGCAGTAATGCTGATTGGCATACTTTTCACGATTCAGCACTGGTTCGGTGGCTATTATCTGATATATGCCGGTGTGTTATTGCAGGTTGTTTTCAATATCATGACTTTGATAGAAATTGTAACCTCAGTTAAGGCCAGGAGGAAATCTAAATTATCGTGGGGGGCTGCTTACCTTTTTCTTCCATTAATCCTAAGCCAGTTATTGTTTAAATTTTTATTGTTCAGTCTTGTTCTGATCTTTATTATTGGCACTGTTTATCTCACTATAGGCCGAAAGTATTTTATTCCTACCCGGAATAAACTGCCAACTTTCGATTCCTTCGAAATAGATTGATACAACGCAGTTCTATGGTTTTTGACCTAGCGGGTCACATGTTTATAGCAAATCATTCAGTTTATAGGTTCGACCCCATCGGGGTCGCATCTTGTTTTGAAATTAATTTTCCTATAAACATTTGACCACGAAGTGGTCATTTAAATAAATAAAATCTAACTGATTTGCTCCTAACTGACAATAGTATAATGAATGAATAGCTATTAGCTATTAAATACCCTTTGTTGGTATAATAAAACTTTTGTGCTTACCCAAGATTTTATTGTTTTTTTACGTCTATATCTTAGTATGCCGTAAATTTAATTTTGCAGACCTCCCTTGCTGTTGAATAAAACTATAGTAAAATATAGCTTCAGTATCCACCTGATGGCCCGGGTGCTTTTGGTGTTTATAGGATGCCCGGCCGGGGCACAAGCTCAATCTTTTTTCAAAGGTGTTATTTTGAACAAACTTGATTCTACTGTTATTCCATATGCGGCTGTTACCGTAAAGGAATCGGGATCCGCTACATTAACTGATATTAACGGCGCGTTTCATTTTGCCCTACCAAAAAACACTAAACAGATTACCCTAAGCATTGCTGCTATTGGCAGCAAAACGGAAGTCACTTTCCAGGCGCCTTTTAATAAAACAGAACTTATTTACCTCGATATTTATGCCAATCCGCTGAATGAAGTTGCCATAAAGGCGCTGTCGGCAGAAGAAATAGTAAAGATAGCTGTGGCCTCGATACCGCAGAATTATGCCGATTCCAATTATTTTGATTACTCCTTTTACCGCAGGTACCAGAAACTTAATGGCCGGTTTGTAAATCTGTATGAGGCAGCTCCGGTAGTGATGTTCCGGTTAATTAATGACAAGAGCCGGATAACAGCAAATGAAGCATATGCTGTCAATCAGTTAAGAAGAAGCGGGCAAAACCACAATATTATGAATGTTCAGGAAGATAACCCGGCAGATCTGCTCCTTGAAAACCCTGTTTATCATCTGCAGGCCAGCTCACTGAACCCCGATAAATTCAATGATTTTATCTTCAATTTCGATACCACTCACAAATCAAAAGATTACGTTATTACTTATTACAGCAACAATTTCACATCCGATCATCATGGCTTTGGAGATTACGACCTCCGCGATCTGAAACAGGAGGCATATGAGACAGGTGAATTGGTAATAGACCGGGAGACCTATGCAATAAAGAAAATACACAGAAAATCGCTGAGACACAAAGACTACCATTACAAATTTTTTTTTCCGCAGAATAACAGGGTCCTCTACCGCAATCATTATTATTACTTTGAGTTTGTAGACGGAGATATGGAAGCAGTATATGCGCAACACAATGGTAAATGGTACATGGATAAAATTTGCAGGCAATATACCAATGAGTTTATTCTCGGTGGATTTGAAACTAAAGAATATAGTATCACTGACAATTTTGAGTGGCAATCAGACTCAGTATCGCGATATACCACAGGCGATTTTGTGAATAAGTTTTTCCCAAGAATGTCGACCGCGATCCATAACTATGATACCAGCTATTGGATCAGGGATAACCATCCGTTTTATTATAGCGGCAAAGAAGCGATTTACAAAGACCTGCTGAAAGATGGGCCTATGGATAAACAATTTTATAAAGAAAGCCTGATTGATGAAATAAGGAAACCTATCAGGAAAAAGGGAGGAAAATAAAGTGGGTATTTGAGTAACCAAATACAATATGAGTACGAAGGTTTTTACCAGTTTGATCGTCTAAAAGAAAAAAGCAATTCAACATATATTTTCCCAAATTTCTAAATAGTTAACTTAACAGCATGAACGCAAACAAAAATAAGTCCGGTATTCTAGCCTGTTTATTACTGCCTGCAATGCTGCTGATGAGTTTCAGCACGATAAATAACAGGGTAATCAGCGATTTTTCATTGAAGGACATTAATGGCAAATATGTTTCACTGAAGGACTTTCCGGATGCAAAAGGGTTTATGGTACTGTTTACCTGCAATCATTGCCCGTTTGCCAATCTGTATTACAGCCGAATGAATGAATTGAACACTAAATACAGCAAACTGGGCGTACCGCTGCTGGCAATTAGTTCATCGGATACCATCAATTTTGAAGATGATACCTATGAGATGATGCGGCAAAAAGCAAAGGAAGAACATTTCAATTTCCCTTTCCTCTATGATAATATGCAGGATGTGGCGCGAGATTTCAATGCCCAAAAAACGCCACATGCCTATGTGATATGGAAAGAGCAGGGCAAGTGGGTTGTGAAATACAATGGCGCTATAGATGACAATGGCGCCCACGCCGACCTTGTGCAGCACCACTACCTGTCCGATGCGGTTGACCAGTTATTGTCTGGAAAAGAAGTTGCTGTTACTGAAACTCGATCTATAGGCTGCCAGATAGGTTTCAGGAAAAGGTAGTGTTTAAAACATACGACGCCTGGCTTCTCTTTACAAGTGAATAAAGTGACCTGCAAATCCGGGTTCCGTCCGTCAATATTTTGTAGTTAACTGAAATATCATTTGAAAAGTTGGTTTTTTTTGTAGTTTTAAAACCAAATAAAGGATAAGAATGTCCTGATTTCATTTTTACTCAACAATTAAACTGGCGTATGAAAAAATTTCTCGCAGAATTCATTGGTACATTCTGGCTCGTATTGGGCGGTTGCGGCAGCGCAGTTTTAGCGGCTGGTTTCCCCGGCATGGGCATTGCATTTGTTGGTGTAGCACTGGCATTTGGGTTAACGGTGCTCACTATAGCCTATTCTTTGGGCCATATATCCGGTGCTCACCTGAATCCGGCAGTGTCTGTAGGATTATGGATAGGCGGGCGATTTGATTGCAAAGAATTGCTGACCTACATCATCGCTCAGATATTGGGCGGTATTGCAGCAGCAGGAGTGTTGTACCTTATCACTACCGGAAATGGCAGCGCTATAGGCAATTTTGCAGCCAACGGCTATGGTGAACATTCACCCGGGCATTACAACATGATGAGCGCGCTGATTACGGAAGTAGTAATGACATTTATGTTCCTTATAGTGATACTTGGCGCAACCGATGACCGTGCGCCAAAGGGTTTTGCCGGCATAGCCATAGGCCTGATGCTAACCCTCATTCACCTCATCAGCATACCGGTTACCAATACATCTGTGAACCCTGCAAGAAGCATCAGCCAGGCTGTTTTTGTTGGTGGCTGGGCTATTGAGCAGTTATGGCTGTTTATTGTTGCGCCCATAGCGGGGGCTATACTGGCCGGGCTTGTTTACAAAGTGTTTGCTGCCGGTAAGGCATCCTGAGCAAACAAGGAAGATTAGAGGAGAGCCATTAGTTTATAATTCATAATTGACTATCTTTATTATATAATAGCCATCTATGAAAAAGCTGTTTATCCTCGCCCTTATACTTATAGCACACTGCAGCTATGCACAAAATTACCAGTGCCTGCAACCCGCTGTGAAGCGTTATTTCACCAATACCGATGGCTACCTGCGGGGCATAAGAATTGATTCTTTAAAGACTCAGGGAGATTCTACTATTTACTATCCTTACCATACGCCAAGGGGATATTATACAAGTACTTCCCCTTCAATATTAGATTCTACAGGAGGTAGCTGGCTCGGGAAACAAGTGGTTCAAAGGGCAGATGGCACTTTCCTGTTTGATAATTTATGGCAGGATACAGTGGTAATAAAAACACAGGCAAGCCTGGGAGATTCCTGGATTTTTTATCATGATACCACAACGCTTTATTACCAGGCTGATTTGATTACAGTTGATACCATGACAGTTTCAGGTAGTTTGGATTCTGTTAAAAAGATACTCATAACTGCGCACAAACCATCTGGTATTGTAATCACTGACCCTGTGGATAGTTTTGAAATTATTTTGAGTAAGAACAATGGCTTTGCCCAAGTGTTTGATTTGTATACATTTCCCTATCATAAACCGGATTCTGGTTATATCGGGGGTATGGATTTTTATTTAGATAAGGTTGGAATTTCCCTATTCGCTTTGATTAACCTTCCAAACCCAACATATGAGCAACTATATAACTGGAATGATGGAGATGTTTATGAATATAGTGCATGTACTGGTTATTTTCAGTACTCTGATTTAATATGCAATCCACCTGGAAGTTATGAATTGGATACGATAACAGGCGTTGACAGTTTAACTGGCATCAAAAATTATCATTATTCCGGTTGGCAGGCATTACTTGATTATCCTGATTTCTGGATTACTATTCCGGCTTTCGGATCCTATACATATGATTATTTTTATGGAACAAAAACCGGAATAAAAAGTTACGCCTCAACATTATTAATTGACACATCATTGATGCCAGAAGAATATAAGCAAACATATTTTTATTACTATTACCCATCTGATAGCAGCTATTGTATAGCTAATCCTCTCTATAATCTGACTAAGAATATTTACATCCGAGGTATAAGTTATGAACCGCCCTTTGAAGTTTATGAAGGCCCTTCACTCTATAAATGTCCACTTGGATTATTAAGCTCAATCAGTGCAAGTAGTGATGCCGGGAACATGATAACATCACAACAACTTCTATACTACAACCGCGGCGGCACACCTTGCGGTACGTTAACCAACCCTACCCCATCATCAGTTAAAGAATTGACTAAGAATACAACTTCAATAACCCTCTCCCCCAACCCTGTAATCACAGTGCTTACCATTATTTCCTCAACACCAATCCAGCAACTAAGCATCACCAATTATATCGGTCAGGTAATTTACACTTTATCTCCCAATTCAGATAAGGCGGAGTTAAATGTTGCCAACTTACCACCAGGTATGTATTTGGTAAAGGTCAATGGCAGTGAGGTCAGGAAGTTTATTATGGAGTAACTGTAAAATATACTTACGAATAAATTAAATGAGCACTTCTGCATATGCGTTTCGTATGTATTTCTGCCCTCAAATGAATGTTAACAAAATATATTTTAATTCAAACCTAACATACACCTAATTTTATGCGTCTTTAAATCGTTTTCTGTTTCTGCTTATACACTGATAAAATTTCGAGCATGAATAAATCTGTATTTGCCCGTTTAGGGTTATTTCTGCTTTTGGTTTTGGCCCTTAATCCTGCATCTGAAGGCCAGAGTATTATTTCCACTATAGCAGGTTGTGGCATAGGCGATGACAGTCTGGCTACACGGGCCGAACTCGCTGAGCCTGTGGGTATAGCACGCGATACTGCCGGCAACACTTACATTTCAGATCTGGGTAGTTACCGAATACGCAAAATATCTGCTTCGGGTATTATTACCACGTTTGCGGGTACCGGTGTGTTTGGCAACACCGGCGATGGCGGCCCTGCCACCAATGCCACTATTGGGCCGGTTTATGGCATAGCTGCCGACCGGGCAGGCAATGTATATTTCACCTCTTACAGTTTCGATGTCATCAGGAAAATTAACCCTGCGGGAATCATCTCAACTATAGGTGGAAACGGCACTGCAGGCTATTCGGGTGATGGCGGCTCCGCTACACTGGCACAGATTGCCGGCCCGCTCGAAATAATCTGCGATACCACCGGAAATATCCTCTTTACCGAATTCCACAATTATGTGGTACGGAAAATAACTACCTCCGGAATCATCAGCACCCTGGCAGGAAACGGTTCAGGCGGCACATTGGTAAACGGCAGTCCGGCAACTGCAACCACAATAGGCCGGCCATATGGCCTGGCCCTTGATAACAAAGGCAATCTGTTTATAGGGGTTACTGCAAATAATTATATCTGCGAAGTGAATTCATCAGGCATCCTGAATACCATTGCAGGAACAGGAGTAGCAGGATATTCAGGCGATGGCGGGCCAGCTACAGCAGCTACCTTAGATGCAGCTGCAGGTATTGTAGCCGATACATCAAACCATGTTTATTTCTCAGATGGCTTTAGTCACTGTATTCGCAAAATTGATTTGAATACAGGTATTATCACAACCATTGGAGGTACCGGTATAGCCGGATATAGCGGCGACGGCTCGCCCGCAACTTCAGCAATGGTAAGCGGCCCCTGGGGGCTGATCAGCGACCAGGCAAATAACTTATATGTCGCCGACAGCTGGAATAACCGTATCAGGGAAATAAATGCGGGTGGCATTGCATCCACCTTTGCGGGCATGAGTGGCTTGTTTGAAGAAGGATACAATCCGGTAAATACTGAATTAAGCGCTCCTCAGAATCTGGCTTTAGATGCTTCAGGCAATCTATACATTGCCGATATAGGCAATCAGCGCATACGCGAAATAAATGCCTCAACCGGGCTTATAACTACTGCTGCCGGAAGTGGCATAGGCGGTGGCCCTGATGGTTTCAGTGGCGATGGCGGGCCTGCTACAGCCGCACATATGTATTTCCCATCCTCGGTTGCTTTCGATGCTGCCGGCAATATGTATATCACCGATCAGGACAATCAAAGAGTAAGAAAAGTAACTACCTCTGGTATTATATCTACTATAGCCGGTAACGGGACTTTTGGTTACAGTGGTGATGGCGGTTCGGCACTCGGAGCAGAACTTAAATTTCCAACAGGTGTGGTTGTGGATCGGGCAGGAAATGTATACATATGCGACAACAACAACCATTGCATACGTAAAGTAAATACATCAGGTATTATCTCTACAATAGTGGGTAACGGAGGAGCAGGCTATGCGGGCGATGGCGGCCCGGCGTCGTCAGCATTGCTGAGCTATCCGTCGGATGTGGCGATGGACGGCATGGGCAATCTGTATATCTCAGATGGTGGTAACGATTGTATCCGGAAGATTGATACATCGGGCAATATAAATACTGTTGTGGGTACGGGGCATTTTGGTTTCAGCGGAGATGGTGGTCCTGCCAATCTGGCACAACTTGGAGCTCCCTATAGGATGAAATCCGACAGCGCCGGTAATTTATACATTGCCGACCATGGCAATAACAGGGTGCGGATGGTAACAGCAGCAGGAATCATTTATACCATTGCCGGTAACGGCACAGCGGGCTTTGGCGGAGATGGAAACCCGGCAATATCAGCCATGCTGAACGGACCCACGGGCGTTGCAGTAGATAAACTTGGCGATGTGTATATAAGCGATGGCAATAATTCCAGAGTAAGGAAAATAACGCATACTGAAATTGTGAACCAGATCAAAAATCAGACAAAGGATATCAGTGTATACCCCAACCCTGCAAAAGACAACCTGACCCTTATTACCAGCATAAACAATGTTGCCGGCAGCAAAATTACTTTATTTGACCTGCTGGGTAATGAAGTATATTCTGGAACAATGACCTCTTCAACACAAATGATAAATCTGCACGAAGTAGCCAGCGGGATGTATATTCTTCAGGTAACCTTCAATAACGGGGATAAGAGAAATGTGAAAGTGGTGAAGGAGTAAATTATCAATAAATCATCAGTTACTTTTTCCTGGATTATTCATTGTTATGCGGCTGTTCCGTAATTTTGAACAGCCGCATTTTTTTGTGGCATAAACTGCACAATATGCCCCGGTTATTTACCCCGCTGCAAATAAGAACCATCACCCTAAAGAACCGCATAGTAGTATCACCTATGTGCCAGTACTCAGCAAAGGATGGTTTTGCCAACGACTGGCACCTGGTTCACCTGGGCAGCAGGGCTGTAGGTGGCGCAGGCCTGGTATTTACTGAGGCCACGGCAGTGTCACCCGAAGGCCGTATTTCGCCACATGACCTGGGACTTTGGAATGATGAACAGATAGAACCCTTAAAAAGAATCACTCAGTTTATAGAAAAGCAAGGCGGTATACCCGGCATTCAACTGGCACACGCAGGCCGAAAATCGAGCGTAACCGAACCATGGAACGGCGATAAACTGATACCGGTATCTGAAGGCGGCTGGAAAACTCTGGCGCCCAGCCCTATAGCTTTCTCAGATGAAAAAGACACGCCACTGGAATTGACTATAGCTGAGATCAAAAGAATAGTGGCAGATTTTAAAGCAGCTGCTAAACGCGCACTGGCGGCTGGTTTTAAAATCATCGAAATTCATGGCGCACATGGCTACCTGGTGAATGAATTTTTATCGCCCCTCTGCAACAAACGGACCGATGAATATGGTGGCTCGTTTGAGAACAATACCCGCTTCCTGCTTGAAATTATAGAAGCCATTCGCAGCGAATGGCCTGTAGAATATCCCTTGTTCCTGCGTATCTCAGCAAGTGATTGGGTAGATGGTGGCTGGAGTTTAGAAGATTCAGTTAGGCTTGCCGGAATGGTAAAAAATAAAGGAGTTGATTTGATAGATTGTTCCTCTGGAGGTGTGGTATCTTATGCTAAAATCAACGCAAAACCCAATTACCAGGTGCCGTTTGCCGAAGCGGTACGCAAGGCCGGTATACTTACCGGAGCAGTGGGCATAATTGTATCTGCTGAACAGGCTGAAGAAATACTCACCAATGGCCAGGCCGACCTAATATTTATGGCACGCGAATTATTGCGTGATCCTTATTTCCCGCTACGGGCTGCCCGGGAATTGGGATATGACGAAATTGCTTGGCCGGTGCAGTATGAGCGGGCGAAGAGGAAGAAGTGAGAACGATGCAACATTGTCATTCGTAAATTGGCATCTGACATAGACCACGGTTTCAACCGTGGTGGAAACAATAAATAGCTGATTTATAATCGTTTCAACGGTTTATTATTCGATGGAAAAAGGGTTGAAACAATTGAATAAATCCTTAATTTTCATATCCACAATTGAAACTGTTGGCTATGCTTATTTCGGCTTTTAAAATAATAAAATTGGTTCAAAATTATTTCATATTCGGATAAAATACTGACTCCATCTCACACTTCACATCCGGGAATTTAGCATAGCCATTCTTCATCAGCAGGCTGGATATTTTGATGTGCTTGCCATCTCCAAAAGTTATCTCTGTAAAATATAGCCCGGACCAGGGATTGCGGCTCTGGGTATTTCTGTATTCTTTAAACAACACAATTTTATCCTTCAGGTACGTTTCAGAATGTTCTTCCGTTCCGAAAACAAATTCATTCTGCCCTTTTGAGATTATTATAAACTGGTTTCTGGCAAATTTGTAATGATTCAGGAAAAGCCGCCAGGCCATAACCGTAAAAAAGAAAAGTACTGCATCGGTGGTAAGGCACAGAATTTCCACAAACACCATTGGCACATCTTTATTGGTATTGGCGGGGTTGCCTGCAATTAATAACAACAGCCCCATACCCAAAAGCATTAATGGCGCTAAAGAAAATAAACTGATGGAAAAAAGAAGGCCTGTGTAAGCAATTACTGATTTAAAATCTTTATCTGCAAAATGCCTTTGAGGATGCAAGGTAAATTCATGCTCAAAACCATCAATAAAGTTTTCATCGTTATAGAATGCAGTAACAATCTGAATACCGTCCTCCAGAGTTGGTACAACTTTCTTCAGCAATTTCCCTTCCGAAGTAAGCAGGTAGAGGCAATACTTTTCGTAATAATGATGGCCAAACTTCAGATAATTACCTGCTGTGTCTTCAATAGTTACCGATGGACAGGTTGGTCCTACAGGGGTAAAATGCCGCTGTTCCTCCCAGGGAAAGGATTTGATCAGTTGAATAACATCAGCAAGCGACCGCTCCTCTAAGGCAGTGAACTCACCGGGTTCATAATTTTTGTACTGAAGTTTGGACAGGAGTTGATCCATCAGAATTGTAACAGTAAGATATTACTTAACAGCCAGCCGCTGTGATATGAAATCTTTACTTACCTGCGATTTAATGGAAAAAATAACGCTCATTACTTTCTGCTTCCATTCTTCCGGGGATTCGCTGTAGTGGGCATTGCTCATGGCTTTTACCCATGCAAGCGGATCTGGGTTATTTTTTAGTTTGTGGTAGAAACGCTTACGGGTCATCAGCTTGCAGAAATCAATATAGGATGCCAGATCATTGGCATATTGTTTATACCTGCTCTTGTGACCGTTTTTGTTAACAATTTCGTTGCTGCCCTCTATCCCGAAATGATTATTGAGCACTCTTGCCGCAGGCCCGTTTCCTCCGGATGACTCAATAGATGCTACCGCCAGGATTACCGAAGCCGGAATCCCATAGGTCTGAGAGAGAATAGTAGCCATGAATAAATGATTGGCTACATAGGCTTTGTTCTGGGCGTTTGCAGAGAACATAAGAGCCAGCAGGCCAATAAGCAGTACTTTCCTTCTCAGTAATTTTTTTAGCATCCTCATACGCAGCAATTCACTTTTTTGTTATAAAAAAATTCAGTTGGGCTGTAAAAATACTAATTTCCCGATAAGTAGGTAGTATTGCTTAATAAAATTAACATATGCTATAAATAAATAAAATAAGCCACTATTGCTATTTCCGTACCTTTGGTGCAGTGCAAAATATAATTTTCCCCGATCAGCAACCGATAAAAAAGACAGCAGGAATATATCTGCATATCCCCTTTTGCAGGCAGGCTTGTGTGTATTGCAATTTCCATTTTTCCACTTCATTAAAACAGAAAGATGAAGTACTGCAGGCTATTATGCGTGAATTGATTATGCGAAAAAACTACCTGGAAGATGCAGAGATTGAAACTGTTTATTTTGGCGGTGGCACACCATCACTTTTATCGGCCGATGAAATAAACCGGATTTTTGATACCATCCTCAAAAACTACCCTGTTGGTAAATTAAAGGAAGTAACTCTTGAAGCAAACCCGGATGACCTTAACAAACAGTATGTGCATTCGCTGCGCAATACCCCGGTCAGCAGATTCAGTATAGGTGTGCAATCATTCAGGGATGAAGACCTGCTGTATATGAAACGGGCGCACAATGCCCGGCAGGCCGACCATGCTATAAAGACAGCACAGGATGCGGGTTTCAGCAACCTTACCATTGACCTGATCTACGGTACACCCGGATTAACCGATAAGGCGTGGAAATATAACCTTATGAAAGTTAACGAACTGGGCATTCCCCATTTTTCGGCATATGCGCTCACTGTAGAAGAAAAAACGGCACTGCACCATGCCATACTTAATAAAAAAACTCAGCCGGTAGACCCGGAACAGGCAGCGGGACAGTTTGAAATACTAATGGAGCAAGCGGCATTGCTGGGCTATGAACACTACGAGATATCGAACCTCGCTAAGCCCGGGCATCATGCCATACACAATACCAACTACTGGATGGGTTACAGCTATCTGGGCATAGGCCCGGCGGCACACTCATTTGATGGCAATAGCCGGCAATGGAATATTGCCAATAACCCGCTATATGCCAAAAGCATCCTGCAGGACGGCAAGCCACAGTTTGAAGTGGAAACACTTACGCCAATCCAGCACCTGAACGAATACATTATGACATCACTGCGCACCATTTGGGGTTGCGACCTGGATAAGATTGCGAAAGAATGGGGAGAGGAATATGCGGTTGATGTAGAAAAGAGCAGTCATTTGTTCCAGGAAAAAAGATGGGTTGTGCAGGATGGGCGGAAATTGATATTGACCAATGCGGGCCGCTTGTTTGCAGATAGAGTTGCGGGAGAAATGTTTATTGGATAAATATCAACTTGAATACGGAATGATTAACTACTCTTCATCTTGTGATTCCGTTCCATGTTTTAATAAAAAAACAGCCCGTGATTTACTAAGAAACACGGGCTGTTAACTTTACTCTTTATTCATCCTTACAATCACCGGTAAAAAACGGCCTTGTATGTCCACCAGTTCGGTTTGTGAGGCCATAACCATTTCAATGTCTTTATAAGCCAACGGGTTTTCTTCCACACTGCCTCCTATAAGTGTTACACCGGCCTTTCCCAGCATTTGCTTCATGCCGCTCACTGTCATGTTCTCCTTTGCCCGTTGCCGGCTCATAGCCCTTCCAGCACCATGCGATGCTGAATTAAGGCCACTCGTCGATCCTTTACCGGTTACCAGGTAGGCAGCTTCTGTCATGCTGCCGGGAATTATACCCCATTCACCGGCATGAGCAGGGGTTGCGCCCTTTCTGTGCACAATTACTTCTCGCCCATTAGGCAGTTGTTCCTTCCAGGCAAAGTTGTGATGGTTTTCAATCAGGGCTAAAGGTTGCAGACCAAGTGCTTTCAGCAGGTTGGCATGTATACGGTCGTGGCAGGCTTTGGCATATTCACCGGCCAGGTTCATGCTCAGCCAGTATTCCTGCCCTGCCTCGCTGTTCATATCCAGCCAGGCCAGTTGCTTAGCCTCACCAGGCAGTTTGCAGGTATCCATGGCAATTCGTGTATAGTGCTGAGCCACATTGGCCCCAAGTCCCCTGCTGCCCGAATGCGACAATAAGGCTACATACCTGGCAGGTGGCAAGCCCAGCCCGTTTCCTTCAGAAAGCTCCAGGCATCCAAACTCTGCAAAGTGGTTGCCGCTGCCCGATGAGCCCAGTTGCCTGGCCGCCTTACCCTGCAGCCGTTTCAGTAGCTCTGTAGCTTTGAATGAAGAATGGTCCAGTACCTCATGCTCCTGTAGTTGTTCCAGTCCGCCTTCCATACCAAAGTGGGTATGTTCTCTAAGCGCCATTTTTATCTGGTGGCTGTTGCTCCTGAAAAAACTGTACCGTTCATCTACAATAGTCAGTGCCATTCGGCAACCAATATCTACACCTACGGCAAAGGGTATTACTGCATTATCGCAGGCAAGCACTCCGCCAATGGGCAGGCCAAAACCGGTATGCGCATCAGGCATTAAAGCGCCCTGCACCACTATAGGCAGCGACATGGCGGTCTGCATTTGTTTTTTGGCAGAGGGTTCTATTTCCTTTCCGCCAAAGATCTTCAGTGCACCTGTTTGCTGCAATAAGGAATAGGTCTGGTAATTGCAGGCCACCTCCTTGTCCAGAAATGTGGCTGCTATTTTGCCGGTTATGGCATCACTGGCATATTCCTCCGGATTGTTTTTAATAGCCGTCAGTAACGAAATCACCTCTTCTTTTGTATGATGCTTAAAATGACGGGCGGTAATATTCAGCGCCAGGCTTCGCGCCTGATCGTTGATATACCCTATTTTACTCAGTTCTTTGATTTTTATATTGCTCATTGAGTTGTTTTTAATAGTTGCTGCACTCATCCGTTAGGGTATGGAGTGCTTTTTTTTAAAGGATTTCTTTATTTCAATTTTTCTCCGCAAGCACCTCAACTCCAATTCCATATTGTATCATTGGAGAGTTTGTTGAGCAGCAGGTCCTCTGGCTATGCATAGGTGTGCATAACAGTAATTGATCGGGTTAAAAAAATATTTTGAGATCAATTCATCCTTGCGCAAAGGATATAACCTTAACACCGGCCCATAGCTGAAAGAAAATGATAAGGCAGAGCGATATAATCATGGCGAAAAACCATAGATACTCCAAAATTCCGTAAAAGAAAGAGAAGCAGAGCTCTGCCATCAGGCAATGAGCAAAAGGGGCGATATGGAGAAACAGTAAGTCATGATATGGTGCATTTAAAATATGCTACCTGTAATTCGGGCGCAAAGTTAAATGGATTTTATTGAGGAATGGTAATTTATTTTTTCGGGGGGACTAATTTATTATATATAATTGTCATTCAAATTTTATACTTAGTGTGTACAAAATTTGCATTATCTATTTTCATCTATCAAAAGAGCAAAGGCAAATTTTAAAGCATCCATTCCTAAAATAGTTTTGAAAATGCACCATCAATCCTTATCACCAAAAGCAAGCATTTTATTCTTAGCTATTTCTACGGCTTTATGCAGCTTCTCCTGCAGGTATTCGCGGGTGGGCAATAAAGTAAGGTATTCGGCCACCCGGATATTGCTTTTATCCAGTTGCAGCAGTTCTACATGTTCATCATTTTTGCCAGTGCATAATATCAGGCCTATGGGTGTGTTTTCTCCTTCAACCTGTTCATACTTTTCGAGGTAACGCAGGTATAATTCCATAGTGCCTTTATGGGCGGCTTCAAATTCGCCTAATTTAAGATCAATCGCAACCAAACATTTGAGCCTGCGGTGATAAAAGAGCAGATCAATCCGGTAATCGCGGTTATCAATTGTAATGCGTTTCTGCCGGGCAAGGAATGCAAAATCAGTACCCATTTCTAAAACAAACCGCTGCATTTCGGCGATTATGGCTGATTCGAGGTCCTTTTCCGGATAGGTATCAGCAAGGCCAAGGAAAGGAAGCAGGTAAGGGTCGCGAAAAACAAGATCGGGCGATAGTTGTTTTTCATCCCTCAGCTTTTTAAGATCGTGTATGATCGTTTTTTCGGGCCTCTTTGAGATGGCTGTCCGTTCAAAAAGCATGGAATCAATGCGTTCATGCAGTTGTCTTACGCTCCAATGTTCGAGCTTGCATAACTCAATATAAAACTCCCTTTTCAGAGGGTCTTCCATAAAAATCAATTGCCTTATATGAGAATAACTCAATTCTGTACACAGTGTGTCCAAAATTCGCTCATCAGAAAATACTAATGCAAACCGGCTACATTTCCTGAGTTGAGCTTCACTCCATCCTTTACCATAATACGATGTAAGCTCTAAAGATAAAGTACTCAATACTTCCATGCCATATTCAGCACGTTTATTCAGCAGCACCTCATCATTTATCCGCTTACCCACCCGCCAGTAAAGCATTGTCATCTCGGCATTTACGGTTACTGCCACACGGTTGCGGGCATCTTCAATGAGTTGCCTTACATCACTTAGCAGCTTTTTAGTTATCGGTTTTTTGCTCATAGCCTGAATCTCAAATATGCAAACAGGAAAATGAAGGTATAATTTTATAGGCGAAAAACAAACTTTAATCGGGTATTTGGCTATACCGGATCAACATCAAAAAGTACGGTCACATTGCTGAAACCGCGCTTGCTGAGAATCACCTGCCGCTGCTCTTTGAGGAAGGTTTTGAGGGTTTCAAGTGTTCTGGTATCGCGCTGCGATTTGATCCAGATTTCGTGGATGAACTGGTTGCGTACCCGGGTAACAATTGCCGGGCCGGGGCCTTGTATGGCAATGCCAGGGAAGTTGAGGAGCGACTCGGCCATAAGTGCTGCGGCGGCTATAGCTTTGGGTTCGTCTTTATGTTTGAAGCTGATCTTAAAGAGTCGGGTGAATGGCGGGTACAGAAAGTGGTCCCGGTAGTGAATTTCATTAGTGTAAAAGGTATGCACATCATGGTTTTTCACCCATTGCAATACCGGATGGGCAATGTTGTAGGCCTGTATCAGCACCCTGCCCTTTCCATCTACCCTGCCTGCCCGGCCACTTACCTGCTCCATGAGCTGGAAGGCACGCTCATTTACCCGGAAATCGGGATAACCAAGCAGGCTGTCGGCACTGAGAATTCCAACCAGAGAAACCGAAGCGAAATCAAGGCCCTTTACCACCATCTGTGTGCCTACAAGGATATCCACTTTGCGTTTCTCAAGCTGATCCAGAAGTTCGGTCATGCTGTGCTTGCCGCGCATACTGTCTACGTCCATTCGCGCCACGCGGGCATTAGGGAATATCTGCTGAACTTCTTCTTCTATCTTCTCGGTGCCGAATGTTTTACTCACCAGTTTTGTGCCCCCACACTGCGGGCAGGTATGCACCACAGCAGCTTTAAGTCCGCAATAATGGCATTGCAATTTGTCGGTACTCTTGTGGTAGGTGAGCGAAACCGAACAGTTTTTGCATTGCGCCACCCAGCCGCAGATGGTGCAGAGCTGCATGGGTGTATACCCTCTCCGGTTCTGAAACAGAATTACCTGCTTTCTGTGCTGCAATGCATCGAGTATCGCAGCCTGAAGTTCGGGGGTAAGCAGCTTTACACCTAACTGACGCACCGTATTGAGCGAAGCAGCATTTATGATCTCTATTACCGGCATGTTCACACCCTGGTAGCGGTCTTTGATCGATACATAGGCAAACTTTTTCTGCTGCACATTATACAGGCTTTCTATGGATGGAGTTGCTGAACCAAGTATCACTTTTGCACCGTACAAGGCTGCCAGATATATGGCTGCATCGCGGGCATGAAAGCGGGGAGCAGGGTCTTTCTGCTTATAGGAGCCATCGTGTTCTTCATCTACTATTATCAGGCCGATATCATTGTAGGGCAGCCACAGAGCAGACCTTGGGCCGGCTACTACCTGGAAGGTGCCTTTGCGCACCTTCTCCCATATCTCTACCCGCTCATTATTGCTGAAGTGGGAATGATAAACACCCAGCACTTCTCCAAAGTAGGCATGCAGCCGGCTGATGATCTGGGTGGTAAGCCCTATCTCAGGCAGCAGCAATATGGCCTGCTTGCCAGCAGCTATGCACTCTTTAATTTTATGAATATAAAGCAGGGTTTTGCCACTGCCGGTTACGCCATGCAGCAGCGCTACATTTTTGTCATTTAGGCCTGTATTGAGTTCTTCATAAGCAGTTTGTTGGGCTGGTGTGAATACGATTTCTTTAGATCCTTTAATCGATTTATAAATGAGGCGGTCCACATTTTTTTCTTCTACTGTGAAGATTCCTTTGTCGCTCAGCGTTTTAATAAGGGTATAGGGCGCTTTAACCCTGTCCTGAAGATCGCTTTGTTTTACTATGCCTTGCTTCATGGCTATTTCTGTGTAGGCCATTAGCAGTTCCAGTTGCTTGGGGGCCTTCTCCAGTTTTTTAAAGAGCGCCATCAGAGCCTGTTCGTCTGTATATTCAGCCGCCAGCGACACTACCTTTTCCCGCCGGGGCTTAAATGAAGCTTCCAGGGCTTCATTGATCTGCACCGCTTCTTTTTCCAGCAACTCATTGAGTACGGCTGCGAAGTGGCGCGGACCAATAATAGTTCTTAATTCGCTTATGGTTATCTCTTTCCGGATAATCAATGCTTCCGTAGCCGGAAAGGCCTCATTGCTCCATTCATAAGTTATAGATTGGTCGCCTACCCATTCCAGGCGGGTTTCACCCATCAGCTTGAGGTGGGCTGGCAGGGCAGCCTGCATTACTTCGCCCGGAGCTGCCATGTAATAATGACCTATCCAGCGCCAGAACTGCAGGTGCCTGGCACTTACTACCGGGTACTCATCAATAATGCCACGGATGGGTTTTACCATGTAGGCCTCAGGCTTGTTGTTGTGGATGTTTTCTATTATGCCGGCATATTGTTTGTTATTCCCCAACTGCACTTCTACACGCATACCCGGCTGCAGGATATCCTGCATTTCGAGCGGCACCCCGTAAGTGAGTATCTGCGGGAGATTAAGCGGGAGAATGATATCGGCAAACATGGACTTAAATAATGTGCAAATGTAGCAATATACAAAGGTGCAAACGTGCAAGTTAACGGGATAATGGCAATAATGAAATAACGGGCCGTAGGTTAATCAATAGATCAGAAATTTTAAAATAAAGCTTTCACGAAGGAAAAAGATAAAATGCTCGTCTAACACAATAAACAACCAATACTTATGATGATAAAATCATTCCTTACCGGGATATCACTTTGTTTTATGGCCGGGAGCACCCAGGCGCAATACAACACCTTACATATACCTGATACCTTATCCGGTACCACCTTCAACCTGAACATGAGGGACACTTTTGTTCAGTACCGACCAGGTAACCAGACCATAACTGCCGGTATCAACGGCACCTTCTGGGGGCCTACCCTTATTTTTAATCAGGGCGACAGTGTTCATATGAATGTGCACAATTATCTGAACGACACTACTACCCTGCACTGGCATGGCATGCACCTGCCTGCCGTAATGGATGGCGGCCCTCATCAGACCATACCTACAGGAACTGTGTGGCAACCCTACTGGAAAGTAACCAACAATGCTTCAACTTTCTGGTACCACCCGCACCTTCATATGAAGACAGAAATGCAGCTTCTGCAGGGAATTGGCGGTTTTATTATTGTAAGAGACCCTGCAGAGGCAGCCCTTGCTCTGCCAAGAACCTATGGGGTTGACGACATTCCCCTGGCGCTTACCAGCCGCAGTTTTGATGCCAGCAATGCATTCACCAATACCAGCCCTTATGGTGACTATATGCTTGTAAACGGCACCATGAATCCTCAGGTGAATCTTCCCAAACAGTATGTGAGACTGCGCATACTCAATGTGGAACTGGAAAGGGGGTACAACCTGGGCTTCAGTGATAACCGGACTTTCTGGGTAATAGGCAATGACGGCGGACTGCTGGATGCCCCGGTGCCTGTGACCAGGGTAAAATTACTAATTGGGGAAAGAGCTGAAATACTGGTAAACCTCGGTACCAGTGCCGTAGGCGATACGCTGAACCTGGTGGCCTACAATGCCGGGCAGGAATTCGGTTTTCCGGGTTCTGAGCCTAACGCTACAGGACCTTTCGGGAGCCTGCTCAACAATATCAACTTTACAGTAATGCATATGAATGTAACTGCTGCAACTACAGGAGCTATAACTTCATTACCAACCTCACTGGTTAGTAATACTTACCTTACAGCTGCCGATGCTACTGTACTGGATACCATTAAAGTTACGCAGGGAACACCCGGGCCTGGCGGTCTTCCATTTTCTTTTGATAATACCCCGTTTGTGCTCTCTTACATTAACAAGGACCTGGGCCTGAACAGTGTGCATGAATGGACGGTAACCAATAATAATGTTTTCGGGCATAGCTTCCATATTCATGATATTCAGTTTAAACTGATTTCAAGGAGTTCGGGGCCGGTTGCCAGTTATGAATCAGGCTGGAAGGATACCTATTATCTCCATGTAAATGAAACGGTATCTTTCGTTGCCAAATTCACCGATTATGCCGATCCTATCCACCCGTTCATGTACCATTGCCATATAGCGCCGCATGAAGATGGCGGCATGATGGGCCAATTTGTGGTAGATGATCAGACCAGCGTAGCTCAGATTCAAAAAGAGCCTTCAGATTTTACTATTTACCCTAATCCGGCGAATACGAGGATTTACGTGGCTCTTTCAGATCCAGCAATGCAGGTATATTATATCACTATTACCAACAGCATAGGCCGGACAATGTATATGCTGCCCCGCCCTCAACTGGCTGGTGGTATTGATGTGAGCTATTTTGCACCGGGTACCTATTTTATGCAACTTACCGATGATGCAACCAAAAAAGTAATCACTAAGAAGTTTGTAAAGGAATAAGGGCTGCTGAATAACGCTTAATTCTTTAACAGGAATAGCAGCAAAATAAATTTTGTTGCTATTCCTGTTTTATGGAATTTAGCTAAGGTTTCGAAATTGTATGTTATGAAGAAAATACATTTTTTGTCTGTTGTTTTGCTGCTGTCTATCCATGTTACAGGACAGGAATTAAAAATGATGGCAGGTGTGCGTGGCACCCGTTATTGCGAAATACTTGTAGTAACCGGCGGGTTAACTGACCTGACAGCAACTGTATATAATACCCTGGGGTGTAATAAATGCCCTGAGGATAAATGGCAGAAACAGGAAGCGGAAAAGCTTAAAAAGGAGCTCAATGCACAGGCTGTATTTCTGAACGGGCCCCGCTACTTTATGATGGATAAAATAGGCCAAACCAATGCCGAATCTCCTAAAACAAATATTAACGGATTGGAAATGAAGGCACGCGCCACCGTAAAATTAAGCCTTAGTGATATATTGAAAGGCAAAGCCAAACCCTACGAAGAAAGAACTGTAACCCGCTCAACGGAATATGTATTCAGGAAAGGAAGTATGGTATATGAACTGATAAGTCCGGATCATATATACATAATGCAAAGTTATGCACAGATATCTGAACCAACCCTAACTGAAGCCAACCTTGGTGATATGTCTTTTATGGGCACCAGAAACAAACTGCCTAAGGGTTGGTCGTATACAAAAGTGGAACTTGCCGAAGACCTGATACTGAGTACTGTAGAGACTAAACAGGCTTTTGTCATTCAGGATGATCTTCAAAACAGCTACCAACGCATGAAATAATATTTACAACAATATAAACAAAATAACATATTATTTTGATTAAAATAATATCCATTAATAGATAATTCCTAAATTCCAATTTCAGATTTAGCGCAGGAAATTTCTACATCCCGCTTTTTTCCAGGTATGCCGGAGTTTTATTTAATTTGATAAAGCCCAGGGTGATACCTGCCAGTATTCCCGGCTGGATAGTAACCGGGCTTGACTTATAAGGCACATTGGTATTTACATTTATGGCACTGCTTTGATCCCAATAAACTGTTTTTAACCTGTCTTTAACGGGGAATTGCAAACCAATAAAGAAATCGGCGCAGAACCAATCTTTAATATGCTTGGCGCCTATTGCAAATTGCGGCACAGCGGCGTAACACTTTTCAGATTGTATCCTGAAGGCATCGGTGGTAGTGCGGCGGCCGGTATTTACCTGTATGCTGTCGTACCACAAATATTTAACATCCAGGCTGGGAGAATAATAATTATGCCAGTTTTTGCGGTTCTTGCTTTTGTAATGGCAGTAACCAAATTTGGCTGCCGGCCCCTGGTACACTCCAGCACTTATCTTATCGCCATGTGAGGCAACAATGCCAAACTGATTACTGTAGTGAACCTGGTAAGCTAAATCCACACGCCAGCTTTTAACCCTTGGTTTGTGCTTGAAAAAATGTTCGTAACCTATATTGGGTATGGACTCCACATCAAGTACCCCATCGGAATAAATATATTGATCTGGCACAAAATCCTGTGCAAAAGACTTGCAAACAATAGCTATAATGAATATAAATAAATATAATATTTTCATTTTGTCTTCTACAGATTCATCAAAAATAAGGATTTAATTGCTAATGAAAGGCTATAAAATAAAATCTGCTAATAGCCCTGAAAATACAAACCGCCTCAAATTTGCATTGAGGCGGCTTAAAAAGAAATAAAATAAGCAATTTAGAAACTACCCAGGTTCATGACCTTGGACCAAGCTGCAACGAAGTCTTTAACAAACTTACTGCTGCCATCGGCACAGGCATAAACCTCTGCCAGTGCCCGAAGCTCTGAATTGGAACCGAAGATAAGATCGGCACGGGTGGCAGTCCATTTGAGTTCACCGGTTTTACGGTCACGACCTTCAAAAATATCCTGTGAACCAGAAGTTGCGCTCCATTTGGTGCTCATATCCAGCAAGTTCAGGAAGAAGTCATTGGTAAGCGTTCCGGGTTGTTTGGTGAAAACCCCATTTTTCGACAGGTCGGCATTCGTGTTCAGCACACGCATACCGCCTATGAGAACAGTCATTTCGGGAGCAGTGAGCGTCATCAGCTGGGCTTTATCTACCAGCATTTCTTCTGCTACTACCGGGCAACCTGATTTGCTATAATTGCGGAAGCCATCGGCCTGAGGCTCTAATACTGCAAATGAAGCTACATCCGTTTGCTCCTGTGAAGCATCGGTGCGGCCAGATGTAAATGGAACCTTCACATCATGGCCCGCATTTTTAGCAGCCTGCTCAATACCTGCGCATCCTGCCAAAACAATGAGGTCAGCTATTGAAACCAGTTTTCCGCCTGTCTGTGCTGCGTTGAATTCATTTTGTATACCCTCCAGCTTGCCTAATACTTTAGCCAGCTGAGCCGGATTGTTAACCTGCCAGTCTTTTTGCGGGGCCAGACGGATACGGGCTCCATTGGCGCCGCCGCGCTTGTCAGATCCACGGAAAGTGGATGCTGATGCCCATGCGGCAGATACCAGCTCAGATACAGATAGCCCTGATGCCAATATTTTACCTTTAAGTGAAGCAATATCAGAATCATCAATCAGTTTGTGGGTTACAGCCGGAACCGGGTCCTGCCATATCAGTTCCTCAGTTGGTACATCAGCGCCCAGATAGAGTGCTTTAGGGCCCATATCGCGGTGGGTCAGTTTGAACCATGCCCGCGCGAATGCATCGGCAAACTGATCGGGATGCTCGTGAAAGCGTTTTGAGATTGGCGCATAAACCGGATCGAATCTCAGCGAAAGGTCCGTTGTGAGCATAAACGGATTGTTCTTCCTGTTTGGGTCGTGGGCATCAGGAACAGTTCCTGCGCCAGCACCATCTTTTGGCTGCCACTGATGAGCGCCTGCCGGGCTTTTAGTCAGTTCCCATTCATAGCCAAACAGCGTATCAAAGAAATTATTGCTCCATTTTGTTGGCGTGGTTGTCCATGCACCTTCCAGACCGCTGGTGATGGTTTCATCACCATTGCCTTTTCCGTAGGTATTTTTCCAACCCAGGCTTTGTTCATCAATTCCCGCGGCGGCCGGCTCAGGGCCAACGTATTTACCCGGATCTGCAGCGCCGTGGGTTTTACCGAATGTATGACCACCGGCAATAAGCGCCACCGTTTCTTCATCATTCATTGCCATACGGGCAAAGGTTTCGCGGATATCGATTGCTGCAGCCAGCGGATCGGGATTGCCGTTCGGGCCCTGCGGATTGACATAAATCAAACCCATCTGAACAGCAGCAAGCGGATTCTCGAGATCGCGCTCACCGGTATAGCGTTTATCGCCTAGCCATTCCTTTTCTGAGCCCCAGTAAATATCTTCTTCCGGCTCCCACACATCGGCACGGCCGCCACCAAAACCAAAGGTCTTGAAGCCCATTGACTCCAGGGCACAGTTGCCGGCAAGTATCATCAGATCGGCCCAGGAAATTTTCCTGCCGTATTTCTGTTTTACCGGCCACAAAAGCAGCCGCGCCTTATCCAGGTTGGCATTATCGGGCCAACTGTTGAGTGGGGCAAAGCGCTGCGTACCAGAACCGGCACCGCCCCTGCCATCGTGTATGCGGTAGGTACCCGCACTGTGCCATGCCATGCGAATAAAGAACGGACCATAATGGCCATAATCGGCGGGCCACCAATCCTGCGAATTGGTCATCAGCTCGAAGAGGTCTTTTTTCACAGCAGCCAGATCAAGGCTTTTGAATTCCCCGGCATAGTTAAACCCTTCACCCATAGGATCGGATAGTGAGGAGTTCTGACGGAGAATATTCAGTTTTAACTGGTTGGGCCACCAGTCCCTGTTCCTGGTGCCACTGCCCGCACTCTGCTTTGCGGCGCCATGAGGAAACGGACACTTGCCTGCACTACTTTCTGAAGAGGTAGTCTGAGATAAATTGTTCGACATAAAATATAATTTACTGTATTAGTTTAAGCCTATTGCGATCTTGCAAAGTTGTTCAGAACGAACGACAAACGAAACTTCTTATTTAAATTATGGTATAGAATGTTTCTATAAACATTATCCATCAAATATTTAGTAAGCTTCTGTTTTTTCTATTTTCTTTACCTCCATTACTTTTTGGGTTCTTGCCGCTTCTGTTTTATTTACAGCGGCTTTTTCTTTGTCCAGTTTATTATTCAGGGCATTGAGTTCCTCAGCCTTCTTTTTCAGCTCATCATTCAGGGTAATAGCGCCATCGAGACTGCTCAGGTAGGATGTAACAGATGCCGCGTCCTGCTGATCGTTGGTTGCTGTAATGTAGTTATCGTAGCCTTTGGATGCGATAAAATATACTTTTGAGTGCTTCTTATTTCCTGTAACTTTATAATATAGGTCTACCCTATTGGAGCCGGTGACATGCCACACTACCCCTTTGTAAACAGTAAATTTGTGTTTTTTGCCATGTTTTTTAAGGCCCTCAGCACCCAACTGCTCTTTTAAAATACCGGTAACTTCATCCTTGCTTTTTCCGGATAAAGCAATAAATCCGCTGCAAGGGGTTTTACCGATTTTAACCGGGGCTTCGCTAACTACCTGGGCAAGCAGTGCTCCATGTATTAAAAATATGCTAAAAAATGCGGAAACAACTCCTTTTCTGATCAATTTCATCCTGCGTTTGATTTTGGGCAAATTTAAGAATAACAATCCTGAAAATGAACACTCAATTGTATCTGACTCCAAAAGTAATACCTGTATTTTCCGGGTATTCCGACCACTATCATTCCTCCATGTGATTTTCGTCAATTCAAATTAATGGTTCATGGCATACTTTTACAGCAGAATATTAAATTATTAAAAACGACAATTATGAACAAGACAATAAAATTACTGGCAGCGGTGGGCGCAAGTATTGCAATAGGCGCAGCTATCGGGGTATTGTTTGCACCCGAAGAAGGATATGAAACCAGGCGCAAAATTGTAAAACGCGGCAAAAAACTTGCAGGCATAGTTGGCGACCATATTGATGAAGGCAAAGAATCGCTGGAAGAAATAAAAGACATACTACAGAAACAACTAAACAAAGTAAATGACAGATTGGCCAAGGTATAACCCATGCCCCAAAAGATACTATATGAGCAAAGCTAAAAATGTGTTTATTACCGTAGCTGCCAGCTTCGCCGTTGGGGCAGTTCTCGGCTTACTGTATGCACCAGAAAAGGGATCGGATACACGCAAAAAGCTAAAGAAACTGAAAAGCAAATTCAGTTGTTGCGGTTGTTGTGGCGAGGACGAGGAAATAGAAGACCTGGACAAGGAAACCCTTGAAGAGCTGAGTGAGGCGCTGCAGGAGCAACTGGATAAGGTGAATCAGCGGCTTAAGGGATAGAATGGATAAATTTCCTATCTCTGTCTAAACCGGATCTGCATAATGAGCGGAAGTAAGATTATTTTGCTCAGACAATTGAAATGCCCCATTTACCCAAAAAATAAAAAGCCCCACATTGGCATTGACAATCAATGTAATAAGGGTATAAAATGTCCCATTCTTTGTTGATTTGGGACATTTTTTCCTGATACCTGTTAGTGTTTGTCAACAACTTTGAAAACTTCAGGGCATACTACAGGGTCATTTAAACATAAATTGCTGCAATACAATTAACCCCCAAGATCACTAAGAATAATACAAAACGCAAATAATCATTAGATGTTGCAATGTACCGTCTACATAACAAACATTAATACAAGCCACATAAGTATGAACTAACTAAATTATCCTGAGTTAGGAGCTTAATGATCAGATTATCAACTTATTGTTCCGATTACCAGCAGGGCAATTAAAACATTCGATACCTTGTACCTCCGCTGAAGCTATGGCGGCAGGCAGGCAGCATCGGTCAAATATCCTGATCAATAATTATAAACATATAATCCTTTCAGATTTTCACTTAATTAATGATAATAAGCTTCAAAGATCGAATTAAGTCATCGAACTCCCGTTAAATTATTTATTTATTTGAGCAGGTATTCTTTTGCTTTTGTTGGTTTTTGGCGAGTTTACGACGGGCTGCGCGGTTGAGGTTGCCTTGCTTTTTGGCGATCAGGTCGTTTATGTAGTTTTCATCTTTTGGTTCTTCTATTTGTCCGTCTGGTTCAAGCGTACCTGTAGTGTGGTATAATGTATTTGATGCGCCTGATTTTAATGAAGGGGATGGCCGCGTGTTGGGAATGAAGCCCGGGCCCACTGTTGTGATGGGTGGTTTGTTGACTGATTCGTTATCCGTTTCATAGGGGTCAGGAACTTCTACCGGGTTCAAGCGCTCTTCGATATCTTTATGGAGCTCTTCGAAATTTTCTTCTTTGGGGGTTCTGAGGCCATCATCATTGAAATCAGGAGGCATGAACCTGCCGGGCTGAACCCTGGCGCGGGATTTTATGTATTCCTGGACGAAGGGTTGAATCAAATCAACTGCTTCGGGGTCTTTGGATTGGACGAACTCCATGAAGTAGCGCATCATTTCGAGATTTTCGTTGAGAGTAGCGCGGTTTTTTAGTTTGTTTATGTCAAGAATCATGCGATGCAGGATTTTGCTTTCGGTATCGGTGATGGGTTTGTTGACTCGGTCTACAGAGAGTATATTGTTGGTAAGGTGTGCCATTGCAATATATAAATTCTCGGCAATCAAGGCTGGCATGTGTTGTGCACTGGTGCGGATGCGGTCCCACTGGTTGTCGTTGATCCAGGTAGTGAGTGTCCGGCGGTTGATGCCAATGCAATCGGCTATCTGTGATTTTGTGAGATTGGATTGATAGAACAATTGTTCTGCCATTAGTTTTTCCTGGTTCTTCATTTGTTTAGTATTTACGTGTTATAAATTCCTGATAAAGTCTCCCGCAAAGGCGCAGTTTCCGTGGAATCCTTTTTTCAGGGCGCAATTCCTGGTTTTGCATAAATTCATTTAATTATTTCCAATTATTCGCTCACAAAGATACTATAATTGGAATTATTTACCAAATTTTGTGGATAAATTCTTCTAAATGCCTGTTATTGTGGAATATCAGAATTCCTTGCCCTTACATCTACTTTGGACAATTATTCGCAGACTGGAACTATTAAAGTATAAAAAAAGTTATATCCCTTGCCCCTCACTGTGGAAAATCGGGATAGACTTTCGTAAACCCACAAATCCCACTCGGCAATTGGGAATATGCCATCAAGCTCATCTGACTTCATCACTATTTTCAGCAAAATGTCGCATTATTTACTGCTAGAGATCAGGAGTGCTGAATTTAAATACTACATTTCGCCGAGTCTGCTTTTCAATTTCAAGAATGATAAAACATCAACTGTGATGTTATAGTTTCCTACGTGCTGCGCTTAACTTGGGAATACCAGGGTTAGTTTCTTAAAGCCAAGAAACTATTTCCCGGTCTTAATATAATTGATTGCCCTTTCCATGACCTCATCACGGTGCTCCTGAATACCCTTAACAGTTGGATGTACCTCAATATCGGGCACTATTCCTATCCTTTGGGTTACTGTGCAATCGGGATAATAGACACCCAGGCCCGACATATAAGTTTTATACCCGCCCGGCAGCGAAATCAGGGAAACATTACCATCTGCACCTGCAGTCTGGCTACCAATAAATGTAACATCGGGCAGTGTTTTGAAGGCCATACAGGTAAATTCGGCATGGCTTTGAGTCTGTTCGTTGATCAGTACTATTATTTTCCGGTTCTTTATCTTTTTGTGCAATAAGGGGCCGCACCTGTAGACATTTGCCCATTTAAAAGTACCCGGGCACGAAAAATCGGGCTCTGTAAATTTAACGAAGGGTACAAAAGCTTTTCCAAAAAGCCTGCAGATTTCATACATTGTTCCTTTCGGGTAATTCCTTACATCTAAAATTACTGCGCTTTTACCGGCAACCAGGCTATAGGCATCTTTGACCATATCCCCGGTAAGCCGACCCATATTTATATATCCGGTTCCATCATCCAGTATCCTGAAGACCGGTTTGGAAGTATCGCGCAACTTCATGCCTTTTGCAGTAATACAGGTATCTCTGTAAATGGTTTTCTTCATTACACTCCCACCCCGGTCAATAGTCAGGCTGATCGTTTCAGAAGATCCGCATACAATATCTGAAACCGGAATGGTTCTTAAAACAACAGCATCGTTAGAAGCGCTGATATACTTCTTTTTTGCGGCAATATAATCTGCCAGCAAGGTGTCATTGACAGCAGTGATCACATCTCCATAATTCATTCCACTGCTATTTGGAATTGAATCTTTAATTACTCCTGTTACAACCGCCTTATCACCTATCACCTTCATCGTAAAGTCGCCACAGTAGTAGCCGGTTTTATTAGAATCCGGAGGCATAAGCATACCGTGTGAATCGTGAATGGATGCTACCAATTCGCGCAAGGCGGTTTTGTAAGGCAATTGGTTATTGAAATAAAAATCCGGGATCATTTCGTTCAGTACCTGCTGCCAGTCTTCGCCAATCAGGTATTTCGATGGAAAATAATACTCAATCATATTCCAGTACCGGAACAGTGCCAGCAGTCTCATTTCTTTTGAAGGATTCAATTGGCCTTTAAAGTCATTTTCATTCTCAAACTCTGCCTGATGGGTATATTGGTGAGCAGATACATAGTAATTCTCTCCCTTAAGCCTGTGAGTAAAAACAAAATTCATCAGCGAGTCCATTTCATTGCTGAAATACACACTATCCTTTTCCCATTCCAAAAATTTATTCGATTCAGTAACAGTTTCCGGTTCGGGGCTAATCTTCAGCTCGTCCATTGGCCCCAGTGCAGCAATCCAACTTGTATAAATTTTATCGAGGGCAGTCCTGTTTTCAGCATTCAGCACATCCGGAATTTTATCCATCAGCTCTTTGTCCCAATCCCGTTTTCCATTACCGACCTGAGGATGAAAGTATTTGAGCATTCCCCACACTTTGCACAATGAAGCCAGCTTGCCGGTATCATTAAATTTGTTTTGGGCAAATGTATTGATGTATACCAGATTGACAAACAGCAAAGCAAGCAAATAAATCAGTGATTTCATTTCTAAGTGGGCGTGTTTTGTAATTAAAGGTAAAAACTATTGCTGAATGTAGTCCACTGCCATACTACAGGCAATTTCTCACTTTGATGAATGGATGGAATAAATTCAGGGAAGTATTTTTCATAAAGTAAATAAATTACTTCTCACCTGAAATTCTTGGAATAAAAAATCCCTTTATACAATCAGCATTTCTGATACAGATCTGAATATGATTTTTTTCCTTAAAACCGGCATTTTCATAAAGTTCTTCGCCTTCCCAGAAAACGCCTCTTACCGAATCAAAAGCAGGGGAATTGTGTTTTTTTCTATCACTATGCAAAGTTTCAATAACTGCACAATCTAAAAACCGAAAAATGAGATCATGCCCACCTTTCAAGGGTTTGTTAAATGGCAGTAAATCTTTACTGTGCCCTATTTTCGCAATAAGAAGTTCGTAAGCGATTTTCAATAATTTTAGTGAACCAGAATTTATAAGGTCTAAACAATAACCTAAATCAATTACCGCACCAACCACGGAGGGTATTTCAATAATACTCTTACCTTGCTTTGGATGATCTTTCTTGAATTGAGCAAATTCCAATGCCCTTTCAGCGTCGCCTGCCCAAAAGTACATTCCATGCCCCAACCAGTCGTAACCGTTTTCGCTCGCTTTAAAAGCGGTATTATCTGCAATAAGCTGGTCTCTCACTGACTGATCGCATCCATGATAGCCGATAATCAGACCTTGACCATACGTTTGCGCTTCCATATCTGATTATACGGTTTGGCTACGTTTCCGCTTTTAGTAAGGATACCCACTCTTTTCAGAAATGCATCAGCTTCTTCTTTTGTTTCATTTTCGGCCATTTCCTTTTCTTTAAGCAGGTGTTGGTAGAATTCCTCAATTTCCTTATTTGTCATAAACAAACATTTACGTAAACAAAATTAAGTAAAAATACTAAATAATACCAGTTGCAAACACCCTTAAAAACCACCAATGCAAAACTACTGATACCAACGGTCTTTTTCTATCTTTGCGGCATGGAACTTAATGCACTTACCGCCATCAGCCCTATTGACGGGCGCTACCGCCGCCAATTAGATAACCTTGCCCCTTACTTTTCGGAGTTCGGACTTATCAGGTACCGGGTAAAAGTGGAGGTGGAGTACTTTCTGTTTCTGGCGGAGAAAAAAGTGATCAAATTGCCTGCCAAGATAAAACCTGCAAAACTAAGGGCTATCTATGACCAGTTTACTATTGAGGATGCTCTGAAGATAAAGGCTACCGAGCGCACGACCAACCATGATGTAAAGGCAGTGGAGTACTTTCTGAAGGACAAACTTGAGGAACTGGGCGCGGGCGATAGTGTGGAGTGGATTCATTTCGGGCTCACCTCGCAGGATATCAATAATACCTCTATTCCGCTGCTGTGGAAAGATGCGCTGGAGGAGCAGTATCTGCCGCTGCTGTTTAATATGCACCTGGCCCTGTACCGCATGGCCAGCGACTGGAAGGATGTACCCATGCTGGCACGCACACACGGACAGCCTGCATCGCCTACCAAGCTGGGAAAGGAACTGATGGTATTTGTGGAGCGGCTGGAGGGCCAGATAGAACAACTGATGAATATACCGTTTGCGGCCAAGTTTGGCGGCGCTACGGGTAATTTCAATGCGCATCATGTGGCTTTTCCGGGAATGGACTGGGAGCAATTCGGGAATGACTTTGTGAACCGCAAGCTGGGACTGGAGCGTATGCAGTATACCACCCAAATAGAACATTATGATAACCTTGCGGCGCAATTTGACTCACTGAAGCGCATCAATACCATACTCATAGATCTGTGCAGGGATATATGGCAATATATATCTGTAGAGTATTTCAAGCAGAAGGTAAAGGCGGGTGAAGTGGGCAGCAGCGCCATGCCGCACAAAGTGAACCCGATAGATTTTGAAAATGCGGAGGGCAACCTGGGTATAGCCAATGCCCTTTACGAACACCTGAGCGCCAAGCTACCTATAAGCCGGCTGCAGCGAGACCTGACAGATAGCACCGTGCTGCGCAATATAGGCGTGCCACTGAGCCACAGCTACCTGGCCTTGTTAAGTATAGAGAAAGGTATGGGCAAATTGCTGCTCAATAAGGAGAAACTGGAAGAGGATCTTGAAAAGAACTGGGCTGTAGTGGCTGAGGCTATACAGACCATATTGCGGCGGGAAAATTACCCGAAACCCTATGAGGCACTGAAAGAACTGACAAGGGGCAAGGCCAGCATTACAAAGCAGGATATACATGAGTTTATAGGCACGCTGAAAGTGAGCGCCAAGGTGAAGAAGGAACTGAAGGCGATAACGCCGCATAACTATACCGGAGTGGAGTTTGCGATATAAAATTTTCTCACTACCTGTTTTTCAAATTGGGTACATTGAATTGAAGGCAGTAACATACTTTAACACCACATTATTGTGAGCACGAAAAGCGGTTCTGACGGCAAAACTCCATTCTCGATTTAAATAAACTCGCAATGATCTTCTGGCTCTAAAAATTATATAAAAAAGTTTAATTAAGAACAAATGTTCCGTCAGCACCGCTTTTTCGCGGTCAGACGGAACGTTTTGCTGAGTGAGGTTCCAAATCCCAGGCACCATTATGCGGTCACCGGGAAAATCGATACAGGCTTGATAGGTCCCTGCTTAATTCAACATATTCCTGATTGCATTCTACATTTAAAATATTTTGTCAAGTAACTCTGGTTTAATAGCATTATAACTTATTTTGTAAAAGGTATCTGCCCTTATTTTCAAGAGCCTGGCTGCCAAATCTATATTACAAATGGAATGATTAAAGTTATTTTGAAATTCCCTGTTACTAAGCTGCAGATATTCTTTAAACGAAGAGAAACTCCAATCTTCAAGTTTAATTACTAAACCAGCTTTTAGCGGGTTTTGGTGGATATAATGAAAACATACTTCTGCATAAGTACCTTCATAAGAATGGTTACACTGACTACTTAAAAGTTTGAATTTCGTGTTTTGCTGAAATATCGAACCTGTTCTTCCGTATTCTTTATTTATAGCGCTGGCATAAGAGCTTTGTAAAATTCTAAACCCATTTTGTAATTCATTAGATACCAGCGAGCCAATTTTTTTTTCAATTCCGGATTTTTCATTAACATGCACTAAAAGGTGAAAATGGTTTGGCATCAGGCAATATGCAATAATATCTGAAACACTTGCAATATGTTTATTAATTTTGTTTAAAAAATAATGGTAATGATTTTCATTAAAGAAAACCTGTTGTTTGTTATTGCCTCGGTTATAGACATGCAGTAAATCGCCAGGAAGAAGGTTCATTCCACAAAATAATAAACTTCATTTTGATTGTAAATCAGTTTCGTTAAAAAATTGTATTTGATATATCTTGTTCATTGATGGAATATTGGTAATTTTTCATTATTAAAGAACTATATAGCGCAAATGAAAAATTTGTGACTTCATTTAATGGTACATAATCCAACAAAACATCGTCTGACCGCCGAAAAAGCAGTAAAGGCTATTAGTACTCTCCTCATCTGAATCTCGCTTTTTAGTACTTTTAAAGTATAGCAAAAATTAGTCTGGCGTCCATGATTATCGAATATTTAACTTACAATCTATTGAAATGAAGCTATTGTGGTTACCTGAGCTAAAAGTCGTCTGACCGCTGAAGAAGCGGTACTGACGACTTTGGTTCATTACTTAGCAGCAGGTAACTAATTTAACAATTGCTGAAAAATTAACTATCCAATACAGATCTGTTAGAGCCAAAACCTACTTACGTATTTTGTTCCTGATCCGGCTTAAGGTTTCAAGTGTCAGGCCGAGATAAGATGCTATGTATTTAAGCGGTACTTTTTGCAGTAATGTGGGGTAACGCTCTGTAAAATACAGGTAACGCTCTTCGGCTGTCTGCCTGCGCAGCAGGAATAACCGCTCCTGGCTTTTTACCAGGTAGTTTTCGGTGATAACCCTGGCTATATAATTCAACCCGGGATATGATTTATAGAGTGTCTGCAATTGGGTGTAATGTATGCGCGCCACTGTAGCGGGTAAAATGGCATCTATATATTCATAGCCGGGAGTGCGGGAATAAAAGCTCTGTGTGGTGAAGAAATGGTTTTCTTCAATAAAAAGAGAGGACACCTCTTCATCATCCTTAATATAGTACATGCGCATTACGCCACTCAGAACGAGGTAAAGATGCTGGCAGGTTTCGCCATCTTTGAGCAGTACCTGCCGCCTGGGGATGTCAATAATTTCGAAGGAATTACCTATGGCCTGCATTACGTCTTCACTAACCGGATGAATGCGGTTGATATAGCTATATAGTGATTGTAACATGCAATAAAGTTATGAATTTGAATCCAGTTGATTTCCCGGGCCGGACATGAAAGTACTTGATAAATATCAAATTCACGTCTGGTTTGGTACAATTTGATATTTATCAAATAATGTCAGTTACCTGAAAAATACTTTTGACAAGAACTAAAGAAATAAAAAATGAAAAAAACATGGATCGTTGTTGTGTTATTAAGTATGGTGCTGACCGCCAGGGCTCAGGTGAAACACAGAAATCCCTCTCACCGCATACAACCTCCCTACCACCGGTATGGCCTCTGGTACCTGCCGGTTGTACATTCGACAATAATTGACGGAATAGGTGTGGGGTTTTATGCAGCGCCTGCTGAGAAAAATGAAACACTTACTATAAACGGATTGAGTATTGAGGGGGATCCATTACCGCTATTATTTGCCACTTTCGCAACTATGGAAATAATAATAAGAAGTCCGGAACTGATTAAAAAGGCAGACGCTGAAAAACATGATTCAACCAAAATAGCCATAAAAAGAAAAAATGATTCGATGAACCATGAAAGGGGATTTTGGGTAAAGGAACAAGATACCCTGCTAAAGGTTAAAATAAACGGCATCAGTGTAAGTGGTGGTATAACCGAAGGAAAAACCAGGATGAATGGTTTGGCCATTAATGCCATATGGGGCATGGAAAACCAGATGAACGGCGTGGAAACAACAGGGTTAATCAATCTGCATTATTCCTTCAACGGCCTGCTTGTAGCGCCTGTGAACAGCGTAACCAAAGGAAGGGGTATACAAATAGGTATTTATAACCGATGCAAGGAGGGGCACCTGGTGCAGATAGGACTGCTAAATAAAATAGGGAAACGGACACTACCGTTTATTAATTTCAGCTTCAAACGAAAAAAATTAAATACAGACATGTACAGATAGGTGCAGAATGAATTTCTGATTTCTAATAAAGCTAGTTTAAACCAGCATCAGTGAGAGAAACATTTTTGCGCTAATTTGCACCACGGGAATATCAGGATATGAAAAAAGCATTGGTAATTCAAACGGCTTTTACGGGCGATGTGGTGCTGGCAACTGCTGCTATTGAAAAACTGCACCTTCATTTTCCTGATGCGCAGATTGATTTTCTGTTGCGAAAAGGCAATGAGGGCTTGCTTCAGGGGCACCCTTTTATTAAAAACCTGCTTGTTTGGGACAAGAAAACTGATAAACTTGCCAACCTCAGGAAGATTACTGGACAGATTAGAAAGGAAGGCTATACCCATGTTTTTAATCTGCACAGGTTCAGCTCATCGGGGATAATAACTATGTTTTCGGGGGCAAAATATAAGGCAGGTTTTGATGCAAACCCAATGTCTTTTTGCTATAACAGAAAGGTAAAACATCTGTTCTCTGAGCCATACAGTACAAATCCGGTGCATGAGGTGCAACGGAACCAGGCGGTAATAGCAGAGGTAACCGATAATAATTTTGCCTTGCCCCGGCTCTACCCTTCGCCGGCAGATTATGGACTGATAAAACCATACCAGCAAGCGCCATACATTTGTATTGCCCCATCGAGTGTATGGTTTACCAAGCAGTTTCCCCGCGAAAAATGGGCTGAACTTATTGCTGAATTGCCGGAGGAATATCCGATTTATTTACTAGGCGCACCGGGAGATAAAGTTTTGGGCGAATGGATTTGCAGCAATTCAGGTAAACATAAAACAGAAAATCTGTGTGGCAAGCTATCGTTTCTGCAGTCGGCGGCGCTGATGGAGGGGGCAGTGATGAACTATGCCAATGACTCGGCTCCGCTGCATTTTACTACAGCTATGAATGCCCCGCTTACGGCAGTGTTTTGCTCAACGGTGCCAGCATTTGGGTTCGGGCCAATGCGGACACAGGCAAGAGTGGTTGAGGTGACTGAAAGGCTAAAGTGCCGGCCATGTGGCCTTCATGGGCTGAAAGCCTGCCCTAAAGGTCATTTTAAATGTGCTATGAATATAACCAACGAACAACTGTTATGGTGGACTTTGAAAACGATATAAAAAACTGTATTGAGGTGCTGCAGCGTGGCGGCGTGATACTCTACCCTACGGATACGGTTTGGGGATTGGGATGCGATGCCACCAATGAAGCTGCCGTAGATGCAATATACAGGATAAAAGAACGGGGTAAGGATAAGAGCCTCATTGTGCTGCTGGCAGAGGCGCGCGATGTGATACAATATGTGGCTACCCCGCACCCCGATATCATATCTATTAATGAACAGTTTGAGACACCCACTACAGTGGTTTATGAAAATGCCCTTGGCTTCCCGGATAACCTGGTGGCGGCTGATGGGAGCATTGCCATACGGGTGATTAAAGAACCCTTTTGCAAAGCATTGATAAAAAGGTACCGGAAACCGATAGTATCCACCTCGGCCAATATAAGCGGACAGCCTACGCCTGCTATATTTGCAATGATTGATGAGGCAATAAAAAATAAAGCCGATTATGTGGTACGATACCGGCAGGAAGATGAAACCATTCACAGCCCGTCGAGACTAATAAAGATATTTGATAATGGCGACATCACAGTGCTGAGGCCATAATTGGCCCATAGCTGCCTACAAAATTTATCCATCCATACTTGAAGGTTTATTTATAATTTTCATAGCTTTATAAAAAATTCATCCTATGTCTTCCGGATCAAAAACTATTCTCGGTATACTTACTTTTCTGCCAATAGTATTTGGCATGGTATTTTTTGTTGGATATATATTTTTCATTAAAGATATGGTGCTCAATATTCCACCAGACAATGACCCCCAGGTGTTTTTCAGGCAATACTTTATGCATCTGTTTAACCCTGCAGTAATAACAGGTTTTATTGGTTATATTCTGCTTCATTTCGGATTGATGATCTGGTATATAATTCATGTAGTAAAAAACGGCACCAGAACCGAAGGGGAGAAAGTGATGTGGATACTGCTTTTTATATTTATAGGCACTATAGGGAATATAATTTACTTTCTGGTAAAGATAGTTTCGGGGCCTGGTGCTAAGCCTGCTTATATTAATTCACAGGTGAATTGAGGAGGGAAAATGGCAAGTGTAGTATTGCAGCTGAAACAATCAAACACAGAATATATAGAAGAAACCATCGCCTGGAACTAATTCCCCACCCCTTTCTCTATTCTCCCCCAAGTTTCCTGAATCTGTTCCGGCGACAAACAACTCCCGGTAATGGCTACTTCGGCTATTGCGCCGGTATAAAATTGCTGGTGAACCAGGTTTCCAATTGTCAGTGGCATTCCTGACTGAATCATTGGTTTGGTGAGCGGGCAGGTGGTGGCAAGTGTGCCGTTCAGGTATATAGCTATATGATCTGGATAAACATTCATTACCGTATAGACCCATTTGTTTTGTGGCAGATGCAACCTTACTCCTTCATTATTGATGCCAAAAGTGTAATCGGGGGAATTGAACACGTTTTTTATTGCAAAGCCGCCAGAATCGGCTTGATTGCCGATAAGTGTTGCGTTCTTGAATATCTGGATTCGGGTAGAGAACAGTATTTGAACACTGAACCGGGGAGGAATAGACAAAGCTGAAGTACCAAAAGCATCATTTATACGGGCACTGATTCCAGTTGAATCGTCCTTGTATTTGCGATGAAAAACAACGTTGCTGGTATCCATGAAAAAACTGGCTGAAGGGATGGGTAAATTGCGCCTTTTGAGCATAACCATAGATTTACCAAAACTTTTGAACTCATAGCAGGCTCCTATGGCAGCGTTTGTCTTCTGAAAATAAGGATAATCGAACATGGTTGGTTCGATAAATACCGAGAATGAGGAATTCCTGAGCAGGTTATTCAAACGGTCTAAATCGGAATTAAGGAACAACTCCACAAAGCCGGGTTGAAATGCTGACCGCAGCTTAGTATCATCGAAATACAGGGACTGATATTTGGCTACAGTGAGCAACATAATCTTTTCATTTTCACTCGTGTTATTAATTACCAGGTTGCGGTTACTATCGAGAAAGCGCTGAGAAATGTCCTTATCTTCTTTATCCTGACCGGTGACCATACTGTATATTTTACCAGCGCCTGCAATCAATTCAATAAATGAGAAAGAAATCAGAAAAAGGAACACTACAAAGAGTACATTAAGGGCAAGGATTTTAGCGCTTTTAACAACCGTCCAAAGTTCATCGCCCAGAATAGTAAGCATGAGTATGCAGAAACCGGTACTAACAGATAAATTGACACTATGGCTCCGGCCCTGGTAATAAAACAGGTACCCCACACCTATCAGCGAGAGTAAAAAGACCATTGAAGATTTGGGTGTTACCGTTTTTTTATACCACTGCATAAGCGCATATGCAAACCCTGAAATCAGTATTAAGACAACCAGGTTCCATGGGTGTACAAGTGCCATTGGCAGCAGCCCGAAGCCTACTTTACTGAATACTGCCATAGTGCTGAACAGCAAGGAAAGATCGGGTGCTGAACCATAGAAAACGTAAATAAGCATTTTATAAACGTAAAATACCAATGGCAATACCACTATTCCCGAAATGAAGTGAGCGGCTATTTTCTTTATAGCCGTTTTGCCATCCGCAGTAAAAAAGTCGGTATAAACAAAGAACAGAACCATGGAGACATAGCTCACCAGGCCCATTTCGGGATTCCAGAGCACGAAAAATGCCATGCCTGCAAGCATGACCCAATAGAGCCAGCGGGACGGCTTTAGCGCATAACCGCATTCAAGAAAAACAAGTACCGATGGTGCAAGGTATCTTATAGGAAAGAGCGCGAAATAGCAATCGAAAAAGTTGAGGAGTTTGCGGTCGAGATAGGAAAAAAATAGCATAGTGGCAAAACCCAGGAACAGTATGACCGGGTTGCGCACAAATTTGCGAAGCGCCAGGAAATTAAGCACAAAACACAACCCCAGCAGCAAGGATAAAACCAGTGTAAACTTAAAAATATTTAGCCCTATTAATTGAAAAAGCGGGTTTAAAAAGTGAGGATAAAGACCATAGGTGTTGGTAAAACCATTTACAAGCATTGGCACCCCGGCATAAACCTGGGTCATAGAATAATATACTGCATTGAAATCAATGGTATTATCTACAGAATAGGGAGCACTGAAAATGTTCATAAGTATTATCGCCAGCACCACTGCTCCCGTAACCAGATAACCAATAAAAGGAACCAGAATCCTGTAATTTTTAGAGGTTTCCCAATTCAGTATTTTTAATCCTTTTAAAAAGAAAATAACTATTGCAGGTACTACCAATAGCACATACAGCCACAGAAACCGGCCCAGGAAAAACTCATTGAAATAAAAGTTGAAATTGTTGTTGGTATAACCGGGATCGGCGGGTGGGAAGCGCCTGCCGCCGAAATCAGAGAGGTTGGGTGCTGTGAAATCAATGATTATAACCGCAGCTATTAACGCAATTGCTGAGATAGAAATAATAGTAAATGCCCGTTTTGAAGCCAGCGAAACCACCAGCTTGCTCCGGGAGAAAAATGTATAAAACCCGAACAAGGACGACAGGATGATAACGATACCAGATCTGAACAGGAGTGCTTCTACAGGTTCAGGCAGCACCCGCTGATATTCTATCAACAGGCTTTGGGCAGTTCTTTTTAGCTGGTCAATATCCGGGTGATATACAGACTGCATTATGATTGCAAACAGTATAAAAACCAGAATAGCACCTGAAATTGAAAATATCCAGCGAAGGAGTTCTGATTTTAATTCAATAGAGTCATTTAACTGCAATTCAGCAGTATCTGTTGCCAATTGAGATACCTGCTCAACCTTTGGCGCTTTTATTTTTTTGGGTGAAGGATTGTTCAAAGTGTGCCTTAATTTATTGCTTATACTCTGTAAAGGATAAGTTTTTGGTTTTAGATCATTGTGCAAACTAAGAATATATGCTCTGCAATGGTGGTTCGGCGGGGCTCACAGAAACAATCATCTGTTTTTCTATGTATGCGATTCCCGAATTTATCCCATGAGAAGTATAAAATTAAGAAAATTACTGGATCATACCACAGTAATTATATTGTTCCTCACTGCGAATAAAACCAGGCCGGTTGCATTGCGGGAGCCGGTTTTAAGCAGCAGGTTGTTGCGGTGGCCGTTTACGGTTTTTACACTTATGAAGAGCTGATCGGCTATCTCCTCGGCAGTATACTGCTGGCACACCAGGCGGAGTATCTCCTCCTCGCGGTTGGTAAGTTCAGCGCTGATCTTTTTCTGTCCGGGCTTTTTGCCCATATTCCGCTGAATGGCTTTCAGGGTCTTTTCATTGATATAAGAACCTCTTTTATAGACGCTCAGTATGGCTTCGTATACCTCCTGCGGATTGCAGTCTTTTACCAGGTAGCCATGGGCGCCGCACTCTATAAGCTGGTTGATAAAGTTTTCATCATCATGCACCGAGAGGATAATAATTTTCATTTGCGGGTATGCCCCTGTCAGGTATTGGGTTACATGCAGCCCGCTGAATTCTGTTTTGCCGTTGGGCGGCAGAGAGAGATCTACCAGCATTACATCGGGGATATGAGCAGCGTTGCTGAGTTTCTCAGACACACAATACCCTTCTGCCGATTCGAATACCACTTCTATATCCGGCCAGGTATTGAGTATGGCTTTCATTCCTTCCCTGAAGAGGTATTGGTCTTCTACCAGTCCTACCAAAATTTTATCGGGCATAGCGTTTTGAAATAAAACACTATAAACTTATGTATTTTTTCTGAAAATCAGGAATATTATAGTGCTTAAAAAAATCTTCCATTTCTATTAGCTCCAATTTGGGTCGAATATTTTCAGACTCTTTATTTTTTATAAATATGGAACAACAAAAGGGTCCAAATTAAAAAAAACAAGTTCGCTTTTTATCCAATGGGATAGACATACTAAACTCCTTCATTTTGCAAAGGGACCAATGGTATCCGGATAGCCGCCTTAAAACCATGCCCTTGTACTGTGTCAATTTCAAAAAAACCATTCATTGCATTGATTCTGCCCTCTATGCTCTTAAAGCCAAGGCCGTTGCCAGAATCTGCTTTATTAATGCCTTTTCCATTATCAGTATACTGGCAAACAACTTGCTCATTACTGCTGTGGATATCAATGGTAACCTGCGTTGCGCCTGAGTGCTTGATGGTATTATTGATCAGCTCCATAACTATTCGGTACAAGCCGAGTTTTATGCCCCATGGCAGATCAGGCATTTGATCAGGTGTATGAATATGAATGACTGTTTTCCCGGATTCGCTTATTTGCCTGGCTACGGCTTCCAGGGTTTTAACCAGGCCGAAGGTCTCCAGTTGCGGGGGCATGAGCCGGTGACTGATATTGCGCATACTGGTAATGGCATTCTCGGTAAGCTTGCGCACATTTTCAAGTCCCGGGGTAAGTGACACATTAGTCTGCTGGCTTTGTTGCTCCAGCAGTACCAGGTTCATGCGCATGATGGAAAGTACCGCCCCCATTTCATCGTGCAGGTCCTGAGCAATCCGTTTCCGTTCTTCTTCTTCGGCTTTGATATTGGAGCGCAGCAGGTCGTTATGGTAATTGGCTTTCAGGGTCTCCTGTTTTAATTTATGGATAAACAGGTTTTTCTGAAAATGCTGGTACAACAGCACCACCCCCACCCCAATAATGAAGATGATGACCATGAGCGGAATAAGGACATCTATATAGACGGGGTTTTTGATCGTTTCCATAAGCCAATAAAAAAGCAACAGTACATAACCATTGAAACAATATCATGAAATAACCATGTATAATTGAGGAGTTCTCTCGAATAACGGCTAAATAATGTTTCACCGAAATAATACAACATCAGGCATGTAAGGTAATAAATAAACAAGCCAGCATTGATCCAGGTAATGCTCTTAATATCAGGTATGCCTGTTTCCCTCATTGTATTATTCAGTAAGAACATAAATGTAAACAAAGCCAGGATTATTATAATCAGCGCCTCTGCAAAAAGGGCATAGGAATTGAAATGGAAGATATCCTGAAAAAACAGGGAATTAATAATCGTAAAAACCAGGAAAGCCACTGCAATACCCCACATGATACGGGAACTGATAAAACCATCCAATACTGTTTTATAAAACCATACCAGGCAGGGTAAGCCGGCTGCTACATAAAGATGGAGGAACGGCATATTGTTTGCAAATATCCAGGGTGAAGCCGATGATATAAACTGTATAAATCCAGACAAAAAGATAAACCAGGAAAATGCTTTTATGGATTTTCCTGATTTACGATAATTTTTAGCAGCCAGAATAACTGATGCCAGTATGGGCAGCAAAGAAATGTAGATTATTGCAAGGATGAACCGGTTCATTTTTTTAATGAATTGGGACCGCCTCCCTGATAAATAATGTTGTTTTTAGGGCAAACTGAAGGGCATGGAGTTATTAAATCTAAAACATATAAATTGTTAGTTAACGCAGATAAACTATTAGTAGTATCGGGAATTCCATTACTATTAATCAAAATATCATTTCCAGCATCGTTATTGGCCAGGCAACCACCCAATACTGGAACAAAATACAGTTTAAACCGGTTGCTGTCTGCGCTATATCCTATATAAGCACGCACATACTTGAATGTAAATACAGTATCAGGTAATCCAAGAGCAATACATAAATCCTGAGCACGGACTGTAAAGCAGCTTACAGGTGTAAAGGCCGGATTGCCATTTGAATCAACTGTATTCTGACATTTAGTGTAGAAATAATTTATATCCTGTATAGCTTTATTTACAGGATGTAATAAACTAGTGTTGAATTTTGCAATTTCATTGCAATTTGTTCCTTGATTATCAGGTACTGTTTTATCAATTCCTTCACTTTTATTATTACAGGCAGTGATGGTAAAAATAAATGTAGCAGCAGCGGTTACACCAATTGTCAGTAGGACAGTAAACAGTTTGTTTTTCATTTCTTTTTTGTTTTTAGAGGTTAAGAGAAATTTTGTTTGTGCAATTATTGATTTTTTTGATTGCAGGGCAAATAAAGCTAAGAAATCAATACCTAATCTGTACTTAAAGGTTTTTTAGTTCAAAAACAGGTATTTATACCTGTATGTTTTTCAAAAACGGATAAAAAGCTCTGTTTTTAAATTCGGTTATTTCTGCTCTTACAGTGCTTCCGAACTCTTTAGACATTTGCATCATCAACTGGTAGCTACATTGATACTGGATCCGAAACCACTAAAAAAAGGGCCTGCTCCGCACAGGCAAATAAAGCGGGAGGGGGAATCTGAAAACCCGTAAAAAGAGTAGGAACAATAGTAAACATTCACCATTCAAAATTTGAATTTATGAAAAACTGTTCTATTTTATTTTTATCGTTGATGATATCTTGTGCAGCAATTGCACAGATACCCAATGCGAGCTTCGAAACCTGGACCGCACATACAGGTTATAATACACCCAACGGCTGGGGCAATACCGATTCTTTGACTTCTCTGGCCAGCGTTTATAACTGCGAAAAAGGTACCGGCGGCGCAACCGGCGGCGGATCCTATTACCTGAAACTAACTTCTAAAACAGTGCTTACGGCTGTTATACCCGGAGTCGCCGTAACCGGATCCATAAGTTTATCGGGCACTACCTATGGTGTTAACGGTGGCTTTGCCAATACCACCCGCCCGCAGAATCTTACCGGAAGCTGGCAATACCAGGCATCAGGCGCCGACCACGCCCAGATTATAGTACTTTTATCTAAATGGAATGCTACGCTGGGCAGGAAGGATACCGTATCATTTACCACTTATGCCGTACCCGGCCTTCCCACTACACAAACAACCTGGGCTACCTTCAGTATACCACTTACCTATAAGGACGGTAAATACCCGGATACGGCTATGATCCTGGTATCATCGAGCGCTACTACGCCTGTGTCAGGCAGCTATATATACCTTGATAATCTTGCTTTTTCAGGCACTGTGGCATCGGGAGTCGCGCAGGTTACGGAGCATCCGGAAACCATAATCTATCCTAATCCTGCAAAGGGCAATGCTCACATCAGTTACTACAGTATAAATAACGGAAATGTCAATATCTATATTACGGACATTGCCGGACATCTCATTAAAAATATTACGGCCCAAGTAGCTACCGGCAACAATAACTTATTGCTGGAACTTAACGATTTAAATAAAGGGAGCTACATCGTTACACTCGCAGGTGAAACAGGCATGGAATCCAAAAAACTGATTCTGGAATAAAGAATTTAAAAAACTGGCTACACCAATCAGGCCCGGCCAATCTGAAATCAGAATCAGGTTACTATCCTTAACTCAAACATTAAAATAAATCACTACAGGCGGAAACCGAAAAGCCTAGAAAGAGTAGGTACAACCTTCAGCTTAACGAAAAAACAAAACAATGAAAAAGATCAGTATTTTTTTATTAGCAGCAATCCTGCTTTGGAGCATAAACACGAATGCTCAGAACAGGCATTTTTCGGTGTACCTGCAAAGCATATACACCAACCAGTATTGTGACGGTGACGATGCAGGCGCCAGTAACAAGTATACAAACGGCACCCACATACATACAGGCAATCCGAATCAGGCCAATTCGAATCAGATATGGGATTTCAGAGAAGTATCTTATAATGTCTTTGAAATCACCTGCCGCGCCAATGGTAAATATTTAACCGCTGAAAATGCAACATTGGCCCAGGATGGCACCCTTGTGATGCTATGGGACAGGACAGGCGGGCAAAACCAGCAATGGAGCCTCATTCCGGCAATGCAGGACGTTTTCTATATTTCCTGCATTGCCAGTGGCCGCGTTATAGACAATAATACCCCTGACCGCGCACTGATGTTGTGGTCATTCGACCCCAATCAGACTAATCAGCCCAATCACCAATGGAAGATGGTGCCGGCAGGTGATGTGAACGATTATTATGCTTACCGCGACCATCATCATGATGATCATGACCGGGGATATAACAATGGGGGCAATGAGCCTGTGCAGGTCCAGTCGAACCTGAAACTGGATATAAATCTGGGACTCCATGCAAATAATAATGGCGGCGCTCAGCCAGCCAGTATCAATATGAATGTTGGCTCCAGCTATGGCAACACTCAACCCGTTAACCAGGGGATGAATACCGATGCAAACTACAGCAATCCACAGCCTGTAAGTACAGGTATGAATTCCGGTTCCGGCTATGGATCGGGCGTTATTACCGTATTTTCGGAGGATGGCGATAATTTCCGGCTGCTGGTTAACGGCCAGGCCAGAAATGATGTGGGGCAGCCCAATGTAAAGGCAGATGGCCTTGCTGAAGGCTCGTACAGCCTTAAAGTAATCTTTGATGATACTTCCAAAGGCTCTATAACCAAGCGGGCAGCTATTATGAAGGATATAAACGGCAACTATACCAATATTACCTACAGCCTGAAATACAAGAAAGGAGACCTGAAGATGAAAATATCCAGCGCCACACCTATGAATATGGGTATGCCCGCACAACCTGTTCCTCCTACTCCGCCAACTCCGCCAACACCCCCGGTAACGTATTATACCGGCACTGAATACCCTTTTTTGAAAACCAATGATTTTCTAAAAACCGGTGACTATCTGATATCAGGCAATCGTCAGTATTTCATGCAGATGGAACAAGACGGAAATTTTGCCATCTATAATGGCGCAGGCCCCAACTTTAAAGGCGCTCAGGTATGGTCGAGCAACCATCATTCGGATGGCCATGATTTCTTTCTGATTATGCAGGATGATGGCAATTTTTGCGCCTACAAAGGCACTGGCCCGGGAGATAACAGGGGTGTATACTTTGCTGCCGAATGTAATGCAGGAGGAAAGCGCTTCATAGCAATGCTGCGCGATGACGGTGTACTGGCTGTATATCATGGTGATGACCCCGACCACCCTGGAATACAAACATGGGCTTCGCGCCGTTAATTCCGTAAAAATCAAAATAAGGACATTTTATTCAAAAAAATAACAGGCGGAAACCGAAAAGCCCTGAAAAGAGTAGGTAAAATAATCGACTTAACAAAAACAACAAAACAATGAAAAAGATCAGTTTTTTATTAGCAGCAATTACAACTATTGGTTTTAATGCCAACGCGCAGGAGAGAGTAAAATTATTATGCCAGGGCAATTTTCATAATCCGAAGTACCAGTACCTGAACGGAGTAACCACCAACGGAGTGGTAAACCTTGCACCAGAAGCAGACCGTGCCCATTCAGGGGCATGGTGGGAAAAAGTGCGGCTGGGAAGGGACGAGGTAGCTTTCAGGTGCCTGGGCAGTTATAACAATCCCAGGTATGTATACCTTAACGGACAAACCGGCAATGGTGCAGTGAACCTGGTAGCCGATACACAACCATCCGGTACTCACTGGAGGGAAATACACCTGCACGATGGCACTGTGGCATTTGAATGCCTGGGGTCGGATCACAATCCAGCCCATATTTACCTCAATGGCCTGACCGTTCCCGGTGGTGTAAACCTTGCCGCTGATAAGCGGGAAAACGATGCCTCCGGCACACACTGGACAATAGAGCGTTAAGCTGGCCCTATCTGGTTGAGAGTGGTTACGGATATTGTGAAGGTATCCGTAACTTTTTTCTGACAAACCAAATCTAAACACAGATAGGTACTTATTTTTGAAATTAAGGGATATCTTAAAAGTGTCCTGATTTCTCTTTTCAAATTACCACTTCCACAAATTCCAAATATCATAAATCATGCATACTTTTTTCTCCAGATAAACGCATCCAGCATGTAGTGTGTAGACTGCGGTAATGATAGCAGCGGTACTAATAAAGCCAGCAGAAAATCATTGTTTACATGGGGCAGCCAATTAAAAATACCGAATACACCCAGGTGCTCGTGCCATACAAAGCCATCCCACAGGCCCTCTTCGAGGTAGGCCAACAGAAAAAGGGAACCCAGAAACAGGAATAATCCGTACCACCTGGCCGATAACCGCCATACAGACCGGGCAGCTTTAACCTTGCCTTCACTGCCTGTCTTACTGATGCCCTGCCACACCAGCGCCATATAGGGTATGCCATGCGATACTACATTGAGCATGGTAAAGGCCAGGTCGCCATTGAACCAGACAATACCGAGGTACCATGAAACAGCAGTACCGGCTATCAGTACATTTTTAGGCAGGTTGAAATTTCCGGTATTCAATAACCGGAATAATTCGTTGATAACATAAACTATCAGAATAAGTAAGTAGAGAATTCCGGCATAAAACTTCACATTTTCAGAACTGCCAGAGATAAAATCATTGTTTACAAACCAGTTGAAATTGCGGCCCGGTGTGCAATGCCAGTATATAAGCGGATACAAGGTAGCTGAATAGATAACGAGGGAATCCATAACAGTTGACAGGTTATGTTTGGGGTCATCGCGGGTATAGATGCGCATAAAGCCATATTGCTGCCTGATGAAATGAAACACTGCCACATATGCCAGCGCCCGCCAGAAAACAATACCGCCAAACAGGTGCAGCACAAAGCCGACCAGAAAACAAATTATGGGTACGGTTATAAACAACTTTTTGCGCCGCTCAAAGCGTGCCTTATCGAAATACGTATTGTACAAAGTACTGTAAACATGAGCCACATCTACAAACAGCACCAGCAATACCCAGCTCATCACCGGCATATCGGCTGAATGCCGGAACCTTTCGGGCAGCAACCCAACTACTACCATTGCCAGGAAAGGCGGCAGCAGGATGAAGACGCTGTCGTAGACCGCGGTTTTTATCCAAGGTTGTCTGGTGTTTTCTTCCATTAATACTACTGATTTTAATGCAAAGGCCGCAAAGAGTAACGCAAAGAAACACAAAGCCAGTTTTCAAGTGACGATGATTAAATAAATTTACTCAATTTTCAATTTATACCTTCCTGTTTTTTTTCGGTTAAACACTTTGATTGCTTATTTCCTTCGCCGCCCTTATACCCTGATAAAACGCCTCTTCAAAAATAGAAATACCGCTAAGATCGGTATGCGCAAAAAAGATTTTTTTATTGATGGGCTCTTTTACGGTTTTCCGGCTTTGCCCCCATATAAAGCCGGGCCGCGGGGCTATCATGCCATGCCCCCATACCCAGATATCGGCATGCTCAATACATTCTGTAATACCGGGATGTGCGTGTTCCATTTCTCCTGCAATAATTTCCAGCCAATGCTCATATGGAGTAACGTGTGCTTTTCGCCTTGCTGCATCCGGGTCATCGTTAACCAGGGGCAGATAAAAGGTAAGTACCCGCTTCATACTGTTTTTGAGGTCCTGGTGATTGGCGTCTACATAGCCTACCGATGGCGTACCATAAATTACGTTATCCCAGCACAGCGGGAAGCCCCGTTGCTGCGGCATATGTTTAAGTGTGATATTGGCTATCATCCAGGGCGCATAATGAAAATCATTAAAAGCCTTTAGCCGATCTGGTGCAGCTATTGCAGATAATAAATGCTTATTTACATATTGGGGTGAGGCTATCAAAACCTTACGGGCATTGATGGTATAGCTTTCTTTGCGGGCAACATCATATACCTTTATTATTACGCCATTCTCCGATTCCTGTATATCATAGGCTAGTTGTAAGGAAATTATATTATCGCCCGCCAGCTTCTTCAAGTTCTCCATCAGGAAACCATTACCCTCCGGCCATGTGATCACCCCTGATGAGGTGCAGTTACTCCCCTTCCCTTTGCGTGAGGCAAAATAATGAAAACCGGCCCATGCAGAGGTGTTATCGAGGTTGCAGCCATAATCATCCTTACAGCCATATTCCAGGTACCAGATCAGGTATTTTGAATTATAACCCTGCTCAAGGAGGTATTGCCGGAAAGAAATTGTATCCAGTTTTCTGAACTCTTCATCAGCCGAGGAGTTATCCAATGGTATCACAAAAGCATCCTTACCATCAGTACCTATGGCTGATTTATAATGATCAACCAATGCCGAAAATCTTTTGAATTGTTCCTTCTCATCGGCAGGCACTCCGGCTTCAGGTACTATACCCTCCTGCCACAGCCCGTTTATAAACAAACGCTCTTCAGGATCCATGCAAAGGTAGTATTCATTGTATACCGGCAAGCCTGAAGCATCAAAGGCGGTTATTACATTGATCTCTTTCAAAAAATCAAGCAACTCGGTATTTCTTATATCCGGAACAGGGATGTAGTGGGCGCCCCAGGGATAAGCCGAAACCTCATTTTTGCCGTGATGGGCATTGCCCCCGAAATGATCGTCCATTTCAACGAGCATTACATTATTCATACCATGGTTATGCAGCCATCTCTTGGCTGAAAGGCCCGATATGCCGCTGCCAATTATCAGTACATCAGTAGTTACCTGCCTTGAGGGTGCGGGTAATGAAGCCATGTTTCTGACCAGATGCCCTACCTGTGAATTAGCGCCAATGATGCTCCCTTTAATATGCCCCAGCGGATTGCGGGGTTTGCAGGCGGTATACATACCGGCGGCAAGCAGCCCTGAACCTGCAAGTACTTTCTTAAAAAACAGCCTTCGGTTATATATAGGATCAGTGTGCATAAGGCCCCCAGTCTGTTTCGAAATAATGCACCAGTACCTGGTTATTCAGGCGGTTGATATCGGTAGTAACCTCGCACATATCCGGAGGAAAGAACATCATGTCTCTGATGGTTGCCGCATTGATGTACCGCAGCCCTTCGGGCAGTTCGCCATCATTGCGCCAGCTATGGTTTTTAGTAGCCATCACATATCCCCACTCCCCGAACGAAGGCACATAAGTATGGTAGGGCATGGTCAAAAAGCCAACTGATGCTATAGTATGATCAATGCACCAGAACGACCGGCGGCCTATATAGGGCGAAGTGGATTGTACTACTACTACCCCGTCATCGCTGAGCAAACGGTAGATCTCTTTATAAAAAGAATTGGTATAGAGCTTACCTACAGAATAGTTGCCGGGATCGGGGAAATCAATAATAATGCAGTCGTAGCGGGTGGTATCATTGCGTACCCAGTTGTAGGCGTCGGTATTGATTACCTTCACCCTTGGCGAGCTGAGTGAATGGTTGTTCAGCTGGGCCAGCATCTGGTTATGTGTGAAGAGGCTGGTCATTCCGGGGTCGAGGTCGATGAGTTTTATAGATTGGAGCTGGGGATATTTCAATAATTCGCGCACAGCCAGCCCGTCGCCGCCACCAAGAACCATGGCATTGCGGGCATGCGGCAGGGCCTGCATTGCAGGGTGAATGAGCGCCTCGTGATACCGGTATTCATCGGCCGAACTGAACTGAAGGTTGCCATTCAGGAAGAGGCGCAGTTCCCGGTTGTTTTTGGTAATCACTATGCGCTGGTAAACTGTGCTTTTGCTATAGATAACCTTATCCTGGAAGGTCATACTCTCGGAGTAAGCCATTATCCGTTCGGCATAAGCGAATCCAACTATAAACACAAGTATACTAATGATTATTATAACTAAAAAGTGTCGGCGGTAGCCTCTTGTTTCTTTAAACTTATAGAGCAGCAATAAAGCCACTACTATATTCATTAGTCCGAAAAACAGGGAAGTTCTTATCAGCCCCATGTAGGGTACCAGTACGAGTGGAAAAATAAGTGAGGCCAGCAGGCCGCCTATATAGTCGAAAGTGAATATATTGGAGACCAGGTCTTTAAACTCAAAATTGTTTTTGAGAATGCGCATCAGCAGGGGTATCTCCAGCCCGACAAGCACCCCCGTCATCCCTACAAAAGCATAGAGAATGAGCCGGAAAGATTCAACATGCTCAAAAATGGCAAACAGTACCGGGGCACTGCAACCTCCCACAAGGCCGACTAAAATTTCTATTCTTATAAACCACTTCAGCAGATTGCCATCCAGGTATTTGGAGAACCAGGAGCCGATACCCATAGCAAACAGGTAAGTGCCAATGATGGTGGAAAACTGGGTAATGGAATCGCCCAGCAGATAACTGGCCAGAGTGCCTGCAATAAGCTCATAAATGAGCCCGCAGGTGGCAATAACAAATACAGACAACAACAGCAGAATATGAGACACAATACCTGTCTTATTCTCTGAACGGCTACTTAGTTTCTCCATGGGAATTAATAGTGTTGTCCAGATAAAAATTATAGATATTTTTTCAGTATTAATTCTTTTTTGTGAGGTATTGTAGCTAGTTCTGCTTCTAGATTAGCAATTTTATCTTCTAAAGCTTCTATTTCATTTACAATCTTTTGTTGTTCAGAAAGTGGTGGAAGTGGAATCCTGAAATCTTCAAGTTGAGACTTAGTTATAGCTTCTCTTGTTGAACTGCTTTCAGAAAGAGAAAGCAACTCAGATTTATACTTAGTACTCACTAAAATTTGTTGAACATATTTAGGTAATGCTTTTTCATTCGTTCTAATAATTGCAACGTGTTGATTAACCCTAGCAGGCAAATAAGCTTTATCAACTATGCAACATCTGGCTACGGAAGCACCTGTTATATTGATAAGTATATCATTTGCTTCTACAGTAACATTATTTAATTTCTTGGCTTGATTGTCATCAATAAATGCCAAACCTTCTTTATAAAATTCATTGTCATATACGTTTTGGCTTCGTATTAGGCTTATTCCTTTTTGTATGTAGGAGGAATCCCCTCCATCTGGAGTTGCACCACTTCCAATTTTCGAGGTAATTTCTTTTAACTTAAAAAGAGAATTTGATGCATTAACAATTAAAATATCTCTTTCATCTTTAAAATTATTAATTTCTAAACTAAATGTCAATTCTTTTGTTTCTAAAATTTCTATTTCAGAAACAATTTTATCTTGAATATCTATTGGAGGAACTGGTAAACATATATTCAATAAATTCTCACGGTTCAATCCACCTTGTGCTGAACCAGTTACATTTAATTTCAAGATTTCTTGGCCCTGAATTGAATAAAGCAAGTAAAAAATATACTTTTGCCTACATGCATTATTTACTCTTAATATAAAAACATGCTCATTTACCATTCCTTTCTCGAAAAGAAATAAATTCTTTTTAAAAAGAGAAGTTTTTCCTGTCAAAGCTCCATCTTTACAAATTAATATATCTAAATCATGTAAAATTCCTTGCTTTGAATTATTAAAAAAAGCTTCTGGAACAAATTTCATATTATTTGTTGATACAGTACCATCCAACTTAATATGTTCTCCTCCTAAACTCGGTATACCACTTTGATATTCTCCAACTCCACCTTTAGGTCTTTTTCCACTTTCTAAAGAGGCTAAAATATCTGCTAGCCTTTTTATTTCCCATTTACTTTGTATAGTTGCTTTTTTTTTTACAGATATTGATATACTCTTCTCAAATTCCACTCTATCAAAAGTAATCATATCTACTAAGCGTAGGCGTGTAATATTTTGCTTCAATTCTTCATTAATAGGGAAATCAAAATCACCATTAAACGCTTTATAAATGTAAGTACTTGCTTTAGTCGGGTTATCAAATACATTCGAATCAAAAAGGACCGTACAATCTTCAATACTCTTTCCTCTTTGCATTGAGTGAATACCTTCACTTCCGCGGCGGTAACTAAACTCATAACCAAGAAAGCGTTTTTCAGCATCTTTTTCACCGCTTTTAATAAGTACAATATTTTGAGGTAATACTATAATAAAATAGAAAAGTTTTTCTTTTTCAATTTCAATCAGAATATTCCAAAACTCCATTTCATTTTTAGCCTTGATTTTTTTTCTATATTCTATATATAATTCATGCTCTTTAATAGTATTATTGGGTGTTTTTTGCAAAAGAGAAATGTAATCATAAAATGAAATACTTCCCCAAACATACTCGACATATTTTGTAACCGGATTCTCAATACCACTTAAAGTAACATCCTTTAAATTTGTAAAAAATTTACCTACTGCAATTTTCAGATTAATACTCTCATAATTATTCCTTCTCCTCAAAAATAATGTAACCGTATTTGTTCCAGTTGCCATGAATGTATTGGAACCTAATTCTGCAATAGCTATTATATCAAAATACTGTAGAATAATTTCTCTCGATTTAGAATATAATCCGGCATTACCAAGAATTGAACTCGGTAAGATGATTCCAGCCACCCCTCCGTCTTTCAATAATTGTTTTGTTCGTTCAATAAAGAGACATTCAATTTCAGAACTATTGTCTGTCAATTTATCGTAGAGTGAAAAATCATTTTCACGATAATATTCACGAGATGCATTTTTAAATGCAGATACTGAATAAGGAGGATTTGAAACTATGATTTCAAATTCTTTGTTATCAATCGGGAAGTCTTTATCCCTATGCTTTAATTTTCCTTTATAATCAGGATGATTAAAATTAGCTAAACCATCTGTGTGTAATACATTTGCTAATCCATCCCCATGCAAATAGCATCCCACTTTACCTACCTTAACAAGCCTGTAATCTTTTTCAATCCCATATATATAATCCAATGCCCAATCGAAATGGTCGTCTTTCCAGTTCCTGATTTTTTTTGCTATTCCGGGGCTATATTTTTTATCGTCTTTCTGATCAATCAATCTTTGAATTTCATGCATGGCCTCAGTCAAAAAATGGCCACTGCCTGCTGCATAATCCATAACGAATGGTAGCAGATTATTCGCTTCTCCTTTATGCAATTTATCCTCAACTATTGAATCTATTGGAAGGCTTTTAATTATAAATTGAGCAACAGGTACAGGAGTAAAAAATTGACCGGATTCCTGCTTTAATCCGGTTGTTAATAGCAATTCAAAGAAATCTGAAAGGTATTGCTGCTTTTTAGTGTATCGGATTTTATAGCCCTGCAATAATTCAACAACTTCCTTTACAACTTTTGCATTTTCCTTGAATGATTTCTCATCATATACCTCCTTAATTGCAAATTCGTTATTTTTCTCTAACCTGATCTTTTTAAACTCCGTCAGCAATGCTGTTTTTACACTATCATCCAGACTTTTAAATTTATTTTCGAATTCAGTTTCTGAGAAGTCTGTTACTTTTTTCTCTAAAAATTCGAACATGCCATTTTTGTATAAGTCAGTTAAGCGCAATTGGAATGAAATATCATCATCTAAACCCTCATTCCATTGAAAACCCAGCTCATTCTCAGTACCTTCATTAACCTTCTCATCATAAATTTTACATAGAAATAATGTAAAAATTTTATTGAATGCATTGGGTAAGTCCGAAACTACATTATGCCGGAGGATTTCTTTAAATCTATTAAATATAAAACTACTGTCTTCTTGTTTAATAGGTTCCAGCAATTCAAGAGTTAATGCTTTGCTCAAAAATTGGTAAGGGCTTACCCAAGAATCAAAAACTCCATTATCTTTTGTAAGTTTATTCCATTTATCATAAAAATCCTTTACATCACCCGTTCTGTAGTCATCCTCAATTTTAATGATTTCAGATTTGTAAATAACTTTATTATTATTCAGTTCTGAAGCATAAAGCATAATAATATCTGCTTTATTGCTGAACTTAAAATAAGTAAATAACTGCCCACCATCTTTCTTTAATTTATTAACTGCCTTATCGAATTCTTTTCCATAGGTTTTACATTCTATCAACAAGTATTCCGAACCATCATCATAGCTGACACATATATCCAATCTGCCTGAAAATCCATGTCCTGCCGGATAGACTTTTTCAAGAGTAATATTTTCGGGTTTATATCCTTTTTCAAGAAGCCTGTTTACACATTCCAGCACTACCCAATTTTCTGCCTGTAGCAGGTTTAGTGTACTTTGAGTACCTTTCTTTATCAGTTCTCCATAACTTATTTTCCCATTATCCAAATCCACATCAATGCTATAATTCCCGCATAGGGAATATTTTTTTGTAAATACTCCCGATGTGTTTTCTTTAGGTACAAATCCTAAATTCATTAAAAGTTTTCTGTGTGGCATGTCTTGGTTTAATCAAATTTTATTTTACTTTGTTTGGTATGTTTTACCTTAAGATATTCTACTGTTTCCTCGGCAACAACAAATACACTTTCCGGACAATTGTTTTCATATACCATCCTTCCAATCTTTTCACCAAAATAAAGTATACTAATCTTAGAAATTTCAATATTAAAGAGCTTTGAGAGGAGATCAAGTTTATCTGCACTTAATTGTTTTGTGCCATGCTCAATACGACTAATAGCACTTGAATTAATGCCAATTTTTGCTCCGAATTCAGTTTGAGTCCAAGAGTTCTTTTCTCTTTCTTGCCTAATAAAATCACCAAAACTTGCCATTTTAAGGTTTGCTATTTTAAGTTTGACCCATTTTTAGCAAATCTATTAATTGTCATTGAAATTTGCAAACATTTCCAATAAAATTTATTCAAACAATCTTTTTTCAGATTTTTGCTACATTATATTTCAATTCCATTCAATATTGGATAAATAATTTCCAAAAAACTAGATTATTTATGAAAAAAATACCCGTGGCCATAATAGTGTCCGCCTGTAGAGTTAACGGCATGGCCGTCTGTATTCAGATTATCATCGCCGAATATAAGGGTGCCGGTAACAGCCCCGTATGTATATAACCCGAACGCCAGCAACATGCATACTATATAGTACTTTATATTTTTAAATCCTTGCAGCATAACTTTTAATCTTTTTTAAGGGTACCGTAATCTTTAGCAAACCATTTGCTGTTTTCAAAATTGTATTTGCGAATGAATTGTATGAGCGGATATATAGTAATTAACACAAGAAATAACCAGAAATTTCGGGCCAGAAACACATTCTGAGTTACTTTAAATTCCACCGACTGCCCTGCTGCGGCTTGTGGTGTTTCAGCGCCTGGATAAATGTTAAGGTGGTAATTGCCGGAGGGCACACGCGACAGCGTAGCATCCTGGCTCCTGCCGCCTTCGCTCCAGCTGTCTCCGTCGTCATAGCCGTGGTAATAGCTTATTGTTTTATTGATCTCATAAGCCCGGCCATCACCATCATTGACCAGCACCATAGGCAGCTCAATCCAGTTATTGTCCAGCACATCGCACAGCATATCTACAGACACAGCGGCAGGCCCCTTTATATCAAACGATGGTGTGATAACCGGTTTGCAGGCGCCCCACGATGTGGTATCGGGTTCGCAAATAAAAGAGCCTGAATACAACGATTTATTTGGTTTGGCAACAAATAAAACCAGGTGAATGAGTAACAGAAGGGCCAGCAGCAATCCGGTAAATTTGATCAGCGGCTGCCACCTGGGATAAAAAGTGGTTGGATTAAAACCGGTCCTGTCCGGAAACAATGCGGGATCTACTTCAAACAGTTGGGTTATTTCCTTAGGTGAGATATACCTGGCGTGAAACCAGCTGTCTTTATTATCCCGCTGCTCGTTAACCAGCACCACAGGGGCTGCAACATATTCATAGGTAATCAGCTCTTCATCATCCAGAATGTTCCAGTCAAATTCTCCGCCGGCATCAACCACAATGAATTTATAGCACATATAAAGTTCATAAGGCCGCCCGTCGTCGTAAGCATAGTTTCTTCCTCCCGGTGCCTGTCGTGTTTCGATATGCTGATTGTGACTCCTGTTAATGATCAGCCAGTGACCATCATATTCAGATAGTATCAGGTACCATTGTTCATTGGGTGCATAAAACAAATATTCATTCCAGTAAACATCATCGTCGGCCTGCTTTTTGGTAATAAAACCCACAAATGTATACTCCTTTCCATCTACATAACCCTTGGTGCCAAACGGAAATAAAGGAGGTTGGTCGCGGTCTGCTTCACTGAAAGTGCGCAGGGTAACAGGCCCGACACTGCTCCTTTCAAAAAAAGTTCCGCATTGCCTGCACCCGAAAAAAGAGCTCTTCCGCCGGTCATAATAGCTGAACTGGTTATGGCATCTGGGGCAGGTAATGCTGGCCCCGCCAAAGTTAGTTTCTAGGCTGTTTAGTTCATCCATATCACCTGAAAATTTCTTGGTTGGAAATTACTGTTGCATTAAAAAACTGTATTGTTCCTGAAAAAAACTCCCTCACCTTTTCTGAATTATTATTGTTGAAATTGGATAAAAACACATCAAAAGTAGCCAGGTTATACTCGGGCCAGGTATGTATGGAAACATGCGACTCAGTAAGGCAAACAACAGCCGTAAACCCTCCCCCCGGAAAACTGTGGTACACCTCACCCACCTGCTGCAGCGATAACTGATGAATCAGCCCGTCAAACAATTTCTTGCATGCAAGTGCATCATTGAGTTGCTCCGGCGAAGAAGAAAAGGTAGCCAGAATATGTAAGCCGGGATTATAGCCTGTCATGCAATTGGATTTCCTGATTTTAAAAGCAGATGCATAAAAATAGGGAATTCATTAAGAAATCAATTTCTTTCCCTCTTATTTTTAAAAGATTATGGATAAAATGCTGCCGGTATTAATTTTGAGTAGTAAATTAAATCGGGAAATCTTATCTTTAAAGTGCAGTAAGTTAAAATCTTAAAAAGACTATAACTTTAAAAGTGAATCTCTTACTATTTTTTGATAACCTATCAAGTATTTATTAATAATAAACACTATGCAACTATTTACCCGATCTCTGTCAACCTTTATTTTCCTTTTCCTCGCTGCTTATGCAGCACACGGGCAACTGACCGCGGGATTTACAGCAACTCCCTCTTCGGGGTGCGCACCACTTGTAGTAGCTTTTACCAATACTACCACACCAGCCACAGGCACCACCTATACCTGGAACCTGGATAACAGCACCGGAAGTATAACGCTTACCAATCCCGGTACCAGCTACCTTACCGCAGGCACTTATACCATAACACTTACGGCCATTAACGGGGCTGATACTTCATCAGATACTCAACTGATTACTGTTTACCCTGATCCCGCAATCAGTTTTTCGGTAACTGATACGGTATTATGCCCGGGTTTAACCGATACTTTTAGCAGCGCTATAGTGAGCGGCGTGCCCGGAACGGTAACTTACCTCTGGTCATCGGGCGATGGCTATACAAGTACCAATAGTTCTTATAATCACGTTTATTCTTTTGGTGGTAATTTTAACGTTACCCTGAATGCAACCAATTCTGCCGGCTGCTCCTCAATCCTTACAAAACCAGCCTACATACATGTAAGAACACCACCTACGGCAGGATTTTCGGCCAGCAATACCCATATCTGCAACCCGCCGGTGGATGCTGTGTTTACCAGTTCGGCAACAGGATCCGGGCCACTTACCTATAAATGGAATTTTGGTGATGGCGGCTTGCCCTCCGTGCTTGCCGATCCGGCTCATCTTTATACAGCTACCGGCGCATATAGCGTGCAACTTACGGTTACCGATAGCCACGGCTGCCAGGACAGCAATACCATAACCGGGTATATTAATGTTATCAACCTTACCGCAGCCTTTACCGGCCCCGACTCTATATGCCTCCATTCTCCCGCTTCTTTTACCAATACCAGCAGTCCTTACCTGAGTAACATATGGCTGTATGGCGATGGTACTACCGATGCCAGCACTAACGGGTACCATATATACCCTTCTGCCGGAAGCGATACGGTAAAACTTGTGACTTATAACGGGTATTGTTATGATACAGTCCGGCATCCTATATATGTAGAACATCCGGCATCTACCTTTACCATAACACCCACAGAGCCATGCCCTGCGCCGGAAACCTCCGTTTTTACTGCTACTGTTTTACCGGGCTCAACGGTAACCTGGGTTTTCGGAGATGGATATTCAGTAATTGGTAATCCTGCCACACATAATTATACTGCAAATGGTTTTTATGATGTGCATATGTATGTAAGCAGTGACCTGAGCTGCAGGGATACCGGCTATAAGCAATACAAAATTTACAATATGATTTACGACATTAACATTCTTTACGGTGAATTTAAAACGGGAGGGTGTATTCCGGAGTCCGTTAGCTTTTTCGATTACTACCTGACCTCTACTCCCGGACCGGGAACAACGGCTTATCCTTATCCGGTCTCTTCTTACGCCTGGAATTTCGGTGACGGGTCGCCGGTAAGTGCAGCAGATTCACCAACGCATATTTTTACTTCGGCAGGTGTATATACAGTAACTTCTACAATCCTTACGGCAAATGGCTGCCGGGATACCTCTCATGCAATAGTATCAGCAGGCATTGCCCCATCTGTTACTTTTACTGCCTCACCAACAAATATTTGCGCCAACAACAATGATACCAATGTTACCTTCAAAGTAAAGATTATATCCGGCACACCAGATGATTACCATTGGCAATTTTACAGCAGTATCGGCGCCACTTCATCCACGTCAGGCAGTGACACTATTCTGCACTACAACTTCAATCATGCAGGTTTATATACATGCACCCTGATTTCTTTTTCAGATGGCTGCTCATCCACTTTTTCAAGGTACAATTACATTACTGTCGATTCGCCTGCAGCGATTATTTATGACAGCATATTCTGTTCGTCGGAAAGTACGGTTCATTTTTTTGACAGTTCGGAGGGGGAAGATTCACATATATGGGTATTCGGAGACGGAGACACATCAAGTTTGAAAAACCCGGTACATGTATATACAGTGCCAGCTATGTATAGCGGATACCTGGCCGATTATAATGCTGCAAGCGGTTGCCGCGATACTGCAAATTTTACAGTCAGGCCATTTAGTCCGGATGTTTCCATTTCCACATTTGATTCGGCTATATGCAAGGATAATTATGTTGTCATCTATCCGGTAGTACTAAGTGGTACCGTTTTTTACTATAATTGGATAGCAACAGGGAACTATGCTCAAAATAACTATTTTGAATTTGTTGATACTTTTCACACACCGGGGCTCTACACTGTTCAATTGGTAGTTACTGATCAGAATAATTGTAAGGACACGATTACCAGGACGAATTACGTTCATGTTGCTAAACCTATAGCTAACTTCATTGCATCTTCCTCTATAGTATGCCTGCCGTCTCAGGCAGCTTTTTTTGATTCAAGTACTGATGTGCCGGGTACATTTTTCTCTGATTTTGCATGGTCATTTGGCGATGGAGGAGCCGCTGTAACTGATTCATCCTCAACAACCCATACCTATACCAATACCGGTGTTTACACCGCAACCGAAATAGTAACTGATAATATTGGCTGCAGGGATACCATAACCAAAACTCTGATCAATGTATACCATCCCTCAACTTCTTTTACTGCAAATATTACAGCAGGTTGTGCTTTTTTCCCTATAAGCTTTACCAGTATATCTACAGCCGGAGTTACCAACTACTGGACTTTTGGCGACGGCACTACCTCAACACTTCCCGACCCATCGCATACCTATACAGATACCGGCATTTATACCGTAAGCCTGGTTATTACCGACGTGCATGGCTGTACGGACACCTTCACCCGCCATAATTATATCCATATTTCCAAACCTTCAGCATCGTTTTATATGAATGATTCCGTATCTGTATGTCCTTATTTTAACGTGCATTTTATCAATACAAGTACAGGAGGTACAACGTATAAATGGAATTTCGGCAATGGCGACAGTTCAACTGCCTTCAGTCCGTCAGTTACTTATTCTTCTCCCGGGTATTATACAGCATCACTGGTAGTTACCAACAGCTCTGGTTGTAAAGATACCGCTGCAGCAGGTCACGTAAATATCTTTGGTTACGCAGGTGTACTCAGTTATTCGCCCGACACCGGCTGCGTGCCGCTTACCGTAACTTTCAATGCGGCGCTCAGCAGTTTTACAGGATTTTCCATCCTTACCTGGGACTTCTCAGATGGCGTTACCTTTACCGGTACAGTATCAGATACTACTTATTCGCACACATATCTGTTGCCAGGCTCATTTCTGCCCAAACTGATTCTTACGGATACCGGGTGCTCATCACCGAGCAGTACAGGGAAGGACACAATAAAAACAGATAAAATAAATATTGGTTTTAAAGTCAGCCCCAATCCGGTTTGTGTGGGCGATACACTGCTTTTAACAGATACTTCAAAAAGTTCGAGGTCGGTTATTACTGCACGGAGCTGGAGTTACGGAGGCTATACTGCAACAACCGATACCGCCTATGCATTTGTAACCGCTACCGGCAATGATTCCGTGTCATTAACCCTGACAGATGGCTGGGGATGCAGCACTGTGCTGAAACAGGATATATCTGCATATACAATTGGCGGCATTACTATCTTTCCGGATTCGGTTATATGCACAGGTACTTTAGCATCGCTAAGTGATACTTTACCGGGAGGAACGTGGAGCAGCAGCAATACCACCGTTGCCAGTATTAATGCCAACTCCGGCGTATTAACGGGTATTGCAGGAGGAGCTTCAATAATTACATACCGGTTAACTGGTGGTTGCCTGGCAACGATACCGGTTACCGTTAATGCCTACCCCAACCCAGGAATAATAACCGGGAATGCAGGGGTATGTACCGGATCAGTTGTAACACTTACTGACAGTGTAACCGGAGGCACCTGGAACGTAACCAACAGCAATGCCATACTCACGGCACCGGGAATACTGACAGGCAAAAAAGCAGGGAAAGATACCCTATCCTATAAAGTTGCAAATGGCATGTGCGATTCATCGGCCTATAAAACAATAACCATTTACCCATTGCCGGATACCGGCCACATAACCGGACAAAACACGCTATGCACCGGCGCCATTATAACCTTAAAGGATAGCTTAGCAAAGGGCATATGGACAAGTAGCAATCTACTTATAGCCAAAATTGACAGCAATACCGGTACTTTAAAAGCGTTGACAGCAGGTTCAGCTGCCATTATCTACACTGTTGGCCCTGATAGCAACGGATGTATTAATAATTCCAACTTTGAAATCATTATCAGTAATATTGATTTTTCGGTCAGCAAAGTTGTTTCAGCAGTAAAATGCTTCAACGACAAGAATGGCAGTATTGCGGTTAATATAAGTGGTGGTATACCACCTATCCAGTTACTCTGGTCGACGGGAAGTACAGGTAATACTATCAGTAATCTGGATACTGGATCTTACAGCATCATCATCACCGAAACCGCTACAAAATGCACCGTTGACGATACCTTTATGTTAACACAGCCGGACACAATAACTATAACCGCCGAAATAAATGAAGACGTGTGCCGGGGTAGCCAGGGCAGCGTTATAACGAATGTTAGCGGAGGCACCTCACCCTACAGTTATGCGTGGTCGGACAAAAATACGGGAAGCGCTGCTGAGCATTTGCTTATGGGTAATTATGATCTGACAGTTACGGACAACAATGGATGTAGAAAACAAATGTCGTTCGTAGTACCGGATACCTGCAATACCATTGTGATCTATGATGCTATTTCGCCCAATGGCGACGGAATAAATGATACCTGGATCATATTCGGCATTGAGAAATATCCGGGTAATACTGTTCAGGTATTTGATAAATATGGCGATGAAGTTTTTGCCGCAACCAATTATAATAATGACTGGGAAGGTAAGGGTAAAAACGGCCCGCTGCCCGATGGCACTTATTACTACCTTATAAAACTGAATGCTGCAAATGTAGCAGACGGGAAGAATTCATTTACCGGTTCTATATTGATAAAACGATAAAAAAGCATTAATTTTAAGTTGTAAAGTTAATTTTCAGAAAACAGCGTCCATTGGGCTACCACCGGTTTGTTAAATTAACATACCAGAGGGACTAATATAAATATAAACATGAATCTGTTAACCCGATCAATTTTTACAATACTTTGTATTGCCTTATCAGTACTGACTGCCAAAGGGCAAGTAACCGCTGGCTTTACCTCCTCGCCTGCCAGCGGATGCGCTCCGCTGGTAGTAGCTTTCACCAATACTACTTCACCTGCAACAGGCACCACTTATTCGTGGGACCTGGGTAATAGCACAGGTATTATAACCCTTACCAATCCCGGAACAAGTTATTACACACCGGGAACTTATACTGTTACACTTACTGCTACAAACGGCTCGGCTACAAGCACCGTAAAGCAAGTCATTACTGTTTTTCCATCTCCCGCAGTAAATTTCACGGAGTCGGACACGTTGATTTGCCCCGGAGCGCCTGTCACATATTCCAGTACCACTGTTGCGGGAGTTCCCGGCCCGGTAATTTATCTGTGGTCCTTCGGCGACGGCTATACCAGCACCCTCGCAAGTGTAGCACATGCCTACTCCTTTCCGGGCTATTTCAACATTACCCTTGAAGCCACCAACTCAGATGGCTGCTCATCCACACTTACCAAGCCTGCTTTTCTGCATGTGCGCAATCCGCCCGCGCCTTTATTTTCTGCGGTAAATACCCATATCTGCAATCCACCGGTCAATGCAGATTTCACCAATGGAGTAACCGGCGCCGGACCATTTACCTATCGCTGGAATTTTGGTGATGGCAGCCCTTATAGTACATCTGCCAATCCGGTGCATTCCTATTCCGCTCTGGGCTTTTACAATGTTCAGCTTATGGTAACGGATATTCATGGCTGTGAAGACAGCAATACTGTAACCAGCTACATAGATGTACTGCATCTGATAGCCTCATTTACAGGGCCAGACTCTGTATGCGTTAATTCGCCGGTAACTTTCACCAATACCAGCAGCCCCTATCTTTCCAAACAATGGCTTTATGGCGACGGAGCCATGGATACCAACATCACAGGCCACCAGAATTTTCCTGCCGGTGGCAGCGATACTGTAAGGCTTATTACCTACAACGGCTTTTGCTATGATACTGCAAAGCGTCCTATTTATATTCAGGCACCTGCACCTGCCGTTACCATCACTCCGCCAATTCCATGCCCTGCGCCGGAAACATCCGTTTTTACAGCCACGGTTGTACCCAATTCTACAGTATTCTGGAATTTCGGCGATGGACATACCGGTACCGGAATTACAACACCTCATACTTATGTAGATGATTCATTTTATTTAGTTACAATGATCAGTATCACCGATTTAGGCTGCCGGGATACCGTAATTGACAGTTATTCTGTTTATAATATCGCCTATGGAATTGGCCATTCTAACCCTGACTCTTTGGGCAGTTGTGTGCCCTATACTGTACACTTTTATGAATCAACTACCTCTACAACACCACCACCGTTCATTATCCCCCCGGTACATCCGTATCCCGCTACATTTACCTACACCTGGAATTTCGGCGACGGCTCTCCCTTAAGTACTTCGGCTACACCTACACATACCTATACGGCCCAGGGGGGGTGGATAGTAACTTTAACCCTCCATTCATCCAATGGCTGTACTTTTGTTTGCCACGACAGTATACCAGTGGGCATAAAACCAAATGTTACTTTTACAGCCAGCCCGCTGCATGCCTGTGAGGATACGAACAATATAACCTTTATCGGTTCAACTATATCCGGTAATCCGCAGTATTATTTATGGTTGGTGGGAATTGGGAATTATGGCACAAACCCTACGACCACATCCGATACTTTAAGCTATCATTATTTAATACCGGGACTTTTTTCCGATACACTTATTGCCTATAATTATGGCTGCCCGGATACTTTTATCAGGCATAATTATATACAGATAGATTCGCCAAACGCCAAAGTTTTTCCGCATATTAATTGTTCCCCGCCAAATTCGGTGAACTTCATAGACAGTTCGATGGGAGATGACAAGCGAATCTGGTTTTTCGGAGATGGGACAACCGATAGTACCCGGTATCCACTGCATTTGTATTCTACCCCGGCGGTGTATAATGTTGTTTTTTCCGACTACAACATTCACAGCGGCTGCCGGGACACCAGTAAATTCACCCTTGATCTTACCCGGCCCGTAGTAACCTTCTCAACGCCCGACTCTGCTATATGCCGCGATGGTTTTGTTATCCTCAATTCCTCTGTTACAGGTTATGCCTCCTATTATGAATGGTTTGCCGACGGGGTATCAACTGATTACAATAACTACAATTTTGTAGATACTTTTCATGCCACTGGCTACTTTACCATATTGCTGGTGGTGCATGATGTGAATGGATGTCCGGACTCCATAAAAAGGGTTAATTATATACTCGTGGCAAAACCCGCAGCCAATTTTACTGTTTCGCCTGCAAACATATGCCTGCCTCAGGGTGCAACTTTTACCGATGCCAGTACTGATGTGCCCGGCACTGTACTGCAACATTACAGCTGGTCTTTTGGAGACACTACTGCTACCGTTTCAACCACAACACCTTCTGTCGGCCATACCTTTACTGCCACAGGCACCTATACTACAACTGAAATCGTTACCGATAATATTGGCTGCAAGGATACTGCTGTGCTCACCCTGGCCAATGTATTTCACCCGTTCGCGGCATTTATAGCCTCAACTACATCCACCTGCGCTTTTACACCTGTTTCCTTCTCGTGCTATTCCTACCCTGTTGTTACCTGGTTCTGGGAATTTGGCGATGGCGGCACATCCACTCTCAAGAACCCCAACTATGCCTATAGCGACAGCGGCACTTATACTGTTCGCCTTATAGTAACCGATGTGCATGGCTGCACCGATACCGCGACCATGCTCAACTATATACATATTTCTAGGCCATATGCTTCCTTTACCGAAAGCGATTCGGTAGCATTTTGTCCGCCGTTTACGGTCCATTTCACCAATGCCAGTACCGGAGGCATCAGCAATAAGTGGCTGTTTGGCAATGGCGACAGCTCGGTGGCCGCTAACCCGACGAATATTTATACTGCACCGGGTTATGACACAGTAAGGCTGATAGTTACCAACGCTGCCGGGTGTAAGGATACGGCTGATTCGAGACATGTAAAAATTTATGGCTATGCTGGCGCTTTCACCTACAATGCAGACTCAGGTTGTGCACCCTTCCCGGTTACTTTCAATGCCAGTCTCAGCGAGGTAGCCGGACTGTCTAACATCACCTGGGACTTTTCGGATGGGATTGTTGTAACTGGGTCAATTACCGATTCGGTTATAAGCCATACTTACCTTTACCCGGGCTCATTTATCCCGAAAATGATCATCAATGTATCATCTACGGGATGTGTGGATACCAGCCTGGGAGCTGCGCCTATAAAAGTTGATGGCATTACTAAAGGATTTACCGCAACCCCTGATCCGGTATGTATCAATAATACCCTCACGCTGGCCGATACTTCTGAGAGCTACTGGTCGGATATTTCCTCATGGATCTGGAATGTGAATGGTACAACCGACTCAACAGATACCGTCTATGCCATTTTCACATCAGTTGGCACCTATAGCGTTACACTTCAGGTAACAGACGGCTGGGGCTGCAGTGCCACAGACACAGGCGCGATAACGGTTATTTCAATCCCGGGCATAACAATCAGTCCGGATTCAATTATCTGCACAGGTGCCACTACCCATTTCAGCGATCCCGCACCAGGTGGTAACTGGACGAGTAACCACACCTCTGTAGCAGTGGTAGGAAGCAGTTCAGGAATTGTAACCGGGATAACCGGAGGCAGCGCTATTATAACCTATGGCCTGACTGATGGCTGCTCAGCTACAGCCACAGTTACAGTGATTCCTTATCCAAACCCCGGAATAATTACGGGTAAAACAGGTGTTTGTGCTGGCGACACAATCCAGTTGACAGATACAACCATTGGAGGTACCTGGAGCATCGGGAATGGGAGCGCATCAATCAGTGCAACAGGGTTAGTTAAAGGTATCACAGCCAATGCAGATACCGTTTTTTATACTGCAGCCAATGGCCAGTGTGATTCAACAGCGATGAAAATAATCAGGATAAACCCGCTGCCCAACCCCGGTACCATAGCAGGGCCAACCATGATTTGTCCCGGAGCGGTTATTACACTCACAGATAGTATTCTTAACGGCCGCTGGACCTGCGGCGATACAACTATTGCAACTGCAGACAGCCTGACCGGTGTAGTAAAAGCTATAAGCCTGGGCACAACTGTGATTACTTATACCACAGCGCCTACTTCATTTGGTTGCTTCAGTACTGCTGTCTTTCCGATTGATGTAATCAATACTGATTTTACCATCACCACCAATATCAGCCAGGTAAAATGCTACAACGACAGTGATGCCGGAATAAGGGTAATCATCAGCGGCGGCAATCCTCCTTTCGCATATCTGTGGTCGACCGGAAGCACTGATAGTTTTATTACCGGGCTCGATACCGGGAACTATTCGCTGGTGGTGACAGAGAAAACCACTGATTGTATTGTATATGATAAAATTACAATTACCCAGCCAGACACGCTGCAGATATCTGCGGATATAACCGAAGATGTATGCAGGGGCAGCAAGGGGATAATAGCTGCAACAGTAAAAGGCGGAACACCACCCTATACTTATCTGTGGAATGATAAACAAACAGGCAGCAGCATATCCGGACTGCTCACCGGCAATTATGAGTTATCTGTTACCGATATTAACGGCTGTTCTAAACAGATGACCTTCACTGTACCCGACACCTGCACGCAGATCATCATCTATGATGCCATATCACCCAACGGAGACGGCATCAATGATACCTGGAACATTCTCGGCCTGGAACTGTTTCCGGCCAATACGGTGCAACTTTTCGACAAATGGGGCGATGAAGTATTCTCAGCCACCAACTATAAAAACGACTTTGCAGGCAAGGGCAAAAAAGGTGAACTGCCCGATGGCACTTACTACTACCTCGTGAAACTGAACAGCAGCAACGCACCGGAGGGGAAAGGGAGTTTTACGGGTTATTTGATGATAAAACGATAAAATGGATTTTATGAACGGAAAATATTCAAATAAGTCGCTGCCAATGATCGAAGCGTCCCGCTTCGTTCTACTATTGCAGGGCGTCCCGCTTGTGAATGAATTTATCGGAAGCGATACGCTTCCATATATAAGGAAGAAGCCATACGCTCCGACCAATTTACCATTTTTATTATGGTTTGCCATATTATTATTGCCATTAATCGCCTCCGCCCAAAGCGATCAGCACTACACTATGTTTATGTACAACAAACTGCTGTATAACCCCGCCTATACCGGCAGCAGGGATGTAACCTCGGTAAATGCCGATTACCGCGATCAGTGGAATAACATTGATGGAGCGCCTAAAACAGCCAATATTTCTATTGATGCACCTGTGGGCAGCTATATGAAAACCTTCCGCAAAGTTGCAGTTGGCTTCAGCCTGACCAACGAAACCCTGGGTGTGGAGAACAATACCACTTTTAAAGCTTACTATGCCTACCGTATTAAATTCAATCAGTTCATATTGTCGCTGGGCCTCAGTGGCGGGGGTGATTTGTACAGCGCCAACTACAGCAAGCTCCATATTTACCAACCCAATGACCCGAATTTTGCAGCAAACGTAAGTAATAATTTCCTGCCCAATTTCGGTGCCGGCGCTTATTGCTATGATGATAAATCTTACATCAGTTTGTCGGCTCCCAATATGCTGCAGGATGCCTACGACAGGAAGAACGATAACGTGAATAATAATATAGCCCGGCAAACCAGGGGAATATATCTTGGTGGCGGCCATGTTTTCACTTTAAATGAAACGTTTAAATTGCTGCCCCAGATATTAGTCAGGTATGCGAGTGAAGATGCCTATACGTTGCCTGTCAACTGTGATTTCAATGTATCAGCCATATTTATGGACCGCTTCCTGCTGGGCGCTACTTACCGGACAGATAAGTCAGTGGAAGCGATAGTGCACATACAGGCTACCGAGCGCCTCAATGTGGGCTATGCCTATGATTATGTAATTTCTGCACTTAACGGGTATACCGGCGGTACGCATGAAATTGTACTGGGCTACGATATTGTGAAAGACAACTCCAAATTCCTGACGCCAAGATTCATCAAGAAATTTTAACCCATTCTATCTAACCCGAAATGCAAAAGACACTACATATTCTCATCCTTTTTTTCCTGATTTTCCTGAATTCCATTGCGGATGCAAAAGAGAATAAGGACCTCATGAAGGCCAGCTACTACTACAACCATTTTGCATATGCTGAAGCCATACCCTTCTATGAAAAAGTAGCTGGTGAAATGAACGACCCCGTTATTTTTTCGCAACTGGCCGATTGCTACTCTGTAACCAATAATCTGCAGAAATCGGCCGAGGCCTATGCAAAAGCAGTCGCATTGCCGGGTTGCAGCAGCGTGGTGGTAATGCGGTATGCTCAACTGCTCATGCAATTAAACAGGTATGATGAGGCAGCAAAACAATTGAATGAATACCTTAAAACCAATAAAACGGACCACCGTGCTGCCAATATGCTGGCTGGTTGCACCTCTGCTCCGGGAAGCATGTCGGTTATTCCACCGGGTGTCACTACCTTGCTGCCCTTCAATTCTGATGGCTCCGAATTCGCACCGACATTGTGGAAAGGCAAGCTGGTATTTGCTTCAGATACAGCCATAGACCTGAAGAAAAAAACCGATTTATGGACAGGCAGATCTTACTACAATATTTACAGCATAGACTGCGACAACAAAGGCAACTGCGGCAATGAACTCAACAAACTTACCGAGACCAGGAAAATGAACACTGCCTACCACGACGGACCTTGTACCTTCAGCGGTGATGGCAAACTGATGTACTATACCCGGAGCCGGAGCAAGGATAATTTTCTGAGCAAAAAATCTATATCCAATAAAGACAGCGTAGTGCTGCTGGAAATCATGATAGCCAGCAATTATGATACGGCTACCAGAAAATTCAAAACAATTACCCCTTTTGAATACAACAGTGAAGAGTATTCGGTAGCACATCCTGCCGCGAGCCCGAACGGGAAATTACTGGCATTCTCTTCCACGAAACCTAAAGGACAGGGCGGATCTGATCTGTATATATGCCGGAATGTAAGAGGCAACTGGGCAAAACCGGTAAGCGCGGGAAATAATATTAATACAGAAGGCGAAGAAGTGTTCCCTTACTGGGCTGATGACAGCACCCTGTTTTTCTCATCAGACGGGCATGAAGGGCTGGGCGGACTGGATATCTATAAATGTACATGGCACGATAATACCGGAACATTTTCACAACCAGAAAACATAGGCATCCCTATCAATTCCTCTTACGATGATATCTCACTGGCACTTTTTGCTGATGGCAGAAGTACCTATTTTTCTTCCAGCAGGCCCTCGGCCAGGGGAAGTGACAATATTTACTTTTACAAAAAAGAAAAGATATACCTGCAACTTAATGTTATAGACTCCATTACCCGCCAGCCAGTTCCTGAAGCCACTTTGTCTATTACAGCCACAAATGACACCCATGATGCCACCGCAGATATCAGGGGGCATTTCTTCAAACAGCTTTATCCCGAAAACCGGTACACAATCAATATTAGTAAAGCCGGTTACAATGGGCAGCAGATTTCATTTTCAGCAAGCCCGTTAAAGGAACCCGATACTATTGTAAGGACAGTAAGCCTGTATATTCCACCACCACCGCCACCTCCAGTAGTTAAGAAATCAGATACGCTGACGCCGGTACCCTTGTCTTTCACCACGCTGGTTGGGGTGCCTGAGGTTAATAAAATTTATGAGATCGGGCATTTCTATTTCGCCTATGACAAGTCTGATTTAAACGACACCGCCAAAATAGTACTCGACAGCCTGGCTGATTATCTGAGCACCCAGCCAAACATGCGCATACAGATCAGGGCGCATACAGACTGCAGGGGTGGTGATGCTTATAACCTGAAACTATCTGATGCAAGGGCGCTGTCAGTAATGAACTATTTAAAAAAGAAAGGCATAGCAGAGCGGCGTTTATCATCCGTTGGCCTGGGAATGAGAGAGCCCAAAGTTCCCTGCCCCATCTGCGAAAAATGCACTGAAGAACAATATTACCTGAACCGTGTACTGGAATTTAAAGTACTGGAATTATAGTTAATAATAAGTCCGCCATCCTGTTAAACCAAATTCTTTATCCAAGTATTCAGATACATGTAATGAATGCCGGATGCTAATACCTCTAATCCGGCAATTTTGTGACTCTGAATGTTCGGATCTCATTACCCTGATCGTCGAAGAAACAAAGCAGGTACACACCCGTTACCAGCTCGCCCAAATCCAGCTGAATTACGTTGTATAATGTCTTGTACATACTGCCATCTATACGGTTGATGCGAACATTGGCACCGCCGCACCAGTTGATATTAATAAACCTGGTAGTCGGGTTGGGGAAAATAACGATGCTGCCCGGGTCGCACATCAGGTTTCTTACCTGCATGGAATCCCACCCTTTGCAGCCATAATAGCCATCTACAATTACCTCATAAACTCCAGGGGTTTGCATGGTATAGGTACTGTTTGTAGCGCCGGTAATATTGTGGCCCAGTTCCTGCCACTGATAAGACTGGTAAGCAGTATCGAGCGATAACACATTGTATTTCCGCTTTATTTTTGGTTTTACCTGAACATCGTTTATCGTCACTGGCAATCTTGCCGAATCGGTGCCGCAAGCGTTGGTAACCGCATAAAAGACGGTATCTGTGCCGGACGTAATACCAGTCAAAACGCCTTTGCTTACAGTTACATTGTTATTGGCAACGCTCCAGACACCATACTTAACACTATCCGTTAAGGTATCGGTATAATTCAGGCATACAAAATCAATTCCATGAATATTACCTGGGTCAGGCAGCGGATTAACAGTAACTGCATATACTGCTGAACTATTACCGCAACCATTGGCCACGCTGTATTTAATAGTATCTACCCCGCCCGATACACCGGTTACATGGCCGCCGGTAACGGTTGCAACATTATTGGAAGCGCTCCAGGAGCCACCGGAAGATAAAGAATCAGTAAGCAATACTGTTGCCCCTGCACAAAGTACCGATGGCCCTGAAATTATTCCGGGGCTGGCAGAGATTACCACTTTAATAACTTTTTTTGCGGATTTGGTTCCACAGCTATTGGTAACAAAATAAATTATGGTATCCACACCCGGTGTTATTCCGGTAACCACGCCTGAAAAAACAGATACCAGGGTGCTGCTGCTGGCCCAAATGCCCCCTGAAACACTATCGGTAAGAGTAATGCTGCTGCCCTTGCACACGCTGTCGGGACCAACTAAAGTTCCGGCATCCGGAACAGTAATTACAGAAATTTCTTTGTTAACTGCTGCTGAACCACAACTATTGGTAACCGTATAGGTGCAGGTATCGGTACCGGTTGTTACTCCTGCTACAACCCCGCCTGCAACGGTGGCAGTGGCATTCTTCATACTCCAGGTGCCTCCGGAAATACTATCCGTAAGCACAATCGCAGAACCTTTACATACACTGCCCGGCCCCGATAACGGCACTGGAGCAGGTACTGCATTAATGGTAACCGGTTTTATGGCATGGGCTGTGCCGCACAAATTGGTAACGGAATAAGTAATCGTATCAATGCCGGCGCTAACACCGGTTACCCTGCCTGCAGCCGATATGCCGGCATTTGCATTACTGCTGCTCCATATGCCACCGGTTGTGGTATCTGATAACAGTATTGAATCGCCAAGGCATACATTTGAAGGGCCTGTAATCGCTGCGGCAGCTGCAACTGAATTAACTGTAACTGTTTTTGTAGCGTAACATCCAGCATGAGTATAGGTAACAAATACTGCCCCGGCACTTATACCGGTTACTGTACCAGTACCAGAACCTATGGTGGCTATAGCCGGGTTTCCGGAGCTCCACACTCCGCCGGCAGCACCATCGGTTAATGCTAAAGTGGTCCCGGTACAAACTGTTGAATCACCAGATACAACGGGTGGTGCAGGCAATACGGTAACATTGGCAATTATAAAACAGCCGGTTGTAAGTGTATAACTGATATCTGCAAAACCGCTGCCGATACCCGAAACGTTTCCGCTGGCCGACCCAACTGCAGCTATTAACGGATTACTGCTGCTCCATGAGCCTGCCGGTGTAATATCAGCAAGCAAGGTTGCTGATCCGGTACAAACAGTTTTTGTACCGGATATCGTATCCGGCTGAGGCTGGATGGTGATGCTGCTGAATGTTTTACAGCCAGACGACAGCAAATAGGTAATGAGTAAACTACCACTGCTTATTCCTGTCACAACACCGGAAGATGACCCTACTGTTGCAACAGACGGACTACTGCTGGCCCACGTACCGCCGGCCACACTGTCGGCCAAGGCACCTGTTGTACCCGTACAAACCTGTGATGGGCCGGTTATTACTGAAGGAACTGCATTTACTGTAACCACTGAAGTAACATAACATCCGGTACCGGGAAGCATATAGCTCATAACTGAATTGCCCGAGGTAATGCCGGTTACCAGGCCACTCACGGAGTCAATTGTTGCAACCGGCAGGTTTCCGCTGGTCCATTTGCCACCGGGCGAGCCATCAAATAAACTGGTCTCAGCTCCGGCGCAAACACTTAATAAACCTGAGACAGATGCCGGCAAAGAATTAACCGTAACAGATAGAACAGAATAACAACCGTTACCTGAAGTATAGGTTATCCGGGCAAGGCCATAAGACACCCCGCTAACCGTGCCACTTCCGGTGCCAATACTTGCTATAGACATGGCACTGCTGCTCCAGGCACCTCCTGTTGTAGCATCGGTGAGATTAATAACGGACCCGATGCAAACTGTGGAATCTCCGGATATAGCGGAGGGCGTATTATCTACGGTAAAAGTAAATGAGGTTATACAGCCTGCACCGCTGGTATAGGTTATAGTAGTATTTCCGGCATTAATACCGGTTACTACTCCGGTTAATGCACCTACACTGTCGGTTGCCGGGGTTGCACTGCTCCACGACCCACCCGGGGTACCATCGACCAGGGCGGTAACAGCGCCTTTGCAAACGGTATGGCTTCCCGATATGGATGCGGGAAGTGGGTTAATGGTAATTGTACTTTTTGCCAGACAACCCGTAGGCAAAGTATAAGTAACAGTATCTGTTCCATTTGTTACCCCAGTTACCAATCCCGTGCCCGGAATTATTGCAGCTATTAAACTATTACTGCTGCTCCAGGTGCCTCCGGACGCTGAATCGCTAAGTGTAGCAGTGGCGCCTGTGCAGATGCTGCTGTCGCCTGTTATAATTGATGGAACAGGATTTACGGTGATCGTATAAGTTGAAAAGCAGCCGTTGCCTGATGTATAGGTAATAGTTGCATTACCTGCGCTGAGGCCGGTAATGATTCCTGTGCCAGTGCCAGCCAATACTACACCCGTGCTGCTACTTATCCAGTTGCCGCCGGGAGAAGCATCATGCAATGTAGTAGTTAAACCTTTGCAAACAGTATGGCTGCCGGTAATCACTGCCGGCAAAGGGTTTACAGTAATAACCTCCATGCTGAAGCAACCGGAAGGCAAAGTATATTTAACTGTGTCGGTACCATTAGATATCCCGGTTACCAGTCCACTTCCCGAGGCAATTGTTGCAACCGAAACTGTGCTGCCGCTCCATGATCCGCCAGAAGTGGCATTGCTGAGCGTTGCAGCAGATCCGGAACAGATAACACTGTCGCCGGTAATAATCAGCGGAAGCGGGTTTACAGTTACATCCCGGGTGGTATAGCATCCTGTGGCTGAAGTATAAGTTATAGTAGTAGTGCCGGAGCTCAGACCAGTAACCAGGCCTGTTGCCGATCCTATCGTTGCAACAGACGGAGCGCCGGTGCTCCATGATCCTCCCGGAGATGCATTGCTGAGTGTTGTTGTCGCACCGCTGCAAAGTGAGAATGTACCTGTGATTGGTGATGAAAATGAATTCACCGTCACCGGAGTTTTACTGAAACAACCGGCGGACAATGTATAGATTATTGTATCAATGCCGCTTGTACCGGCGGTAAGAATACCGGTTGCTGAACCAATAGTAGCAATAGCGGTATTACTGCTGCTCCATGTACCTCCGGAGGTAGCGTCGCTCAGGTTGGAAGTAAATCCCGAACAAACTACCGAATCGCCGGTTATTACGGGGGGGGCAGGATTTACGGTTACCGTTTGTGTAGCCGTACAACCCGGCCCGGTAGCGTAAGTAATCACTGTAGTACCTGGACTGACACCGTTTACAACCCCTGATCCGCTTCCCACAGTTGCTACCGCCGGGGCGCTGCTGCTCCAGGAACCACCAGCGGTGGCATTGAATAAACTTGTTGAAGCGCCAAAACATAAGACGGGTATACCGGTTATGGAAGACGGAATGGGGTCTATAGTTAAAGTTGTAGTTACGCTGCAACCGGAAGTAGGTATATAAGTAATTGTATCAAGGCCGACAGAATGCGTAATTACGATACCATTTATTGCATTGATTGTGGCAATTGCTGTATTACTGCTGTGCCAGGATCCCCCTGCGGTTGAGTTGAATAAATGAGAATCTGACCCAACACATATATTTTCAACTCCGGTGATAGCAGGCGGATAAGGATTTACCGTTACTGTAACACTACCTGAAAGTGGGGCTGATGAGCAGGATGGTGTAGTGATGCTTACTAAATTGTACGTGGCATTGGCAGTCAATGTCCCTGTGGGTATGGTTGCCAAGCCATTATTACTTAAGGTTGCAGTAACCGGACTGCCCCCATTTATATTATAAGTTACTATACCGTAAGGGTTACCTTGAATAACAATATTGGTACTGCCACCACTGCAAAAAGAAGATGGGCCGGATATAGATGCAGTGGCAAAACAACCGGGGGAAAAAGTAATTCCTCTAAAAACTGTGTTATATGCAGCACTAGCAACTACCATAGCCCAGGACATTGGGCCTCCATCAACCACTTTAATAATCACACTTGGACTTGTTGCAGTAGTTGCATAAATTATAGGGTAAGCTCCGGAGTAGTCCACAGTAAGACCAAAAACAGGTTCAGTGTTTACTGTATAAGCAGGTACAAAAACCCCTCCGGATAGTGTAAATTTTAGAATACCAGCACCATCATCAGCAACATACATTGTATTGCCATCCGGACTTATAGAAAAATTGTATGGGCTGGAGGAGGAGGAGCCAGTGAGTAAAGTGGCAGTACTTGAACCTGAAGTTGGTATGCCTGATCCTAATTTAGAAATCCCAACATTCGGAGGTGTATTCGAAGAAACATAAGTTTGTCCATTAAATATCGCTATACTTCTTATATTCAGTAAAGAACTTAATATTGTACCAGTATTCATCACTGAAGGACCACTAACCGGACCACCAGCAAAATAATTGGTGCCAAATGATGTTCCCGACCGGATATTATTTCCATCATAAAGTGAACCAGTAATTGCAACCCTGGAAGGAATGGCTGATGATGGAATGGCATATAATACTCTATTGATTGTTGCAGCACTGCTGGAGGCTACATTAGCAGTTCCGGGAACTGCTTTATAACCAGGAATAATTAACTGGTCTCTCTCAGCTGATAATTCCATTAAACCTTCCGAAGTTGCACTGATACTGTTTGTAACAGGATCAGGATTAACGGAAGGGAGCAAAACTGAGACACCAGTCAGAGTACCGGAAGTTGTGTATTCAACTACAGACAAAGGCGCGGCTGCCCCGGATGAATATGAAGTACCATCACCTGTTACCAACACTGTTAAATATCCGGGTGTAAATGATTGTCCGAATAGGTTAGCCGGCAATAGAAACAAAGAGAATACCAGGATTATAATCGAAACGTACCTCTTGAAATTCTGCAATAAAAAATATTGTTGTATATGTGATTTCATCAAACTAAAATGGCACAAATTATACCTGTTTTGCCACTTCAATATTAAGAACAAATTACCAAATTGTTATACAAAAGGAGGCTTTTCTGTTCTATTCGCGTAATTCATTCATTCTGTTTAGTATATACCCGATTCTGCAACAGCCTTTACTTCAAATGTACCCTTATCCTGTACAAAGGCAATAATACTGCAATTATCTGCCTCAACCCCGTCTGGTATTTTAATATTTATTCTGCCATCCGCAGACATCAGGTCAACTTTATTTAATACCCTTACCACATTTATATGCGAGAGCTTCCTTCCTTTGTTTTCTCCCCGTATGACATTGGTTTCGGCATGCTTCTGTATCAGCGCTATATTCAGCAGCCCCTTTCTGAAATCATTGATCATATAGCTCACCGCTACTTCGTTATTCATTTTTACCGCTTTAATTTTAAAGTCAATTGCAAACCTGGAGGATAATGCCTTTGAAATAGCTGTTTTCATTTTACTCCGGTCTGAACCTACGAATTCATTTGTGCCATTTACAATAGCCTGAGGAGTATACACTGAAGAGTTTTTAATAATGCCGGAATAGTTTTTTTGCCTTTCTGTAAAATCATTGCTGCTGAATATATCCTTCCAGCCAAGGTTATTCCAGTAATCGACATGATATTCCATCACATATACATTGATGGGATATTCTGCCGCTACCTGACTCAGTAAAGCCTCCGCTGCCGGACAACTGGAACAACCCTCAGAGGTAAATAACTCAATAAGTGCAAACCCGGCTTTATTTTTGTTAAGGCCCGGCTGCGCATAACTGCTACTGCTAATGAGTGAAACCAGGATCACAATGAATAAACTAATTTTATTTTTCTGCATAGTATCTTTTTTCTTTTACTTACGGAAAATCACCAGATAAAGTTCAGAATAAAAACATAAATACGGTTATAATTGCCTATTTTTGTATATATCCTTCAACTAAATTATTGTTATGAAAAGAATTTCGCTTATACCGGTGTTGTTTTCATTGTGCATTCCTGCCATTGCCCAGGAAATACCTCAGAGCTCAACAGGCCCGCTTAAATTTTCTGATGTGGTGAACCAATATGAAACACTGCATCCTCAGGAAAAAGAACAGCATTTGCAGCAAAAAAGCACACTTAAAGGCCAGGCAATAAATGAGGATGATGATAAAGACCTTGAGTTTGCCCGATGGGAATGGTATTGGAGCCAGCACCTGGATACAAACGGATATATGGTTTCTCCTTTGAAAAACTGGAAGGAATGGGAAAAAGTGCAAAAGAATAAACCCGCTCAAAAGACTACTGCTGCCAGCAATGCTGACTGGAAATTTGCAGGTCCGGATTCTACAGGAGGAGACGGAGATGGCGTTGGCCGGATTAATGTTGTAGCCTTCGACCCGGTTGACAGCAATACCTACTGGATAGGAAGCCCGGGTGGTGGCGCCTGGAAAACCATTAATAACGGCGCTTCGTGGGTATCTATGACCGATCAGCTGCCCCTGCTCAGTGTTTCAGATATTAAATTCAATCCGTTAAACCGCAATACCGTTTACTTGTGTACCGGCGACCGCGATGCAGGTGATTATTACAGTGTAGGTGTACTTAAATCTTACAATGGCGGGACCAGCTGGAATACCACTACACTCAACTGGCCGGAATCAAGCCTGAATTTCGCCAACTCTATGGCTATAAATCCTGCCGACACCAATACCCTGCTTGTGGGTACCTCTGTTGGCATATATAAATCGAATAACGGGGGTGCAACCTGGACGGTAACTTTAGCTGGTATAAACATAAAGCAGGTTTTATATAATCCGGCAGATACCAACATTGTCTATGCCGCATCCTACTATTCATTTAGCGGAGGAACCCAGGCTCAGATCCTGCGATCGGTGGATGGGGGAAATACCTGGATCCAGATTACCAGTTTTACCGATGCTGTAAGAATAGCCCTGGCGGTTACCCCTTCCGACCCGTCAATAGTAAAGGCGGTTGTGGCCGCCTATCTTGCTCCGAATAGCTATGGTCTCAAGGGAATTTTTAATTCGTCTGATAGCGGACATACATTTACAGAAATATATTCAGGCGGATGCAGCGGAAATTCCAACTTGTTATCTTTTCAACCCGATGGCTCTGCTTGCGGAGGGCAAGGATGGTATGACCTTGCTTTTGCCATAAGTCCGGTCAATAAAAATAATGTGTACCTTGGCGGCATTCACTCCTGGCAATCATCAGACGGTGGAACCAGTTGGGCTATTATGAATGTAGGTTTTAGTTCTTTGCCATCAGTACCGGTATTACCTGTAACTCATGTAGATAAACACTTTATGAGTTTTAATCCTCATTTCCCAAACCGGTTTTTTGAAACAAATGATGGTGGTATATACTGGAGCGACAACCCCTCCAGCACAAGTACCTGGAATAATGTAACTATCGGGCTGGGTATAACTGAAGTTTACCGGATAGCGGTAAGTAATATTGCTACTTACGAACTTGCAGGCGCTCAGGATAATAATACAAAGTTGATTCAGAACGGCGTTTACTCTGTTATACTTGGCGGCGATGGCATGGAATGCCAGTTGGACCCGACAGATACCAACATTGGTTATGCATCCTCGGAATACGGAAATATTTATGCCTTTAACTCAACCAGTGAGTACAATATTTCCAATAATATTCCAGGAGTGCCACAGGGCGCATGGACTACGCCCTTTGTGCTGCAACCCTCCTGTCCGGGCTGTATTATAGCCGGCTACAACCAGGTATTTCTGAGCCCGGATGGCGGTTCTACCTGGTCATCAATATCACCGGTTTTTGGTATCAACAATTTGATAAGAGTGGTAACCTCGCTTTCAGATCCCAATACCCTGTACGCGGTCGAAGAGTATACAAACAATATTTATTACACCAGCAATCTGGGGGCTACATGGAATACGGTAAGCCCGGCTGCAACCACCGGTAATATTTCAGATATTATTGTAGACCAGTTTAATCCCCAAAAAATCTGGTATACGTTTAGTGGTTATGGAAGCCCAAGGATTATGAGTTATGATCCGGTAAATTTCTGGACCAATTTTAATGATAATATCCCGGATGTACCGGTTAATTGTATCCAGATTGACACTTCCAACCAGGTTATGTATGCGGGCACTGATATCGGCGTTTATTACCGCACAAAATCCATGACTCAATGGGAACCTTACCAGACAGGGATGCCTTCGGTGAGGGTAAATGATCTTCAGATCAATTATCGTACCGGATCATTATGGGCGGCTACTTATGGCCGTAGCGTGTGGGTAACTCCCAAACAGGTGTATGCCGACACAAGTTTAGGGGTAAAAAATGTAAAAACAACCACTTTTTCTGTATTGCCGAACCCTAATACCGGCTCGTTTACCCTATTACTGAATAATCCTTCAGACCCTGTAATTTTATTACGTTTGATTGACAATCTGGGGAGAACAGCTTATGAAGAACGTAACCCTGCAATATCCGCAAACACATTACAGGTCAACGCATCCGGCTTATTAAGCGGTATTTATACACTTGAAATTAAGCATCAAAACAACCTTACTGACCGGGCTAAAATAGTAATTGTGCCTGGGACTAAATAATATTGAATCCGGGTATTCCGGAAATGGGTGATGAATTTTACTTAATCCAGTTGGCTCTTATAAAATTTTATAAGCCCGTCCATCGGGCTTTTTATTACGTTGCCTATTTCCAGTTCGTATTGATGACATAGGCTTTCCAGTATGTCTTTAAATTCAAATGCGATTGAACCCGAAAAATAAAGCGGAAGGTTCCAGGTATTCCGGTGCTTGAGTATGCTGGTATGAAAAAAATCATTGAGGCAGTCTTCAATAATATTCTCTACCATATAATGACCCCGGTTTTCTTTAAGCAAGGATACAAATGATGCCAGGTACCGGTTGGGATTAGGCTGATGATAAAGGGTATTGATAATATTACGGATATCATCGCCAAACTTCATCTCAAATACCATTCTCAATTCCGAATCAAATGTGCCATAGGCATAGTATTGCAGAATGCGCTTGCCCATGTAGTTGCCGCCGCCTTCATCGCCGGCGATATAACCCAATGACGGGCTTTGCTCCTTTATTATCTTACCATTATAGTAACACGAAGCGCTACCGGTGCCCAAAATACAAACCACCCCTTTTTCGTTGCCGCATAGCGACCTTGCCGCGGCCATCATATCACCCTGCACCTCGGTTTTCTTTATGCCGAAATGATCTTTCAGTATTTCATAAAGAAAGACCTGTTTCTCCGGGTTTGCTGCACCGGCGCCATAATAAAACAACTGGTCAGCTTTATGTTTTTTATTGTCCCAGGACAATTCATTTTGCAGCATTTCTGCTATATATTCCTTACTCTGCAGGTATGGATTGATACCCTGGGTACTGAAACGAACAGGCTTTTTACCCTTTTTCAAGAGGCACCAGTCTGTTTTTGTTGATCCGCTGTCTGCAACCAGGATTGATGGCATAAAATACAATTAATATACAAATATGCACAATCAAAAATGATTATCCTAATTAATTAACAAATGGTTTTACAGAAGTTGTGAACTATATATATGTTGCACTCTGAATAAGAAACCCCGGTATACCGGGGCTCTCTGTTCTTATAGAGTTTTATGTTTTTTATTGCTCAATAATCATATGCACTACAATGCTGCATTCAGCTGAGCGTAAGGTGAGCAGGTACATACCATTGGCCAGCTTGCTGCCGAGGTGAATGTTGCTGTTCAGCCTTCCGCTGCGGGCCATTAGCTTGTCCTTATACACTACCTGCCCCAGTACATCGGTCAGTTCCAGGTTCACTTCCTGATCTGTTGCTGTGCCCATACTGCCCTTTATGGTAAAATCGCCCTTGTTGGGGTTCGGATTAATGCTGATGGTTGATCCGCCCGTTACCGTGCCCAGCCCTACCCTGGCTACCTGAACAAATACCCATTTGAACCCGGTGGCATGGCACAGAAGGCTGCTCGTGACCACACAGGCTACCGAGTCTTCCGTGGGATAACTGAAGCTGTCGCTGGCATATATTGCATTTGTGGCACCAGCTATAGGCACGCTGTTCTTTACCCACTGGTAGGTGGGGCTCGATCCGCCGTTCTCTACACTTGCTGTCAGTGTCAGCATCTGGCCCATTGTTACAATGGTGCCGGTGCTGGCGCTGATCGTTACTACCGGCACCTGTGGCGTATCGGTGGTCATTACCATTACCGCGCTTGTATCGGCATTGTCAAGTTTGCACAGGTAGTCGCTTTGCATGATACAGTATATCT
>CAILLK010000116.1 GCA_903835005.1 uncultured Bacteroidota bacterium | reverse complement strand
TATTTTAATTAATTATTTTTTATTCCAATCAATTTTCCTTTTTAAAACAGCAGTCCTTATTAAACTCATTTATGACATGAAAAAAGAAACACCGTTTAATTCCCTTATAAAACTAAAATAAGCTGCCTCACTGGCAGCTTATTAAAAATTGAAGTCCGGAACTGATTATTCCTTCACAAACTTTTTCACAGACACTCTGTTCCCATTACTACTATAAGCAGTAATGATGTATATGCCATTTGCCAGGTTACTTACATCTACATCTCTGGCATCAGCCTGTTCATAAATTGTTTTCCCTTCCATACCAGTAATAACTATTCTTACAGGTATCCCTGAATCTATATGCAGCATCGTTGAAGCAGGGTTAGGGGAGATGATAATATCTGTCGGGTAATTTACAATGCCAACGCCTACACCTGTAAGCGCAAATGCATCAGAAAAACCACTGCAGCCATTTCCGTCAGTTACCAGCACTTTATAACTCCCGTTCGATCCGGGAGAATAAATAGGACTGTTTGCACCTGGCACGCTTACGGTATTTTCATACCATTGATAACCGGCAAAACCAGCTGCTGTTGAAAGTACGGATCCGTTAAAACTGATTGATGGTGTTGGTGGAGTATGGACTGTTACCGCTACTGAATTGGACACTACAGGACAAGATCCTGCGCCTCCCGAAATAGTTATCTTGCATATATACTCGCCGCTCGCACCCGCATTATAGGTACTGTCTGTTGCCCCGCCTATCGATACACTATCCAGTTGCCATTGATACGTAATGGTACCGGTTACCCCTCCTGTACTTGCATACAGCTCAACATGCTGCCCGGTACAGAACGACAGCGATGTGGCGTTAATAATTGTTCCTGTAATTCCGTCAACAACATTCACAACTGATGAAGTCGTAACACAACTCAGCGCATTGGTAATACTTAAAGTGTATGGCCCGGTCAGGCTGGCGTTATAGGCGGCTGAGGTAGCGCCTGCTATAGGTACGCCTCCCAGGTTCCATTGATAAGTATATCCGGCGCCGGCCGAACCATTCAGCACCACATTTCCTCCGGCGCAAAAAGTAGTGGGGCCCGATGCGGTAATTACTGAAACGGGTGCCACCTGCACGGTAACCGGAGCATTAATACTGCATCCGGTAGGTAGTGTATAAAAAATTGAAGTAATTCCGGGGCCTGTACCGGATACATTGCCCGATACGATGCCAACAGTTGCTATGGCTGTACTTCCACTCGACCATGTTCCGCCCGGATCAGTATCTGTATAAGGAATAGATACACCCTGGCATACAATACCTGCGCCTGTGTTTATTGCTGCTGGCAACGGATTTACAGTTATTGTTGTTGTCACATCGCAACCTGAAGCTGGCATGGTATAGGTGAAATCAGCCAGTCCCGCCGATACTCCGGTTACAACAGCTCCCGCTATAGTTGCATAAGTTCCGCTTCCCGAAAAAACGCCGCCTGAAGTAGCATCCGACAAGGTAATACTAGATCCGATACATACACTCGATACCCCTCCTATTGCCGCCGGCAATGCATTTACGGTTATTGGGTATAGTGCCTGGCACGATGTACCCGGATCCGTATAAACAATATTTAATGATCCTGGAGCTACCCCGTTAACTGCACCGGCCGAACCTGTTGTGGCCATCGTAATATTGCTGCTGCTCCATGTACCTCCGGCATCCGGGTCGCTCAGTGTGATACTTGATCCCACACAAATCTGGTTGGTAGGCCCTGTTATAGCCGAAGGCAGGGCATTAACTGTTACATCCTGTGTTACAGGAGCGCATCCGGCCATTGTATAAGATATGGTAACTGAGCCACTAGTCAGCCCGGATACTATACCCGTTCCGGTAACTGGGGCGATTATAGGATCAGTGGTAGCCCATGTCCCTCCTGCCGATGGATCTGTAAGCGATATAGTATTGCCAATACATACACTCGACCCGCCGCTGATGGGCCCGGGAGGATCATTGTCTGTAATAACATAGGTATTGACACAACCCAGCAGATCCGTATAAGTGATAGTAGAGGTGCCTGCGCTTATTCCGGTAAGAAGGCCTGAAGCGCTGCCTATAGTTGCTATTGATGGTGATCCGCTTACAAATGTGCCTCCTGCAGGGTTCCCTGCAAGTGCAAAATTCGATCCGGTACATATTCCAGGCCCTCCCGTAATGACTGGTAGCGGATTAAGGGTTACAACTGGAGTAACAACGCTGCCTGTACCGGCGCCCGATGCACAGGTATTGGTTACAGTCAGCGTATATACACCTGCAGAGGTCACTGATGTGGTAAATGACGGATCAATCATTGTAGATGTATAGCCTCCCGGGCCCGTCCAGGCCCAGGTTAAGGTTCCGGTACCTGCACCGGTTCCGGTAAGGTTCAGGGTCGCACCTACGCACAATGGATTGGGTGCTGCAGACGCGGTGAGAACAGTTGGTGCGGGGCAATAATTGATGGCCAGATAGGGTGCATGGTTGGCTGTGGTTATAGTTGCTGTTGAACCCGTCTCTCCCGAAATGGTATAGACTCTCGCTGCGCCACCTGTAAAACATATAGAAACCTTGCTGCCTATATGGGCGTTTAAAAAAGCGGTAAGTGCCGCTGTACTGGCGATCGTCTGGTTACCGGTTGCGGTACCATAAGTAGCAGTAGAAACCGACGTTCCTGATGTTAATGCCGGAAAAAGAGTGGCAGCAGTGACTAAAGTGGATAAATCGCCGGCATAACCATAGGTATTCCAGCCCGAAGGAACCCCTGATCCACCATAAGTAGTAGTGTAAAATCCAATGGTACACGTGTTGATCATTGACCCCGCAGGAATTGTTGATAAATCAAACACGGCATAACCACCTTGTGTGGCTGCTGTCGAAACAATGGTATTATCAGTACGTGTTGTTGACGTTGAGTTACCGGTTTTATAGGTTCCGCCGGCGCCGTTTGCCCATAACGTAACTGCAGTTTGCGAATAGGCGGCAACGCTGATACAACACAATAAAGAAAGAAAATAAATCTTTTTCATACTTAAAATATAAAAATTGTTAACTATTTAGTTCCCAGATTCAAAGCATAATTCCAGAATAAACCCATTTACTGGATTCAATCTTCATAGAATTAATAATTATTCTATTTTACGGAAAATTAGGAATATTTAATTGAAATAAAAAATACTCCATTGATTTTTTCCCGAAATACCCCGATTATTGCTTTTAGTTAATTCCTTCGGTCAATCCCCCAATACAATTTCTGCCGAATGGTTTTCAGAAAATTATGCTCATCTGGCCGCACCAGAGATACCAGGAAATTTTCTTTTTTAACCGCAAGCTGCACAGTGCTCCTTATTATTTCAGTCCGTGCATCCAGCGTGCATAAAAACTGCTCTGTGCGCCCTTCTATTTCAAATGAGATCACATTATCATCCGGCACCACTATGGGCCGCGTATTCAGATTATGCGGCGCTACAGGTGTTATTACAAAACTGGAGGTTTGCGGAAAAACAACCGGCCCGCCGCAACTAAGCGAATAACCCGTTGAGCCTGTTGGCGTGGCCACAATAAGTCCGTCGGCCCAGTAGGTATTCAGAAATTCCCCGTTCAGGTACGTATGAATTTTGATCATCGATGAGGTATCCTGCCGGTGTATGCTGAACTCATTCAGGGCAAAGGGCGTACTGTTGAACAACGGTACGCTCGAATCCAGGTGTATCAGTGTTCTTTTCTCCAGTGTATAAGAGCCCTTTGCCAGCGATAGTATGGCGCCCTCCACCTCATCGGCCGGTATAGCTGCCAGAAAGCCAAGGCGGCCAAGATTCACACCTATAAGCGGGATGTTGGAGTTCCCAACAAAACACACGGAGTCCAGCATCGTCCCATCCCCTCCCAGGCTGAAAAACATATCCGTATTGGAAGGTAGGTCCTTTTTTGAGGTAAAAAATCGCGGACTGATTATCCCGGGTATATGGCTCTGTATCCGCTCATAAAATTCCTTGTAAAATACCAGCTGTAGCTTATGCAGTTCCAGCAATCCAAGTATACTTTGAAGGATCGGGATGTCCTCCTTTTCAAACGTTCGGTTATATAATGCTACAAGCATGTTGAAAATGTCGTGAGATGTGACAGGAAATGAAACTTACAATATGCCTGGCAACTTTATAAATTGCAAGATCGGTTATTTAAACTGCTGTTTCAGTAATTCAGGATTTTCTAATAATAAGAATAACCTTCTTGCTTCTGCCACCTGCTCTTCAAGTCCGATGGTTTTACGAACTTTCGGTTTCTGGGCCGGTTTAATTGACTGATCTGTTTTCTTCTCTTTTTTATTGCTGATTAAGTTCATAATTAACTGCCTTATATTTTAACACTTAAATAGAAACCTGAATAATCTTTACGTTTATTGAATTTCTGAACAAAGGTACGGCCTTCTTTAATATTCATACCAAAGATATTGAAATTCATTGAAAAATCATCATAATATCTTCTCAAAATTTCGTTATACACTCTGTTCTTTTGTTCAGTGTTTCCCCTGAAAAAAATTACTCTTTCCGGAAATTCATTAGCGAAGATTTTCGCACAGTAAATTGCTGTGCTTAATACTTTTACAACATCTCCATTATTTGTACTATCTGAAAAATTAACTGAACCATCTTCTAAAACAGTACCTAAAGACATATTATAAGCACCGTAACTATATTCAATTTCCCTGAACTCAACTTGTTTTAACAAAGATCTAATACCTGTACTCTGAAACTCAAAAATACACTTATCAGCACGCAATATGTTATAAGTCTCGTTTTCCATTTCAAAACATAGAATACTTGCAATAATCAGGTTTTATCGTCACTCACTGTTAAAATGTAAATATAACCCGTTTTGATTCAAATGATTCCAGGCATACTCCAGCCTTATTTTTATATCATACAGGGTTACCACGTCTATACCTGCACCATAGCTGTAAAGGAACCGGTTGCTCAAAAAACTGTTCCCCGGTGAGGGGCTGGTGATATACCCTGCATCTGCAAATATTTTCGGATAAATCCTGAGCGGTATTGCTGTAAAATATTTTACCGGAAAAGACCACGTGCGGTTGAATATTTCCCGTTTAAAGTCAAAGCGAAGCAGCCCGTAGTTACTCCCATCTATAACATAGTACTCATATCCCCTCACATAGTCTGTTTGTGTCCCCAATCCGCCCCTGAAAAAATAGGGCTGGTCCTGCGGATACATTAACCTGCCCCGCAGCACAAATGAGTAGTACCAGCCAGGGGCAATGTTGCTGAACAGGCCCGCTTCAATAGTGGCATAGCTCTGAAAATCCAGTCCTTCAAATCCTTTGCGCACCACCCCATTACCCACCAGCTTAAACCCGTTCAGTGAATAATTCCAGTTATCAACTCCGTTATACTCATACCGGTAAAACAACTCCAGGAAACGCGCATGATTGCTTTTATTCGCATAATATTCCGGGTTCAGTTGCAGCAGCGTATCACTTACCCGATAGTCTTTATAATTGAACTGAAAAGTATGTTTCGAGGCATATGCAGGGCGATATACATAGCTCAGCCCGCCTTCATAATTCCGCTGAATCACCGGTCCCGAATACGCGCCCGCATAAACAAGTTTATTCGAGTCTGTATTGTAGTAAGCCTGCCTGCTTTGCGATACACTGAACCATATACCTACCCCGTTGGTCTGTCCTTTATTCACATAGGGCCGCATATAGCTGATGCCCAGTTTTTGGGTATACCCCTCCTGCACAGTAACTGCAAGCGTTTCAAGGTTTCCCCTGAAATTTTTATCGGTAAGGGTCAGTCCGGCGCTTACCCGGCGCAGGTCATGGTTTTCCTTTACGAACCAGGTATTGAAATTCCTGTCGGCAAACTGTACAATAACTGAAGGAATAACAGGCCACCGTTCTTTCACTCTGATAACCCATTGGATTCCGTTGTAATTGTCTGTATGTGTCAGGGTTTGATCCACCTCATTAAACAACTGCAAGTTAAGCAGCCTGAGTTTTACCTGTTCTTTATAATATTCTATAGAGTCAACATTGATCCTGTCTCCTTCATGTATCCCTATTTCCCGAATTATTATCCTGCTGCGTGTAACAGTATTGCCTTCTATAATTATCTGATCAATTCTTGCTTTGTGGTCCCATATTAATACGCCCGTGTCTATGATATACTGTGTCTCACCAGAGTAATGTCTCCATGGTGGCATTACAAGTTCATTACCATGATATTTCTGGCCACTTACGGCAAATGGCGTAAAAACCACCAATAAAAGTATCAGAGACAGATTTTTCATCAATACGCCCGCAAGATAATGCAGTTTGCACCAAGATATATTTCACTGCACTTTGTAGTAATGCTCTTTAATTAAAATAAAAGCCCGGAAAACGCGTTCTGCATTTAATTATATAACTTTATGAAAAATTAGTACCTCTTTATGAAACGCTTGATAATCTATTGTACAATATCCATATTTATTGCCCTTATCTGGGTTTCTTCCTGCACCCATCCTTCAAAGATTATTACCACTCCTTCCAATAACGGTTACCCCGAGTCCATCGCAAGCATTCTGGTCAGTAAATGCACTTATTCCGGCTGCCACAATCAGGCAAGCTATCAGAATGCCGGGCTGCTCCTGCTCGATTCCTGGGCGCATCTGTTCCAGGGCGGTATCAGCGGCGCGGTTGTTGTAGCTTACAATACCACTTATAGCCCGCTGCTTGCTTATTGCAATCCCGATTCCACCTCGCTTATCTATGTAAAAGATGCCGGGCATTTCGGCTCCCATCCGGCTCCTACCACCGCCGAATACAATACCCTGTACAACTGGATTGCCAAAGGAGCCCCCGATAACAGTGGCAATATTCCTTTTGCCGCCAATGCTGCTACCCGCCAGAAAATGTACATCACTGTTTCTGGCTGCAACCTCGTGGCTGTGGTAGATGGCCAGAGCAAACTGGTGATGAGGTATATCCCCGTGGGCACCTATCCGGGCAATAATTCCATGCACGATATTGTGGTTTCCAGCGATGGCAATTATGGGTATATCGCATTCTATTTAGGCCAGCTGCTCCAGAAATTCGACACCCGCACAGACACCATTGTGGGCTATACCGATCTCAGTGGCACCGTTCCCGGCGGGCAGGGCCAGTGGGGTATCCTCCAGCTTTCTCCTTCCGATACGGCTATTATGGTATCTGGTTACCAGAGCGCCGGCAGCCTGGTCACTATCAATACCAGCACCATGAAGATCAATAACAAAATGACCATTGACCCCAATAATAACGGCAGTTCCGGGTTGATTTATCCGCACGGCATTGCCAATAATGCCACTTTCGATACCTTTTTTGTTACGCTCCAATACGGAAATGTGGTGGATAAAATTTCATTTACCGGTGGTTTTTCACCAAAATACCTGAGTATCAATAACAATGCACCTGTTGCAGCTTCCACAGCATCCACTCCCGATCCGCACCAGATACAAATGACACCCGACAATTCTAGGTATTTCGTTTCCTGCCAGAATTCAAATGAAGTGCGCGTAATGGATGCCCATGCCGACACACTCATAAAAGCAATCCCGGTTGGCCCCTTTCCCCAGGAAATGGCGATCTACCCTTCAAAAAACTACCTCTTTGTCGCCTGCCTCCTCGACTCCGTCAACCGCACCCTGCCACCTTCCTATGGCAATATCGGCACTGTATTTGTTATAGATTACAATACCTACCAGGTGGTAGCCACACTTAAAGGCGATTTCAATACCCCGCACGATGTAGCTGTAGATTCCATTGATGGGCTGATTTATATTGTAAGCGAAAACAATTACACCGGCGGCATCCCCGCCCATCATGTCACAGCCTGCGGAGGCAATGCCGGCTGGTACACTGTTTATAACCTCAACACCCTCCAGCCCGCCGACAATATCCGCTATGAGCTCGCCAAATTCCCTTACGCCATTTCTAACAGGTTTTAGTATTAGAAGACAATTCGGGGAGGAGTTATAAATATTCCTTTTCCATAACTTTATATTTTAAACTTACCCGGATAACGGATCAGCTATCTATATGCTTTTAATTCCGTTTGCTGCAGCAGTATTCTTTCTTTCCCAACCGGGCCTCCGCATTTTCTTAGCTCTGAAGGAGCAAAATACAATAGCCGTGGGTGAAGCCCACGGTACAACAAATAAAAGTGGCAATCCCTGAATGGGTGAAATACTTTGGGGGCATTCTTCCGACCCAACAGGGTTTCAGCTATCCTTCACAAGGGATAAAAACTGTGGATTGTGCTAACACAGGCTGGACTCCTTCAGAGTCCTATGTTTATAGAAAATCAATATTCTATAAACATCCGACCCCATCGGGGTCGAACATTGCGTATCATTAATTTATGTCTTGTGCAGTAAAATCAGGCTTTAAAGCATTATTAAAGTTATGTCTCATCCGTGTCTTAAAAACCACCACCACCCAAACTCTTTACAAAAGCTTGCGGACATGGCGGTAATTAGGATACACATGCTGCCAGTCTACGAAAGCAAGATATGCTACGAACTCCTCAAGACCCTTATGCAATCTCAACAAGATTTAAATAACATTAGACTAACTTTACATCGTTTATTAACTACTTTAGACTTTAGACTTTAGACTTTAGACAAACGACTTTCTACTAAAAAAAATGCTCACAGTCTCTCTCCACAAAATCAAAATACACGCCCCTCACGGCCTCTACCCACAGGAACACATCCTCGGCAATATTTTCGAAATAGATGTAGACATCTGGCTGCCAGATGCCCTGCCCTGGCCCTATGCCGACTATACACTTATTCAAAGCACCGTTGCTGCTGTGTTTAATCAGCCCGGCCAGTTACTCGAAACCTTTGTACTCAATATTTACAATGTCCTGAAAGAGCAATTCCCGTTATCAGAAAAAATAAGAGTAGCCATCAGAAAACTGAATCCCCCAATGCCCGGAGAAGCAGCATGGGCGCAGGTGTGTTACGAACGATAGAAGAAATGATAAACTTTCCGCTAAATGAATAAACAAACGATAGTAATCAATGGCAATTCATTTTCAGACCTGGAAACTTTCTTTGTCGAAGTTGATAGGAAATTGAAAAGACCTGCATTGGAAGACTGGACACAATCTAAATGCTTTCAATGATCTGCTTCGGGGTGGTTTTGGTGTTCATGATTATGAAGAGGAAATAAAACTAATTTGGATGAATTTCGCAAAAAGCAAACGTGATTTATATTCGGAGATAGATAGAATCATTGAAATAATAAAAGGCCACAATCATATCGCCTTCACGACAGTCGGCTAAAATCGAGGCTGATAAATTCTATTTAAAATGAACTAAAGATTCATAAGGCTTTTTGTAATTCCCCTTTTCATCAATGATGCCCGAGCCTGTAAGCGCTTTAATGGCAAACTCTTTGGAATGCTTTATTGCTTACCACTGTTTCCTCAACGCTTCTTAAAATGCCTTAAACTCCTTTTCTCCCATAGTAGTCATAAGAATAATGATTATACTACTACAAGATTACTACATCTATTGAATTGAACCAAAGAATCTCTGCTAAAAGTGTACAAAAATAATTATGCTCAATCAAAGCACGAAGCCAAATCTCATGAAGTACAGCTAAATTCATGGTCCCCCTTTAGGGGTTCAGGGGTTTAGCAACCGCTCCAGCGCTGTATCATAGCCCTCTTTCCACTCTGCTATATAACCCCAGCTTTCATGATCCACTATTAGCTCGCTGCTGGCATTTACATGTCCTATCCGGGTAAATGGCACACCCTTCATTTCTGCTTCAAACAGCCCATGCAGGTCCGGGTTCACTGTTACTACCACCCTGCTCTGCGCCTCACCAAAAAGTACCGCGTCCTTGCGTATGCCGTTTCCGGTATGCAGTGTAAAACCAAGGCCGTTTACCATAGCGCACTCCAGCATACAGGCATATAAGCCCCCTTCCGAAATATCGTGTGCCGACTTCACCAGCTTAGCGCTTATTACCCTGCTTATGGCCTGCTGCACCTGGTATTCTTCCTCAAGCTCAAAATGCGGCGCCGGACTATGTGTAACCCCGCACAAATGGTGCAGGTACTCCGAGCAATTGATATCTTCCCTGTTCACCCCAACCAGGTATATGCTGTCGCCCGGATGTTTAAATCCTAAGCTCATTTTCTGATTCAGGTTATCCAGCACACCCACCATACCTATTGTAGGCGTCGGGTACACCGGGCCATCCTCACTCTGGTTATAAAAGCTTACATTACCACCCGTTACCGGCGTATCAAACTTCAGGCAGGCCTCGCCCATGCCCTTAATAGCATTTACAAACTGATAATACACCTCAGGGTTATACGGGTTCCCGAAGTTGAGGCAGTTGGTAATAGCCACCGGCAATCCGCCGCTGCATACAATATTCCTGGCGGCTTCACTCACTGCTATCATCGCGCCCTTATACGGGTCAGCCCATACATAACGGCTGTTGCAGTCGGTTGTCATGGCCAGCCCCTTCGCAGATCCGTGCACCCGCACTATAGCTGCATCGCTTGGCTCATTGGTCTGAGTGTTTCCTGTGCCCACCATGCTGTCATACTGTTCATATATCCAGCGCTTACTGGCTATATTGGGCAGTTGCACCAGTTGCCATGCCACCTCTTTCAGGTCGGCAGGCACCTTAATATCATCGGCGTTGAATTTATTAATCTCTTCAAAGTAAGCCGGCTCCTTCCACTGGCGCTCATATATCGGCGCTCCGCCACCCAGCACCAGGCTTTCGGCAGGCACATCGGCCACCAGTTCGCCATGATAATAGTATTTCAGGTTCAGGTCCTTGGTTACCTCGCCTATCTGCACACAGTGTATGTCCCACTTGTCAAATATATGCTGCACCTCATGCTCCCTGCCCTTCTTCACCACTATCAGCATCCGCTCCTGGCTTTCGCTCAGCAGCATCTCCCAGGCCTTCATATTACTCTGGCGGGTTGGCACCTTGTCCAGGTTTATGATCATGCCATGCTCACCCTTGGCGCTCATTTCGCTGGTGCTGCAGGTAATGCCCGCCGCGCCCATATCCTGCATACCTATCAGCGCGCCGCCGGGTATCATTTCCAGGCAGGCCTCAAGCAGTTTCTTTTCTTCAAACGGATCGCCCACCTGCACGCTTGGCAGCGACTCAGCGCTGTTCTCACTGATATCGGCCGATGCAAATGAAGCCCCGCCTATACCATCCTTTCCTGTCGATGCCCCCACAATAAATACCGGGTTGCCCTCGCCATGCGATGTTGCCGATACGGTCTGCCCCAGCTTCACCACGCCCACGCTCATCGCATTCACCAGCGGATTGGTCTGGTAGCAGCTCTCATAATATACCTCACCCGCCACTGTAGGCACCCCGAAGCAGTTGCCGTAATGGCCTATGCCCTTTACCACGCCCTTTATCAGCCACTTGGTTTTGGGGTTGTCCACCTTGCCAAAACGCAATGAGTTCAGCGATGCTATCGGCCTGGCACCCATTGTAAAAATATCCCTGTGTATGCCCCCTACTCCCGTAGCAGCACCCTGAAACGGCTCAATAGCCGACGGATGATTATGGCTCTCTATCTTGAACACACAGCCCAGCCCGTCGCCAATATCTACAAGGCCGGCATTTTCCTCACCCGCCTTTACCAGCAGTTTAGCCCCGTCGCGCGGCAGGGTTTTGAGCCATTTTATCGAGTTTTTGTAACTGCAATGCTCACTCCACATCACAGAGTACATGGCTGTCTCAGTAAAATTTGGGGTACGACCCAGTATCTCCTTAATTTTTTCAAATTCTTCTTCCCTAAGGCCCAGCTTAGTGGCTTGCTCCAGTGTGGCAATCATGCAGCAAAAGTAAGAAAAATCCGGTGAGCTGGAAGAAAACCAAAATCAATAGCCCCTACCGGGCCAGTTGTATTGTCCTACTGACCACCACCGAAGTATCCCGAGCCTGTGCAAGAAGCCAGATCAAGGAACAAACCGCAATTTCATTAAGGTTTTATTGTCCCGGCTTTAGTAGTACTATGTAGCTTCAGTGGCTATGGCACAGTTCAGGTTAGGATATCTATTGACCCTCTCAATCAAATTATACGTAGGGGTAGGGCCTAAGCCTGCCCTGAGTAATTACAGAAGGGCCCCTACCCTATGATCCGACTGACATCACAATGGACATTACATCGTAAAACCTCAAGAAATGATGATAATAACCCTCGCCCATCGGGAAAAATCTTAAGACAAATTAATCCCTGAATCCGCTCCTATTAGGTTAATATCCCAAAAACAAATTAGCTTTAAAAATTCCCTCGTAAATTATCGGATATATACACCTGAAGTCCAAATACCAACATCCGCCGAAATAAAGCAATGCAGCAAATTCCCCCTTGCCGCGTAGGTTTGTGGGTGCGCGAAAGTCTATCCCGATTTTCCCTCGGGAGGGGCAAGGGGGATGTTGGCTCGGTTTCCCGAATAATCGAAATATCCCTCATTCAAAAATATTTCTACCCTTTGGTGCTGACCGCATTGTGCTGAGAACAGCACCAAAGCCATTTTAGCAAAATTTCAGCACATTGGTTATCAGCAACTTACAATATGTGGCATTGGCAGCCACGCCGAGGTATCCTGAGCCTATGCAAGAAGCTGGATCATGGAACAAACCGCAATTTAATTAAGGTTTTATTGTCCCGGCTTAAGTGGTTCTATCTGGCTTCAGTGGCTATGGCACAGTTCAAGTAAGGATATCTATTGGGTCTCTCAATCAAATCATATGTAGGGGTAGGGCTTGCCCCTACCCTATGATCCGACTGACATCACGCCGGACTATACATAGTAGCTACCTCAGGAAATAATGGAAATATCCCATGCCCAAAAGGAAATTTGCAATCTCCCTTCTTTTTTCAAAGAGGGAACTGTTAGCATGATCCACCGTGGCGGAGAGTGCAACCAGGGATGATAAAATGTACATAGCCAGAAACTCTATTATGCCCCGTTAGTGGGCTACCGCTTTGTAGATATATGAATCAATTATTTTCTAATGCTCCATAGGAGCTATCCCATTCACGCCTATCCGGATATATAAATCTCGCTCTTTAGGATTTTAAATCCAAAAGAGCATAAATTTATTAAGAATATAACTAATGATGCTTTTATTATCCCGTTATGTTAAATTAGCCAATATTTAATTGTTCCAATAGCTTATTAATATTGTATTACATTTGCCATCTGATTATATAGAATTGAAAACAAAATACAGATTTTTATAACTAATAATAATTATATGGGGCTATACGATAGATTAACCAAAAAAAGAGACGATAGTAAAGAACTTATGGCTTGCATGGAGCATACTGTGCAGGAATTGTTATCAAATAAAACCGATGTTGAGAATCCAGGAATGTTGCTCGGTGATATTCAAAGTGGAAAGACTAGAGGATTTACAGGAATTATAGCGTTAGGTTTCGATAAAAAATATGATGTCACAGTTGTTCTTACAAAAGGAACCAGAGCATTAGTAAAACAAACGGTACAAAGGTTTAAAGGTGAGTTTCAGGAATTTGAAGAAGAAGATATTTTAAGAGTTTTCGACGTAATGGAAATACCTGAAGATCTTAATGAGTACGTAATTGAAAGACAAAAGTTGATTTTAGTCGTAAAAAAAGAAGATGATAATATCAATCGATTAAAAAAGTTGTTTTTTGATACATATCCTTCACTGCAAAATAAAAAGGTACTTATAGTTGATGATGAAGCTGATTTCGTTAGTATTGGCTATAAGAATAAAAAAAATGAAGATGGAGAAAAAGAGATAAATATTAATGTCATATCTAGGCAAATAAGTGATTTTAGAAAAAGTTTACCAGCGGGCTCTGATTATTTACAGGTAACTGCAACTCCTTATTCTCTTTATTTACAACCGGATAATATAGTTATAAAGGATATAGTTTTTGCACCAATGCGGCCTAAATTTACAATAGTATTACCATTACATGATAAGTACATAGGTAGCAACTACTATTTTGAAGAAAGTCAAAACCTTGATTCGCCAGCTCAATATTTGTTTCAATCTATAAATGAAGACGAGCTTAAAGCATTAAGCAAAACACATGGAAAAATATTAGACAACGTATTGAATTCTCCTTCGGTCTACCATTTCCGAACAGCGATATTAAATTATGTGGTTGCAAGTTGTATCAGAATTCTTCAATCTGAAAAGATTAGCAAAACAAATTACAAAAGCAGCTTTATTGTACATACAGAAACAGGAAAAATTAAACATGAAAACCAATCCAATCTCGTAAGAAAATTGGTTGAATCTCTCAAAGTTGAAGGAAGAATGAAATCTTCGATTTTGAATGAACGATTGCAGGAGAGTTATGAAAATATAAAACTATCAATTTCATTGACATCTTATTATTTACCATCTTTTGAAGAAGTGTTTAAAAAGGCTTGTGAGTATATTCGGTACATAACAATCAGAAAAGTCAATTCCGATAATGATGTTTTGAGCCTTTTGAACATGTCCACTGGCGAATTGAAATTAGAAAGTCCTTTGAATATTTTTATTGGTGGTCAAATACTCGATCGTGGAATAACAATTCAAAATCTAATAGGATTTTTCTATGGTCGGAATCCCAAAAAAATGCAGCAGGATACTGTAATGCAGCATGCAAGGATATTCGGTGCAAGAACTTTGGAAGACATGGCTGTAACAAGATTATATACAACAAATCGAATTTATGAATCAATGCGTCGAATGCATGAGGCGGATAAAGCGTTACGTAAAGCTTTTGAAGACGGTGGCGCAAATAAAAAGGTAGCATTTATCCAAAAAGCAGCAGATGGTAAAATCATTCCTTGCAGCCCAAATAAATTATTGATTTCAAATACAGTTACACTTAAACCGGGAGGTACTTTACGCATATATGGAATTCAAACAAAAGCCAAAACACATATTTCGACTATTGTAAAGAGTATTACAGATACACTAAGCGAAATAGAGGTCGACTATGAACACCCGTTTTTAGTCCCTCTTGGTATTGCTCAAGAATTGATAGATAGGATATATGATACTTTTGATACAGAGACTGAAATTTTCGGATGCACAAGAGATGAATTTAAAGCATCAATAGAATATTCATCAAATCAGACAAAAATCAAAGAACTAAAAGGACATCTGTATTTATTTGCTAATAAAGTACCGAAAAACAATGCCAGATATAAAGAGAATCAACGAGGCAAGATGTTTAATGATAGTTACTCTGACGGTAGAACTGATTCAACAAAAGCAAAAAAAATTGCAAAAGATATCCCGTGTTTGTTCCTTTCATTCCAAGAAGGTAGTAAGGAGAATGGATGGAAAGATGTTCAGTTTTATTGGCCTTTATTGTATATTCAAGCTAATATAGTTACATCTATTTTTACTACAGATACTAATCCTGGCGAATTAATTGATGATGAAGACGACTTAACTGATGATATGGGCCCAATGCATAAATGATAATTATGAAATTAAGCGACTTAAAAAAAAGAGGCGATGAATATACAGGTAAAGCAAGTGACATTACCAGGCAACTCATTTTTGCAGGTATTGCTATTATTTGGCTATTTAAAAGTGAGGATAATGGTTATACTACTTTAGATTCTTTTCTAATTCTACCTTTAATCACATTGTCATTATCCATTATTTTTGATTTACTTCATTATGTAACAGGCGGAATAATTTGGAAAAAACTATATTTATCTGAAGAACACAAAGTAATAAAAAAATTAAAAAATGAGCCAAACACTAATCTAGATCCGGAAAATATTAAATTTACAAGGAAAATGAACGAGCCTATTTATTTTTTTTACCGAGGCAAAATTGCTCTTTTATTAATGTCATATGTTCTAATACTTTTTTACTTGATTAAAAATATTTATATT
>CAILLK010000115.1 GCA_903835005.1 uncultured Bacteroidota bacterium | reverse complement strand
CATCTGCCGAATCTTTCAATGCCAAGATAAAGGCATTCAGAGCAACTTCCAGGGGCGTTAGGGACATCAATTTCTTCCTCTTCAGATTATCCAAAATTTATGCCTAATATTTTTCTTCCCCCAACTTTTCAACTTGATCCCTGTTTTACAGGCTTATAAAAATGGCCGCTTTGCGGCTAATAATTATTTGTCTGACTAAAAACGATTGAAAAAACATGTAATGCCTAGCTTGTTAACTTCGCTTCAACCACCCGGTAATGCTCATCCGCTGCCGGTGGGCTACGGCAACTTCATGCTCTACCTGATCACTCCTGAAGAATACAGTTTTTTGAATTGTAGGCATAATTGCCTTTTGTGTTTCATCCTCGTCGTGGATGATAAGTTGCCCGCCATCGGTTTCTACCCAGTTATCATTCAGATAGCCGATCATTGAAAATTTACGGTTATAATCATTTTTGAACTGGTCTTTGTGCTTCAGGTAGCAGGTACCCTCCTCATAAAGTGCATAGTGGAATTCAAAAGAATTAAGCCCGGTATAACAAGTCTTGTTCAGATAGTCCATAAACTGGCGAATCATGTCCAGGAATTCTATCTCTGTATTATTCTTCGATTTGTTATCGATCCAGCAGGTACGGTCGCCGCGTATCTTCTGGCTCTTGTCTTTGTGTGTATTGTTGCCTACACCGGCCATTACCATTCGGCTGTCTCTGCTTAGCCGGATTATGTTTTGCTGTAAGGCGGATGCAAGTGGCAGCGCCAAAAAATTATCCGATATGCCTATCTTATTAGTAATATACCCTTCTATCAGTTCCTCAAATTTCGCTTTCATTCAATCCGTTCAACCCTCAAGGTAATCTAATTTGAGTACTACATGACAATTATCTGGCTCTACCTGTAAATCTCCTCTTTCGTTCAGAATCAGGTTGCTCAGTTTCCTAAAAAAATCAAGCCCTCCCATAAGACTACGGGAAGGCCCTTAACTCAAACAAAATAGATTAGTATCTACTATTTCTTGAATCCTGCAGTTAATCTTTTTATTGAATTAAGGACCACGTGAAAATTTTCCAACTACCTCACTTTGTCTGTAATTCAGATTTCTCTGCTTCGTTTTTTATCTTTTCTAGTTTGTAAAATACAGGATATTTTACTCTTTTACTCTTATTCTTATTTTATTTTTCTATTAATTTTCGACTGTTTGCATTAAAGTAAACGAAAATCGTGCCAAAAATTTTAAACATTGATTATCAATACAAAAAACATTATACTAATATTAATTTTATCCAAAATGTGGATTTTTTTTCCGTTTTTGAGAAAATGAGCCTATCCTAAAAGCGCAGCCAACATAAAACTCCAATACGAAAACCCCCATACACTGATTATTACTCTATAAAATTAGCGAAAATATTTTTATTTTAATTCACCTGATTGTAAATATTTGTTTATTCAATGCCTTCTTAATTAAAATAAACTCAATACACTAATACCAAAATCAACTACCTTACAAAAATATTTTTACAGCCAAAAATACCCCAATAATCAAGACACCAACATGACTTTAATCAGGATTCTTTTTTTCTAAACGAATATGCCCTATTTAGCGGGAACATTTACCATCATGCATAAAAAATAAAAAATCCAATATAACAGCCAGCCAGCTTCATTTTAATTTTCAATTCAGCAGCAGTTCATTAACTTTTCAAATCACTGCTATTTAATTTCATTCGTCATAAACCTTTTAATTTTTTTCGCTTATTTTTATCCCAAAATAAATTCTAAATGAGTATCCCAGCAACATTACATTATACTGAAGACCACGAATGGATCAGTACAGACGGAGATATCGCTACAATCGGCATCACAGACTTTGCACAGCATGAGTTGGGCGATATTGTATTTGTAGATATTGACAGCGTAGGCAAACACCTTAGTGCACACGAAATTTTTGGTACGGTTGAGGCGGTAAAAACAGTATCTGATCTCTTCCTGCCGGTTAGCGGAACGGTTACTGAAGTAAATCCGTTACTGGAAAAAGAACCAGAACTGATTAATTCCGATCCTTATGGCAAAGGCTGGATTGTGAAAGTGAAAATGGATAATGCGGAGGAAGCTGAAAACCTGCTTGATGCTGCAGCATACGAAAAGCACACAGGCCATTAATGACCCGGATTTTTTCCCCGGATTCCCCTTATAAAAAACAAGCAAGGTTCTTAGCTATACTATGGACCTTGCTTATTTTTGTTGGCTGCTTCACCCCCGGCAAAGAACTTCCAAAAGTTGATGTGCCTTTTATAGACAAGTGGGTTCACCTGGTGCTTTTCGGTGGTTTTACCGTTCTCTGGCTGTGCGCCAATCCTTCATGGCAATTCCGCAGGCTTGCAGGCTGGTTTTTGATCGCAATGGCCCTTGGTGCAGCTATTGAGCTGTTGCAGGGCCTTCTCTCCTTCCTTGGCCGCAGCATGGAGTTTATGGATGCAGTTGCCGATTCTGTTGGCGCTATACTCGGTATCAGCCTGTTCTGGCTATTGGCTTATTTTTCTTCACCAAAGAAGCCGTAAATTACAACAGGGCACTATTCTCTAACCCTGATTCCGCTTCCAAAAACTGCTGATGAGCCCAGTTGACAACTTCTTCAGAAAAAAATTTCCATACTTCCCGCCCAGGGCTGTCTCTTATGTGGAATGGTGTACACTTCAGGCGAAATACATTTCATGGCTCTATGCCGAAGGTATAGCCGTACTTCTGGTCCTCTTTTTGCTGCCATGGCTTTATTCGGTGGTTTTCAATTTTGCCTACCTGGCTTTATACGGGCTGCTGGTTTGGCCTCCGGCTTTTTTTTTCCCGGTCAGTCACATTGCATTCTTTATACCCGGCATTATATTAGGCCTTGCCACGGCCTTACCGGTTACCCAATTGCTCATTAAAACAATATTTACGCGCCACTTTGGCAACTATATGATCTATAAAAACACCAAAGCCGGATTTGACAATGGTAAAGTTAACACCTACATGATGAGGCTGTTACTGTATCCCTTCATCATTACATTCATCATGACCTATACCACTAGGCTTATTGCCACCACCAATAAATTTACTTACCTGAACCTATTCGACACACGTACGCATACCGACTATTATGCCAAAATAAAAAAAGTAACCTGCTACCACCATTCAGCCGGCAACAGTAACAATCAAATGGAAGCCCCCTACTACCTGGTAATTTTTAAAGATGGCAACTCCTTCAATACCGATGAATATTTTGATAGCGCTGAAAGTGCAGGAAAATTCATTAACATGATCGTTGCCAAAGGCGTCTCAGTCGACACCGCAGATATAGACGCAAGGTAGCCTGTAAACAACCACAACAAAAATTGTCGAATTGCCGGATTATTTTACTATCCGCAGCTTAGCAAAATTCAACATGATCTTCTTTACCCCATGCCCTGCCCCAAAGTCTATACCCGCTATCTTATTGTTTGCACCACCTTCCAGGGTCAGTATCTTCCCGAACCCGAATTTCTGATGTTCTACCTGCATGCCCACAGCCATGCCGCTTGAATCATCTGCTGCAAAATTGGCTGTTGGTGTATGGGTCGGCGCAGCAGTAGTAGCAGTAGCCAGTTTATCAGCCAGTTTCTTTAGTGAGGGCACCTTGTCGAACGACTGATTCAGCATCGTGTTAAACCCACCCGGCTGCGGCCTGTTGCTCACCCCCGTAAAGGTCCTGTCCAGGTGTGCTGCAGGTATTTCCTCAATAAAACGGCTGGGGTCATTCTGCACCAGGTTACCAAAGCGGTACCGGCTGTTGGCATAGGTCACCCACAGTCGTTCTTTGGCACGCGTTATGGCAACATAAAACAACCGCCTTTCCTCCTCAAGGTCTGCCCTGTCAAACAAGCTCATAGAACTTGGAAACAGGTTTTCTTCCAGCCCAACGGCAAACACGCACCCAAATTCCAGGCCTTTCGCTCCGTGAATGGTCATCAGTTTAACAGCATCGGCATCAGGGTCATTATCTTTATCAGCATCAGTGAGCAGTGTTATCTGCTGCAGATAGCTGCCCAGGCTCTTATCCAGCAGTTCACCTTCTTCATCAGGTGTCTCTGTAAATTCTTTTATTGAGTTCAGCAACTCCTGCACGTTCTCATACCGTGCCAGGCCTTCCACACTTTTATCGTTATGCAATTCCTGCACCAGACCTGTATGCTTACCTACCGCAAAGGCCAGGTCGTAAGCATTGCCCTTAACCAGCATAGCCTGGAAGCTGCGGATCATCATCACAAAGTTATCCAGTTGCGCACTTCTTATCCCAGCTATATCCGGGTTCGATATCGCTTCCCAGAAGGTCACATTCAGCTCATTGGCCCGCACTATTATCTTTTCAATGCTCGTCTTCCCTATGCCCCTTGCCGGGTAATTGATAATTCGCTTTATGTTCTCCTCATCCTGTGTATTTACCACCGTACGCAGGTAGGCCAGGTAGTCCTTTACCTCTTTGCGCTGATAAAACGACGTGCCTCCAACCAGCTTATAAGGTATATTCATGCGTCTCAGCGCCTCTTCAAATGAGCGGCTCTGGGAGTTGGTCCGGTACAGCACTGCAAAATCTTTATTACTGTAGTGGTTCCGCATCTGTTGCTCCTTTATGGCATCAGCCACAAACCGCCCCTCATCATTATCGGTCATGGTGCGCACCAGCATTATCTTCTCACCCTCAGTGTTGCTTGTCCACAATTCTTTTTTTATCTGGTTCTTGTTGTTGCCTATCACATTGTTGGCCACATTCAGTATGGTCTGGGTGCTGCGGTAGTTCTGCTCCAGTTTCACCACTTTCACATCATCATAATCATCCTGAAACTGCAGAATGTTAGCCACCGTAGCCCCTCTGAATGAGTAGATACTCTGTGCATCATCGCCCACCACGCATATATTTTCGTGCCGCGCGCCAAGCATTTTTATTATGGCATACTGTGCCACGTTCGTATCCTGGTACTCATCAATGAGTATGTACCTGAACCTGTTCTGGTATTTCGCCAGCGCCTCCGGAAAGTGCGTCAGCAGTATATACATTTTAAACAGCAGGTCATCAAAATCCATCGCTCCGTTTTTAAAGCAGCGCTTGGCATAGGCATCATAAATATCGCCTATCAGCGGCCTCGTGGTGCGTGCATCTTCCTGTTGAATACTGCTGTCTGCCTTATACATCGCAGGATCTATAAGGCTGTTCTTTGCCGCCGATATCCGGTTATATACATAGGCAGCCTTGTAGTGCTTGTCGTCCAGGTTCATGTCCTTCACTATATCCCTCACCACGCTCTTGGCATCATCGGTATCATAAATGGTAAAGTTATTCGGGTATCCCAGCCTGTGGGCCTCTCCCCTGAGTATCCGGGCAAATACCGAGTGAAAAGTGCCGATATACAGGTTCCTTGCCTCCGTATTACCCAAAGCCTTTTCCACCCTTTCTTTCATTTCTGCCGCAGCCTTGTTGGTAAATGTCAGCGCCAGTATATTGAATGCATCCACGCCGCCATTCATCAGGTGTGCAATGCGCGTAGTGAGTACTTTGGTTTTTCCGCTCCCCGCCCCGGCAATGATCATTATCGGCCCGTCCACATGTTCCACCGCTATACGTTGCTGCTCATTCAATCCCGCTAAATAATTCTGCATCCCACAAATTTAAGCAAATGAAAAATGGAATTGAGTTTGCAGAACAGGGTTGTGGATAAAAAGTGGAATGTGTGGATTGGAAAATGGAGGATATACAATTATCTGCATCTTGCATATTTCCTGCCTTAGTTACAATATTGGCAATGATTTGGCCATGCTGAAATCCGGGATTAATAGTTTAAACAAAAAACATTGGGAAACATGGAGCTGTTTTTTTGTATAATTGATGTCTGATATTCCGGTAATCAATAAATAACCAAGGGTGCTGTTTAATTCATTCGAATACTTATTGTTTCTCCCGATAGTTTTCCTGCTCTATTGGTTTGTTTTTTATAAAAAACCGGCATGGCAGAATCTGCTGGTTCTATGCTCCAGTTATTTTTTTTATGGTTGGTGGAGCTGGAAATTCCTAGGGTTGCTGGTGTTCGGCACTATACTTGATTATTCATTTGGTTTCGGTGTGGCATCCCAAAACCCTAAAAAAGCAAAATTCTTCCTGTGGTTCAGTATTATCAATAATCTTGGCATACTAGGTTTCTTCAAATATTACAACTTCTTCGCAATCCAGGTCCGCGCCGGACTGGGATTGCTGGGATTACACACTAACCCGTTTTTACTGCATATTGCACTTCCGCTGGGCATATCATTTTATACTTTTCATGGCCTGTCATATATTTTCGATATTTACCGGGGCAAGCAAAAGCCGGTAAAAAATTTCATAGATTATGCCGTATTTATCAGCTTCTTTCCCTTGCTGGTGGCTGGCCCAATAGAACGGGCCGGGCATTTACTGCCGCAGGTGCAAAAAGCGAGGCGATTCAGTTATACACAGGCTGTGGAAGGCAGCCGGCTGTTGCTTTGGGGCCTTTTCAAGAAAATTGCAATTGCCGACACGCTTGCCCGGTCAGTGGACCTGATTTTCAGTAATTACCACAACTATAATGCCCTAACATTAATCCTCGGCTCGGTAGCATTCAGTTTCCAGATTTACGCCGATTTCAGCGGTTATTCAGATATTGCCATTGGTACTGCCAAAATGATGGGATTCGAACTGTTCAGCAACTTCAGGTTCCCCTATTTTTCCCGCGATATCGCTGAATTCTGGAGGCGATGGCATATATCGCTCTCCTCCTGGTTCAGAGATTATCTTTATATCCCCCTGGGCGGCTCGCGTAAAGGAAGGCTTAAGGCTGTCCGCAATGTAATGATAGTCTTCCTGGTGTGCGGGTTCTGGCATGGCGCCAGTTGGAATTACATAGCATGGGGATTCATACATACATTAGGATTTATACCCTTGCTGCTGCTCCGGAGAAATCGATTGAATTCAAACGAAATTGTCGCATACGATCGCAAACTACCCCGTCTTAAAGAACTCTGGCAAATGTGCGCCACTTTTACCTTTATAACATTTGCACTGGTATTCGTGCGTGCCAATGGTATACATCCGGCACTTGGCTATCTGAAACATATCGCTGAGAGCGCCCTTCACCAGCCTTCCCAGTTATTACGGCTCCCGGGCCAGCTCATTACACTGGCTTTCATTTGTCCGCTGGTAGCTGCTGATTGGTGGTTAAGGCACGATGAACGAAAGCTGAGAACCCCAAAAAACAAAGTAACCAGATATGCACTATATTTCATACTGACTATTGCCATATTTTATTCATTCACCTGCAATACCAATGAACAATTTATCTATTTCCAGTTCTAAAATCCGTTTTACCCTGAAATTCCTGCTCTTTGGATTTCTGGGGTTCCTGATAATAGCTTTGTCATTCCAGGTTTATAACCCGGCCAAGACAAGAAGCAGCGATGGGTATAATAACCTGACCCGTATCTATCACAACGATTTCATCCCTGAATTACCAAAAACACTTACAGTCCATTATAATAATATCGGTTTCCTTGGCGAAAACTGGTCAGACACCATCAGCAGAGATAAAATATTGTTCATAGGCTCAAGCACTACACAATCACTCTATATACCTCAGGACAGCACCTGGATATCAACCGCATTCTCTGGCAGTAATTACTGGTTCAACAATTGTGGCATAGATGGCAGTGGCAGCTATGAATGGATAGAATGTATAAAGAGGCTAAATTATATTAAACCAAAGTACATCGTAGTACTGGTCAACCCCTTCAATGATAAAACCCTGGCGCCCAAAACAGGCAAATCAAGCCGCCTTATAAATAAGCTGAAACAACTTGCTTTATTCCGATCCGTAATTATACCTTTCTATTTATCAAAATTGAATAACAGCCTGGAGATAGGGCATAGAAAAGTGGATTGGAATAATATGCCACATACAAACAATGGTGAATTTGCTGATAACACAAAAAACATTTTTATCAAATCCGGCTACCAGTTAATGTCGCTCAAAAATGCAATTGTTAATACTGGCGCCATACCCGTTTTCATATCCCAACCCACACCATTCGGGAATTACACAAACATTAATGGCTTAGATATTTCCAGAATAAAAAAAAGCCGGACTACAGATGCTTTCTTTAAAGAATTCAGAAATTTACTGGCAGATTTTTGCCGGAACAATAATGTCCTTTTTATAGATGGTTACCCTCTGAAAGGGACAGAAAATTTTTATGATATTACTCATTTCAATATCCGGGGATCAGTTCAATTCGGGCATCTTGTGCAAGAAAAATTTAAAGCCATTACCGACAGTACCAACGCCTCAAAATGAACACAGCAGATTAAATTAAAATATTTATTTAAGTTTATTGAGCCTTCAACCCACAATTTAATAAGTCGGGAATAATGAAAGCCGGCTGTTAATTAAACACTAATATTCTGCCAGCAAAAATTTAACTGCCGATTATTGAACATAAAGAAAATGGCCGGAATATTTATGCTCAATTCTTACATGCCACAAATTTCAATTGCCCGCCAAATAAACCTAGCATTAAGGCTATTACTATGATCAGAATCTACTCTTCTGGCTTCCTTCTGAGTTACAGGGTTTCCCCCAACCTTTTCAAATCTAATAATGTCTTGTATATGAGCGATCTACTATAAATCTGTTTTTTTAGAAAACTATTGATATATGAAATTATCAATTTAAATTTACACTATGAAGATTTACCTGAACCGGATCATTATGTCTTTTTTCTTCGCCTTATCACTAATCCCGGGTGGGAAACTGTACGCCTCACATATAGTGGGAATGGATCTCATATATACTTATGTCAGTGGCAATACTTATACTATAACACTTATTGCGTATGGCGATTGCGGCCCTGCAAGCGCTGCCGCCTTTTCTACACTACCCACCTGTTATCCCAAAATATGCATACAGGACGATAACAGGTTTGGAGATACCCTCGACCTTCAGATTCAAGCCCCCGATTCAGGAGTGGAGATAACCCCGGTTTGCCCCGCCGATAAGGACAGCACGCAATGCACCAATATTTCTTATGCCATTCCCGGAATAAAAAAATTTGTTTACAGCGCTCAATACACCCTTCCCTATGCGTCTGCTACCTGGAGCTTTACGTTTACAGGTGCCATGGGTAGTGGCAATATTGCGGGCCGTGCTGCCGCAATTACCAATATTGCACCCGGATCGGCTATTCAGATCTCCGATACCTTGAATAATCTGGTAAATCATAACTCCAGTGCTGTTATGACCACTGACCCTGTTCCATTCTTTTGCAATAACAACAATGATGGTTATAATCCGGCGGCGGTTGACCCTGATGGCGACAGTCTGTCTTTTTCGCTGATAACAGGCATCAGCGGTGTAGCCGATTGCTCAGGTACGTTTTCACCTGTTACTTATTTGCCTCCTTTCAGCGGAGCAGCCCCTCTGTCCGTTGTCCCGGGCAGTTTTACTTTCGATAAAAATTCAGGGCAGATATCTTTTGTTCCCAATGTGCTTCAGCGTGCACTGGTAGTTTATAATGTAGATGAGTTCAGGCATGGGGCTTTTGTAGGGAGTTGCCAGCGCGAGATGACTTTTCTGGTTATCACCTGTACCGATATCCCGCCTACGGGCTATATCAATACTGCATCTGCAGGTATTTTGTCCGATAGTGCCCATTTCGATATCTGCGTAGATTCAGGAGCCTATACATTATTTATCAATCCCACTGAAGCCGATACAAATAACCAGATTACGGTAACCTCAAGCGGGCTTCCCCCGGGCGCTACACTAAATATTCTCAACAATACCACTAATCACCCGTCCTGTACTTTCAGCTGGACTTCAACCAACGTTTCACCGGGAAATTACATATTTTATCTCACTTTCAAAGATAATGCCTGCCCGCTGTCAGGCACACAAACCAACGGCTACACTATTACGGTAAAGGCATTACCAGATATTCATACCACCGGGGCAGTAACTGATTGTTATAATCCTATGGGTACCCTTACCGCCTCCGGAGGCGTTAACTATGTATGGACCCCGGCCCTGAATTTGTCTTGTACCAATTGCGATTCAACAATTTCTACAGCTCCGGTCACTACCGTTTATACTGTGACGGTAACTGATATGTATGGCTGCCATGCCAAAGACACCGCCAGCCTGCAGGTTAGTACCATAAGTCTGGTACATTTTATGACCAATGTAACTGCCGATGCCACCATCAATTACGGCGACAGTATCCGGTTGAATGCCGATGGAGCGGTGCTTTGGTACTGGACCCCTGATAATGGCACTCTGAGTAATGCAAACATAAACAATCCTATTGCCGATCCCTTGATTAATACTACCTATACTGTGTATGGATATAATCAGTATGGCTGCCTGGACACCGCACAGGTAACCATAGATATTGCCACAACCTATGAAGTAATACCATCGGCTTTTACGCCCAATGAAGATGGCCTGAATGACGTATTCAGGGTTGCCAATCTGCGCTACGGCAAACTGGTAGAAATGAATATCTACAACCGCTGGGGGCAACTGGTATGCAAAACAACCGACAACAATAAAGGATGGGATGGTAAGTTTAATGGTGAGCCGCAGGATATGGGTGTTTATAACTACTACATTATTGTAGAAAGGGAAAACGGAAAAACCTATAGATATAAAGGCGACCTTACATTGATCCGGTAAAGGACAGGGATTCATGCCACGACCATTGACCGAACTTTGAGTGGTATAATTCGGTTTCAACTGATTTAAGGCTATAAAATTATTTTGTGACAGGCTTATTTTAGTCCCGGTTTCTACGCTACTCCATTGCCGGAAATTTTTCATTGCATAGCATCAAGTCCTAGGTAATGTGATAATTGCAAATCCAATTTCTTCATACCAATATCAGAATGCGGCAGATGACTGCTTTATTTAAGAGACTGATTTTTACAGCTATAATTTTATAAGAAACTGCCTTTAGTCAAATACAAAAATCAAAATAATAATTACTTTTAAGCCATAAAATTATCTGTATGGGGAATAAGAAGCTTTTAAATACTCTGTTAGTTGCAATACTGGTTATGAATACTGCATTATGCAGTGCACAGAACAGGTATCTTACGGCAGGCACTTATTATTATGCCGAGGTGGGCGACGTTATAGGCAACCAGACCTGTATAAAAGCGGCCCTCAATCTCATTGTCTATCAGAAATATGTACTTACCGGCGGCTACTATATGTGCAGCCGGAATACTCCATACCTGCCCGATGGCATATCTGCACCGTTAAGCATTGGCTTTCCATCCAGCGCCTATCCGCAGCAAACATCTAACATGTTCGGCCTGATGATAGGAAAAGCTATATTAGCCCGTAACTGGAAGACGAGATTGTTGCTCCGCGGAGGTATTTGTTTCGGCACTGTAGCGACGCCACAGTATTTTTCAACCTATTCGGGCAGCGCCTATCCTTATCAGGCAGAAACCAACGGTACGCAGAAAAACTTTACAAACAACCAGATAAATTACACCTATTCCATAGTCAGCAATGGTGCTTCAGGATTATTATTTAATCCTACCTATGAGTTTCCGTTCTCCGAATACATCGGAGTATCAACCGGTATATTCTGCATGGCTACCCGCAACAGCAGCGCACTTGGTATTGATCTGAACCTGATGCTGGGCAAATGCCGCCATAAAATATCCGACGGAAATTAATAGCTTCTGCGCCCTGTTGCATTTACACAATAAAGCTTTAATACTTAGTATCATTCAGACTGGTCTGATGAAGACTTATCTGGTACTTTTAAGCTGATTTTAATTGGTTCGATGGTAATCCCTAAATGATTATAGGTTTATTGTCTTTCAATTGACTACTTCGCCGTTGCTGAAGTCAGCGAATGTGATGGCAGCAAAATCAGCAATTAGTACATCAATTGATTATCTGATTAATAAATACGGAACAGAAGTATTTTATGAAGCTATTCTTTTACAATCCTGAAATTTTCAATCAAACCATTTGCTGATTGAACACGGAAAATATAAATACCCTGACTCAATGAGCGAATATCCACAGTCTCATTATTCTTGCTGAGGGTTGTCGATAACACCCCCTGACCCAACAGATTAAATACCTTCAGCGAGCTTGCCCCGTTGAGTCCGGTAATATTGATTTCACCGGTTGTTGGGTTAGGGGAAATATCCTGTGCTTCAGGAGTCAAACTGTTTGCAACGCCTAAAAGTGCCGAGCATGGCATCAAAGTAAACGTAATACCTTGAGCAAATGAATTAGCGCAGCCATCAACCGACAGCCTGATATAATAAGATACATTTATTGGCCCTGTTGTAGTATTGGTAATATATTCCGAAATACTACCTGATCCGGATGAACTCGGTGGAGTTATGCCAAGGATCGGGGAGCGGTTCCAAATATCAGTAACACCTGGTGTGGCACTGGTTGGTAAATAATTAAACGGTAGCGTATTGCATTGAGAAGGAGGAGTAAACGTACTTGACAATAATGGAGTGGGGTTAACTGTAACAGTAACCGTATCCAGATTGCTGCAACCCGATGCTGATAACGCATACACATAGGACACTGGTAAGGGCAAAGTACTGGTATTGATCAGTTGTTCATTAGGGTTGCCTGCACCACTGGTGGCGGCTTCAAGTATCCCCGATATAGCTGCCCTGCCCCAGGTAAATAAAGTTCCCGTAATTCCGCTCATTGGGGTATAATTAAATATGGTGCTGTCGCATAAATCAGGCGGGGTTAGTGAACTGGATAAAGAAGGTATCGGATTAACCGTTACCAATACTGATTGTGTATTGAAACAACCTCCGCCATTCATAAAATAGGAATAAGTTACCACTACCGGGCTTGCAGAAGTACTGATCAATGTTTCGCTGATAGTTCCGGTACCGGTGGCCGCCGGATTGCTGATACCAGGTACTGCGGCCCTGCTCCATGTAAATGTTGTTCCGGGCATTGTACCTGAAGGGACGTAGGTAAACAAAAATCCGCTGCAAAAAGTAGCTGTGAGTGGGCTGGAAAGCATTGGAGCCGGATTTACGGTAACCGGCATAGTAACATAACAGGTCGGATCGAAGTAATAAGAAATAGTGGCTACACCTGCACTCACACCTGTTACATTACCGAAAGTTGTTCCTGCAGTAGCTACAGCAGTATTACTGCTGCTCCATATCCCTCCGGCATCTGCATTGGTCAATAGTATTGAATCAAGCGCACATACGGTTGATGGGCCGGCTATAGCGCCTGGAACAGGATTTACGGTTAATGGCATCACTGCATAGCAGCCTGGCCCGAGTGTATAGGTGATATTGGTAACTCCCAGCGCAATCCCCGCATCAACTCCGCTTGCAGTGCCTATTGTGGCAATTGCCGGGGCGCTGCTGCTCCACACCCCTCCTGACACTGCATCAGATAATGTTCCGGAAGTTCCGGCACATACATGGTTTAATCCGAGAATCGGTATAGGAGATGGGGAAACAGTGATTACTTTCATTGACGTACAGCCTGTAGGTAGCGTATAGAAAATGGTATCAATTCCTGGCGCTATGCCGATGATTGCTGCAGTATCAATTGTTGTTCCGAAGGCATATGTTATTCCAAGGCTCAATGAGTCACTGCTAGTCCATACTCCTGAAGGCGCAGGATTAGTAAGTATTAATCCAAATAAGGTACAAAGGAAACCTGGCCCCGATATCGGATATAAAGGATAAATATTAAAGGGCCTTATTACAAAACCGGACCCAACCGTATAAGTTAATAGAACGGTACCGACTGATAGTCCTGTAACAATACCGGTTGAAGAGCCTATTGCAGCTATTGCCGGATTGCTGCTGCTCCAGGTTCCACCAGGTGTTGAATCAGTAACAATTGCGGTCAGTCCCTGGCATACACTCGAATCCCCTGTTATGGGAGCAATTGCAAAAGCCTGGCTGAAGGCAAAAAAGCTGACAAGGAATATCAGTAAGGTTTTCATAGTTATACTCTTTAAAAGTTGAAGAATAATGCTGAAATAAGTTAACAAAGATATATAAACCAGGGCAATAAACTGACGGAAAATTTTTACATTTTAATCCATAAAAACCCTGAATCTTATATATTTGCTCTATGAACATGAACTGGATTGAACTCACCGATCTGCAGCAACTCGAACAGATAAAAGAACAAAGCAAATTACAACCTGTTGTCATCTTCAAGCACAGCACACGCTGCTCAATAAGCAGCATGGCTAAAACCAGGCTGGAACAAGACCCGCTCCCCGATGAAGTACTGTTTTATTATCTCGACCTCATCACTTACCGACCGGTATCCAGCCAGATAGCTGAAGATTTTAAGGTATATCATCAGTCGCCCCAAATACTCATTATTAAAAATGGTGAATGCACCTTTAATGTAAGCCATTACGGCATTACTGTGGAGAAGATCGTTGCTGAAGCAATCTCCGCAAAACCAGAACCGGAAACAGAACGTTTAACCAACTAAACAAACTCCAAATTCAAATTCCAAACTCCTAACTCCAAACTCCCAGCCTATATCTCCTTCCCGCGCCATCTGCCTGTTCTCAGGTAAAAAACTGAACCAATCAGCAAGGTGGTCCAATATATGAATTCAGATCCCCAGCAGATAAACAAGGGGCTGTGCATTACATGTATAATAATATAACAATAAACAAGGTAAACAGCCACACAGGTAATCTCCATGGTAAGATTAACCATGGTGTTGCCTGTACCTACTACCCCATTAAATACCACAGTAGAGAGTGACATTATCAGGGTAGCCACCACTATCACCCTCAGGCTGGGCAACGCAAATTGTATGAGCCCGGCATCGTGGGTATAAATGGATAAAAAACTTCCTGAGAAAAGCAGCAATAACAAACAGATGATCAGCGCATAAGCAAAACTCAGCCTGCATATTTTCCAGATAATTTTCATTACCTCTTTTTGCCTGCCTTGCCCTATCAGGTTGCTCACCATGGTATTGCAGGTGGTAGCCAGCGCCCAGGTGCCTATGCCCACTATACCGAATATATTGCGCAGCACCTGCGATGCCGCCAGCGATTGCTCGCCCAGATGCTCAACAAATATAAAAAATACCAGCCACCCGCCTATGCTGAACAAAAACTGCACAATAAGCGGAGAAGCTACTGTCAGGGTTCGCTGAGACAACGAAAAATCGAAAGACAGGTACTCAGCAATTGGGTATTGCCGGTGCATATTGTGATAAAAAAACATACCAAGCATCGAAAGGCAATACAATATTTCGGCTATAACAGAAGCCAGTGCAGCTCCCTTAAAACCCATTGCGGGCAGGCCCAGTTTACCAAATATAAGCAGGTAATCAAATAAAACATTTGTAAGGGTTGCCACCAGCGAGCCATATATCAAAAGCCTGGAGCGCCCGATGGATATAAAAAAAGAGCTCAGCAACTGGCACATCATCAGGAATGGCAGGCCCCAAACACGTATATAAACGAAATTTACGCTCAGCGACAGATTATCATAATCGTGCAGGCTGAACTCAAAAAGCAGCGGCACAAACCAAAGGGTAAGCAACATCAGTCCCAATGAAAACATGATGGAGAGCATAGCGCCATTGGTGAGCAATTGGGTAAGGCCTCTTTTATCGCCCTCGCCCGCCCGCCTGGCCATCTGTATCTGCATACCACTGCTCAGGCCGTAGCCTATCATGCTCAGTATCAGGTAAAATACTCCGGTAATACCATTTACTCCCAGCTCTCTAAGCCCAAGCCTGCCAAGGAACATTGTATTGGTAAAATAATTGAGCTGGGGTATGAGCAAAGCCAGCGAAATAGGCGCTGCCAGCCTGATAATCTGGCTGCCGGTTGTTTTTACTCCAAGGCTGTCTTGACTGTTGTCGCGAATCAAAGTTTTAATAAAAAGTAAGGATCAGGGTGTAAAAATAGCTCATTGCCTCTACAGCAACAGAGATATTTGAAGGAAATTCTAAAATGATGGTATAAATTACTGCTATACAGATTGAGCGATAAATTAATTCTACATTATTCTCTAAACAAAAAGGGGGGTACCCTATTGTTTATTCAGATACTACTGCATAAACGGGTTCACAAACCGCCGGTCATATAAAAAAGTCTTATCGGTAAGAGTAAGCAAAAATGCAATCAGATACTTTTTATCATCATCTGTCAATCGTCCTATTTTCTTCATTTCAACCGCAGCATGGCTGCCAATGTTGGCAGGGTCGCCATAAAAGTTAAGCACCGCAGCCAGGTTCCTGAAACGCCCGTCGTGCATAAACGGATAGGTGCGTTCTATATTCCTTAATGTGGGCACCATAAAGGTATAATTGTCTTTTTCGATACCGGTTACTACTCCCCTGCCCTTATCGTCCAGTGCACTGTCTGGTTTCAGTCCGTTATTTTTATAGCTGTTATCTGTAAACAACGGCTCCTCATGGCAGTCATTGCATTTTGATCTGAAGAGTTCCAGCCCTTTTCGCTCTGCCACCGAAAACGTATCCTTGCCCTGCATATACCGGTCATACCTCGAATCACCAGATATAAGCAACCCGGTAAACTGCGTCAGGGCCTTCAATACCCTTTCTGAACTGATAATTGTATCACCATAAGCCCTTTCAAAATCAGCCCTGTACATGCCACTAAGTCTAAGTTTCTGCACCACCTTTGGCATGGTTTCATCCATCTCCACCGGGTTGGTAATGGGGTTTATGGGTTGCATTTCCAGGCTGCCCACCCGGCCATCCCACATATAGGCGTCCTTCCACACCAGGTTCTGCAATGCAGGTACATTACGCGTACCAATCAACCCGTTAATGCCATGACTAAGGGGATGGTCGAAATGCCCGAAAGCCGCAATGCGCTGATGGCAGCTTTCGCAACTAATGGTACTGTCTTTAGATAAAATGGGATCATAAAACAACTTCCTGCCCAGCACAAACATTTCCGGCTTCAGTTTATTGTCTTTAAACCGGTACAAAGGTTTCGGGAAACCCTCCGGCACCTTAAGCTCCACATCTTTTTTGGTAATGGTAAAATAGGGGTTATCCGAGGTAAAGCCATAAAGCAAGCTGCTGAATATCAGGATTGACAACAGTATGGATTGCTTTCTTTTCATTTTAGACCCAAGGATTTTGCAGTAACAGTTAAAAATACTTTTTATACAACTTAATAAGCAGTTGAATAAACAGTTGTGCCACACTTTAAAAGTGTGGCACAACTACAAATCGCTAATATTTACTTATTTTTCACAATCTTCTCCGTTACCACAGCATCACCCGATACAAATTTAAGAATAAACATCCCTGCCGGTATATCCGTCATATCCAATGCATAGGCTATTGAAGGTTGCAGGTCAAACAGGGCGCGCAATGCCCTGCCGTTCATATCATAAAGAGTGGCAGTTACATTATTCACATTGCCGGCATCCATGTATATATAGGCATAGTCGGCAACAGGGTTAGGAGCTATAACATACTTTATAGTCTTGGTGGTAACTTGGTTTACACCCAACATTGCAGGCGTAAAAGTTGTATCAGGCCCTGCAGGCGTAATGTGCGTATTGGTTGACCCTACAACTCCATAATAATCAGGGCCCACCACAAAAGGATAGGCGGGTTTCAGGCTGTCGTCAATGGTAACAAAATAAGCGTAGGTGCCACCAGGATAATCGGGAGTTACACAGGTCCGGCCATTATGCGCATCAAGGTCGCCGGCGCCGGCAGTATAGATGAAATCATCTACACAATCGCCCATTGGATAGGTACTTACCGGCGGGCCACCAGCCGCTCTCGATGTAGCTGTAGAAAGCACATAGCTGCTCTTCATTCTTTTTACAGCGCCCGGAGTCATAGCGCCGGCGTATCCATATGCACCGTAGATAGGGAAACCATCAAAGGCATATCCTATTATAGGTGAATGATGCGTACTATCTGCATCATTATACAGGCATTTCGGGTTCACATGATTATGATAATCACCGCCCGGTGCAGGATGCCCCAGGCAGGAATCAAAACTCACACCCTCAAAAATCAATGCATTCCTGTTCCACTGCGGACCAGGCCCCATAGCCCATGCCGTTCCGCTCCAGTGAAAACCGTCTTCTGGATTAAAGATGGAAACGCCGTTGCTCCAAAGACCAATTGTTCCCAGACCAACAGCAGTTGCAGTACCTGTATTCTGTACCGGATGCCTCGGAAATTCGCAAACTATGTTCTGTGGCGATGGCACATTAGGATTAGAAGGCCAGGGACCGATGGCATATAATGGAATGCAATTGGTACTGACATATACCTCGGTGGCAGAATATTGCACCAACTGAACATTTGATACGTAACCGCCATAGCCGGTAAGGGTGGTATTCTGATGCCAGCTCGTAATATCGGGACCTACCTGGGCAATAACAGCCGGAGTGTAAAATGCTATTACAACACACACCGAAAAAAATAATTTATTCATCATAAAAAGAGGTGTTTATCCTATTAGACGAAAATAAAGTAAAAATCCTTCTTTGCCGAGAAAAATAATTGTTTCTACATCGTAAAACAGCCCTGTTTACCTGGTATGGCAACCCACCAATATACAATTCAGAAGGTCGTGATCCTCACTTATTCATCCGTTCCTCATTTTCTAACTAACAGTTAATATACTAATCCAAACAAAAAAATAACTGTTTTTTACGCACAATTTTCCTAACGAAATCAATTCAGCACTCGTCAATATGGATAACTAAAAAACTATAAAAATGAAAAAGCTTATTCCTTTAATCCTTTGTAGCCTGTTTTCAGCCGCTTCCTATGGGCAGACAGCCACTTTTACTGTAACTACAGCGCCATGCCATGATGACGGTGTACTGACTGCCAATTTCACGGCACTTACACCGCCGCTCACTGTAACCTGGACTACTTATGGCACACTTGGCACCACCATTACTCATACAGGCGTAGGAACACTATCTGATGCATTGACCAGTTACTCCGGCGGCCCGGTCGACATTTCGGCAACCGATGGCACAGGCACTGCCTATAACTACTACTCCGGCATGCCTCCGTTTACCATTACCGGCACTGCAGTCGGCGCGGTTTGCCCGGCTCTCGGCACGCTTACTGCCACAGTTTCCGGAGGTACCGGACCTTATACTTACTCCTGGTTCAACATCTCCACTATGGCTGCCGTAGGAACTACCAACCCTATAAGCCTGCCTGACGGAAATTACGGACTTACCGTTACCGATGCTGCGGGTTGCGTTTTCGGGTCATTGCACAGCAGCTTCGATTCATTTATGCTTTATAGTGCACCGGCATTTTCTGTACCGGTCACAACTACAGTTGCCGGTTGCACAAATGGTACTGCCGCTGTAGGAACTATTTCCGGAGGTACCGGACCTTATACTTACATGTGGTCAAACGGATCTACTACCACTTCCATATCAGGCCTCACTATGGGCTCCTATAATTGTGTCGTAACAGATGCACTTGGCTGCTCAGCTACCGGCTACGGCTATGTATCTCAAACTATTACCATTACCGTGCCGGTAACACCTACTCCTGCCACCTGCACAGCCAGCGATGGCGCAGTGATTGCTTTTGGCTCAGGCGGTGTAGCTCCATACACTTATTTATGGAGCAACCTGGCTACCACTCAATCCCAGACCGGTCTCATTGCCGGCTATTATGAAGTAACTGCTACCGATGCCAATGGTTGCATAGGCACTGGCGGAGGATCTGTTTCTGCTTCCACTCCTATCACAGTTACTTATACTTCCACTTCAAGCCTCTGCACCAGCGCCACAGGTACTGCTACATTGGCACCAACAGGTGGCACTGCTCCATATACTATAGCATGGTATACCACACCTCCGCAAACAGGTGTTACGGCTACTGCCCTCTCTCCCGGCACCTATGGCTTTCATATTCATGATGCAGCAGGCTGTATTCAGACCGGTAGCGCCTATGTGCCCCCCGTTGATGTTGTAAGCGCCGGCTATAGCGCTACTTCAGCTTTGTGTACTACCGCTACCGGTGGACTTAGCGCTTTCCCGGCCGGAGGCACTACGCCATACAATTATCTGTGGAGTACCGGAGCTACTACATCATCCATCAGCAGTGTGCATGCAGGCTGGTACTCTGTTACTATTACTGATGCAAGCAGTTGCAAAATATACAAGACATGGGAAGTACCGGATTATTCACCGATGGGAGTCGGAGTTACCGGCACCGAAGCTTCCTGCATTTTTACTGCCGACGGTAGCCTCAGCGCATCTGCATTCGGTGGCACTACCCCTTATACTTACAGCTGGAATACAGGCGCCACTACTTCCTCCATTTCCTCATTGCATACTGGCTATTACAATGTTTCTGTTACAGATGCTCTGGGGTGCACTGCTTCAGTATGGGACAATCTTGGGTATAACACTGCTGCATCAAGTTGCTATTGCACCATCTCTGGTATCATTTTTGACGACATAAACGGCAACTGTATCCAGGATCCGGGTGAGCCCGGACTGGAAAATATCCAGGTTTACTGCAGCGGCATCGGTTATACTTATACCAATGCCAGTGGTTATTATTCTTTTATAGTGCCTTCCGGCTCTTATACTATTACAGAAACAGTTCTGGCATTTTATCCGCTGGCCACCTGCCAGCTCAACAATATACCGGTAACTGTAGTTGCCGGTACAGGATGTGTACATACTGTTGATTTTGCCAATTCTGTTACTGCTATCCATGATATGCACATCAGCACCTGGGATTACAACTGGCCTGTACCCGGACATACTTACTACCAGGTTTCCGTAGTAAGTAACGATGGTACTGTTACTGAGCCTTCAGTACTGGCAGGTTATAAACCCGACGGACAGTTATTCGCACCTTCATTTACTCCGGGAGGAATTTTCTCAGGCGCTCCATACTGGTACACTTCGGGTACTGCATTCCCATCTATGGCTCCGGCTGCTACCGAAACCTTCTATATGAGTTATTCGGTTCCTACAAGTATTCCTCTGGGTACTAGTGTAATATTTAAAGACACTGTAGCCTATACCTCCCCTATTAGCACATGGCTTACAGACTATTCTCCATGGAATAACACAAATTATTTTACCACAACTACGGTGTCTTCTTTCGACCCCAATTTCAAAGAAGTATCGCCTAAAGGCACAGGCGCAGCCGGCACAATTACTTACAAGGATTCAGTACTCGAATACATGGTACACTTCCAGAATACAGGTACGGCCCCTGCCGAGAATATTGTAGTTATTGATACACTCGACAATAACCTGAACTGGAAATCACTACGCCCGGTTTATATGTCTTCTCAGTGCAAAGTAACGCTGACTCAGAGCGGCGCCTATAACATCGCCAAATTTACATTCAGCGATATCAACCTGCCGGCAAGTTCTTCTCAGCCGCTTACCAGCAACGGTATGTTTACTTATACCATTCATACTAAACCGGGTCTGGCAGTTGGTTCTACATTCAAAAACAAGGCGTCTATCTATTTCGATTATAACGCCCCTGTAGTAACCAATTCCACAATGAATACACTGGGTTCTACCCTGGCTTCACTGGGTACCAGCACTGTACCTGAAAATGGCATTAATGCATTCACTGTTTATCCGAACCCGGCGAGCCAGACTTTCAGCGCTATAATTACCAGTGATGCAGCTGGTAGCGCCGAACTGAATGTACTCGACATTACCGGCAAAACAATTATCAGCAAAACTCTGGAGCTGCAAAGCGGCAACCAGAGCATAGCAACAGATGTTACAAACCTTACCCCGGGCATGTATTTTGTCAGCCTTATCCACAACGGGCAGACACAAACACAAAAGCTGGTCATTATGAAATAAGAGGATAAGTAAAGTTTCTTGCGTTTGATTCAAAAAGTGCAGGGGCCCGGGAAACCGGCCCCTGCGGCTTTTTATACCTTATCAGGATATTCTCTGACAAATTTGAACATTATTTATTGATACATATACATTTCTACATTTGCACATTGCCACATTTGCACATTGCCACATTACCGCATTGCCACATTTGCACATTGCTACATTTGCACATTGCCACATTACCACATTACCACATTTGCACATTTACACATTGCCACATTACCACATTGTCACATTGCCACATTTGCACATTGTCACATTTGCACATTGCCACATTACCACATTACCACATTACCACATTTGCACATTTACACATTTGCACATTGCCACATTTGCAAATTGCCACATTTGCACATTACCACATTTGCAAATTGCCACATTTGCAAATTGTCACATTTGCACATTGTCACATTTGCACATTGTCACATTGTCACATTGCCACATTACCACATTGCCACATTTGCACATTGCCACATTACCACATTACCACATTTGCACATTGTCACATTTGCACATTGCCACATTTGCACATTAACTTACCTTTGCCCGATGGCAAAATTCTTTTTAAGGAAAAAAGCGGGCGACAGGGTGGTAAATGGCCACCCCTGGATATTTGGTAATGAACTGGGCGACAGCGAAGGCGAGGCAGCAGCTGGTGATATTGTGGATGTCTATTCATCAAATGGTTCTTTTGTAGGCAAGGGTTATGTTAATCCGGCCTCACAGATACGCATACGCCTGCTCACAAGAGATAAAAGTGAAGTTATTGATGATGGTTTTTTCTACAAAAGAATTAAAGAAGCATGGGATTACAGGCAGCAACTGGGATATGTGGAAAATTGCCGCCTCATTTTCGGGGAGGCAGATCAGTTGCCTGCTCTTATCATTGATAAGTTCAACGATTATTTTGTTATCCAGACTCTTGCCCTGGGTATTGATATCTGGAAAGGGGCAATAGTAGCTGCATTGCAGAAAATATTCAGCCCTAAAGGCATATATGAGCGCAACGATGTGCCGGTAAGGTCGCTTGAAGGCATGGAGCAGATAAAAGGCTTTCTGAGTGCCCCTTTCGACACAAATATCATACTCAATGAAAACGGCCTCCGCTTTCACGTAGATATTGAAAACGGCCAGAAAACCGGCTACTTTCTCGATCAGCAGGATAATCGCCGCGCTATACAGCATGTAGTAAAGGGCGCCGATGTACTGGAAGTTTTTTGTTACACTGGTACTTTCTCGCTCCATGCTGCTCAGTATGGCGCAAAGAGCGTGCTGGGCCTCGATATTTCCGAAAATGCGGTAAGCGTAGCGCGACGCAATGCCCTGCTCAATGGTTATGAAGATATCTGTAAGTTTGATGCTGTAAATGCATTTGATGTACTGAAGCTGTGGGTAAAAGAAGGCCGGAGGTATGATACTGTAATCCTCGATCCGCCCGCCTTTACCAAGAGCCGCGAAAACATTCAGAAAGCCATAACGGGCTATAAAGAGATCAATTTAAGGGCCATGAAACTAGTCAGACCAGGCGGATTCCTTGTAACTGCCTCCTGTACCAATCTTGTTCCGCCCGATATGTTCCTGAACATCATAAATATGGCAGCAAAAGATGCCAAACGCACGCTGCGCCAGGTAGAATGGCGCACACAGGCATCAGACCACCCTATATTATTCAATGTACCTACTACCCAATACTTAAAGTTTCTGATTGTGGAAGTGCAGTAAACTGTCGTGGATATTTTTTTATTGGAAAAAGAAGTAATTATTGGGTTTATTCTTCAATTACTTTATCTTAAGAATTAGGATAGCTCTGAAAGAGTGAAATATCATAGCCGGGGGTGAAGCCCCCGGTACAAAATACCGGTCACAAGCCCTGCAGGGGCGAAATACTGCGGGCACTCTTAAGTAAATGACATTGGTAGATTATTGCAAATAAAGCCGGGCATGAGAAAATTTTCTGAAATTTTCACTTCGCAGTTGAGATTTTACTTTATATTTGTATCAGCTTATTACACCACACCCGTTCGGGTTCTGTAATTTCGAAGCTTCAGCATTTCTTTTCCTTAGCATAATTTTTTATATTTTGATGGAATACAACACCACGCGGAGCAAACTGCTCATGCCTGAATATGGACGTAATGTCCAGAAAATGATTGAATACCTGGTAACTGTAGAAGACCGCGAAAAACGGCTGAAACAGGCTGAGGTTATCATTGAGCTGATGGGTACCCTCAACCCCCATCTCAAAACCATTGAGGACTACAAACACAAGCTCTGGGACCACCTGTACCAGATGACCGACTTCAACCTCGACGTTGATTCCCCGTATCCGTGCCCTACACCAGAGATGGTATTTAAAAAGCCGGAGGTGCTGCCCTACCCGCAGGAACCTATAAGGCACAGGCACCTGGGCAAAAATATACTGGCGCTGCTGGATAAAGCCCTGGCCGAAACCGATGATGAAAAACGCCACGGCCTTACACAGGCTATTGGCTACTACATGAAGCTGGCCTATGCCAACTGGCACAAAGAACCTGTGCACGACGATATGATCAAGAATGAACTTTCGGAAATTACAGGTGGCAAACTGAAATATGAAACCGGCGGCTACCGCGTTCATTTCGACAACAACAGAGGCTTTAAACCAAGAAACAACAACGGCAATAACAATAACAACAATAATAATAACAACAACCGCAACTTCAAAGGCAATAACCAGGGTGGACAAAGTGGCCCCGGCGGCCAGCGCAACAATAACTTCAGGGATAATGCCAGCGGCGGCGGAAGTGGTTACGGCAGTAATTTCAATAAGAACAGGAAGTTCAATAAGAATAAGAACAAGTGATTTTTTTAGTCTAAAGTATTTAGTCTAAAGCCTAAAGTGGCAAATCGTTACTTATTGTTCTTATTTTATGCATGCTTGTAATAATTCAGAATTAAACTTTAGGCTAAAGTGGCAATCGTTACTTATTGTTCTTATTTTCCGACGGCTTGTAATAATTTGAGACTTAAACTTCAGACTAAATACTTCAGACTTTAGACTCAAGAAAAATGAACGCATTCGAAATACGCGGTGGTAATCCGTTAAAAGGTGAAATAACCCCTCAAGGGGCTAAGAACGAGGCTTTGCAGGTACTCTGTGCCGCACTCCTCACTGACGAGCGGGTAACGCTTACCAATGTGCCTGATATTGTAGATGTAAACACCCTAATTGAGCTCCTGGCAGATATGGGTGTGAAGGTTGAACGCCCCTCGCAAAATACAGTAATCCTGCAAGCCGATAATATAGATCCTGATTACTTTACTACTCACGCTTTCAAGAAGAAATCCGGCAAGCTCCGCGGCACCGTTATGCTGGCAGGCCCTTTACTGGCACGGTTTCGCAAGGCATACATACCCCAGCCCGGCGGCGATAAAATAGGCCGGCGCAGACTCGATACGCACATCCGCGGTTTTGAACGCATGGGTGTTGACTTTGTTTATGATATCGACAACCAGATGTTCAGCCTGGATACAGAACAGTTGAAGGGTGTTAAGATATTGATGGAAGAACCTTCAGTAACCGGTACCGCCAACATTATAATGGCGGCCACCATGGCCGAAGGAACTACAACCATTTACAATGCAGCCTGTGAGCCTTATGTGCAGCAACTCTGCCGCATGCTCATCAGCATGGGTGCCAATATCAGCGGTGTAAGTTCTAATCTGCTGGTTATAGAAGGTGTGCCAAAACTTCGTGGCTGTGAGCACAGACTGCTGGCCGATATGATCGAAGTGGGGTCTTTTATCGGACTAGCCGCAATGACCCAAAGTGAAATCACAATCAAAAACTGTGATGTTGCTCAACTGGGATTGATACCCGATATCTTTCAGCGTTTAGGTATTGATCTTACCATAAAAGGTGATGATATTTACATACCTGCCCAGGAGCATTACCGCATTCAGAAGTTTATAGATGGCTCCATCCTCACCGTATACGACCATCCATGGCCGGGTTTTACCCCCGATCTGTTAAGTATAGTGCTTGTTGTTGCCACGCAGGCGAAGGGAACTGTACTGGTTCACCAGAAGATGTTTGAAAGCCGTTTGTTCTTCGTAGATAAACTCATAGAAATGGGCGCGCAGATCGTTCTCTGCGATCCCCACCGTGCTGTCGTTATAGGTCTTGACAAGCAGGTAATGCTTCGCGGCATCAACATGGTATCTCCCGATATCCGCGCAGGCGTTGCGCTCCTGATTGCCGCGCTCTCCGCCCAGGGCAAAAGCATCATCCAGAACATTAACCAGATAGACCGTGGTTATGAACGTATTGATGAGCGGTTGAATGCACTGGGTGCAGATATAAAGCGGGTGAATCTGAGTTGATACCCTACCGCTCAATTACCATCTTCTCTATAATCGTGGAATGATTTTCCGGGTTGGTTGCTTTTATCAGATATATTCCTGGCGCAAGTTGCAGATGCAAGGTAGCCTGATTATCATTGATAGCAGAATTCGTCATCTGCTTGCCGGTTATATCAGTAATAGAAATGTTCCAATTTTCAGATTTGCCAGGCAAATTAAGCGTAATGAATCCATTGGAGGGGTTAGGGAACAAACTGAAATTCTGATAATAGTTTTTGGCAGGAAGCGAGGAATCAACCGTACTGATAACATTAATGGTTGTGTTGGTAGCCACCGGCTGGTTATAGTCGAAATAAATGTAAGCTGTGTTTTTTATAATACTCCCTAATGCCGCATCAGGCTTGGTGTTGATTGAAAAAAGAATCTGGCCATAAGAATTAACAGGATCCGAATTGCTGTCTGGCAGATAAATTTCGCTGAAATAAAACTGGGCAATATTAGGTGCAGACCATCTTATCAGGGGAGTAACCGGCGAACCACTTATTATTTTCAGGGTTGAAGGATCAAGATGAGGATCAAGTGTATCATTTACTACAACTTTAGATGCAAAATAACTCCCGGTGTTTTCAAACCCAATAGTGTAAATCATGCTTTTATCGGGAGTAAAGAAATAGGTCCTGTTCACTGATTTGAAATTCGGATCAAGTGAAGAAATCGTAGTCCCGCAATAGGTTATTGTATCATCTGAAGATCCGATGTTATTTATATAAGGCGAATTTGAGTTAAACGTCAGAATAACACCAAGGCCTAGCGATGAGTCCACATTAATATTAATTAAAAGGCTGTCGGTAACACCTGCAGGTAAGCTGACTATAGCATAGGTAAGCGTATCTCCCAATATGGATATAGGAGAAGGAGAAGAGGATAGAAAGGTAGTATTTGGATCAAGTACAACTACAGCAGTACTGGAAATTGAATCATAGCCATTGTTGAAAAATCCAATGTGCAAATGACTCGTAAAACCTGGCACCAGGCAACTACTGTGCATGGATATCTTAAGGTCATGGTGCCGGTTAAACATGCTATCGAAATTAATGGCATAAATATGGGTTGAATCTATGCCCATCGGATAAGCACAAAACGCGCCGCCATAAGGATTAGGAATAAGTGTTGCAGATCCGTACATGTTTTCTGTAAACGGATAACGGATAGAATCTAATAAAGTAAAATCAGGAGCTAATAGATAGAACCCTGAAACATACCCATTCCACATAAGATACTTACCATTCGATGTCTCAGTTCCATTTCCAAAAGATAATGAATCATGAAGATCAATCTGATGAACTATTGTCCCCGATGAATTGAACTTGCACAAATGGCCTATTGTATCATATAGTGATACTATAATGCTCGTATCTGAACCACAAAACATGAAATAATTATCCTGGTAACCCGGAAATGGCGTAGTGAGAAGTGTGGAAAAAGCCAGGCTGCCGTCAGCATTTAATTTGCCGGTATTATTCCTTGTAATAAAGGCTATTCCATCATCAATAGTACATGCTGTGTGTATTTGAACATACGGATAAGCTTGCCCCCATGCTGCACTACTTGAAGGGTCAGGCCCAACAACAATATATGTATTGGAAAACACCTTCGACCAAAGTAAAACATTGTTACTGTCATATTTTTCAATAATGCTTTGAGCATTTACAAATAACGTAGTTACTGCAGAATCATTATAAAATGAATCCTGCGAATAAGAGATATAGTACCCGTTATTCAGAGTGCCGAGTACATTTATGTCCATGCCGTCATCAATATCCATACCTCTTCTGACGACATTTTTAATAGTACCGTTTGAATCAAGTCTGTGAAAAATTGAACAAGTATAACCATGAAAAAAAGTATTAGAATAGAGGGAATCATAGGAATACAAAGTTGAGGCAATAACGTAATCTCCGTTTGCAAGTTGCGTAATAGCATTCACAATAGAACGGCAGCCAAATGTATCCAAACAGTCTCTTTTAGTCCATAAAGTATCACCGTACCTGTTGATCCTGACCAGGTAATAATCGGATGCAAATTCATTAAATGAGAAAAAAGAATCGGCTGTGGGCATGCAGATTAATCCTCCGTTCGTAACCGAATAACCATAGCTTAAAGGCAGGCCAGCCGGAGGTTGAGTTTGAAAATAGTCTTTATGCCACGTTTGGGACTTGGCTGAGCCAAGCAAGGAAAAAATAAAAAGTGCGGAAATTAGAGATTTATAGATCATAATGGCATAATTTACTATAAATTTAAACAGAAAATTTTATAGAAAATAATGTTGATGATACTTTATTTAAAATAATTAAAATAAATAATTATTTAATTAAATATTCATAATCGCACTTATGCAGTCAGGATAAGGTCAGTTAATAAAATAAGACAACTAAAAAACATATCTGCTCTTTACTTTACAATCCCCAATTGTGCCCTGTAGGTATTCATCCGGTCGTGATTCACAGGTATCCCGAAAGCCTGGTAAATATAATCCTGTGCCACCGTCCGCACATTGAGTTTATTGATCTTTACATTGTTTCCCGATGGGTAAACACGGTTCGATAAAAACACGAATACAATTCCATTGGCGGGGTCAGCCCATGCGCAGGTACCCGTAAAGCCCTGGTGCCCGAAGGCAAGCCCGCTGGTGCGGTCTCCTGCCGGGCCGCCATCATCCTCATCAGTTGCCGGTTTATCAAATGCCAGCCCGCGGTGACTGATCTTGCTGTGATAAGCAGTAAACATATCTACTGTAGATGCTTTAAAATACCGCTTGCCGCCATAAGTGCCTTTATTCAGCAGCATCTGGAAGATAGCCGCCACATCATGCGCCGATGCAAATATGCCCGCATGCCCGCCTACACCCCCCAGTAATGCTGCGCCCTGATCATGCACATAACCGCACAATACCTGGTTGCGGAAACTCTGCTCCATCTCAGTAGGCGCTATCTGTGTTGTATCAAATTTATTCCTTGGGTTGTAGGTAATGCGTTTCAGGCCCATGGGTTTGTAAAATTCCTCCTCCACATATTTATCAAGCGGCTTCCCGGTTATCTGTTGCACAACAGCCATCAGCAGGTAAAAATCAAGGTCGCTGTAAAGAAATTTACCTGCATTATCCAGGTTGCTTGCAAAAATTTTAGTCCACATGGTATCAATATAATCATTTCGCAGGTACACATTCCTGGCCACCTGTATGTTAAACCCTTTTTCAGGTGCAGTCCTCGTGAGGTTGGTCCTGAGATTGCCTTCTCTGTCATCTACATCTTTGTAAAAAGGTATCCAGCCCTTCAGGCCTGCCTGGTGCAGCAGCACATCCCTTATCTTCAGCCCCTCCTTATTGGTGCCCCTGGCCTGGGGCAGATAGTCGCCTAGGGTTTTATCAATGTCCAGCCTGCCCTGGTCATACAGTTTCATCACTCCCATTGTGGTGGCAAGTATCTTGGTGCATGATGCCATATCATAGAGGGTGTTGGTATCCACATGCTGCTCCTTGTCATACTTCATATACCCGAATGCCTTGTCATAAAACACCTTTCCGTTCCTTGCAGCCAGTATCCTGCACCCGGGAAAAACACCATCGGCAATATCCCGCGCTATAAACATATCCAGCTGGTCCAGCGCTTTCTGATCTATTACGCCTGCCTCCTTAGGCACATATACCTTTTTCAGGTCATAAACCGGCACATTAGCCATTTCCGGCAATTTAGCAGGCATAGGGCATACACTCTTACCCTCAATACATGCTGTAACCGGCAGTCTGCCTTTAGCTTTCAGTTTCTTCAGGAAAACATCAGCAACCGCTTGCTCACAAATCGTATCATCTTCATATCCCACCATCACCGATCCTGCCCCGCAAAAGAATTGTGTTGCATAGGCATTCCCCATCAGCACCACCATTACATTGTTCCGGCATCCGGCATATTGCAGAAAGGCTACAGCTTCATTACTCAGCCCGTAATTGTTTCCCGGCCCGAAGTTCAGGTTATGCACTCCTACTATTACAGCATCATACTTTGACAGACTTTCCAGCACCTTCTCTGCGCTGTCCAGCGGACTGCCCTTGGGCAGCCAGCGTGCCTCCACCTTATTATATTTATCATCCAGTGCCTCATATAGCGGGGTTGATTTACTGGCATTAATCCCCACATAGGCGATGTTCATATTTTCATTCAGTTTTCTGAGTATCTGATTATCATCCCGCACAACCGTTACCGCAGCCTTTGCGGTCTGCGCGCGGATTGCATCTACATCTTTATTCAGGTCAATGGTAATGTTGCGGGTATCTATGTCTTTCCATTTATTCAGCCCGGCATCATACTTGGCTGCAAGTATCCGCCTCACACTCTGTTCCAGTTGTGCCATCGGTATTATACCGCTATCTATTGCATTCTTGATTTTATCAAGCGCTGCCGGCACATCCTGAGGAAATAATAAAATGTCATTCCCGGCCTCAAAAGCCTTCAGCTCCGCATCGCCCGAAGGAAAATATTTTATAACACCCTGCATATTCAATGCATCGGTTATGATGAGACCTGTATAGCCCATTTTATTACGGAGTAAGCCGGTAACCGTATTTTTCGATAAGGTTGATGGTACATGCAATGCAGTATCCAATGCAGGCACTTCAAGATGTGCAATCATTATACTGCCCACTCCTGCATAGATCAGCCGCCGGAACGGAAAAAATTCAAGTGTATCGAGTTGCTGCATTGATCTGGAGATCACAGGCAGGTCAGTATGCGAGTCTACATTGGTATCACCATGCCCGGGAAAGTGCTTGGCGCAGGCCATCACCCCGTTGTTCTGCAACCCTTTCATATAGGCTATCCCCAGCTTACCCACCCACGTTTTGTCCTCACCGTAAGATCTTGAATTGATAACCGGGTTCAGCGCATTATTGTTCACATCCACATCCGGTCCAAAATCCGCATTCACGCCCAGACGTTTGCATTGAGCGGCAATCGCTGCTCCCATTTTGTACACTATTGCGGTATCCCGCGTCGCACCCAGCATCATCTGCCTTGGAAAGCTTTTTACACTGTCCAGCCGCATCCCTATGCCCCACTCCGCATCCATCGCAATCAGCAGTGGTGTCTGTGCCAGATGCTGGTAAGTATTGGTCAGATTGGCCTGCCTCACCGGTCCGCCCTGCATAAATATCAGCCCACCCACCTGGTGCGCTGTAATCAGTTTTGTAATCAATTCCTCATTATAATTCTTTCCACCCGAGTATGCCGCCACCATAAATAACTGCCCTATCCGCTCCTCTTCATTCAATCCATTATACACACTGTCCACCCATTTGTTTTTGGCGGCATTAGTCACTTTACCCTTCTGGGCAAAAGCTGTGCTGGTTAAAATAAGTAAAGAAATAGCTGCTAAAAATGCGGTACGGAATGAACTCATAAAACAAAAATAATCTTATTCGGATTTTTAGCTTTAAAATCTTTTAACCAGTGCATAGATTTGTGTTTTTATTGGTTGAAATAGCGCAATGAAAGAACAAGTGATAATTAAGTGAATAAAAGCAATTATAATTTGATTGTTTAACTGAAATTTTCTGCACAAATTAGGAAAACCCTTGCTGGGCATAGGTTTCCTTACTAACGTTATTTGATAAGCCGTCCTAAACTGTGGGAATTTGGTTGTTTGTTTTTATATTCCTGTTGCTTATTGCCTGTGTAACTTGAGCGGAGCCAAATAATAAAAAATCTATTTCATATAAGGCATCAATGATATTTCAACAATATAGCAATAGTCATTAAAATGCAGGTCGTTTATGTCCAATCCGGTATCAGCAGCTATTTCAGGCAGTTTGTCCCTGAATGATTTGTAATCTTTAGTGATGATTAAATGGCCATCAATCAGCTTTTTACCAGATGAAGCATAGAGCCAATCTCTTATTATTTTTATAACTTTTGCCGGATCATTACCATGAGCATATGTATCTATACCATTTAAGTCTGAAATGTACTGCTGATACAAATATTTTTGATACTCCAAAACCAGTGCAGTTTTATGCCTCTGTCTTACATCTCCGAATTTTTTCGCTCCAAAAAATATCCCTAACTCAAAAGGCATATTAAAGCGGGGCAGAGCATTGGCATTAATTTCTGTTCGGGATATATCATGAATACCAAATCTGCATTCTTCAATTATTTTTTCAATTTTTGAGAGCCTGTTTTCAAGTGCATTGTCTTGCTCCAGAGAACTCCGGGGAACAAACCCACATCTGTAAACGGTAAAAATTATGGCATAAAAAATCTCCTTATAATTCTCATCAAAAGGGCAATTGATAAAAACTGAATTGTCGTATGATTTTATCATGAGGACATAAACACAGTTTAGCTATAAGTGATGCCTTGTTTGCCAGATTTCTCCTCTTCCTCAAAAGCTTTTTGAACTGCTTTTTTAATTAATGACTTCGGTATGGTGGTTTTTCTGGGAATCTTTACCAGTTTTGTTTTCGATTTTGTCATAGCTATACAAAGTTAATGAACACGTTTAAAATTATCAAATCTCCCCTTCCATGGGGTAGTTACCCCGTAATTTTTAACCTTATTCGCTTTTAAGATTCCTGGGGTATCATTTTCGCCTATTTTTCTTTATAGATTGGCTATTCCTTTACTCTTTCCCCTTGTATGCCCCTTATCCCGAAACAGCAATCCATCACCGCAAGAGGTCATCCCGTGCTTATCAGCACTATCTGCCTTCAGTAGCTTTTATGTACGTTAGTTCCGTATTCAGGCTGTTTCTCACTTTTTCTCTTACCGCAAGATAGTAGGCCATCAGTTGCTTATCGGTATAATTCCGGTCATCAGTCAGCAATTTCGCATGCTCCGTATCAAACACATCCGGGTTTACGATAAAACCCGATAAAGGCCCTCCTTTAAAGGTCATATCTCCATCTATCGACAGGTTGTTATAATTAAATCCTTTTTTTGAAGCTACATACAATATATCACCGGCTTCATTCGACCTGAGCGGATTAAATACCGATACCTGGAACCCTGCAGCCTTCAGAGTTTTTATGATAGACGGAGCAAAAGAATTACTGCTGAAATCATATACCGCTCCGTTTTCTATTATCATTATGCCATTATCGGTGAGCAGGTCCCGGCATTTACTGAAGCTCTCCAGGCTTATCATTTGCTCCGGCACATTTTCACCCACTATTACATCAATCATTACCAGGTCAAATTTCTGTTTACAGGTATTAATAAAGTGCCGCCCGTCATCAACCACATTCGCATGCTCTGCCATACCAAAATACTGAACGCCATAATCATAAATGCGCTTATCCAGTTCCACCGATGCTACCTCTTTATATTGCTCCCTCATTATCCGGTACAAACTGCCCGCACCTAACCCTATCAATAATGCCGAATTTTTATCCGGAAATTTAGTCAGCAACTGCCTGGTAAAATTGACATAGAAAAGCAGACTCTGGGCCGGATTATTGGCCAGTACCGAGTTTTGGGTTACGTTGTTTGTTCTTAAACTTCTTATTTTCATGGGCTTGCCTTCCGGTGTGCGCCCGGCCTGATCAAGCACAGTCAGTTCGCCCAGCAACCCCTCCGATCGCTCCAGAAAAGTTATTTTTTCCAATGAAGGCAACTCCCGTTTATTGTATAAAACAAAGATGCCAGGCAGCGCTAATGCAATCAGAATGGACAATTTTCCGGTTCCTGATTTTTGCAGAATCAGCAGCACGGCGGCAATAATCAATACGCACAGGCCTGTAATGGTTACCGGAACACTGATACCATATTCCGGAATAATAAAAAAGCCAATCAGTAAGGTAAAAAATATCCCTCCGCTGGTCGATATCGCATAAATGCTTCCTGCCGATTTACCCGACTCCGCTGCGCTGCTCGTAATCTGAAAAATAATCATCGGGCTGATCATGGCCATCAGAAAAACAGGCGGGAACAGAAAGAATAACTGGGATATCAATAATCCGGAAAAGAAAGAGAAAGTCAGGGTTTGCGTCATCATAAGCCGGGCTATAGATGGCATCAGCATAATGAATAAGCCACTCAATAAAAATACCCATACAATCCGCTCTGCCGACTGATATTTTGGTTTTGTGGTCACATACCCCCCGGTATAATAGCCACACATCAACGCAAGCAATGTTATGGATAAGGTTGATGCCCAACTGTAAATAGATGCGCCGAAATAAGGCGATAGCAATTTGGCGCTGCTGATTTCTGTAATCATCACTGCCCCTCCCTCAATAAAGGAAATGAAATAAAGAATTTTATTGTTATACTTATTGTTTGCCCTGGGTTTTACCGACAAATCAGCGGCTTTTTTCATTAGCGCAATTTTATAGTGTTTATATGCTGTACCCGTATTTTAGTGCCAAAGTCACTTTTATCAATATACACGCCCTCTCACAAATATAAGTTATATGATTTCGAAAATTGAGTATAAATTTAAAAATCAGCAACTACCCTCCCGGTAAGTGATTAACTCAGTTAGTTTTGGCCCGATCATTATGCTGCTCTATTCCTGCCCATACCCCAGTTTCTTCAGGGCATCCATTATTTCCTTCTGGCTTTTATACTTAGCCTTCATTGGCTTACCACCCAGCGTTCCTTCAAATCCGCCCGCCACTTTTCCCGATACATCATCCAGCCGCTTCAGCCTGCCGGGGGCAAATTTGCCTATATGGTCATACACCCTGTTATAGTACATCGTTCCCGATGCCTGGTTGTCTCTCTGGCTGCTGGTGGCTATAATCACCAGTTCTTTGGCCTGGTCGCTGTCGGCATTCGCAAAGAAAGCGGTGGCAATACTTACCGGATGCCCGTCATTCACAAAGGTATCAATCAGCACCCGCTTATAGGTATCCTTGCCATTAGGCACATACATAAATGCCAGTGTGCGGTAGTGGTCGCTGGGCAGGCTGCCATCCTCCTGTATGTAGTACTTCTGGGTATAGAACGCGATCACCGATGGCTCGTGGGTCCATTCGGTGGTCTCCATTACCTTCGGCTTCATTTCCTCCGGAAATTCGGTATACATAGGCCTTACCCGCACTGCAAATTGTGCTGCAGGCTCTCCGGGTATCCGTTTCACGGTCTGCCCCCATGCCTTCACAGTGGCCACCACACTTTCAGGGCTGCCGTAATACTCATCGGTATTGTTCTCCAGGCATTTTTTTATACGCATATCCCACAGGTACTGCTTTTCCTTATTGTCCGTCCCGTCGGGATTTACTTCGTGGTCATAGAGTTCCTGGGTAGCCCAGTATTTTTTCTGCAGGTCTTCCGTTATTTTATCAATCTCATCCGAATAGTTGCTGCCGCTGTAATCTCTCGATGACAGCAGGGCCTGCAGTTTATTGGCATAGGTAAGCGCTATATCATAGTGGTCCTGCTCGTGTATCAGCACATAATTCGAATGTTCTTTCTTGGTCGACTCCCTGGCAAACGACCTGGTCTGGAAAGCGCACTTCACCCGGAACCTGAAAGTTACCCTCCCGTTGGGTTCTGTTTTGCCGCTGTCGGCATAAAAGTAGATGGCAGGGCATACATACGCCCGGGCCTGCAGGTTCTGCTGTGCCAACTGGTCGGCAAATTCTTTATCTTCTTTTTCCTGAAAGTCGTTCCAGTTCAGCGTCCGGTAATTCAGTATCTTACCCTCCGGAGCTATAAATCCAAAATCGCGTTGCGCAAACAGATGAGCACAAGCCAGCATACCCAGGGCAAGCAGTAAAGGGCGCATACAGGGTTAATTTTCATCAAATGTACGCGGTAATTTTGGGATTTGAAAACCAGGTTTGCTTTAGTTAATCTTAGTATTTTTATATACCGCGCCATAATTTGAAAAGCAAAGTTGGGACCAGGCATATTGCACCAATTGGGCTTCAGTGGCTATGGCACAGTTCATGTGCGGATAGCTATCGGGCTTGTGTATTATATCATGCAAACAGCTTTGAATAAAAATGTAAAGCAGAACTAAAGTGATGCAGAAAATTCCCCCTTGCCGTATGGGTTTGTGGGCTTGAGAAAGTCTATCCCGATTTTTTATCGGGAGGGGCAATGTCATTTAAATAAGAATGCCCGAAAGGGCTTTAATGTGAATAGCCGGTGGAGGGAAGCCAGATGTGGAAACTTTTATTGTTTAGATTAAATATTACCTACCTTTGTATCATATGAATGCATCGAAAGATGCTGATCTGGTTTAACCAGATATCGGGGGATCTGGCTTTTTCATTATATATTATTTGCAACACATGGACTACAATGATTACCTGGAATCAGATGCCGGGATTATGTTGGGAAAACCTGTAATAAAAGGTACGCGTATCACCGTGGCTCTGGTATTGAAAAAGTTATCAGAAGGCGCAACAGCCAACGATTTGATTACAGCTTACCCCCAGCTCACAGCCACTGCCATCAGTGCGGTTTTGGCTTATGCTGCCGATGTAGCAGATACGGAAACGCTGATTGCTGCCGCATGATATTGGCTGATGAAAATGTTCATGGGTTTATCATAAAAACCTTGAAGGAAGCGGGCTTTGAGGTTATTACAGTTAAGGAATTAGCTATTGGCTGCAAGGATCAAATAGTGATTCAACTGGCTTTACAATATAATTATATCCTGTTAACCGAAGATAAAGATTTTGGCGAATGGATATTTGCACATCATGCAAAAGGCCTCAGCGTTTTATTCCTGAGATATTCATTCCACGAATTCAGTGAAATAGCCCATACACTAACTCATTTATTGAAATCCCAGACATTTGAGCGGCCTTTTTTTACAACCATCACTACAAAAAAAATCAGGATAAGAAAACTATAGCTTCCTGAACCCCGCCGGAGTATACGCACTGGTCGAAGTTATACCGTTTAAAAGCAAGCCTTTCAAACATTTTTGTATGTTTGATATCTGCTAGGTAGTAAGGCCGTATGTACTTCATGTTGTAGCGTAGCACTTCCGAACAAACAAGTCTTAAGTCTCCGCCGATTTTCCTTACTATCGCAGCCAATATCTCCCAATAGCAATCCCCATTGGTCGAAGCGAGATTCTGTGTTAAGGACCAAATCTTTTTTGATTGTTTTTCTTAATTTTGTTTTTAAGGCGGCGATATGTCAGCCTGGTAAAGGAAGCGGCAATCTATTTGACCGCTTCTTTGATTTCTATTTGTTCGTCTGGTTG
>CAILLK010000114.1 GCA_903835005.1 uncultured Bacteroidota bacterium | reverse complement strand
TCAGAGTCGAAAAAATGCCAATTTGACTATCAGTATGATAGACATAAATAAAATAAATATAAGACAAAATTTTTACCCCATTTTAACAAATCAACCACTATTTTTAACATATTGAAGAAATAAAAAAGCAATGTGGGTTAAGCGGCTTCTATACTAATCAGCCATAGTTATATTACACTTCCAGGTAACAGTAACATATAAGAATGGTATCTGTTAGTGTTTCTGCCTACATTGCTGCCTGCCAGGGAAGGGAGCTATACTTAAATATTGATAAATGAAAAATGTCTACCCCGGTTGAAGGCAACAGCTTAGTCCTTATTAGGTTCTCTTTTTAGGCTCAGAGTTATAACCCCAACTCCTTCTTCTGCCCCGCATCTATATCCGATGGGGCATCGAGCATCACATCGCGGCCGGCATTGTTTTTGGGGAAGGCAATAAAATCGCGGATGCTTTCCTGTCCGCCGAGAAGGGCGCAGAGCCGGTCGAAGCCCAGTGCCAGGCCGCCATGGGGTGGGGCGCCATATTCGAAAGCGCCCATCAGGAAACCGAATTTGTCCTGCGCTTCCTCCTTGCTCATGCCCAGGGCGGCAAACATTTTCTCCTGCAGGTCGCGCTGAAAAATGCGTATGGAGCCGCCACCTATTTCGGTGCCATTGAGCACCATATCGTAGGCATTGGCATTGATCTCGCCATATCGGCTCATATCGTCCATCAGCGGTATCTGCTCGGGCTTGGGTGAGGTAAACGGATGGTGCCTGGCCATCCAGCGGTTGCTTTCTTCGTCATATTCAAACAGCGGGAAGTCTATTACCCACAGAGGCCGGTATATGGCAGGGTTGCGCAGGCCCAGGCGGTTGCCCATCTCCAGCCTTAGCTCGCTCATGGCTTTGCGGGTGCGGGTTTCAGCGCCTGCGAGTATCAGAATCAGTGTTCCGGCTTTGGCCCCGCAGAAATCAGCAATATCCTTTAATTTTTCCTCATTGAAAAACTTGTCCACACTGCTCTTGAAAGTACCATCTATGTTGCATTTTATATTCACCACACCGCTCATGCCTATCTGCGGGCGTTTCACCCATTCGGTCAGTTCGTCCAGCTGCTTGCGGGTATACTCCCAACAGCCGGGCACAGCGATCATCAGCACGGATTCAGCCTCATTAAACACTTTAAAATCCGAGCCCTCCAGCGCTTTGCAGAACACCTGGCCTGTGGCTTTTGCATTCTGTATTTTCATTTCAAACCGGATATCGGGCTTGTCATTGCCGTATTGCCACATAGCATCGGCAAAGGTCATGCGGGGGAACGCCTCGGTCAGTTCAATGCCTTTCACATCGTTAAAAACATGCTTGAACAGGCCCTCGAATGTATTGAGGATGTCTTCCTGCTCCACAAAGCACATTTCGCAATCTATCTGGGTAAATTCTGGCTGCCGGTCGGCACGCAGGTCTTCATCCCTGAAGCATTTTACAATCTGGTAATAGCGGTCGTAGCCGCTTACCATCAGCAATTGCTTGAAGGTTTGCGGGCTTTGCGGCAATGCATAAAACTGCCCTTCGTTCATGCGCGATGGCACCACAAAATCCCTGGCGCCTTCGGGAGTGCTGCGTATCAGGAATGGGGTTTCAATATCCCAGAAGCCCTGGCCATCCAGGTAGTTGCGCACACTCCTGTTAACCTTGTAGCGCAGCTCCATATTCCTTTTCAGGGTGGGGCGGCGGAGGTCGAGGTAGCGGTATTTCATGCGCAGTTCATCGCCGCCATCGGTATCCTCTTCAATGGTAAAGGGCGGTGTTTTGGCGCTGTTCATTATGGAGAATTCAGCAACACTGATCTCTATGTTGCCGGTAGGTATTTTTGCATTCTTATTGCTGCGCTCCAGCACGGTACCTTTCACTTGTATCACAAACTCGCGGCCCAGCGGCGAGGCATCGAGCAGGCCATTGAGCTGCTCACTGAACACCAACTGGGTAATGCCATAGCGGTCGCGGAGGTCTACAAAAGTGATACTTCCAAACTTCCTCACGGTCTGCACCCAGCCGGCCAGGGTTACTGCACTGCCAATATGATTTTCCCTTAACTCCCCGCAATTATGTGTACGATACATATACTCTGTTTAAAAAGAGTGCGAAGATAAGTTTAAAGGGGCAATTGGAGAATTCGGGAGTGTAACTCCTCCAATTTGCATGAATAGGATAGACTAAAAACTCAGAGGTTATTGATCAGCTTCTTTTTCTTCCATGCAAACATGGCGCCCCTGACCGTGAAAAATATCAATACTGATTCTATCAGAATCAAGCAGCTACTTGCAAAGGTATCTTTCTGGTCCGACCAATTGATAAAGGCTGTGAACCCATAAAGACAAATAAAACCTAAAATTATACTTGAAAAAAGAAGTGAAAGAAAAGAATTTCGAAAACTATATAAACCTAATAGTAGAAATGCTGCACCTGGAGTGGCAAAAAAAATCAATCCACTTAATACCTGATCTTGGTGTTCCCGGAAAGATACAACAATCATTATAGCTAATGCTGCAAATATTATTCCTGAGGTTATAAATAGGATAACCTTACCAGTTATGATCCGTTTTGAGTATTTGGCGAGCAATTGCTCAAATTCCGGATCAAATATTTCAGATGTGGGTTCCATAATTTCAAAAACTAATTCCTGTTTCCCATTACCTAACTCTCAAAAACCTTACTCCGCCTTCTCAGGGAACATCTCCTTTAAATCGGCCATTATTCGCTTGTCTATGTTGCTGGCGGTGGTTTCACCAACTAAGAAACTCATAAAAATATTTACCTTACATCAGCCATATGTGAGTCTGATACTTTGGTTTTAATTATTATTCTTGCAGGTTTTAATTTTTTAGCTCTTTTTATTTTATCAGCTTTAATATAATCACTGAAAGCTTGTAAATCTTCTTCTGTTATTGGCCTTGAGTCTACATAAAAGTCGACATCAAGAGGTTCTTTAATTAGTCCCATAATTTTACTTTTTTGGATAATATTTATCAGTTAATTTTAATGCAGCGGTTGTATTAATTACCATTCTTTGCGCACCAATATGTGTTGCCCCCAATACTTTGGTATAGTGATCAATCAATTTTGTTTTAGCAATAAACATTACATAGCCGTCGCAACCCCGTTGGAACGAAAGCTTACAAGCATAGGCAACCAAATTTCCGGGAACACCTGCATACACCTTTTGATTTCCTTTGTTAAATGGTGCACTTTCTATAAGATGAAGAAATACATGGTCAGATTGAACTTTAAGACTAATCAACCCCTGAATAACAGATAAATTATTAACAATGGTCAATTTATAAACATCCCTATCTGGTGCTTTAGCCTCCTTTTTCCAATCAAAAGCCATCCGGATTTTTTTGAGATTAAATTTAAATCTTCTTTACTGATAACAGATATTTCAGTTTGAAAACTATCGCCAGATAATACATTTTCAATTGAATTGGTTAATTTATCTACTTCGAAATCCAGAAATCTATTTGCTTGTTTTTTCACAATACAAATTTAATGAATAAATTCCAAAAACCTTACTCTGCCTTCATCAGCATCATCTCCTTTATATCAGCCATAATGCGCTTGGCAATATTGTTAGCGGTAGTTTCTGTGCCACTCTCTGCATAGATGCGGATGATAGGCTCAGTATTGGATGTGCGAAGATGCACCCAATCATTGTCGAAATCTATACGCAGGCCATCTTCAGTATTGATGGGTTGCTTTTTGTATTTTTTCTTTATCTGCTCAAAGATGTGTTTGGTGTTCACATCATCATTGAGTTCTATCTTGTTTTTAGAAATGAAGTAATCGGGGTAAGTGCTGCGCAATGACTTTGTCGACTTGCCCGATTTTGCCAGATGCGTCAGGAATAGGGCAATACCAATCAATGCATCCCTGCCGTAGTGCAGTTCGGGTACTATTACCCCGCCATTACCTTCGCCGCCTATCACCGCATTTACTTCCTTCATTTTCTTCACCACATTCACTTCGCCTACGGCGCTGGGGTAGTATTGCCCGCCATGTTTCTCCGTAACGTCGCGCAATGCACGGGTAGAGGAAAGGTTAGATACGGTATTGCCTTTTTTGTGCGAAAGTATATAATCGGCAATAGCCACAAGTGTATATTCTTCACCAAACAGGCTGCCATCTTCGCACACAAAGCAAAGCCGGTCTACATCTGGGTCAACAGCAATGCCCAGTGAAGCATTTTTCTTTTTTACGGTGGCACAAAGTTCAATCAGGTTTTCGGGCAGGGGTTCGGGGTTGTGGGCAAAACGTCCGTTCACTTCTTCATTCATCACCGTGATATCATTGACCCCCAGGGCCTTAAGTAATGGAGGCACAGATATGGCGCCGGTAGAGTTAACAGCATCAAAAACAATTTTATAATTCATCTTCCTGATGGCGGCCACGTCTACAAGAGGGTGGGCGAGTATGGTATCTATGTGTTTCTGTATGTAAGTATCGTTTTGGGCAACAGAGCCTATCTTATTGATTTCGGCATAGGCCGGTTCGCTTTTTTCGGCATAGTCGAGTATCCACTGCCCCTCAGCGGCATCCAGGAATTCTCCGTTTTTGTTGAGCAATTTCAGTGCATTCCATTCTTTTGGGTTATGGCTTGCTGTAATGATGATACCACCTCCGGCATTTTCCATCTTAACAGCCATTTCAACAGTAGGCGTGGTGCTGAGCCCCAGATCTATTACAGTGCAACCCACACTCTGCAATGTGGCAGCAATCAGGTCGCGCATCATACCACCGGATATACGCCCGTCGCGGCCAATAATTATTTTTTGGTTATCTCCCTGCTGAGCTACCCATGAGCCATAAGCTGTAGTGAATTTAACCACATCTACAGGAGTCAGGCTCTTGCCTGGTTTTCCGCCGATAGTACCCCTGATACCTGATATAGATTTTATAAGCGCCATATATTTTCTTAGGTTGTGAAAGTAAGCAATTTGTAAAATTCAGAGGGCAAATTTAATTGAGTTACGGTTAGCCCTGATTCATTTATTGATTCCCTTGCTGATAAATCTAACTTAATTTTAGCAATTTTATAACCTGCCTGTTATCCACACACAAAATTTAATATTACCTTGTCAAAAATTTAAGAAAAACATGCAAACATTTTCTGTTTTGATGCGGCGCATTGGCCTGTGCATTGCGTTTGGTACCGCTGCCGGGCTTGTAAGTGCCCAGGACCTGAAATCACATCTTCCCAATGACCCGGATGTAGTTACAGGTAAACTGGCCAATGGCCTTACCTATTACATCCGCACCAATCACAAACCTGAGAAAAAGGTGGAACTGAGGCTGGTAGTAAAAGCCGGTGCTATCCTGGAAAATGATGATCAGCTGGGATTGGCGCACTTCATGGAGCATATGAATTTTAACGGCACCAAAAACTTCCCTAAAAATGAACTGGTAAGCTACCTGCAATCGATAGGTGTGCGTTTTGGCGCAGATCTTAACGCTTATACCGCTTTCGACCAGACGGTATTTATGCTTCCGGTACCTACCGACAAAGCGGATAACCTGGAGAAAGGTTTTCAGATCATTGAAGATTGGGCGCACAATGCACTCCTTACCGATAATGATATAGACGAAGAACGTGGCGTAGTGCTGGAAGAAAGCCGTCTTGGAAAAGGCGCCAATGACAGGATGCTGAAAAAGTACTTCCCGAAACTGGCAGAAGGTTCGCTGTATGCACAGCGCCTGCCTATTGGTAAAGATGAGATACTTAAGACATTCAAATACGCAACTATCCGTAGCTTTTACCACGACTGGTACCGCCCCGACCTTCAGGCGGTAGTAGTGGTTGGTGATATTGATGTGGCCACAGCTAAAAGCATGATTGAGAAACATTTTGCAGGCCTCAAAAATCCGGCTAATGAAAAAGAGCGCAAATATGTAGCCGTTAATCCGCGTAAAGCGCCGGAAGCAATGGTGGTAACAGATAAGGAAGCTACCAATTCTGTACTTCAGATCCTGTTTCCTTATACCAAAAAACATGATGAGGTAACACTGGGCGATTACCGCAACAATCTCGTAAAACAGATGGCTGTAGCAATGATCAACCGTAAATTAACTGAATTATCGCAAGGCGGCAACCCTCCTTTCCCTTTTGCAGGTGTGGGCTTTGATGACCTTATTCATGGTTATGAGGCGCTGCAGGTATATGCATTATTCAGTAACGGCGGCCTCGAAAAAGCAATGAATGCTGTAACCGGCGAACTGCTGCGTGCAAAGAAATACGGATTTACAGTCCAGGACCTGGAACTGGCTAAGAAAAGTATGATGAGTGGCATGGAGCAGCAGTACAACGAAAGGACAACTACCGACAGCAAAGACCGCGTAGATGAATATATACGTGCCTTCCTGGATAAAGAACCCTTCCCCGGGCTGGAGAATGAATATGCTTACTTTAAATCAATGGTGCCGTCCATTAAAATTGAAGAAGTAAATAAGGAAGTGAAAGAATGGCTGGCAAATATGAATACCTTCTCCCTCATTACCGCACCCGACAAGGCCGACGTGAAATTGCCTACGGATAAGGAATTGCTGTCGATGACCAAAAAGGCATTTGAGCAGTCAATTGAAAAAACCGAAGAGAAGGCAGTAGCTACCTCGCTTATGGATACCAAACCTGCACCGGGTAAAGTTGTTTCTACTGTAAAGGAAGAAGGCCTTGATGCCACTACCTACACATTAAGCAATGGGGTGAAGGTAACCGTGAAACACACCGACTTCAAAAGCGATGAAATACTGTTGACTGCGGTAAGAAAGGGCGGATCGAATGGCTATAACCTGGCTGACAGGGACAATGTACATTTTGCAACTGATGTGGTAGATGCTATGGGCCTGGGCAAATTCAGCCCTTCGGATTTTGAGAAGGTGATGGCGGGTAAAAAGGTGGAATTAAGTGAAAAGATAAACGAGATTACCGATGAGCTTTCCGGCAGCAGCACAGTAAAGGATTTTGAGGCACTGATGCAGGTTACTTATCTCCAGATCACACAGCCACGCAAGGATGAAGACCTGTTCAAAGCCTTTAAAGACAAACAAAAAACCATGATAGGCTTTATTTCCGGAAACCCTCAGGCTGCATTTATGGATACTACCATTAAAACCCTGTACAATAATAATCCGCTGGCCAGGATGGTTATTCCAAAGCCTGCTGATTTTGATAATATTGATCTGGACAGGTTGATACATATATACAATGACGAAATAGGCACCATCGACGGATATCATTTCTATATTGTCGGTAATGTGGATCAGGCCACAGTTGTGCCATTGATAGAAACTTATCTCGGCAGCATTCCTAAAAAAGGCAGCTCAGCTGGCATAAAAGATAATGGTGTGCGCCCGGCAACAGGTATAAAAGAACTGAAGTTTCATAAAGGTAAAGAACCGAAAAGCCTTATCCTGGCAATCTACTCGGGCGAAATTCCTTATTCCGAAGATATCTCTTTAAAGGTTCAGGCCCTTACCGAAATTCTGAATATTAAGGTGATTGAAGACCTGCGTGAGAAAATGGGCAAGATCTATGGCGGCGGTTTCCGTGGCTCTGTTGCCAAGGAGCCTTATGAGCGGTACAGCATACAGTTGCAGCTGCCCTGCGGCCCCGAAAGTGTAGATACCCTGCTTGCAGCATCTGCCATAGAAATCAAAGATCTGAAGGCCAACGGGCCTGATGGCAAAGACCTGGATAAAGTAAAAAGCCAGTGGCGCGAAAAGTACCGCACCGATGTAAAAGAAAATAAATACTGGACCGATAAACTTCAGAGCACATTGTTCTGGGGCCGCGATAAAGACCGTGTACTGCAATACGAGAAATATATTGACCAGCTGACACCGGCCGATATTAAGGAAACTGCCAGAAAGATTTTTGACGGTAAGAACCAGTATGTAGCTGTTTTATATCCCGAATCTTAATAGCTTTTATTTGATTTAATATTTAAGAGAGCCCTTTAACCGGGGCTCTTTCTTTGTGTGTCAGGCATGGATATAAGCTATAGGGTGCAAGTCCCGAGTACGCTTTACAGTAGGGAGTATTAGCCAATAGCAAGGGTGTCGCGGGTGACTGCGAATCTGAAAGAAGCTGGCGGCAAAGGTTCGGGC
>CAILLK010000113.1 GCA_903835005.1 uncultured Bacteroidota bacterium | reverse complement strand
GGCGCAATAGCCGCCGCCGCCGGTAAGCGTATATACTGTCGGCAAAGGGTTGATCGTGATCAGCTGGCTGCCTGCCATGTTGCTGGTGCAACCTGTAGTCGCATTGATGCCAACCGCTGTATACGATCCTGCCGCTGTCTGCAGTCCGAAGGATATCGATGACCCTGAACCTGCAGTCGGTGTTCCTGTAGTTACCGATCCGTTATATAACTGATAGTTGACTCCTGAGGTTGAACCGGTCAGACCTACTGCTACACCTGTGCCTCCTGAGCAGTAATTCCCACCACCGCTTACATTAAATGTAGGTGGTAGCGGATTGATAACTACCGTTACGCTGCCCGACATACTTGATGTGCAACCGGTAGTGGCATTGACGGCAAGAACCTTATAGATGCCCGCCAGGGTCTGATTGCCAAAAGTAACTGCACTGCCGGTGCCTGCAGCGCCGCCAATATATGTAGTACCGTTGTATAGCTGGTAGTTAACACCAGCATCTGAACTTCCCAATCCAACTGGTACTCCAGCTCCTCCGGCGCAATAACCACCACCACCAGTAAGGCCGTAAATATTAGGCAGAGCAGTTGTTGATATGGAAACACTTCCGGTCATACTATTGGTACATAAAGTTGTTGTGTTTGTTGCCACTACCGTATAAGCACCGGTAGTTGTCTGGAGTCCGAAACTGATAGATGTCCCGGTTCCGGCTACAGGCGCACCGATAGCGGTGGAACCCAGCATCAGTTGATAATTGACACCAGACTGAGATCCGCCCAGGCCCACAGCCAGGCCGATACCGCCAAAGCAGTAAGCGCCTCCACCGGTTACGGTAAAAGGAGTTGGCAGAGGATTAGCCGAAATTATTGCCGAACCCGACATTATATTCGTGCAAGATGTTGCTGTATTGATTGCTGAAACGGTATAAGTACCCGCAGTGGTCTGGCTGCCAAATGTAATAGGGCTTCCGGTTCCTGAAACAATTGCTCCGCTTACAGGTGAGCCGCCCAGCAATAACTGGTAGTTGGTACCAATTGAGGAACCCGTCAGTCCGATAATTACTCCTGCTCCACCTGCACATACACCTCCTGTAGACGGCGTAACTGAATACGCTGTTGGCAAAGGATTTGTACTGACTGAAACACTGCCGGTCATTGTAGATGTACAAAATGTTGTTCCATTGGTTGCGACTAAAGTATAGGTCCCGGTTGCGGTCTGCAATCCGAAACTTATTGCACTTCCGGTGCCTGCAACAGCTGTGCCTGTAGGTGTACCTCCCACATACAACTGGTAGTTAACACCAATAGTTGAAGACGCAAGACCTACTGTTACACCTGTGCCGCCAATACAATAAGACCCGCCGCCAGTAACAACAAAACCTGCTGGTAAAGGATTGATAGTTACGGTAGCTGAACCCAGCATGGTTGCAGCGCAGGCTGTACCATAAGCAGCAATAGCTGTATAGGTACCTGCTGGATACGCACTTGTGCCGAAGGAAAGTACTCCGCCGGTTCCTGACACAAGACCAACAATAACAGCTCCGTTGAATAAAGTATATGAAACTCCTAATCCTGAACCGCTCAATCCTATAGGAACTCCGGTTGTGCTGCCTGCACAATATGCGCCGCCACCTGTCATAGTAAAGGACGATGGAGGAGCTGTAACATTCAAAGTTTGAGTAGTAACACAACCGGTTGAAGTAGAAGTAAATGCAATAGTAGTAGCGCCTATAGAAACACTTGTAGCCAGCCCGCTGGTACTTACAATGGTAGCAACAGTTGGGACAGAACTGGTCCAGGTGCCGCCACCTGGTGTGGAACTAGATAATGAAATAGGATATCCGACACATACACTGGTACCTCCCGTGATCGGCCCATCGGCATTAACTGTTACTGGATAAGTAACCAGGCAACCGGCTCCTGTCGGCACTGTATAAGTTATAGTTGCAGCGCCACCACTCACTCCGGTTACAGTTGCACCGGATAATGAAACACCCCCGGTTGATGACCATGAGCCACCACTTGTTGCGTCGGATAAAGTGATAGTGGAACCCTGGCATACTGATGATGGCCCTGTAATGGCTGATGGCAGTGCATTAACTGAAAATGTTGCACCTACAGAGGCACAGCCGTTACCCAGGCTATAAGAAATAATAGTAGTACCAACAGATACCGGTGTTACAACACCGGTTGAAGAATTGACGGTAGCAACACTAGTTGTACCACTAACCCATGTACCACCGGTAACACCGTCAGTAACAGTTGCTGAGCCACCAACACAGGCGCTTAAAGTACCCCCAACTGGAACCGGAACTGGAAGTACTGTAACTGAAACAGAGGCATTGGTGCCACCGCAAGGAGAGGCCAAAACATAACTAACTGTAGTAGTACCGGGTGATATACCAGTAAGTACACCTGTTGTAGAAATAGTTCCAACAGCAGTATTGCTGCTTGTCCACGTTCCACCTGATGCACCTGTTGGATTCGTATAAGCCTGAGTCGCACCCTGGCATACTGAAGTTGTACCAACAATAGCACCAGCTGCCTGACAGAGTACAGTAAAAACAACATATCCTGCACCTGTCCGATAAGCCTGTGTATGTGTAACTGCAGTGAAATTGCCACCTGCGGCAGCAGGAAACGATGACCCACCGCCGCCGCCGCCATAGTCAATTGCACCACCGCCGCCATAATAACCCCCACCGCCAGCTCCAGCCCAGTTGGTACAGCTATTACCACCATTACCACCAGTCCCCCTTGATCCGGAACTACCACCGCAACCCGTTATGGAACCTACAGCACCACCTGCTGTTTGTGTGCCTCCGGCCCCACAATAGCTAGAATTATAAGAACCACATAAGTCACCATTAATTCCAGTAGTTCCGCCGCCGCCGCCACCATAATCAGATGTACAGTCACCACCAGTGCTCCCACCGCCGCCTGCAACTGCAAACACGCTTCCCCCAAACCAGATTTCAGTTCCTGCACCACCACCGCCGGTGCTGTAAGAGGATACTACACCGTTGCCGCCATAATATAAACCATTATAACCCCATGTTCCGCTGTTGGCGCCATTTGCAATACCAATATTACCCACATAAACGGTATATACAGTACCAGGGGTTGCATTGATAGTGCACTGCACCCTTCCGCCTTTACCTGAATTACCATAATCACCAGCGCCTGCCTGCGCTCCAGTCATATCTATACCGATAGACGTTGCCCCTGAAGGAACAGTGTATGTTTGTGCAACTCCCGTTGTAAAGTTAAACGTTGTTGATTGACCAAACGCACCGGGAATCAAGACACCAAGGCAAAGCAGGTTAAGTAAAAAATAGACTTTCTTCATATCAGCTGATTTTTAAAAATTATTCAGGTTTTTTTATGTAAAAAACAGTACAAAAACGAATTCAATCAAAGGTTTTGAGACCTTGGATTCCAGATTAACACCAAAAATGATGACCAAATTAAACAAGTTTACGAGTAAAAAAAATAATTTTCCTATATTTTTTTTTCATAACAAGGATTCAGGAAGTAATCTAAGGTAATATTTCCTGAATTTATTAATAACTTAAGGAAATATTTAAATTTATCGCGTATCAAAATGAAATTAAAGAAGCTGAAATTGTATAATATTTCAACCGGACCCTCTGTTAAGATTGCAATGATCTTTGGGGTTTATTTCAACTAACAGATTTAATCTATATTTACAGGTATTTTCCAGTTATTTTTTACATGAAAAAACTACTTTTTCCCAGTCTTATACTCCTGGTGATACCTCTGCAATTACTCTCGCAGATATTCCCAAAAGAAGGAAGTGAACTTAACTACAGGTTGATTGGCTTCACATTCGATACGCCCAAAAATTCCAGGTCCAGTACACTTGAAATAGCATCCGGGTTTCTGGATTCTGATACATCCTTCTCCCGGAATATTATCAGAACCGAAAAAACTGACAAGAATAAAGTAATCATTGAAGTTCCGGCATTTGGCACTGCCTATACCTGGCGAATAATATATAATGGAAATCATCCGGCTAAGAGCCAATTGTTTCATTTCAGAACAGGAGAAATACTGGAGATTGATACAAATGTGAACCGGCTGAGAATTTTACACAAAGCAGAAAAATATAAAGACGCCTGTTTTTTTGTTGATGAAAATAAGGCCATGTATGATATGAACGGGCATCCGGTCTGGTATCTTCCGACTGCCGGGACTAAAAATGCGGTTGTCCGCGATCTGAAGATAACCCCACAGGGAAGCATCACTTATGTAATAGACGGCCAGGGTGTTTATGAAATAAACTACGACGGGGCAATAATCTGGCAAGGTCCAAATAACGGAGCTGTGAGCGGAGACAGCCAGGAACATTACCACCATGAATTTACCCGGCTGAAAAATGGTCATTATATGGCTCTCGGACTGGAAATGGTTAATATAAAGCGGATCTATGGCAGTGATACAAACCTCTCGGTAGTTCCCCTGAGCAAAATTCACCCCGGCGAAATAAACAATGTATATCTCACCCAACCTATGGGAACACTGATAGAATATGACAGCACTAATAAAGTAGTATGGTCCTGGAAAACTTCAGAACGCTTCAATGGCACAAACATTTTATTTCGCAGGACTTCAAAAGGGCCTGTACAGATGCATGCCCACGAAAATTCATTTTTCTTCGATGACAAGACAAATTCAGTTTATCTGTCCTGCCGGAACCTCGACAGGATTGTAAAAATTCAATATCCGGACGGAAACATAACCGGAGTTTACGGTGAAAATTCAAAAACAGGCAAAGGTTTTTTTTGCGGACAGCACACATGCAGCAAAACAGAAGATGGCTACCTGTATGTTTATAACAATAACGTGTGCAACCATGATGAATTATCGACTGTTGTTATGCTCAAAGAACCTGTATCTGCCGGCGACAGCATGAAAAAAGTATGGGAATATGAATGTGGCTCTGAAATCATTAATGCAAACGGATACCCTTCCGGAGGCAATGTAGTTGAATTACCAGACCATTCTTTTTTTGTATCAATGGCGTACCCCGAAAGCAGGATTTTTATTGTAAATTTCAATGCAGATATTTTGTGGTGTGCCAGGGCTGAAAGATTAAACCTGTCTACAAAGCTGTGGGCTCCTGTACTGAATTATCGGGCCAGTATTATTCCGGACCGAAAGACGCTCGAAAATTTAATCTGGAACTCAGAGTTGAAATAATGAAGCGGATGCGTCTTTCCTGATTTTTAAGACCGGCAGTTTATTAAAACGGCCCCGGATTACCGGGGCCGTTATCATTTCTGTTATCCTGATTATTATTGCTCAATTACAAAATGGAATACCCTGTTCTCGCTCGCTGATTGCAGGTTAAGCAGATACATACCGTTGGCCAGATTGCCTGTCAGTTGAATCTTCTCATTGATTTCACCATTATGTGCCATTACTTTCTGGTTGT
>CAILLK010000112.1 GCA_903835005.1 uncultured Bacteroidota bacterium | reverse complement strand
TGCAAATTCGTAACCATGTATGTTGGGATTATAAATCCAGACCAGCGAGTAAGCCCACAATAAACCGTTGAAACGGTTATCATTCATTTATTTTTTTACCCACGGTTGAAACCGTGGGCTATGTTTTTAACACTACCACGCAGTATATATAATACGATGCAATGTTGTATAGTCAAGGATTTTTAGCATTTCAAAATTTACATTCGACCCCCTATGGGGTCGGCAATAGGGACTGAGTACCGGTGGTTTCACCAACGGCTATTCATATTAAAGCCCTTGCATGCTTTCTTAACTGAACGACATTGGATTATAAATCCCGACCAGCAAGGGCAACCAGGAGTAACATTTATCGAGTGTAACCAGTGTTACCTATTTCTGCTGTATTTCCCCAATCCGGCTATGTAACTTTTGATGCCTTCAGCATCAGGAAATTAGTTTTAGTTTTTTGCTATAGACATATGATGCCTTCATCATCAACGCAACTTTATTAATATTTTTCTATAAACATTCAATCCCTTTGGGATTTCCATCGCACCAATTATAATAATCGTTTAAAAAAGGGATTATGGTATCACGCTTACTTTATCCTTAGTGTAGTGGGGTTGGTAAGGTTGAGTGCAAATTCGTAACCATGTATGTTGGGATTATAAATCCAGACCAGCGAGTAAGCCCACAATAAACCGTTGAAACGGTTATCATTCATTTATTTTTTTACCCACGGTTGAAACCGTGGGCTATGCTTTTAGCACTACCAAGCAGCATATATTACACAATGAAATGTTGTATGGTTAAGGATTTTTAGCATTTCCAAACCTTCATTCGACCCGCTATGGGGTGGCAATCAGGACTGAGTAACGGTGGTTTCACCGCCGGCCATTCATTTTAAAGCCCTTTCGAGCTTTCTTAACTGAATGATATTGGGGTTGGGGCATTCAATAAATAATCAGGGCAGGGGCAAGCCCTACCTCTACATAGAATTAATTTGGGGAGATGAATAGCGATATGCTGTACAAGCGTGCTATGGCCACTGAAGCCAGCTAGCCATTCAAAAGCCCGGACAAAAAATTAACTCAACCCAATAAATTTTAGGAAACCCTTTAGCTACCAATTAATTGATGTGACCTGAAAAGCAGGTAACTTTACATCAATAATGGTTGTACGCATTGCATATGGTATGATAGGAGTAGTGGCTATACTGCTGATAACTGGCACGGATGGCTTTGCCCAGAATAATCAGGGCATTGCTGCATCGCGCCAGCAAATATCCCAATCAAAGCCTGCACCCCAAAAGACGGCCCGCCAGCAAACCAGGCATTATGACTGGCCCAAAATAATACAGATAGATATAGACAAAACCAAATATCCCGGCAAATACAAGGTGGCCGAAGATATACTGAATAATATGGCTGCCGACCCGGCCGGCTACCAGATTTTTGAAAACATTGCGGGCATCAGCACAGTCCACATACATATAAAGGATAAGGAAGACCTGCTGAAAGCCAATGATGCAGATGGCGCCGGCAGCATGTTCTCGGCCGACTATGGGATACAGGTGATTCAGCAGGATATGAAATACGACCCTATTGATAATGAACTGGTATTGAATTTCGGCAAGTCGGGCGAGATGCTTGGTTTTGATGAACAAAAGCACCAGTTCTTCAAACTGAGCCTCAACAGCACCATAGCTACCGAACTGGAGTATGCGGGCATACCATCAAGTGCCTCAGTAAAAAACTGCAGGCAACTGCTCTCGAAGATGAACCCCGATGAGCACTTCCTGTTTGATAATTATAAAGACCTGATGGGCGAAAAATTTACCAATGACGATATTGAGCATTGCCGCAACAAAAAGATCACGATCCATAATATAAGAACGAATGCCAACGAGCCCTACACATTTACAGACAATGTAACCGATGCCCTTAAAGAGTACCGGAAATTTGCAGAGGATTATAAAAAGAATGCCTATGCGCTCTATACCCGCGATATGCCACTGGCACAGAAATACCTGGACCACCTGGGCGAACCGCACCGCAGTCCCGAGCCGGTATTTACCGTGCGCCTGGGCGAAAACCGCAGCAGGCCGCTGCAGTTTGGCCCGGTTACAGGCACCGATTATGTGGCAGTGGGCAACGGCGGCCAGAATGTATATAAAAACCTCTCGGTATACTACGACACCGAAGATGGCCAGAGTGTAGACAATGCCACTGCCCTGACCCGCATAAAGGAGGAATATATGGCCCAGGTAAAATATAATACCATAGCCCTGAACTCACCCAAAATGCTGGAATATGTAGACCGGCTGAAGAAATTTTTTAATCCCGGCTATCGGGCCGATACCAACTACAAAGCCATTCAGGAAGATGAGGTGGCAAGAATAATGACCAATAACCCCTACCTGGAGGGAGCCAACAAAGTAATACTTGCCGAGCTGATATGGCAACAGACCGAAAAACCGGGCAAGAATAAAAAGTAAGCTATTTGCGAATAGTATTACGTATTCGCTTGTTTGCATCTTCTTCACTTATCAACTTACCTCCGTTTTTATATTCCTGATAACGGCTGTTTAATTCAGCCTTATATTCATCTGAATAGTCACTTTCCAATTCATTAAATGCAGCATTTGACGGAATATATTCCTCCTGGTCTGCTTCAAGCATGGCATAAACTGCTTTAAGCATCCTTTCATCTGCCAGATCAATATGCCTTTAAACCTCTTTTTTAAATTCCTTTACTTCAAGGGCAGTCATAAATACAGATTTGTCTTCAACAATTTTAAGAAAGAACGTAAATTATTGCGCGAATAAATAAAAAATGAATCTAAAGATTTTCCTGCAAGATATTCAGTTTCCTTCCTAATTATCAGCCAACTTGTCCCGCTAGCGATGATTTATATGCCATAAATTCAGAATGATTATTTTGGAACGGTTTTTATGGTTTGTAATTGATGCTTAATCAGTAGCTACATTGATCTGGATCATACGCGATTGACTTTTATTAATAGAATTTTGTAAAAAGGAAAAGTAACCATTATGAATTTAAACAACTTTACCATCAAGGCACAGGAAATAGTGCAGCAGGCACAGCAACTGGCCTTCGATAACCAGAACCCGAGCATAGAAACGACACATGTGCTGCAGGCATTGCTCAACGATAACGATGGCCCTATAGCCTACCTGCTTAAAAAGAACAATATCAATATCTCTTTTGTAGAAAACAAGCTGCAGGAGCTGATAAAACGCCTGCCCAAAATGCAGGGCGGTGAACCGGCACAGAACATAAGCCGTGATGTGAACAGCCTGATTCTGCGCACCGCCAATATATTGAAAACCTTCGGGGATGAGTTCGTAACACCAGAGCATCTGCTAATAGGGCTGCTACAAGTAAATGATGATACCGGCAAGCTCCTCAAAGACGCCGGCCTTACCGAAAAGGACCTTACTACGGCTATAAAGGAACTGCGTAAAGGTGGCACAGTAAATTCCCAGACCTCGGACCAGCAATACAATGCCCTTCAACGTTACGCACGCAACCTCAATGAGCTGGCCCGCAATGGCAAGATGGACCCTGTTATAGGCCGAGATGAAGAGATACGCAGAACGCTGCATATACTCTCCCGCCGCTCTAAAAACAACCCAATACTTGTAGGGGAACCCGGCGTAGGTAAAACAGCAATAGTAGAAGGCCTTGCCAACCGGATAATCAATGGCGATGTGCCTGAAAACCTGAAGTCAAAAATCATATTTGCACTGGATATGGGTGCGCTGATGGCCGGGGCAAAATACAGGGGCGAATTTGAAGAAAGACTGAAAGGAGTGATAAAAGAAGTAGCTGAAAGTGATGGGAATGTGATTTTGTTTATAGATGAAATACACACCCTTATAGGCGCGGGCGCAATGGAAGGCGCTATGGATGCTGCCAACATACTTAAGCCTGCCCTGGCCCGTGGCGAACTCCGTGCCATAGGCGCCACGACCCTCAACGAATATCAGAAATACTTTGAGAAAGATAAAGCGCTGGAACGCCGATTTCAGAAGGTGTTTGTAGATGAGCCATCGCCCGAAGATGCCATCTCCATTCTGCGTGGTCTTAAAGACCGCTACGAAAGTCACCACCAGGTGCGCATAAAAGACGAGGCAATTATTGCCGCAGTCGAGTTATCGCACCGCTATATTACCGACCGCTTTCTTCCCGATAAGGCTATAGACCTGATAGATGAAAGCGCCGCCAAACTGAAGCTGGAGCTCAACTCCATGCCCGAGGCACTTGATGAGCTGGAGCGCCGCATACGCCAGCTGGAAATAGAGCGCGAAGCCATAAAAAGAGAAAAAGACGACAGCAAACTCAAAGAGCTGGGTCAGGAAATATCTGTACTCACCGTGCAGCGCGATACCCTGAAGGCCAAATGGCTTGAAGAGAAAGAAATAGTTGATAAGATAAACAAAGCCAAGAACACCATTGAACACCTGAAGCTGGAAGCCGAACAGGCAGAACGTGAAGGCAATTATGGCCGTGTAGCCGAAATAAGATATGGCAAAGTGCAGCACGAAGAAGCCACAATAGAAGCCCTCTCTAAACAACTGCACGACATGGACGCCCAGCATAAACGCCTGCTGAAGGAAGAAGTAGATGCTGAAGATATAGCCGAAAATGTAGCTAAGGCAACAGGTATACCCGTGCAGCGCATGATGACCAGTGAGCGCAGCAAACTGCTGAACCTGGAGGACGAACTGCACAGGCGCGTGGTAGGACAAGACGAAGCTATCACAGCTGTGGCTGATGCTATACGCCGTGGCCGTGCCGGTCTGCAGGATCCGCGCAAACCTATTGGTTCCTTCATATTCATAGGCACCACGGGGGTAGGTAAAACCGAACTGGCCAAAGCCCTAGCCGAAATACTCTTCGATGATGACTCGATGATGACCCGCATAGACATGAGTGAATACCAGGAAAAACACAGTGTGAGCCGCCTGGTTGGCGCTCCTCCGGGATATATAGGTTATGACGAAGGTGGCCAGCTTACCGAAGCAGTTCGCCGCAAACCTTACTCCGTTGTCCTTCTCGATGAGATAGAAAAAGCGCACCCTGATGTATTCAATGTGCTCCTCCAGGTGCTGGATGACGGGCGCTTAACAGACAACAAAGGCCGTGTGGTGAATTTCAAAAATACCATCATCATCATGACCAGCAATATGGGCAGCAACATAATACAGGAAAACTTCGCCGACCTCAAAGACGGCCAGGATATAGAGCTGCTGATGGAAGCTACCAAGGAGCAGGTAATGGATGTACTCCGCCAGTCGCTGAGGCCCGAATTCCTGAACAGGATAGACGATGTGATCATGTTCCGCCCGCTGATGCGCAAGGAAATAAAAGGTATCATCCGCATCCAGCTGGAACTGCTGCAAAAACAACTGCTCACCCAGGGCATCAACCTCCAGTTTACCGACTATGCCCTCGATTATCTTTCCCAGCGCGGCTTTGACCCGCAATATGGTGCACGCCCGCTGAAAAGGCTCATCCAGAAAGACATCATCAATATGCTCAGTCGCAAGATCATAGGCGGAGAAATAGACAAGTCGAAACCCGTGCTTATAGATGTATTCGATGGCCTGGTAGTAATGAGGAATGAAGCGAAAAATGGCACAGTAGCCAAATAAAAAAAACAGAAGCATAAAATAATAAAGCGCACCCAAAAAGTGCGCTTTATTATTTTATAAAGTTCATGTGTACACTTAAGTTGCTCCAATCGAGTAGGAGGTGAGGGATTATTTCCCTCACCGTCCTCTCACACCACCGTACGTGCCGTTCGGCATACGGCGGTTTGTCAGAATAATTTTAGTTGCAGTTCTGTTTTCCGATGGTAAGCGTCATAAAATCCACGGT
>CAILLK010000111.1 GCA_903835005.1 uncultured Bacteroidota bacterium | reverse complement strand
CCGCCGTCGCCGCCATTGCCTGCTGTGCCATTACCTGCTACTGTGCTGATATAACCGTTGGTACTAATTTTCCTTATCGTGTTGGTCGTAACATCTGATATGTATACATTTCCTGCCGTATCCGTACTTAATGCCCGGGGGGCTTTAACTGTGGCGAGGTATGCAGGGCCACCATCGCCAGTTGAGCTGTTAACACCCGTGCCGACCCCTGTGTACAGATAACCAGGCAAGCCTGTTACTGCTACTGTTTTTGTGGCTCTTCCGGTACATCCGTTAATATCAGTCAGAGAATAAGTAATGTTTGCAATACCTATACCCATCCCGGTTACTACGCCGCTGCTGCCAACTGTTACGATACTGCTGCCTGAAATCCAAGTTCCGCCACCGGTGGCATTAGTCAGTGTAGCAGTACTGCCCAAACATAATCCGCCGGAACCTGAAACAGGCGATACAACTGGTAAAGAATTTACAGTTAGGATACCTGTAACTGTAGTTCCGGAATAGGTATAACTGATGGTTACAGTTCCTGCAGCCACTCCTGTTACTATTCCGCTGGACGAACCAATTGAAGCTACACCAGGGTTGGCGCTCGACCAGGTTCCTCCGGAAGGTGAATACCCAAGTATGGTTGTTGATCCCGGGCAGGCAGTTAGCATTCCGCTGAATGAAGTTAAGTTCACAGAAACGGTAGTGGTAACATAATTTCCGTTGATACTGTATGTAATGGTAACGTTACCGGAGCCGACACCTGTTACTATGCCCGATGTACCAATTGTGGCCAGCGATGTATTACTGCTGCTCCAGGTGCCGCCCGGCGCCAGGTCTGCAAGCGTAATGGTGCTGCCAACATTCACAGAAACCGGACCGGTTATAGGTGGTATCGGATTTACAGTAATAAAACTGGTGACATATGCCCCTCCAAGTGTATAAGTTACAGTGATTACTCCGGCAGAAATGCCGCTAACAATACCTGTGCTGCCTATGGTAGCAATACCTGGATTACTGCTAAACCAACTACCGCCTGAAGCTGCATCTGAGAGTGTTATAGTATTTCCGGTATAGACATTTACCGGCCCACTAACCGGCGGCAGAGCATTTACGGTAACACCATAAATTACATAAGCGCTGTTTTCAGTATAAGTTAAAGTTGTGGCTCCTGCGGCAATACCGGAAACAATTCCCGATGTAGCTATAGTAGCTATACTGGTATTATTGCTGCTCCATGTGCCACCAGCGCTTGCATCAGAAAGGGAAATGGTATTCCCGACATATACCGAAGTCAGGCCTGTTACAGGTAACATGGCATTCACTGTTACCGGATAGGTTACAAAGCTACCTCCAAGTGTATAGGTAATAGTTACATTTCCGGCAGATATACCGGATACTATCCCGTAAGTATCTATGGTGGCAATTGCAATATTACTGCTGCTCCAGGTTCCACCTTCACTTAAATCGGCCAGATTTATCAACTGACCTGCAGTATCCAGAGATGGCCCTGTTATTGGCGCTATATTTACAGTGATGCCATAAGGAAGATATGCTACTCCTTTTGAATAAGTTATAATAACGGAACCAGATGTAACACCCGTCACTACTCCGGTTGAACCTATTGTTGCCACGTCAGGATTACTGCTGCTCCAGGCGCCACCCTCGCTTGGAGCACCTAGCGTAATAGTACTGCTTGCATAAAGTGAAGTGGGGCCTGATATAGGCAGCATGGCATTTACTGTAACCGGGTAGGTTACATAGCTGCCTCCCAGCGTATAGGTAATAGTTACATTTCCTGATGCAACTCCGGTCATCACACCGCTAGTGTCTATAGTGGCCACGGCTGTATTGCTGCTGCTCCAGGTGCCTCCGGCGCTTGCGTCGGCCAGGGTTATTACCTGGCCTGCCGTGTCTGATACAGGCCCGGTTACCGGTGCAAGGTTAACCGTTACTCCGTAAGTAACATAAGCGCTGCCTTTAGTATAAGTGATAGTTGCAGTTCCACCACTGATTCCTGTTACTACTCCGGTTGAGCCAATAGTTGCCACACCTGCATTACTGCTGCTCCAGGTGCCACCAGCGCTTGCATCAGCAAGTGAAATTGTACTGCTTGCATAAACTGTTGCAGGGCCTGATATTGGTAGCATGGCGTTTACTGTTACCGGGTAAGTTACATAGCTTCCTCCAAGGGTATAGGTAATTGTTGCATTTCCTGATGCAACTCCTGTCATCACACCGGTAGTGTCTATGGTGGCTACAGCAGTATTGCTGCTGCTCCAGGTGCCACCAGCGCTTGCGTCGGCCAGGGTTATTACCTGGCCTGCGGTGTCTGATACAGGCCCGCTTACCGGTGCAAGGTTAACCGTTACTCCGTAAGTAACATAAGCACTACCTTTAGTATAAGTGATAGTTACAGCTCCACCCCTGATTCCTGTTACTACTCCGGTTGAGCCAATAGTTGCCACACCTGCATTACTGCTGCTCCAGGTGCCACCAGAGCTTGCATCAGCAAGAGTAATTGTACTGCTTACGTAAACTGAAGAAGGGCCTGATATTGGCAGCATGGCATTTACTGTTACCGGGTAGGTTACATAGCTGCCTCCCAGTGTATAGGTAATTGTTGCATTTCCTGCTGCAACTCCTGTCAACACACCGGTAGAGCCCATGGTAGCCACGGCTGTATTGCTGCTGCTCCAGGTGCCACCGGCGCTTGCATCGGCCAGGGTTATTACCTGGCCTGCTGTATCTGTTGAAAGGCCTGTTACCGGTGCAAGGTTAACCGTTACTCCATAAGTAACATAAGCAAGGCCTATTGAATAGGTAATGGTAACTGCACCGCATGAAATACCCGATGCTATACCTGATGTACCTATAGTTGCTATACCGGTATTACTGCTGCTCCAGGTTCCACCTGGTATAATGTTTAATAAAGTAATATTACCGCTTGCATAAACCGTTGTAGGTCCGGATATGGGTGAAACCTGGTTAACTGAAATAGTATAAGTTGAATAATTGGTTCCAAGAGTATAGGTAATAGTAGCAGTGCCTGTACTAACTCCATAAACAATGCCTGTAAGTCCAACAGTAGCTATCAATATATTACTACTTGTCCATATACCACCTGCACTGGCATCAGCCAATGTTATAGTATTACCTTTATATACTGAGTCCGGCCCCGTAATTGGGGCCAGCGAAACAGCCACTGAATAAGTTACATATACCGATCCCACTGTGTAGGTAATATTTACAGAACCCGATGCTATTCCTGTAACCGCTCCTGCAGTTCCGACAGTTGCTATAAAAATATTTGAGCTGGTCCATGTGCCACCTCCTGTCGCGTCAGCAAGGGTTATAGTATTTCCGGTATAGACTGAATTGGGCCCGGTAACCGGCTGCAAGGGATTAATAGTAACAGCATAAGTTACATATGCCGAGCCTATGGCATAAGTAATGGTTGCAGCCCCCCCGGAAATACCATGAACTACTCCGGACACACCAACAGCAGCCACTGCTGAATTTGAACTGATCCACGAGCCGCCGCCACTAGCATCAGACAATGTCATATAATACCCGACATATTCACTGGAAGGCCCGGTTATGGGTGATAATGAGTTTACGGTAACTGCATACGTTACATTAGCAGAGCCTTTGCTATAGGTAAGCGTTACTATACCTGCTGATACTCCCGAGACTATTCCTGATGTACCTATTGTTGCTATGCTTGTGTTTCCGCTGCTCCATGCTCCCCCGGAACTTGCATCTGCAAGAGTTATGGTATTTCCGGCATAAAGAGATGTTGGCCCCGTTATTGGAAGCATTGCATTTATTGTTACAGGGTAGGTCACATAGTTTCCGCCAAGGGTATAAGTAATAACAGCTGTTCCAGCTGCCACACCACTCATCACGCCCGATGAACCAATAGTGGCAATTGCAGAATTGCTGGTGCTCCATGTGCCACCGGCACTGGCGTCGGCAAGTGTTACTGTCTGCCCTGCGGTATCAGTTGCAGGGCCGGTAACAGGCGCAATACTTACGCTTACAGAATAAGTAAAAGAATAACCACCTGCAGTATATGTTATTGTAGCGGATCCGATTCCGGTGCCCGTAACCACCCCTGTTGCTGATCCGGCAGTAGCACAAGCAATATTGCTGCTCGTCCAGGTACCGCCAACCGTTGTATCAGTAAGGTTAATGGTATTGCCGATATATACAGATGATGGTCCGTTTACAGCACAGGGGGTAAAGTTCACCGTGCAGGTATTTAAAACATCTGTTGCACCGAGTAATGAGAATGAGATGACCGCAGGTGTTGCAGTTACCGTACTTGTAAGTATAGCGGTATAGGTTCCGTTGTTATTATCGGTAACAGCGCTCAGGGAGCCATGAGTTGCCGACATGGTTACAAGACCACCAGTGGTGGTCAGGTTGGTATCGCCCTGGCTTACCGACGATTTTAACTGGAGGGTAATGGCACTTGTGGCAATCCCGTCGGCTACTATATTAGATGCACTTGCTGAAATAACTGAGTTGGTATCATTGCCAGCAACAGGCACACTTCCGCAAACCCATACAGTGGGAGTACCGGAGCAATCAAATGACGGTACGCTCATACCGGTTATAACGCCGTCTCCCATGCTCCCGTTAATCTTATGGCCAATATAGCAGAATTGCGAACTGCCATCCTTTAGATATACCAGGGTATGACCGCCAACTTCCGGAAAAAGAGCTATATCTCCACCCGGTGAAAATCCTTCGGCTACATGTGGATTTGTTGCAGAATCAACGCTTGTTCCCAGCATATTATAACTGCTGTATCCCCAGCAGAACAATATATTGTCTGAATCAGATACCACGGCAACTGCCGGAAATGTATTGTCTGACTCCTGAACAGAAAAATAATTAACATCAGTGAAATTTTCAGTAGCCGTCTTTTTTGCATGTACCCAGGTAGTTCGTGTTATGGTGGTAAAGTCGCCCAATTGTCTGTCGGCATTATAACCCAGCGAATATAAATTACCAGAAGCGCTCAATACATAAAAGCTGTTGGTATCATTGGTGGCAGGGGCTATTGCGCCACCTCCTGAGGTATAGGTATTGGATGTGCCGCCAGAGACACCTATCATAAACGGGATATTCGTTGTATTGAATTCGGATGGCAGAGTCATCTGAGTGGCATAGTTTTTTGCCTTTGCATAGGTTCCGTCACCAAGATAAACAGAAGGTCCCCACACATATACATTTCCTGATGCAGTGGTGGCCATCATGGCGCCGTTTCCGGCTCCTGTTACCTCGCCCCTTACAGAAGTAACCCCGGTAAGGTAGGTTGTTGAATTAATTTTCACTTTGTGCCAGGTAGTACTTGTCAGCGTGCCTGATCCATCTCCCTGCAAATTGAGATCAGCCTGAGTTATAACATACACAAATCCTGAGTCTGTAACAATTGCCAGTGTATGGCAGGTGGCAAACATCATAGTTACATGCGCAGGGCCACCTATAGCAGGCAACCCGGTTGAATCTGCATTTGTAAATGATCCCGCGGTTACCTTCTGAAATGTATTACCTGGAGTCAGGGCCGCGTTGAGTACATTACCTTTAGGGCCCCATGCATAGAGATGGGTAGTTGTCAGCAGAAAATACTGATCCAACGTGCTGCCCCTGCCACCCACTGCGGCCTTAAGCGGAAGTCCGGTAAGCCGCGGGTAGTTGGTAACATTTATTGTAACAGGCGAACCCTGATTACCCCCTCCTGTACTGTCGAGATTCTCCCCCCAGCATTGGTAAGACCCGTCATGAAGTAACGCAATTGAGCCATGATAGCCGCTAATAATTTTATCATACAATTGCTCCGGAAAACACTGGGCTTTAGCGTAGTGGTTAAATGCCGCAATTGAAACAGACAGGAAGAGGAGAAATTTGCGCATGTTATTTAATTTAATTGTTATGCTTTATTGGAATTTGGCTTTAAATAGCCAGACATAAATTGCATTTACTGTTTACACATAGTATTACCTGAATTCAATACATGGTGTAGCTTTCACATCTGACTGATTTAAGAGACCCATCACTCCAATAAAAATTGATAAAAAAATTTCTATTAACATATAATTATTTTTTTACTTTTTATAACTGATTTTATTTGCATTTTTCAGAACAATTCCGTTTCTTATAGTAAAACTAGTAAAATGCCTATTTTAATATTAATTTTTACACAACTCTTTAATAACTGTTTTACTACATTTTACTATTAATACAATTACTATAATTGATAGCCACTTCAATAATGTAGTAATTAGGTGCAAGATAACAACTAAACATTTCATTAACAAATGATTTAAATCAGTTTAACAAATTTTTTCATTTTCTATTATTTTTTTTTTATTATTTTACACGTAATTGCTTGCTTCTTGAACAAAACATTTGCCCGTGTAAATATTGAATGGGGGAACTATGTGGGGGAACTGTGTGGGGGAGAATACTACTTTCAGAGTCAGAATTGCATAACTTGCTATACCCATTCATTAGGCAAACGGGGAACAGCTAAGTATTTGCCCTATTATTTTGGTAATCGCAACTTTTGAACTGAACTCACTTCAATACTAAGACATCAAATAATGTAAAATACTGAGTAAAAAATCAGGCTTTGAAATGGAATGAGACGCAAACGCTACATCCATAATTTTCTAGAAGTTAATCAGAAGTATATAAACTAAATATACAATATAGATGGAAACCAGAAGGAAAACCATGGGGTACCTCTTCCAACCATAAACCCACAACAATCGAGTAGGAGGTGAGGGATTATTTCCCTCACCGTCCTCTCACACCACCGTACGTGCCGTTCGGCATACGGCGGTTTGTCAGAATAATTTTAGTTGCAGTTCTGTTTTCCGATGGTAAGCGTCATAAAATCCACGGT
>CAILLK010000110.1 GCA_903835005.1 uncultured Bacteroidota bacterium | reverse complement strand
TCGCCCATTCAGGATGAGCTGATGTTGTTTTTGACATAATACGTATTTACGTATTACAAACGTACAATAAAAAAACCGTCAAACCTAACATTGACGGTACTTTCTCTGAGCTAATACGTAATTTTATTCCAAGTTACGGATCAAACATAAAAAGGGCACGAGGCGGGAACGATATTTCATTGGATAATTTGCAGGATTAAAGGTAGTTATTCAGGGGATTTTGGTGGGTTTCGGCAAGTGAAATTTGAGATTTATTACCATTTGGATCATTTTCGGACGGGCAAAGATATAACTGCCGATTTCAGATGCCGTGGGCCTGGCAGGAAAACAGGAGCAAGGTTGAGAGGTAACTTAGCCAATTGGTTGCAAAGTAATCAGGCACATGGTAAGTATCCTCATTGCTTTACTTTTTTACAAGTTTGTATATTCCGGTAATAGCGTCATTGCCTGCTTTCAGAATATATAATCCGGCGGCCAGATCTTGTGCAGGTATTACTAGCTGACCGGAAGTGCCGGAATTTCCGCGCCACACCTCTCTTGCGGTGAGGTCGGTCAATTGCAGATCGGTTCCCGGCATTAACCCATTCACAGTCCATTGGGTTGCTGCCGGATTGGGTTCGATTTTCAGTGCATGGCGGGTAGTTTGCCGGATATTGAGCGTACTATCCATAGTAATACTGTCCAACTGGTACACCATCCAGCTATCAGGATCTAACACAACCTGAGTTATACCCGAATTGGCCCAGGTAAAATGAAAAAATTCCGCATTACTGTCGATGATTACTCTGATTGTAGTATCGCCTGATCCTGACTGAAACTGAACATCGATCGGAATATTGAACAAGGATACAGATGCCGGCACCGAAGTATTCTGAGTTATCTGCATCCATACATCGTTGCCCCGCTGATTCCAGTTAATATTATAGACCGGCAGGCCCTCCTCAAAATACCACTGATTGTAGAATGAATCAATATTGATGCCGTTGATGGTGGCACCTAACTGACTTTTAAGGGTATTCCGGAAATCAAGAATTGTACCGGTACCGCCACTGAAGGCAGACTGATAAGCCCTGTAAACCGCAAAAAAGGCACTGTCGTTATCAATCACATGGCGCAGCATATGCAGCACACAAGCGCCTTTATTGTAAGTAAAAGTGCCGCTGAAAAGAGTTGAAACTGAAGTAGTATCCGTTACATAAATTGTGCCCGGGCCCCAGACTTCCACAGAGCTTTGTTTGCTCTGCATATCGGATATCATATCGGCATGGCTGTTAAAATGATCGCGGTACAGATCTTCGGTATAACTGGCATAGCCTTCGTTCATGGTAATATCGCTCCAGGTGCCGCAGGTAACATTATCGCCAAACCACTGGTGGCCCAGTTCATGCGCCATAATAACCGGATCAGTAGAACCAATGGTTGTCATGGTTTCATTTTCCATTCCACCACCGCCAATTGGCGCCTGACTGATACCATATTTCTCCTTCCAGAAAGGGTAACGGCCATAAAGAGATGAAAAATAATTGATCATAGCAGCGAGATTATCCAGTACGGGCTGGTAACTGACCAGAGCAGTATTATCGTAAACATAATTTTTTATGAGCATAGAGTCGGTACTGCCGGTGAAATGCATATAATAGGCATACTCGGTATAAGGGTAAATAGCCACAGAAATAAGGTAATAATCAATAGGATAACGTTCCTTCCACTGGTAACGTACGTGACCGGTATCTATGACCATGACTGTATCCAGCAATCCGTTACTGCCCACTTTCAGATTACCGGGCACAGTGATCCAGACATCTGAAGAATCAATTTTATCGTGCAGCGACTGCTTGCAGGGCCACCATTCACTGGCGTAATAGGGTTCGTTCATTGTATAAGTTACATTCTGGCCAGCAATACCTGAAGCTACTGAATTAATACCAAAATAACCCAGGCCTGTGGTACATGCTCCATGATAGAACACCTGCGCAGTAAACATTGATCCGCCAGGCAGGGCGATTGCCAAAGAAACAGAACGGAGCGATGCCGCACTTGTAACGGGCTGAGACACGCCATCAATAAGTACTGAATCAATATTATAAGCAGAATCCAGCTCGAAGACATATACCGGCAATGATGCCGAAACAACCAGTGCGCCGGTGGTTGCATCGCCACTGAGCACGGTTGATGCATTGGTCATGTTCAGGTTGAGCTTTACATACCTGATATCATAGTTTTCTTCGGCCGGGTCGGCTACAGTAGTCTTGCCTTCTATATGAGATTGAGGTATGTGGCAATACCCACTTTGATGCTGCGCGACAGCGCAAATGCCCGGATACAGTATAAAAAAAAGCAGTACAAATGGCATTTGCGGATAAATAAATCTCATTTCAGCAATAATTATACAGAGTAAGACAGTTTATTCCGGAAAAAAGTTGGTAAAAAAAGTATACTTCATCTTTTGCCAGCTTTGAAAAACTGAATAGAATAATATACATAATTATAATTGCAACTCGTATTCTTAAAAAAATAGCAAAAGAAATCAGATAGGCCTAGATTTATTTATCAATTTATATATGCGACATAGGGAAATTCATTTGCGAAAGATTTTAATTCCATATAAATAACAAAGCAATTTAAATATATTTAATTAAAATTAAAGATTTTCGTATCCTTTTGTATATTTGATGTTCTTCAACTCAAATACTTCAATTACATAAAATAATTAACATTATTTAAATAAATAACTAAAGTAGTCAACTCAAACGTGTATGAAAAATTTACTTCTTACAATCTGCCTGTGTTTAGGATTTTGTTTTGCTAATGCACAAACAACAACAACCATCAATTCCGGTACTACAGTAACCAATTCCGGAAGCTCATTTATTCTATCAACTTTGTATCCGGGCCCTGCAGGCTCATTTATCAACAATGGTACATTTACGGATATTACCTCGCCGGATACCTTTATTGTAAACGGTGATTTCCTATTCAGCGGCACCGGCACCACAACGGTTTATAACTTTAAAATCAATCAGGGGTATACCACGCTGAACAGTACTGTGACTGTAAAGGGTATCACCTTTATTATAGCAGGAGATTCGCTGAAACCTAACAGTCACCTGTCGTTGAGTGCAGGTGCATCGCTGATCAACAACGGATATCTTACCGGAACAAACAGTGTCCTCGGGCTGGTAACCAATACTACAGCGACTACTGGCGCTTGTCCGTTTTCTCCCACTCTATCCATGAATGTATCGGGCACCAATATGATCTATCAATGGCAGTCGTCGCCAGATAACAGCACCTGGACGAATGTGGCTACAGGAGGTACCTCTGCCACCTATATTCCCACGGTAATCATACCTACCTATTACAGATGCCTGCTATCGACCACCACGGCGAACGGCGGATACAGCCAGGGAACTCCAGGAGTATTGCTGACGCCTACAGGCGTGCCGACAATAACATCAGTCAGCCCCCTTACGGGGTATAACGGATCCACCGTAACAATAACCGGGACAGGATTCAATACTACCGCGGCAAATAATATAGTCTTCTTCGGATCGGTAAAGGCATCGGTAACATCTGCAAGCTCCACTTCACTTTCAGTGACTTTGCCGGTGGAATCGAGGTTTTCGTATGTAACAGTGGATAATACTACCTGCGGCCTTGCAACTTATTCACCAAAACCCTACCTGCCCAGCTATAATAATGCCGGTAATGTAAGTGCAACTGTTAACTTCGACCCCCTTGTTGATTTCGCATCAGGCGGCAATGGCACCCAGGGCGCAGTAATAGCTGATATAGACGGAGATGGCAAAGCGGATGTGCTGGCGCTGAACCAGACAACAGGTAATTTTTCTGTTTTCCTGAATACAGCCAGCGCGGGGAGCTTTACATCTGCTTCATTGGCCAGCCCGGTTAATGTAACTACGGGCACCACCCCCTCATATATAGCTGTGGGTGACCTGGATGGCGATGGAAAGCCCGATGTAGCGGTATCCAACTACGGAGCCAGTACAATATCAATATACCTGAATACTTCTACCACCGGATCTGTTTCGTTTGCCGCCCCCATAACACTGGGCATGACGAATCCGCAGCAAATAAGGATAGCAGATTTAGATGGAGATGGAAAGGCGGACCTTGTAGTGGGTGTATTGCTGAGTTCGCCCTACATTGGAATTTTCAGAAATACAAGTTCTGTCGGCTCTTTGTCTTTTACCGGTCCGTTATCCATTGCCTGCACCACTCATTCCAATACCCTGGCAATAGGCGATTTAGACGGGGATGGCAAACCCGATATTGTAGTATGTGATGATGGTGGCAGCGCCCTATTTGTATTTCAGAACACATCTGTTCCCGGCACAATTTCGCTAAACTTTGCTACGGGTGCGCTGCTTTCATCTTTGCCGCTTGGCATAGAACTAGCCGACATAGATGGTGACGGAAAACTTGATCTCGTATTTGGCAATAGCGTCTCAGGATCAACCAACTTCACCATAGTCCCTAATACATCATCGCCCGGTAGTTTCTCATTGGGCAGCCCTTTGAGTTTCTCCACTGCTCATACTTTAGCGTATTCTGTAAAGATCGCAGATTTTGACGGAGATGGCAAGCCCGATATAGCAGTATCGTATACTACGAATGCGCGGGTAGGCCTATACCGGAATACGTCTACGGCAGGATCGTTTTCATTGGCTCCGGAGGTCGAATTCCTGGTTCATACGGGTACTCCCAACAGGGAGATTGCAACTGGTGACCTTGACGGGGATGGTAAGGCCGATATTGTAACCACCAACCAGACACTGAACAATATATCCGTTTTCAGGAACGACCCGCTGGTGCCGATTAGCGGGCCAACGCAGGTTTGCGCTGGCGGGTCATCCCTTACGACGATAACACTCACCGAATCATTGCAAGGAGGCACGTGGACCAGCAGCAGTACAACAACCGCAACAGCAGGATCAACCACAGGAGTGGTAACCGGTATTGCGGCGGGACTAGTAACCATAACTTATAATGGTTTATCGGGCACAGGCATAGCCGGGAATTATACAACTTATACAGTAACAGTAAATGCAGCACCAGGCACCATAAGCGGCACACTGTCCCTACCGGCGGGCACTAACTCCACACTAACCGATGCGCCATCAGGCGGTACGTGGACATCTGTAACTCCCACAATAGCAAGTATAGGATCTTCAACAGGCATTGTTAATGGACTGCTGGCCGGAACAACTAATATTACCTATTCGGCAGGTGGCTGCCAGGCAGCAACCGTAGTGACTGTAAATTCTTTGACCGGACTGAACTGGTATTCTGTAACTACCGGAGGCAATTCCAGTACACTTAACAACTGGTGGAGCAATAATAACAATACCGGCTATCAGCCAAACTTATTTTCTAATACCGGCGATACCTGGATATTTCAGAGTGCTATGACCAGCACCGCTGCGCTCAGCCTGGCGGGCAATGTTTCTGTTGTTTCGGGAGGCACGTTTACACCACTGACATCGAGCAATACGACGATAGGAGGTAATTTTACCCAGGCAAGTGGTGGCAGTTTTGTACCCAATTCAGGAACGGTTATATTCAGCGGCACAGCAGTAACGATCTCAGCGGCCAGTATGACCACGCCTACAACCAACTGTTTTAATAATCTGACCTTTAATGCATCGACCGCCTCGACCTATACCATTTCGTCGAATCTGCTGCTAACCGGGAGTTTGAACAATACCAATACATCAGGGACCATAGGGCTGGGAGGCAACACATTGACGATAGGTGGCAACTGGCATAATGCCGGGCCATTTACAACGGGAGCCGGCCACCAGATTATTTATAACGGAACATCGCCGATAACTGTTACTGGGAACCAGTAATTGGAGAAAACAGAATAATACTGATCAGACTTAATAAACAGCCACAAAATTTCTCACGCTAAGGCGCTAAGCCGCATTTTTGCAAAGATCCTTTTTAAGACCGCAAATCCCAATAATGCCGGTTTCTAATGACTATCAGGCATTAGCTGCGCTTTAGCCATAGCCATTGAATAAGGCATGAATATACAGTGCCTCTAACCTCAAAACTCCTTGCCCTTTCATCGGCGTTGGACAATTATTCGCAGATTGGAACTACTATAATATAAAAAGAATTACATCCCCTTGCCCCTCCCGATGGAAAATCGGGATAGACTTTCACACCCCCACAAAACCCACGCGGCAGGGAGGAATAAGCCATAAAGCTCATTTGACTTCATCACTATTTTCAGCAAAATGTCGCATTATATATTGCGAGAGATCAGGAGTACTGAAATTCAATTCTTGCCCGTTAAAACCATATTCTCTAAAGTAAAGGCCTAGAGGCCTGAAGCAACACCTGTTAGGTCAAATTTAACTTGAGCCTATTGATCAGGTTATCAATTTATAGTTCTGATTACCAGTATGGCAATAAAAACATTCGATGCCTTCAGCATCGGTCAAACATCCTGATCAATAACTATAAACATATAATCCCTTCAGGATTTTCACTTAATCAATGATAATAAGCTTCAAAGATCGAATTAAGTCATCGAACTCAAGTTAATTTAGTATTAGTTGACCTTTAGCCATAGCCATTGAATAAGGCAGGAATATACAGTGCCTCTAACCTCAAAACTCCTTGCCCTTTCATCGGCGTTGGACAATTATTCGCAGATTGGAACTACTATAATATAAAAAGAATTACATCCGCTTGCCCCTCCCGAAGGAAAATCGGAATAGACTTTCACACAACCACAAAACCCACGCGGCAGGGAGGAATACGCCATAAAGCTCATTTGACTTCATCACTATTTTCAACAAAATGTCGCATTATATATTGCGAGAGATCAGGAGTACTGATCATCTGAATCACCTGAAGCTTTGCCAGCTCTAAGGTAACCGGTGATTTTCGAGATCATATCCACATTGCCATTTCCACCCTTTCCCTGAATGATATTTTGTAATTCATTTTTCATGATTTAAGGGCAAATACCCAATAATTATTTATTTCAATCTCCCCCTACTTCTCCTCGCCGCTCTCCGGGAACGCCTTTGCAGCCCGCTCCTGGTATTCTTCGGCCTTGCCGCTGTTATGGCTTTGCTGGGCTATCTGAATACCCAGTTTGTAGGCCTGCTCCATATACATATCGGCATCAAGGGCATTGTCTATTTCATCCAGGGCTTTTTTGGCATTGCCGGTGGTAGCATAGGTATAGGCTGTGAAGAAGTGGCTGTAGGCGGGGTTGTACTTGCCCAGATCGGCATAGAGCGCCATAGCACTGTCCATTTTGTGCTCTTTGAGGTAGGCACTACCCATAGCCTGGTATACATTAATATCGCCAGGATAGGTTTTCAGGGCATTCTTACCTGCATAGATCGCTGAGTCGGGGTTGCCGCTGCCTTCATATATTTCGCAGAGGGCTTCCCATACCAGGTCGTTGCCGGGGTATACCTGCACCGCCTCCAGGAATTTAGCTTTGGCCTCATCATACTTCTTTGCCTTCATGAGCTGGAAACCTTCATAATCCTTCATGGTTTTGCGCTTGAGTATAGCAGCAACCGGAACACCATCCACATCAATGGTATGTATGGCATCGGGTGATGGCCAGTTGCCGGTGTTGAGCTGGCTGGCATCAACAAAACGGGAGAAGATGATGCAGTATTCCCAGTTTTTATTGTAGCGCTCGTAATACCTGATATAGTCAATACCGATGGGAGCTATTAATTTGAAATCGGGCTGATTTTTCAGATAGCTGCTGTACATGGAGTCGGTGCGGTAATCGGCAGTTTCTTCGAAAATATGATCATACTTCGGCGTAATGTTGTGGTAGTTGCTCTGGTATATATACCCAATCAACGGGAAGGTGCAGTTGGTAGCCACAAATACTGATTTATTTTCGAGGTGCTCATTTTTAATCAGCCAATCGGTAGCCGCTTTGATACCCATCATGTAGTAATCGGTTTCGTATTTGCCGTAAATGCCTTTGAGGCCGCCGGTTACTTCATTGTAATAAAGGGCTTCGTAAGGGTGATTGGCAATGGCAAAACGCAATGGAGATACAAGCCCAAGGGCTACAAGCGCCAATGCTGCAAATTTCATGGCTTTCTGCCGCGCATTGATCAGCGATATCCAGCCGATAGTGGCAACGACCACAAGGGGAGGATAAATGAACAGGAAGTGCCGCCAGCCATCATATAGCGATGACTTTTTGTATATAGCATAAGCAACAGGAAATGCGATAGTGAACAATACCAGCAGGGAGAAAATAAGCAGGTTTTTGTTTTTGCGAAAGAAGGCGGGTATGCTGATAAGACCCAGCGCAAAACCAATGAGAACCACCAGCGGAGCAGTGTACATAATGTAACGGGGGATATAATACCAAGGCACCTGATTGCTCAGTATCTTCTTGCCATCATAGAGCATGCCTATGTTCACAAAGAAGTTTGACATGATTTTCAGGGCTTCCATTGGCTTACTGATGATACCCAAATGAGCATAAGGCCAGAAAAGAATGGCAATGAGATACCCTGAGATACTCACAATGGCCATCTGCATGAACAGTTTGGTTTTTATTACCGATTTCAGCTGACCGGTTAGCATAGCATATAAACCAATGAACATGACCAGGTATGCGATCAGCAAAAAACCACCAATACGGACACCCATGGCCCAGCCTATAGCGCATACCAGGCCGAAAACATGCTTGGCATTGGGTTGCGGCAGGGCTTTAAGAAACAACAGAATGAAATAAATACCGGCTGTATAGCCTACAGAGAACGGTATATCTTTAGGATTGGCGAAGTTGTGACCGAACCAGCTCGGTGAGCAAATAAGCAGCACCATTGCCAGGATACCAGCGTTCCAGCCACCAAATAACCGGGCCAGTTTGCCCGCATAAATGATACCTATAGCACCAACCAGGGCATTGATAAAATGCATGGTGGTATAGTGGTCCCAGATATGGAAAACATTGTAGCAGAACGCGGTAATGAAATCGAAAATACCGCCGTAGTACTGTATACCCGATGTAGCAGTCTGGGCAGTGGTATCGCCATGAAAAAAGTAATTGTAGATATTGTTACCGTAATCGAAATGCCAGTGCTCATCGCCGGTTACTGAGAACCCGAAACTCATCATTGGCATTACAATTACCAGCAACAGAGCCAGTACATTGAATACCGACCTGTACATAATATGCTTCCGGCGCTCAGGACTGGTGCCTTCAGGAATGCGGAAAGGAAGCAGGAAACTATTTGTAAACCAGGTGCCCAGGGCAATGGAAAGCACACCCCAGAACATCTTGACAGAATCGGTAAACACATTAACCTTACTCTCCGGCTGATTGACCCAATTGATAGGCATCTCCATGATCTTAATATCATTGAGATCGGCCTGGTAAAGCAGTTCCACATCGTGCGACCAGCCTTTGCTGCGCATATTGCCAAAAAGCAGATGCGCCACACCGGAGGGATATAGCTTGAATCCGCACTGGGTATCCTTCAGTTGCAGGGAAGTTAGCACCTGCACTATGCCATTAAACACCCCACCGATAAACCGGCGGCTCTGCAATGCCTCAACTTTGCCTTCTTCATGTTTACGTGAGCCGATGTAGATGGTGTCATCGGTAACAAATAAGTCTTTTACCCTTTTCTGCCAGTTGATCAGTTCTCCCGGCCTGGTGGACATATCTGCATCGAGGGTGAGTATATAATCGCCTTTGGCCAGAGATACGCCCCGCTTCAGTGCGCTGCCCTTGCCACCATTGGCCGGCATTTTTTCAATATGAATTTTGTCTTTAATGGCAATGAACCTGGTTGCCAGCGCCTGTTCTGTTTTTGCAACGGTATCGTCTTTGCTGCCGTCATCAACTATTATTACTTCATAATCACCCTTCCACTGGCCTTCAAACTCAGTAAGCCCGTTCAGCATCATTTCTACACGTGCCGATTCATTATAGCAAGGTATTATCAGGGACAATAAAAACCCCTGATTGCTTCCTGCCGACTTTACCACTGGTGGTTGATTTTTACTTACTGCCATTCCGGTTATAGTTTATTAAGATTGACCATGAAACGATTACAAAATAACTACGCAATATAATTGAAGTTATTTTTTCAATGTTCCAATAAACACCCAATCGCCCTGAATGTTTTTACAAACATTATCTTTTATTCCTATTTCTTTTTGAAGATAAGAAGCTATCGGGTAAAAATTCAGATGAAGGTCCATAGTATAAAAATAATACTTCTGGCAGGGAGTTACAATAATCAATTGCCTCCGGGCCACCCGTTTCAGCTCTTTAATTGCGTCTGGTGTTTCGCGGAGGTGCTCTATGGTATGTGAACAGGTTACCACGTCGAAGGCATTATCTTCGAAAGGCAATTTATAGATCGTCCCTTTTTTGTAATCCGAATTTTTAAGTGTTGGAACACTGTCATACAGGTCGCAGCCGGTTGTTTTTACAGAAGTATGTTCCCCAATATAATTGAGCAGGAAACCACGGCCGCAGCCCACATCAAGCAGTGTTTTTGCATCCTTATCAATGCTGTCGACCAGGTATTTAACGCTGGGCATGTTCATATCGGTTGGGCGGTCGTATGCCAGGCAGTCGAGGTTGCGGTATATCTCAGAGAATTCTTCTTCAGTGAGATCATATGCAAGGTCTTTAAAATCCATGTAAAGCCGAACATTCTTTCCCTTGAACCAGATATAGAAAAACGGGTACATAAACCAGTTGGTATCTCTTATAGCCGGAGGCATCCAGTTGTCGAGAAAGTACCTTATAAAATTAGTTATACTACGATTCATTTGATTTTAAAAGGATTAATTTTGTAATCAGAACAATGACCCAACCCTTGCTTAAGGGCTATTTGGATACACAATTTTCAAAAGTAATTAAAGTTGCTAAATTTACAGTCTTATTCAAAGCTAAACCGCAAATATTAATGGATCTGAAAGAACTGGAATCGGGAGTAAACCCTGAAGTGCATTGGTATTACCAGAGCAAAATGAAACCCCTATTTACCTATACCGCCCAGGTATTAACCAAGGTACCCCAGTTAACCATAGTGGATGTAGGGTCAGGATCCGGATTTTTTGCCATATCACTGGAGAAGAAGTTTTCATCACAGATCAAGAAGGTTTACCTGGTAGATATCAATTATACACCTGAAGAAATAGCGGAGACAAAAGGCGCCAAGATTGAGAAAACGCTGCGGATACCCGAAAAAATTGAAAACGGGCTGGTGATACTGATGGATGTGCTGGAACACCTGGAAGATGACCTGAAAATGCTCAATGAGATAAAAGCCAATTGCCAGGGCGAGAACAATTCCTTTTTTATCACTGTGCCAGCTTTCAAATCTTTGTGGAGCGGGCATGACGACTACCTCGGGCATTACCGCCGGTATAAAATTGCCACGCTCAGCGCAGTGCTGAATAAGGCGGGCTACACTATAAAAAACAGCTTCTACCTGTATGGCAGCCTGTTCCCAATGGTGTGGGTGGTACGTAAGCTGAGTAATCTCTCGAAAAAAGAAGCGACATCGAATATGCGGCCCTTCAGCCCGTTTACCAACAGTTTACTATTAGGTATTACCTCGGCGGAAATGAAAATCAGCAGGGCGAATAAGGTTTTCGGGATCAGCTGTGTGGCGGAGGGTAAGATATAAATTCGAAACCCATAAACTTAATTGAATGGATCCGAAAGAACTAAATAAACGACTATACGATTTTAAAGCCAAGTGTATAGCCGAGTAATTTCCACTGACTTATTTCAATCTAAGAGCAGCTTATCCGGGAGATGATAGTACCACTTATTTTGCTGAGGTAGATGCATCCCGGATGGATAAAATATATTTTAATTATTCTATTGAACATTTAACTTATATCATTTTTGAAACGACTGATGAGGAAACCAGAAGGTTGGTGATTGCTTTTAAAATTTCGGGAAATTCAGACGAACAATTTTCTCAAAAAAATGCTCTTGTAACCATTGAAATAAGATTTTATAAACACATAATTTTTATCACTTATTCTCATCCTCCTTTCTTTTCTTCTTCTCCATCTTCCTGAAGTACCCCCTGGTCAGGAAATTATGTTTCAGGGCTTCCATATTCTCATCCAGCCCCACAGATGCTTTCTTAATGTTGAGCATGCTTTGCTGCACATTGGCCGACAAGGTGGTATCGCTGAGCAGCATATTGATAGGACCCTTTCCGGAACTGGCTTTCTCAACTGTTTTTGTAAGGCTGCCTGAGGCTTTTATAAGCTCATCGGAAGTCTGCTTCAGCTTGTCCATTGTTTCGGAAAGGTTATTGGCGAGCACTGTATCGTTGATGATTTCGCTGAGGGCTCCGTTACCGTTCTGAATTTTATTGGTTACCTGTTTCAATGATTTACTTACATCCAGCACCTGGCTGGTAATGGCATCCAGGTTGCTGAAGGATTTTCTGAGGTTGCCGGCCATAACCGTATCCTTGTAGAGTGACTGAGCCGTGCCATTGCCAGTAACAATCTCTGAAGTGAGTGACTTCAGGTTATCGGTGATCACCTTAATGTTAGCGTTTGTTTTGCTCAAGGTCTGCAGCATTTCATCGGTCATCAATGGGTTCTGAACCTGAACAAAATCATTATTTTTCAGTGGTTCCCCTTCTGTTTTACCGGATTTTATATCAATGATCTTATCGCCCATCAGGCCATCTGATACTATACTGGCAATGGCTGTATTGCGTATGAACCCCCGCTTACTTTCCTCTATCTGAAGATCTACCTGCACCATGGTATCGTTTACAAGCTTCACCATTTTTACAATTCCCACTTTTACGCCATTGTAGCGCACATTGCTGCCTACCTTCAGGCCGGTGGCATTGGCAAAGGTGGCGCTGATAGGGAATGTTTTCATAAACATTTCGTTTTTGGCCCCAATCAGGAATATCCCGATAATAAACAGGATGATGCCGATGAGCACAAACAAACCCAGGAAAATATTTTTTCTTAAAGTCTTATCCATATGATAGCAATTATCTTGTAAAAAAATGTTTTATTTCAGGATCCTGGTCATGAATCAATTCATCATAAGTTCCTTCTTTGTAAGCTATACCTTTCCATAAGAACACAATCCGGTTGGCGGCTTCGCGGGCCATGGCTGTGTCGTGCGTAATAATAATTGCGGTGGTCTTGTATTTCTCCTGCAGGTCCATGATCAGCCTCGTTATTTCTTCCGAGGTTATGGGGTCAAGGCCTGTGGTAGGTTCATCATAAAGCACCAGTTCGGGCTTCAGTATGAGGCTTCGGGCTATACCTATCCTTTTTCTCATACCCCCTGAGAGCTCGGATGGCATGAGGTCTATTGTGTTTTCGAGGCCCACATTGTGCAATGCCTCTCTTACCAGTTCCTCAAGTGTGCCTGTTATCTTTTTGCGCCGGTGCCTCCTTAACGGGAATTCCAGATTCTGCCGAACGGTCATTGAATCATATAGGGCGCTGCTCTGGAAAACAAAACCAATGCGTGTGCGCATATCATCCAGCTCCCGGTGATTCAGTTTCGAAATATCCTGGCCAAATACCTTGAGCAAGCCACCATCGGGCTTTACGAGGCCAATGATACATTTTATCAGTATGGTTTTACCAATACCCGATTTGCCCATTACCACCATATTTTCGCCTTTATTTATGGTAAGGTTGAAATCGCTGAGCACAACATTATCTCCGAAGGCCTTTTTTAAATGCTGAATTTCAATTACCGGCACATTGCCGGTAACTGAAGGTGAATTGGCGCTATTTATTTCAGTTGCCATGGGTTACAAATATCCGAGCATAGAAGTTATCTGAGTTACCACCATATCTATTATTATAACGCCTACCATGGCTACAACCACCGAAATATTGGCCGCCTTCCCTACCCCTTCGGTGCCTTTTTTGGAGTTATAACCCTTGGTGCAGCCTACCAGGCCTATGATAAAACCAAAAAAGAATGTTTTAATAAATGCGGGAGCAACATCGGTATAATGGAGCGCTTCAAAAACACGGTTTACATAGAAAGTCAGATTTACATCGTCCTTAATATTAGATCCGGTAAAAGCGCCGATAAGGGAAATGCAATCGGCATATACAGTAAGGACCGGTATCATCAGGCTTGTAGCCAGAATGCGTGTTACGACCAGGTATTTATACGGATTGGTACCTGAGACCTCCATGGCATCAATCTGCTCCGTAACCTTCATAGAGCCCAGTTCGGCGCTGATACCCGAGCCTATTTTTCCGGCACAAATCAAAGCAGTAACGAGGGGACCTATTTCGCGCACGATAGAGATAGAAGACATAGCCGGCAGAAATGAGCCTGCTCCAAACTCTACCATAGTTGGCCTGGATTGCATAACCAGTACCAGCCCGAGTATAAATGCAGTAATACTTACCAGCACCAGTGACTTTATGCCTATTTCATAGCACTGGTTCATTACTTCCTTAAATTCGTAGGGGGGCTTCAGCCCTTCGCTGAAAAACCTTGCCGCAAACCGTGCCAGTTCAGCCATCTCTGAAAAAAACTCATCAATTGATTTCGAGAAGATATTATCGGCTTTCCGGGTTGTTGTCATCAGCTGAAATATTAATTATATTAAAACATTTCAAAATTACCCCTTTCCAGCAGCTAATGGTATGACGGGTGTCAATAAAAATACAAATTATTGTCAGAATTATCATTCAGCAAAAAAACCGTACCAGGCTTTCAAAGGTTAATTCAGGTTATTTGTAATATAGTACTTTTGCCCTGCTATGCTCCACCTCAAACGAAGTTCACTGATACTTATGCTGCTGCTGATTCACAGCAGGACAGAGGCCCAGGGCAATTTTTATGAACCGGCCCCAAAAGTCTTTACCGGCGGGCTTGTAGCCGGGCTAAATTTCACTCAGGTAGATGGCGATACTTTTTATGGCTATCAGAAAGCAGGGATAAATGCAGGCGGAGTTGTTTATGTACATTTCAGCGAGGTGACGGGGTTAAGTATGGAGCTGATTTACTCGCAGAAAGGCAGCCGGGGCGAACTGGTAACCCAATCGGCCACCAATGGCACCTATGTTCAGAAATATTTCATGAACCTGAATTATGCTGAAGTACCTGTTACCTTTCATGTAATCAGTCATAAATTTGATTTTGAAGCAGGAATTTCCTTCGCCCGGTTAATCAATTCCAGTGAGTGGGTTGAATCTGTTCAGCCTGTGACGATAGATCCGGTAGCCAACCGGTTCAAAACATCGGATGTAGATTATGTATTTGGCATAGCACGCAAACTCTATAAGCGCTGGTATGCCAATGCCCGTTTTCAGTATTCCATAACATCTATCCGGCCTACCGACAGGGTACCGGCTGGTTTTAGCTGGGGCAACAACGGGCAGTTCAATAATCTGCTTAATTTGAGAATAATGTACCTGTTTTAGAACCTAATCCGTTAAATCAGTCCCTGTTTTGCTGCGGCTACCCAATTCATAAACCCTCCGTTTTCTATCCTGTAAAAGAATTTCGGTAAGCAGATTCCTTTATCATTATTTTTGCATTATGCTGAAGAAAATAAATCCATTTACAATTGGTTTACTCTTAATGCTCGCAGCGTGCTCCAAAGAAGGGCCAACAGGGCCAACCGGCCCTGCCGGGCCAAGCCTGCCGGGCAGTATCTCGGGCCATGTAAAGCTTTATGATATGTATGGCAGCCAGGTAACCATCGGGCTCAATAAGGCATACCTTTATCTTGATGGCAGCACAACAGCCGATACCGTACTTTCAACCGGCGCCTACTCTTTTACCACTTATTTAGGGGTGCAGATGGTTTCGGGCAATTACAGCATCACTGCGATAGACAGCGGCTATGGCGCAACCATAAAAAACAATATTCAACTTGAGAGCGGCGCTCTGAATGTAGACTTAAAGCTATCGGCCATACCCGATTCGTTTATAACCAGTTTTGGCGCTTATCATCCTACCGGAGCGGCCTACGACTCACTTGCATTTACTTTTACATCGGATACCCGCCAGAGATACTGCATCCTGTTTGCCAACAATTCGCCTTATATCGGTGGCCAGCCCGGGTATTATCTGTACAGCAAGGTGCTGAGTATCTCCCCTACAGCGCCCTTTGTTAGCTTCAATGTGCCGAAGCAGGACCTGACAAATGTGGGTATGCTAAGCGGGCATACAGTTTATTATGCAGTGTATAGTTATGTAATAGGCGACGCATCGGTTTATGAAGATTATAATTCAGGCCAGAATGTGTATAATGCCATAAGTGGCGGGATTGCAGATACTACGAGTGTGCCGTGAGGCCAGGACTATTTTGTAAATTCTTCGTATAAGTTAATCAAAACCGGTATTTGCATTTTTATTTTTGCGACACTTTAGTTTGCTTTTTTTGTGCGGACAAAAACGGGCCTCAATAAAATGAGGAAAGGTTAGTGAAAATTGATATTCTTGCCAACCATTTCCGGCAACCAAAGATTAGTAAGAAATGAGCCAATCAATTCAGGGCTGACTATAGCCTGCACAAAAAGGGCTACTACCTTATCCGGATAGCAGCCCTGATTAAAAAACTAAAGGTACCTATCCCGTTAAAGCTCAGGAGCTAACGGGAAGTCTATTTCGAATCCGGTAAGATTGTGTATGTAATTGCTGATTATTTTGTCGCCAATTACAATTACGGTATCTACCATGTTTGCCTCAGTATAGCCGGCTGCGAAGTAGGCTTCTTTAGCGTCTATGGTTGCCCGGCCCTTGTTTTCAACTACAGAAGCTGTGAACTTTGCCAACGCGTCAAGCTTGCTATCCCATGAAGCAGCGCCGGTGCGTATTTCCAGTACCTGCTCATCAGTAAAGCCATTCATTTTGCCTATTGCTGTATGCGCGCTCTGGCAATAACGGCAACCGTTGATCTGACTGGTAACAAGGTTAATCACTTCGCGCTCTTTGGCACGAAGGGTACTCTTCCGGTTTTGGAAAGCCAAATAATCACCCAGCGCTGTTTCGCTTTTTGCAAAGTAGGCATAGAGATTAGGAGTAAAGCCGATGGCTTTATTCAGGTTGTCGAAAATCGCCTGGTTGGTGGCCGAAACTTCATTGCGAGCAGGTATAGTGTATACCCGGTCTGTTGCGTTTGTCATTGTCTTTTTTTTAGTTTTTTTATCGTTATTGACAATGCAAAGATGGCCTTGCCGGGAGGCCGTTTCCAATGAACTGGATCAGGAAATCGGGATTAACCAGTTCATCGAAAAAACATGAACTGGTTCAAGTTTTTTTGGTTCGCCTGTTTCTTAGCCGGGAAAGGTATTCGGTACTCATGCCAAGGTAGGAGGCCAGGGCATATTGCGGTATCCGCTGTACTATCTCGGGATACAGGGCTTCAAATTCCTGATAACGCTCTTCGGCATTTTTGGTGAGATTTGTAATAATACGACGCTGCATATGCGCCATTGACCGCTCTGCCATTATCCTGAAAAATGTTTCAAAATTATGATGGTCCTGCTTCAGCCGGGCTTCGTCATTGTAGTGAATCTGCAGTATAATACTATCTTCCAGCGCCTCAACAAACATAGTGGCCGGCTTCTGGTATAAATAACTGTTGTAGTCGGATATCCACCAGTCCTCGATAGATACCTGAATAGTATGGTCCTGGCCTGTGTCGTCAACCACATACGCCCTGAATGCGCCTTTGAGCACATAATTTTTATGGTGGGCAATAAATCCGGGCTGAATTATAAACTGCCGCTTTCTCACCTTCATAAGCTTAAAGCAGGAGAGCAACTCATTTACTTCTGTATCCGTAAGATTTATGCGCTTTTTTACATGCTCAGCCAGTGCAAGCGAATCAGTCATTTATGCTATTGATTGATCATAAAGGTAGGCATAAACACAGTACGGGGCAAACAGACCGAGTTAGTACAAAAAGGGTATTATATAAGGAGGTAAGAAAGCGTTAGATTATTTGACTTATTATGGTTCGTAGCTCCGGCACAACTTCCGCCTCAAACCATGGGTTTTTCTTTTGCCATATTTTGTTGCGGGGAGAGGGATGTACCAACGGTAAAAACTCAGGAAGAAAATCTTTATAATTCTTTACATTTTCGGTAAGAGTTGGCCTGAATTTTTCTCCAAGGTAATATTTCTGAGCGTACTGGCCAATAAGGATAATGAGTTTTACCTCTTTCAGGTGTTTCAGCAACCGGTCGTGCCATAACGGCGCACATTCGGGCCTTGGCGGCAGGTCGCCAGACTTTCCTTTGCCTGGATAGCAAAACCCCATAGGAATTAATGCGAACAATTTATCATCATAAAATTGGTCTTTGGTTACGCCCAGCCATCGCCTTAATTCATTGCCGCTAATGTCATCCCAGGGTATGCCGCTTTCATTAACTTTCTGACCGGGTGCCTGGCCTATTATAACTATCCCGGAATGGACAGATGCCTGAAGTATGGGCCTTGGCGCAAATGGCAGGAATTTTTCGCAAACCGCACATTTTCTTATTTCCTGCAATAGTTTGTCCATATCAGTTATACATTAAAAACACCGGAGTAAGATAAAAAGATAATTTGCAATTGTTTAAAAGTTCACTCCGGGAGCCCTTCCCTTGCAAATTCCCAAACCCATATAAAGGAAATACCCGTACTTTTGCACCTTCAAAATACCATATTATATAATGATAACCAAAGAAGCGGTGATTGAAGCACTGAGCCAGGTGCAGGAGCCCGATCTGGGCAAGGACCTGGTGACCCTGAACATGATCAGCGATATAGCTATAGACGGGAAGAATGTATCTTTTACGGTAATGCTTACTACGCCTGCATGTCCGCTGAAGGATATGATTGAGAAGGCTTGTGTGAATGCTATCCGGTTGCTGGTAGATAAGGAAGCGGTAGTGAAAGTGAACATGGCGGCCAATGTAACCGGTAACCGAAAGGATAACAAAAGCGTACTGCCCGGTGTGAAGAACATAATAGCTGTGGCAAGTGGTAAAGGAGGCGTAGGCAAAAGCACAGTAGCTGTGAACCTTGCTATTGGCCTTGCCCAGGAAGGCGCCAGAGTAGGCCTGCTGGATGCTGATATTTACGGACCTTCCATGCCTATAATGCTGGGCCTGCGCGGCGAGCGACCCAAAATGACCGAGATAGATGGCAAGGGCCTGATAGTGCCTATGGAGCGCTATGGTATAAAAGTAATGAGTATAGGACTGCTGATAGATGAGACACAGGCGGTGATATGGCGCGGGCCGCAGGCCAGCGCAGCGCTGAAGCAATTCATATCAGATGTATACTGGGAAGAGCTGGATTACCTGGTGATAGATCTGCCACCGGGCACAGGAGATATACACCTCACCATTGTGCAAACTGTGCCTGTAACCGGTGCGGTAATTGTATCTACACCCCAGGCAGTAGCCGCCGCTGATGCCAAGAAAGCAATAATGATGTTCAAACAGCCACAAATCAATGTGCCGGTACTCGGAATTGTTGAAAATATGGCTTATTTTACGCCGCGGGAACTGCCAGACAATAAATATTATATCTTCGGGCAGGGTGGAGCAAGGCAGATGGCAGAGCAGTTTGAACTGCCTTTTCTGGGTGAAATACCAATAGTGCAGGGTATACGTGAAGGCGGAGATAGGGGAATACCGGCTGTGGTGGATGATGAGCCGGTGGCTAAGGAAGCATTTTTGACACTCGCTAAAAAAGTGGCGCAGAATATAGCGATGCGCAACGCGAATATGGAGCCTACCAAGGTGGTGCAGATGATGGAACAATAAATTTACTAACTATTAAATATACTTTATGACACGAATTCTGACCTCCTTATTATTATTGGTTTTACTGCAACCGGCTATGGCCCAGCGCAAATATAACCGCACCAGTAACGATACCCTGCAGATATATACCGTGCGGGTGGAGGGAGGCAATTTTGACCTTGGCGCAGATGATGAAGCAGATGACCGGAAAATGGCCCATAATGTGAAGCTGAATGATTTTGTGCTGGGCAATTATGAGGTTACACAGCATCAGTGGTATGTGATAATGGGCGATAACCCTTCTACATCGAACCTATGCCCCGACTGCCCGGTGAATAATGTGAGCTGGACAGAGGTACAGACTTTTCTGGAAAAGCTGAATGCACGCACCGGCCATCATTACCGGCTGCCTACCGAGGCTGAATGGGAATATGCGGCAAGGGGTGGTGTGAAAGAAAAGCTGGTTAAGGAAAAAACAAATCCACGTGGCGGAGTCAATGAGTTCCTGATAGAAGACGGCGAGAAAGGTGAAAGGAGAAGGGTGAAGGAAGTGCCGGGCAAACGATATGCCGGCCGCAGTGCAGGGCCACAGAGCATAGCGTGGTATAAAACTAATTCGCAGGACCATGTGCATGAAGTTGGGCGTAAGCAACCAAATGAGCTGGGCATTTATGATCTTTGCGGCAATGTGGAAGAGTGGTGCTCGGATTTTTATGCTACATCGTATGGCGGCAAGCACCCGGTAGAGAATCCGAAAGGGCCTGCAAGCGGCAAATCGCATGTGGTAAGGGGCGGTTCATTTGTAAGTGATGCCAACGAACTTATCATTACCCGCCGCGCGGCCTACCTGCCCGATACCAAATCTGTTTCCCTTGGTTTCCGGCTGGCAGAAGATGTGAAGTAAATAAATACTTAATGGCTTAATGGCTTAATGGTTATAATGATAAGATGTGTCACATCTTTCAGGTGTGGCACAACTGCGTTTTATTCTACAACTAATTTCGCACTCACACTTTCATTATTGGTAACTGCAGTTATAAAATAAACTCCCGGAGGAGCGTTCAGTTGCAGTTGTGTTTCTTTATTAGTGGGAATTTTATACTCCTTTACTTTTTCGCCCAGGGTATTAATGATGGTAACACTGGCATCAAGATTGATTGCCGTATTTATTTTCAGGTTGATGTATCCCTTACCGGGGTTAGGGAAAACATTAATGGATCCGGAGGTTGATGTGGTAGTCAGAGGTTCATTCAGCCATGTACCGTTTAGGGTAGCCACTGTCGCCTTCTGGCTGTTCGGATAGTCCTGGTAAGCAACATATGGTTTACCTATCTGGTTGATAGCCATTGAAATCCATTGAGCAGTACCCGCAGTAAAATTGGGAGTTCCGGTATTAACCCATGAGGTGCCATTGAAGTTCATAACAGTTGCCTTAAGGGTACCCATGTCCTGGAAAGCAAGATAGGGAGTACCACTGGCGTCAAGAGCCAGAGACAGGTAGTCAATAGTACTATCTGAGAAACCCGGACTGCCCACATTTACCCAGTTTGTGCCATCAAATTTCATAACTCTAGCCCTGCCATTATAACCATTATCACCAAATGCTACATAAGGAGTACCGGCAGCGCTTATAGCCAACGAATTATAAGTTATAAACCCTGCCGAAAAACCAGGAGCCCCGACATTGACCCAGTTTGTGCCGTTATACATCATTACCGATGCCTTATTACCATAGGCTGCATCGCAATAAAGAACAAAAGGCGTTTCATTCCAAACAGCTAAAGTGATATACAATGCCATATCGGGTGTAAAGCATGAACTGCCTAAATAACCCCAATTGGTACCATTGAATTTCATTACTGAAGCTTTCTGAAAGCAGGTAAAATCTTCAAATACCACATACGGATTACCGGCAGTATCAATAGCAAGACCAGTATTATTGACCTCGCCAACCGAGAATCCCTCAACTCCCACGTTTACCCAGCTTGTTCCATTGAATGTTCTCACTGTAGCCCTATTGACAGTAGTAGCATTATCAACATAAGCTACATAGGGCGTTCCGGTGCTGTTGAGTGCAATGGAAGTATAATTGACATTGCCAGCCGAGAATCCTTCGGAACCTAAAACAGACCAGGTATAGCCGTTATATTTCATAACAGTGGCCTTTCCGGTGCCTCCCGTGCCCACAGGCGAATCTTCATAAGCCATATACAAATTGCCGATGTGATCAATGGCCAAAGAATTGTATTGCGAACTACCCGTTGTAAAATCAGCCCCACCAACAGGAACCCAGCTCTGGGCCACCGCTAAACCGGATCCTGATAAAAGAACGGAAGCAATAAACAAGCCTTTTATGGCTGATGATTTAATTTTTGCCGGATTTTTTTTCGAAAGGTAGTTTTTCTTCATAGATTTTACATTGAACTGGTTATGATTGTATGTTGTTCACTACTAAGATAGTTATAAAACAAGAATAACTACTATAGTAGACGTAAAAACCTGAAGAAATCTTGGGTGGTTGCAAAAATATTTTATTCTTCATGGTAGTCCCACACCTGAAGAAGGTGTGGGACTACTGCTATCGGTATTTTTACTTGTGAGCATTGTTATTACTCAGGCAATTACTCCATTATCGCATTGCCGGATTGTCAAATTGCCGAATTATTTCATCACCACCTGAATCGTCTTCCTTGTCTCCTGCCTTAAGAGTATCTGTTTGTCATTAGTCAATTCAAAGATTACCTCAGGAGTATAATGGCGAACGGTGAGCAGTTGCACATGATCGTTTATGGCTACTTTGTAATGCTTGCCAAGAGTATTTATAAGCGCCTTTACTTTATCTTCCCGGTTATCAATACAGGCTATAAAACTGATAGCTGCATTCTGAATCAGGTTGATCTTAATTTTAAGATCGTGGAAAATGGAGTAAAGGGTACTGAGATTATCCTCGGTAATAAAAGAGAAATCGCGGGTGGTAACCTGCACCAGCACCTGATGGTCCTTCAGCACGATCAGCGGCGGATAATGCGCCTGGTCTACTTCGCTCTTTATAACCGAGCCCGGCAGTTCTTTATCGAAGAAACATTTTACGTATAATGGAATGTGGGCATTGTGCAGCGGCTTGATGGTTTTGGGGTGAATGATCTGCGCACCATAGAACGCCATTTCGATCACCTCGCTGTAGGATATGGCATCAATTTTCACGGTGTTGGGAAACAGTTTGGGGTCGGCATTCTGGAGGCCGTTCACGTCCTTCCAGATGGTTACGGAATCCATATTCAGCATGGCCGCCAGTATAGCCGCAGTATAGTCGCTGCCCTCACGCCCCAATGTTACCGATTTGCCATCATCGGTAGCTCCGATAAAACCCTGAACCACCACTATCTTGCCCTGGTGCAGCTTAGGCATAATGGTCTCCCCCGCTTTCTTTGCCGAATAATCCCAATCTACCACAGCATCCCTGTAGGTAGCATCAGTGCGGATCACTTTACGGATATCCAGCCATTCGTTAGGCACATTATTTTGCTGCAGATAAAAGGAGAACATGGTAGACGACAGCAGTTCACCCATGCACACGATCTGATCGTAAGAGTAATCATAAAATGCAGGGTGGGCATCATTGACGGCCTGCTCCAGCTCGGCAAAATGATTGCGCAGGGCTATAGAAGCCTCGGCATAATAAGCCTCCTCCAGCAGGGTTCTGGCATATTCCAGGTGTTGTTCTTCCAGAGTATTGGCTGCCGCCAGCGCTTCCTCCTTCTTTCCTTTAGTAGCCAGGTTCACAATCACTTCCAGTGCATTGGTGGTCTTGCCCAATGCTGATAATACCAGCAGCAGCGGTTCCTGCTCATCGCTAATAATCGGCAGTATTGCCGCCATTCTTCCTGCATCGGCTATAGATGCCCCGCCAAATTTGTAAACACGCATATTTTGTAGTCGTAAGTAGTTAGTCGAATGTAATCTTCAATAATAAAGGGGCGCAAAGGTAAATGATATAGGTGTTATTTCCTTTGCCATCGCTACTTTTACAATCATGAGTATGTCAAATAACAAAATAACCCTCTTCAACCTTTTCGACCGCGATACGGTATTGCATCTGCGCATACCTTTCTCCTTTTACCTGATGCCGGTTTTTATATTCGGTATCAGCCAGGCAGCCCACATCCATGTGCCCGATACCATCATTGTATTTATTGCGCTTCACCTGTTCATATATCCTGCCAGCAATATCTACAACAGCTATATGGACAAAGATACCGGAAGCATAGGCGGCCTCGAAAACCCTCCACCGGTTACCAAAAGACTATACTATGCAAGCATAATATTTGATGTAGCCGGCCTGCTGATCTGTGCGTGTGCAGGATGGGGAAATGTACTGGTAATGGCTGGTTATATAGCATTTTCAAAAGCTTATAGCTGGTATGGAATAAGGCTCAAAAAATATACTTACCTGGGCTGGGCTTCGGTTATGTTTTTCCAGGGAGGGTATACTTATCTGCTGGGCAATATGGCTGCAGAGCACCAGGTGGCGCTGAGCTGGTTTAGCCCCAAAAACCTGGAGTGTATGCTCTTTGCCTCTCTTATAATTGGTGGCTCCTACCCCCTGACGCAGATCTATCAGCACGATGAAGACAGCCAGCGGGGCGACTATACCATCAGCTACAAGCTGGGCATTACGGGCACTTTTGTTTTTACCTCGGTGTTGTTTTCGGCAGGAGCTCTGGTAGCGCTGCATTATTTTCTGACCTGGTATTCCCTAAGCCAGTTTTTTATTTTCACTACCTGCCTGGCTCCTGTGATCCTGTATTTTGCCACCTGGTTCTGGAAGACATCAAAAAATAAAACAATTGCAGATTACCAACATGCCATGTGGATGAATCAGATTTCCTCTGTTTGTATGGTAATCTGTTTCGGTATCATTTTATACCTGAACTGCGCAAAATAAACTTATTTGCGACTACAACATTTCAATAAATGCACTTAAGGCAGTTGTCTTTTATTCAGCCTTTCCATCAAGCCGACAGATGAGACTTAGCCTGTTAACTTTAATTAACGCCATAAAGATACCTTGCCGCTAAAAAAGAAATTAGTTTTGAAAAAACATAAACTGATTCAAATCTTGTACAAATGAGGCGCTGGTTATTATTTTTTCTGTTAGGACTCTCTGTTCGGGCAAACGCACAAAGCAAGGATAATCATATAGTTATTGGCACAATCGACAGCATTTATTCATCAATACTAAAGGAAACCAGAAAAATATGGATTCACCTGCCATACAGTGAAGATGGCAATGACCCGCAAAAAAAATACCCGGTTATATACCTGCTTGATGGTGATGTATTCTTTTATCCGGCTACCGGAACTGCACAATTCTTAAGCCAGAATGGGATATGCCCGGAAGTAATACTGGTGGGCATTCCAAGTACAGACAGGCTGCGCGATCTTACCCCCTGGCACGATGCAACAGTGCCTGCAGACAGCGATATGATGAGAACATCGGGCGGAGGTGAATTGTTTACTTCCTTCCTCGAAAAGGAATTGATTCCTTATATCGGGTCGCATTATCCGGTTGCGCCCTACCGTATGCTCGTTGGCCATTCGCTTGGCGGCCTGCTTGCTTTGAACACACTGATCAATCATACCAGTATGTTCAATTCTTATGTATCCATTGATCCGGCCATATATTGGGCCGGCCAAACCTTATTAAAACAAGCCAAAACAGTTTTAGCGCAAAAGCAATTTAGCAACACCTCATTATATATGGGCTTGTCAGGCGCTTTGCCCAACGCAGATTCTATAATGAAGGATAAAACGCTTTCAACCCTATATGACAGGTCTGTTCTTGAATTCGACAGGCTGGTTTGCTCATCACCGGATAATGGCCTGCATTACCGGAAGAAATATTATGACGATGAAACGCACAATACAGTAGGCTTCCCGGCCATTTACGATGCGCTTCATTTTATTTTTGATTTTGTGCCCTTACCGCATATACAAAAAGATACTGTAACAACAGCATTTTATACCAACCATTACAGTAGGGTATCTGAGAAAATGGGGTATATGCAGTTGCCTCCCGAAGAAATTATTAACGGTATGGGGTATTACTTTTTGCGTAAAAAAAGGCTTGACAAGGCTTATGATTTCTTTCAAATGAACATCAGCAATTACCCGGGCAGTTATAATGTTTATGACAGCATGAGCGACCTATATGCAGCCAAAGGCAATAATGAAAAAGCAATTGAATACCTGAAGAAAGAACTAACACTAAAAGACCTGCCCTATATCAGGCAAAAACTGGAGGCACTTAATAAACAGAAATAGCTTGCACTGCTGGTTTGAGTAGGTAAATCTGCTCATTCCGGCATGAAATAATTCCATTTATTCATTACTTCCATTATAAAATCGAGTAGGAGGTGAGGGATTATTTCCCTCACCGTCCTCTCACACCACCGTACGTGCCGTTCGGCATACGGCGGTTTGTCAGAATAATTTTAGTTGCAGTTCTGTTTTCCGATGGTAAGCGTCATAAAATCCACGGT
>CAILLK010000109.1 GCA_903835005.1 uncultured Bacteroidota bacterium | reverse complement strand
TCCCGGTAGGTTAGTTGCTGTCCTTCATAAGCCAGAGCCATATTATCAGGAGTGATTGCTACCTGCTCCTCAAACAGCTGATGAACCGTCTTGCCTAAAGGATAATTCTTATCAGTTCCATTCCAATCATTAATAATCTGGTCATATTCTTTGCCACTCAACAGACTGATATCCCTGTGAGGTTTATTAGCATCAGCTAATACCTGATGCAGGATGCGCTGCAGAGTTTCGAGGTGCAGTTCCGCTTTTTCTCCTGTTAAATACACCGCATCGTATCCGAACCTGATTACCAATGACTCGCCATATTCATAACCAATGATGCCAATCGGATAATCAACTTTTTCAACCACACTCCTTAACCTTATTTTTGAAGTTTGCCCGTTTCCTTTTGGTACCGGATAATTTTCAAAAACAAACAAACTGTGAAAAAGCCGGTCACCGTTTCTTTGCAATGCAGCCAGATCTGCATAACTATGGGTGTTCAATTCTGTTATACTCCGCTGTATCTGCTGAAGCTGTAATTGTATGGTATTGGCATTGCCCCAGTCTATAAAAAGGGGCAGCGTATTGATGTACAGGCCAACACTTTCTTCTATTCCCTCAACAGGTATATCTCTTCCTGATACCGTAGTACCAGCAATAGTTTGCAAACTGCCACTATACACCTGAAGCATTTTGTGCCAAAGAAACTGTACAACAACATTTATGGTTATCCCTTGCTGCTGGCTAAACTGCTTTAGTGCATGGTATAATGGACCGGTTACGGACAGAGTTCTTACATCAGGCTGCACCACTTTCCTATAACTGCCTGTATCGAGTGGTTTACTCAGCAGAGCACTGATATCATTAGCGCCATTTGAAACTGACAGTGTCTTATCCCAATATGCCTGTACAATACCTTTGTTTTTCCATATATATTCCTGTGCAAGGAGGTAAGCTCTGTCTTCTTTTATTAGTACCTTCCTGCCCTTGGTAAGCGCCTCATAATACAGATGTACTGCTGCTAACAAAACCGGACCGCTCCATCCGTCAGCTATACAATGATGTTCACTTTTCAGTATTGTGTAATGTTCTGCTGACTGCTTTATAATATGCAGCCGGAGCAATGAGGGCACCGTGAGATTAAATTTCTCCAGCCTGTCGGCTGCTTGTATAGCATCTATGGCCTTGTTCCTGTCGTCAGAATCAGTGAAATGGCTGATATCATGTTGCCTGCAAGCAAGATTACCTTTTTTATAGGTAATCTGAATAAGTTCTTCTTCCCAATTAAATGCAGTTCGCAATACCGGATAGCGATCAATACAATATTCCCACGCCTTTATATATTTTTCTGCATCAAGGTAGCCGTCAAAATCATACAATAACTGCACCTTGTATGCATCATCTTCAGGCTGGCTTATGGCATGGTAAATAAAACCCTGCTGCAAACTGTTAGCCGGATAGACAGATGCAATTTCATTTTCTACACTGCCGGCTGCTTTTGATAATTTGTCGATTAAGGCCTGGCTCAACCGGACCGTAATAAAATCACAGGGTGTGTAACCTGGTCCATCCTGTGCCAGTTTTGAGCAGCAATGATTTATTATTTCGCTAAGATACAAGCGGTAATTTTCACCCAGGCGGTTTGCTGCATTCGCACCTAAAGAGGTAACAATACTGAATTTTAACCTTCCATCAGCTACCATGCCATTGATATTGATCAGGTTATTATCTTTATTCCGAGTATCCGTATTTCTTCCGCTATATTCCCCGGTTATCTGCCAATCTCCTTCCTGTGCATCGAACTGGCCGAGATAATTAAATGTGACGGGAGGCAGTTCCGGGAAACTAAACAATCTATCCTTTTCAGTTGCAAATACACCAAAGCCAATACCCTTATTAGGAATACCATGTAATTGCTCCTTATTGTGCCGCAGTGTATCTGATATCGAATCCTCAACTTTAAGCAATACAGGAAACAAAGTGGTAAACCAACCAGCAGTGCGGCTTGTGTCCAATGTTGCATCTATGTCTTCCCGCCCATGGCCTTCAAGTGTTATTCCCTGCAACGGATTACCATTAAAATCTTTGAGTGCAAAGGCTAAGGCGGTAAGCAACAGATCGTTGATATCAGTATGATAGGCCCCAGATGCCCGCTGTAGCAGCAATTTTGTCAGTTCCCTGTTAATTTCAATTGTCGCTATTGCCGGTTCGTATGTAACCTCCTTTTCACTCCAGGCTGGAATGCCGTTGAGCTGATGTTGCCAGTAAATTCTTTCGACGGGATGCTGCTGATCATATTCTCTTACTGCAGCTACCCATTGACGGTAACTCGTACCTTTTGGAGGCAACTCACTGCCATTGTACAAACTTTTTATATCCTCTGTCAGAATACGCCAGGAAACTGCATCTGAAATCAGGTGATGCATTGCCACATATATCCTGGCGCTAGCATCGCTGTAACCATGCAAATATCCAAACCGGTAAAGATCCCCTCTTTCCAGATCAAACCCACTCTGCCAGTTTGTAAGCAGATCCTGAACCTCGCCAGGTGTATGTCCAGAAGTATCCAATATTGTAAGTTCCGGCAATGATGTCTCCTCATTGTATTTTTGCTGCCAGTAGCTTTTTGTACCGGATTGAACCTTAATAAACGAAATGCGCAAAACATCGTGACAGGAAACTATCTCTTTTATTACCCTTAGCAACTTCTTAGTATCCAACTCCGGTACACGGATCATAAAACTCATGTTCCAGTGATCCGGAACCACCAAATTACCATTATCGACTTTATCTGTAAACCATTCCTGAACAGGTAAAAGATCAAATGTACCGGTTAACAAACCTTGTTCCGTTTTTACAGAATGCTCTGACGTTCTTTTAATCAATCGGGCAGCAAGCCGCTCAATCGTCCGGCACTCAAAAATGTCTTTTACCTGGCAGTTATAGCCCATTTGCCTGATGCGGCCTGATACCTGGATACATAGAATAGAATCGCCTCCTGTTCTGAAAAAATCATCTGTTATCCCAACCCGTTCCAATCCCAGCACCTGCTGCCACTCCGTGCATAAGGCTGATTCCAATTTGGTAACAGGGACAGCATATTCATTAGAAGACAAACCAAAATCCGGATCAGGCAACGCCTTCTTATCCAGTTTCCCGTTTATTGTCAGTGGCAATGACTCGAGTTCTACAAATGCAGCCGGAACCATATATTCGGGCAAAATCCGTGCTAATTCTTCTATAAGGTAATCATGTAACGGTGCGTTTCCGCTATCCTGTGAAACGTAATAACCGACCAGGTATCTGGAACTACCCGATTCTGTAATCCGATCTTTTGCAAGTACACTGCATTGCTTAATTCCGCTAATCTGCATCAATGCATTTTCTACCTCTCCCAACTCAATCCGGTACCCCCGGATTTTTACCTGATCATCATTACGTCCAATAAATTCCAGATTACCATCTTCCAGTCTGAAGGCAAGGTCACCAGTTTTATACATCCGGGTATACCCTTTTGCAAAATCAAGTTCACTGGCAAAAGGATCGGGCAAGAACCGCTCTCCAGTAAGTTCTGGGCGATTCAAATAACCTCTGGCCAATCCAGCCCCGCCAATATATAACTCACCAATTACTCCTGTGGGTACAGGAATGTGGTTATGATCCAGAACATAAACGTACATGTCTGCAATCGGCTTGCCAATATTTGATTGTGTTTTTTCATTTTTTGTTACTTCCTTGTATGTTACATGCACAGTTGTCTCAGTAATCCCATACATATTTATGAGCCGCGCAGATATCCCGCATCGCGACTGGTAATCCCACCAAGTTCTGAGTTGTTTGTTATTGAGCGCTTCTCCACCAAAAATAATATACCTCAAAGACAAAAAAGAGTCATCAGACTCATTGGCTTTTTCTGCAAACCTGTAAAATGCGGATGGTGTCTGATTCAAGACTGTTACCTTATTTTGACAACATAGGGCATAGAACATTTCGGTGTCTTTAGCCTGATCCTGAGAAACTACTATGAGTTTACCTCCGAAAATCAATGCCCCCCATAATTCCCAAACACTAAAGTCAAAAACATATGAATGAAAAAGGGTCCATGCATCCTTTTCGGAAAAATTAAACTGATGATTTGTAGCTGAAAACAGTCTCATAACATTACCATGCATCTGCATCACGCCTTTTGGCTTACCAGTTGTGCCCGATGTGTAGATCACATATGCGAGGTCCTGCGAGTGGCTATGCGTTTCCAGATTATGGCAATCTAACCTGTTATAAAACTCCTCTGAAAAATCAATAAAAATTACATTTTCCCGTGGAAAAGAGGATGTCTGGTTTGAGCTTAAGCTCCTTTGACTTAATATGAGCACGGCCTCACTATCCTGCAGCAGATAATCAATTCTTTCCTGTGGATAATTTGTATCAATGGGAACATACGCGCCTCCGGCCTTCAATATTCCCAGTATTCCGGCCACCATTTCAGGGCTCCTGTTCAGGTATAGGGCAATGAATGTATCCGGGGCAAGTTCTCTTTTATTAAGCACATGGAATCGGGTCCGGATATAACGAGCTATCTGGTTACTTTTCTCATTGAGCTCCCGGTAGGTCAATTGGGTTCCTTCAAACAAAAGGGCAATGTTACCGGGGTTGTGTGCCACCTGCTCCTCAAATAACTCATGGATAGTTTTGTTTTTCGGATAATCTATGTCTCTTTTGTTCCACTCATGAACAATCTGGTTATAATCTTCAATACTGAGCAAACTTATATTTTTATGAAGTTTGCCTGGTTCGTTTATTACCTGATGTATTATGCGCTCTAACGTTTGAAGATGCCGATAGGCTTTTTCTGGCTTTAAATACAAGGCATCATAACCAAAATTTATTTCAAGGATATTACCGTGCTCAAAAGCGGTAATACTTAAAGGATAATCAACCTTTTCAATCACATTCCGTATACTGATTCTTAAAGCCAGGCTGTTTCCTTTTGGTAACGGGTAATTTTCATAAACAAACAAACTGTGAAAAAGCCGCTCTCCGTTTCTCTGGAGTTTAGCCAGATCGGCATAGCTATAGCCGTTAATCCCGGCAATTTTCTGCCGGATCTGATGCAACTGGCCAACAATGGTATTATCATTGTCCCAATCAATAACCAGTGGCAGCGTATTAATAAATAGCCCTGCGCTTTCCTCAATACCAGCAACTGGAAGTTCTCTTCCAGAAACGGTTATACCCACGACAGTATGCATACTGCCACTATACACCTGCAACAGCTTGTGCCAGGCAAACTGCACTATAGCATTAATGGTAATTCCCTCGCGCTGGCTGAAGGACTTTAATTCATTATATAACTCCTCTTTTATCTGGATGGATGTTGATTCAGGGAGTTCTAATTGTCTGTAATTAGCTGCATTAAACGGTATACTGATCAATGCACTTATATCGTTGGCGCTTTCCACTCCGGCAAGTATTCCATTCCAGTATTTCTGCGCTGCAGCTTTATTTCTGAAGATATAATCCTGTGCTTTTAAATAGGCAACATCTTCTTTAATACTTATCGGGCAGCCTTCGATAAGCGCTCCATAATAGCGATGCAGGCTGGCAAGAAGTATGGAACCGCTCCATCCGTCTGAGATACTGTGATGCATACTCTTCAATACCGTATAAGACTCTTCTGATTGCTTAATAATATGCAGTCTGAGCAAAGTAGGCATAGTCAGATCAAAGCTTTGCAGTCTGTCAGTCTTTTGTATTTCCACAATAGCCCGGTCGCGCTCTTCCTGTGATATCAACTGGCTTATATCATGCACCTTATAGTTCAGATTGCCATACCTGTATATAACCTGTATAATTTCTTCCTCCCAATTAAAGGCAGTACGCAGAATTGGGTATTGCTCAATGCAATATTTCCATGCCTGCACATACTTCTCAACATCAACGGCTTCATGATAATCATAAAGCACCTGAACCCTGTATGCATCACTATCCGGCAAGCTTAAAGTATGATATATAAATCCCTGCTGCAGGCTATTAGCTGGGTAAAGGTGAGCAATTTCGTTTTCCATTTCTATCAGCTATTTAATTTTTGATGATAACTTATCAAGTAAAGACTGACTGATTTTCACAGTCATAAAATCACTAGGTGTATAGCTGCTTCCGGCTTCATCCAGTTTCCATGTACAGTGCCGGATTACCTCTTCAAGATGATATCTGAAACTGTGGCACAGTTGCCTTGTGCTTTCTTCACCTAACCTGGTAACGATATCAAAATGAAGTTGTCCCCCACTGATCAAACCATTTATATTAATCAAGTTGTTGTCTGTATTTGCGGGTAGTGTATTCATACCGCTGCGTTCCCCTGTTATCTGCCAATCCCCTTCCTGCAAATCCATCTGTCCCAGATAATTGAAGCAGACCGGAGGAAGATCGGAATAACTAAACCCGTGAAGATTCCTGTTGGCTAAAGCGCCAAAACCAAATCCTTTGAAAGGAATGCTTCTTAAATGTTCCTTGATATACCTGATGCTTTCCGCTATTGAGCCCCATACCTGCAATTTCACCGGAAACATAGTGGTAAACCACCCAATAGTATGACTGATATCAAGTGAAGGATCAATGTCTTCACGGCCATGACCTTCAAGAGTAATGGAGCAGGCGGATTGAGCAGAAATATCTTTCAACGCGTAAGCCAGTGCTGTCAATAAAAGATCATTGACTTCAGTATGGTAAGCAGATGGGGCATTCTGTATCAGCTCCCTTGTTAATTCCATACTAATTTCAAAATCTTTCCAATGCTGGTCTTTTTTCATTACCGAGCTTGCGAAGGATTGAGAAGTACTTAGCTGTTCAGCCCAAAAAGCTACTTCGTCAAGGTGAAGCTGTGCATATTTTTCTGTTGCAGAAACCCACTGGCGGTAACTGCTTGCTTTAGGCGGCAAAGGTTTTCCGTTGTAAAGAGATTTTATATCCTCTGTCAATATCCTCCAGCTAACTGAATCAATTACCATATGATGCGCCGCAACAAATAATCTTGCACTCCGGTCTGAATAACCAAAAATATATCCAAACTGAAACAAAGGACCGTTCTCTAGATCAAATCCATTCTGCCAGTTTGTGAGTACCTGTTGAATTTCCGTATCGTGATAACCGGCAATATCCAAAGTCCTTAACTGAGGTTCACTTATTTCAGTATTATAATTTTGCAGCCACCGAGCGTACTCCCCATCTTTTCCCTTGCGAAAACCAATTCGCAACATATCATGATAAGAAACCAACTCAAGAATAATGGCCAGTAGTTTTTTCTGATTAAGTTGTGGTACACGGATCAGAAAACTTTGATTCCAGTAACCGGGCATGGTAAATTCACCGCGAACCACTCTATCTGCAAACCACTCCTGTACCGGTAACAAACCAAATGTACCGCTCAATAATCCTTTTTCAGTTTTTATCAGTATTTCGGAACTCCTGCTGATCAGTAAAGAAGAAAGATCCCGTACAGTCTTACATTCGAATATATCCCGAACATGGCAGTTATAGCCGAGTTGCCTTATACGGCCGGAGGCCTGTATACTTAATATAGAATCTCCACCTATCCTGAAAAAATCATCCGTTAAATTTACCCGCTTCAATCCCAATACCTCCTGCCACACTTTGCACAAAGCTGATTCAATATGAGTAACAGGCCCGGAATCTTCATCTGACGGCATATCAAAAACCGGATCCGGCAATGCCTTCTTATCCAGTTTCCCATTAACTGTAAGCGGAAATGATTGCATTGCAACAAAGGCAGCCGGAACCATATATTCAGGTAACATGCCCGACAATTCCGAAATAAGATAATCCTGAGAAAGTGGAATAATACCAGGTTGCGAAATATAATACCCAACAAGGTACCTTGATGTGCCCGCTTCAGTTGCCCGCTCCCTGGCAAGTACACAGCATTGCTGAATTCCGCGAATCTGCATCAAAGTACTTTCTATCTCTCCTAATTCTATCCTGTAACCCCTGATTTTTACCTGTTCATCATTTCGTCCGATAAATTCCAGATTTCCATCTGGCAGCCATCTCACCAAATCGCCGGTCTTATACATACGGGTATATCCATTCTCCATATCAGATTTTGTAGCAAACGGATTGATCACAAATCGTTGAAATGTGAGGTCAGGACGATTTAAGTAACCTCGTGCTAATCCTGCTCCGCCTATATATAGCTCCCCGGTTACCCCAACCGGTACAGGACACATATGTTGATCCAGTACGTAGGCTTTTTCATTATACAATGGCTTACCTATAGGTATAGAATCAAAGGAGCTAAGTTTTTCGTTTGGATTTGTTGCTATTGATCCAATAGTTGTTTCTGTTGGTCCATATGTATTTACTACCGCTATACTACTGTGATCAAGCGGATTCCTGTTGAGTTTTTCCCCTCCGGTTTTTATGAGTTTAATGTTGCAGGATTTACTTTCTAAAACGCTTGCAATAAAGTCCATTGTAATGGATGTAGGCAGATCCACTATTGTTACGCCGCTATTTATTAATTCTTTATGCTTTCCGGAATCAAGTAAAAATCCGTTGGATGTAATATAAAGCTCTGATCCACTAGCCAGGCAAGGCCATGTTTCACATCCAAAAGTATCAAAAACATAAGAAGCGATCTGACTGAATTTTTCTTTGCAGGAAATTCCATAATAGTCAATAAAACCAAAGCTGTAGGATACCAGAGAGCGATGTTCCACCATCACCCCCTTTGGCTTGCCAGCAGTTCCTGAAGTATAGATTATATATGCAAGGTTATCAGAATTGCTGCACCGGTGAAGGTTTAAAACGTCCTGATTATAATATAATTCTTCCGACAAGCCCACATATATAACCTCTTTTTCCGGCATTAACTTTTCATTCCACAAATATCGTTTCGTAAGTATAAAACCGGCTTTGCTATCTTGCAGTAAATAATCTAATCTATCCTGGGGGTAATTGATATCCATTGGAACATAAGCAGCACCAGCCTTCAAAATCCCAAGTATCCCGATTACCATTTCCAGGCTCCTGTCCAGTAATAATGCAATTAATGTATCTGGCTCAAGTAACTTAGTTGTCTTTTGCTGATATTGCGCTCTGATATGACGGGCAAGCTGATTACTCTTTTCATTGAGTTCCCGGTAAGTCAGTTTCAGCCCCTCAAAAACCAAGGCGATGTTGTCAGGTGTCCGTTCCGCCTGCTCCTCAAACAACTGATGAATTGTTTTATCGGTAGGATAACTCTTGTCGGTTGCATTCCAATTATAAACAATCCTTTCATATTCCTTATCACTCAATAAACTGATCTCCGTGTGCGGTTTATTTACAGCTGTCAATACCTGCTGCAGAATCCGCTCCAGTGTTTTAAGGTGCTGCTCCGCTTTTTCCTCCTTTAAATACAACGCATCATATCCAAACCTGATTACCAATGTATCAGAATGCTCCATAGCAGTGATACTTAATGGATAATCAATTTTTTCAATTGCTTTCCTTAAACTGATATCTGATGATTTCCCGCTTCCCTTTGGTATCGGGTAATTTTCATAAACAAATAAACTATGAAAAAGACGATCACCATTTTTCTGGAGTTTAGCCAGATTGGCAAAACTATTGGTATTCAGTTCTGATATCCTCTGCTGAATTTGCCTTAACTGTTTTTGTATTGTATTTGTATTGTTCCAGTCAATTATCAAGGGAAGAGTATTGATATAGAGACCAACGCTTTCTTCTATACCTTCCACCGGAATATCTCTGCCCGAAACGGTTGTACCTGCTATGGTTTGCAAGCTGCCACCGTATACCTGCAGCATCTTATGCCACAAGAACTGAACAACGACATTCAGGGTTATCCCTTCCTGCTGGATGAAGGTCTTTAATTTATTGTATAATGCCCCTGATATATTCAGTGTTATTGCAGCAGGCTGCCGCACTTCCCTATAGCTTCCTGCATCTATTGGTTCGCTCAGCAAGGCGCTGATATCATTTGCCCCATCGGAAGTTGACAGTGTTTTTTCCCAATATGCCTGTACATTAACTCTATTCTTCCAAATATAATCCTGTACATGAAGGTATGCGATATCTTCCTTTACAATTAATTTCCCGCCATTGGTCAGCGCCTCATAATACTGATGTACAGCTGTCAAAAGTACCGGCCCACTCCAGCCATCAGCAATACTATGGTGTTCACTTTTAAGTATTGTATATTGTTCCTCCGAATGCTTTATTATATGCAGCCTGAGCAATGAGGGCCTGGTAAGATCAAATCTCTGCTGCCTGTCGGCTTCCTGGATCGCATCTATAGCTTTATTCCTATCGTCTGAATCAGTGAGATGACTAACATCATGGTGCATGAAGGCCAGACTACCTTTTTTATACGTTATCTGAATAAGTTCTTCCTCCCAGTTAAATGCAGTCCGCAGGATCGGATAACGTGCTATGCAATATTCCCATGCTTCTTTATACCTTACTGTATCCAGCCTACGGTTATAGTCATACAATAACTGCACCCTGTAGGCATCATCTTCAGGATAACTCAGGTGGTGATAGATAAAACCCTGCTGCAAACTTGTGGCTGGATATACAGATACAATTTCATTTTCTTCAGCAGCGGCATCTTTTGATAATTTATCAAGCAAAACAGAGCTTAACCGTACCGTCGGGAAATCGCCCGGAGTGAAGCCGGTTCCTTCCTGCTCCAGTTTTTCTAAACAGTGATTGATTACCTCTTTGAGATGCAACAGATAACTATCTCCAAGTTGTTTTGTACTTACTTCACCCAATCTGGTTATTATGCTAAAAACCAATCTTCCATCACGGACCATCCCATTAACCGAGACAATATGATGGTCAATGTTTGCCGAATCCAAGCTGATACCACTCAATTCGGCAGTTATCTGCCAGTTTCCTTCCTGCAAATCAAACTGACCAAGGTAATTGAACATGACTGGAGGCAAGTCATTATTAGAGAATTTTCGATCCTTTTGCGTGGCAAAAACACCAAATCCGAGTCCCCTTGCAGGTAGGCTGCGGAGTTGTTCCTTATTGTAAATAATGGTTTCTCTTACCGACCCACATACCTCCAGCCGTACAGGGAACATGGTAGTAAACCACCCAACAATATTACTTGTATCCACAGCAGGATCAATATCTTCACGCCCGTGACCTTCCAGAGTTACTCCCTGAACATCACTGCCATTTATTTCTTTAAGCGCAAAGGCAAATGCTGAAAGCAACAGCTCATTGATATCTGTATGATAAGCTCCTGATGTTCTGTGTAATAGTAAATCTGTTAATTCCGGGTCTAATTGAATTAATGTTTGTGCAGGTTGTTTTAAATCTTTTTGTTCAGGCCAGTCAGGAATATTCCTTAAAAGGGATTCCCACCATGTCATTTCATCGCTATGCTGCTGTCCGTATTGTGTTACAGAGTTCACCCATTGGCGAAAACTGCTGCGCTTGGGCGGCAGAGCCTTACCGTTGTATAATGTCTTAATATCTTCCTTCAATATCCGCCAGCTAACAGCATCCATTACCATATGATGCACCGCAATGTATATCCTTGCGCTACTGTCCGGGTACCCTGAGATATAGCCAAACTGGAATAATGGCCCATGTTCCAGATCAAACCTACTCTGCCAATCAGTAAGTATTTGCTGTACTTCATTGTCTGTTATCCGGCTTATATCAAGTGTTCTTATTTCTGATATTGATTTTCCGAGATAATACTCCTGCTTCCATGTGGTTGCAGCTCGTGTTGCATCATTGCAGAACCTGACACGCAACATATCATGGCGGATTACAATTTCGTGAATAACTTCCTGCAATTTGTCTGTATCCAGGCTGGGAACCCGTATCAAAAAACTATGGTTCCAGTGGTTGGGGGCGGCAAAATTTCCATTAGTAACCTGTTCAATAAACCATTGCTGAACAGGTAATAAATGCAATGTTCCACCCAATAAGCCTTGTTCTGTTATGACCTCGATTTCAGACTTCCTTTTGGCGAGCGCATCGGAAAGCCTCCTCACACTTCTGCACTCAAAAATATCCCTTACCTGGCAGTTATAGCCCAGTTGCCTGATTCGACCCGATACCTGTATACTTAATATCGAATCACCTCCTATTCTGAAAAAATCATCAGTTGCGCCAACATTTTCCATGCCAAGCACTTCTGCCCAGATAAGACAAATTGCGGCTTCAATTTCTGACTCAGGCATTTTATTTTCCAACTCGACCAGACTAAAATCCTGATCCGGGAAAGCTCGCTTATCCAGTTTACCATTTACTGTCTGAGGAAAGGATTCCATTTGTATAAACGATTGCGGTATCATATACTCCGGTAAAAGCCGAGACAACTCAACAACTATTGATTCATGATTGCGCGTGGTTGCCTTGCTATACGGTACATAATATCCGGTAAGGTATCTAATTAAACCGCTTTCTGTTTTGCGTTCCCTTGCTATAACACAACTTTGCCGTATACCACTTATCTGCAGCATAGCAGTCTCTATCTCACCCAACTCTATCCGGTAGCCCCTTATCTTTACCTGATCATCATTGCGACCAATATATTCAATCTGGCCGTCCTGCATCCACCTGACTATATCACCAGTTCTGTAAAGCCTGGTATATCCTTTAATTTTGTCTTCTGCTGTCGCGAATGTATTTGCCACAAACCGCGTTGCAGTAAGGTCCGGGCGATTCAAATAGCCTCTTGCCACCCCTGCCCCTCCAATGTAAAGTTCTCCGGTGACACCTGCCGGAACGGGAATCAGAAACCTGTCAAGAATATATAAACGGTAATTGTGGTAAGCCCGGCCTATACCGGCTGCTCCAGCACTTTTTTCTGCGTACGTTGCTCCTACTGTTGTTTCAGTTGGGCCATATTCATCAACAATTTGTACCGCATATCTGCTGATGTGTTTCAAATGGTAATCTTCCAGTTTTTCTCCGCCTGTAAATACCAGTTTTATCCGCTGGTTATTAAAGTACTCTGCCGGAATATTCGCCAGAAATGAAGGAGTACTTTTTATAAAATCAATTCGGTTTACCACCAAATGGTCTGAATATTTATCTATATCACTCAGTTCCCCACCATATATAAAAACACTTCGTCCAAGCAGCAGTGCACAAATTGTAGTTGTTACTGTCAGGTCAAATGCAAGGTTGCCTGAGAAATCTACATTTTTTATTTGAGGCAACAATACTTCGTTTACATTATTGACATAATTGATCACGGATTGATGCTCTATCATCACGCCCTTCGGATTTCCAGTAGTGCCTGAGGTATAGATTACATAGGCCAGGTTTCTGAATCCAATATCCAATGGTATATTACTTGAATCCTCTGTTATATAAACTTTCTCCGACAAGTCAATACAAACAATCTTCTCTGGTGGAATACAGTTAATACTGCTTCCCTTCAGATGCCTTAAAGTGAGTACCAATGAGGCCCCGCTATCTGCCAGGAGATAGCAGATCCTTTCCTGCGGATAATTTATATCCACAGGCACATAAGCTCCTCCTGCCTTCAGTATACCCAATATTCCGATAACCATTTCAAGGCTTCTGCTTAGAAATAACGCAATCAAAGTATCAGGAGTAAGAACCTGATTGGTTCTTTGCTGGTATGTGGCCCTGATATGACGGGCTAGCTGGTTACTTCTTTCATTAAGTTCCCGATAGGTCAATTGCTGTCCATCAAAGACAACCGCAATGGTATCAGGTGTCCGTGTAGCCTGCTCCTCAAACAACTTATGGATTGTCTTGTCTTTGATATACTCCTTATCAGTTGCATTCCAATGGCAAACAATCTCCTCATATTCTCCGGCACTCAGCAAACTGATACTGCTATATAGTTTTTCAGGTGCTTCAGTCAGTTGCTCCAGTAAATTTATAAAGTGGTTTATAAGTTTTATTATGGTTTCCTTTTTGAATAACGAAGCGGCATAACTTATGTACCCGGTTAACTCCGGCTCACTGTCATCAATGAAAACCGTCATGTCAAATTTCTCTACCTCATAGGTGCCTGCCATCGGAAAGGGCCTAATATATTGCTCCTGCTTATCTTTATGTTTATTTCTGAAACCAAATCGCTGTACCGCAAACATAACCTGAAAAACAGGATGACGAGAAGTATCACGTACCACTTTAAGTTCCTCAATAATTTTCTCAAATGGCAGGTCCTGGTGCATCTGCGATTTTATTTGTTCCTGGTGCACTTGTTTTACCAGCTCTTCAAAGGTCTGAGTGTTGCTAAGGATTGTCCGGTTTGATATTGAGTTAACAAAAAAACCGATAAGACTTTCCGTTTGATGGTATTGCCTGTTGGCAGTTGGGCTTCCTGTTACAATATCATCCTGACCACTATACTTGCTCAACAATATATTCAGACTGCTTAACATTACACTATGAAGTGTAACTGCACGGGTCCTGGCCAAATCCCGCAACCTATCGCTAATTTCACGGCTTAGTGAAAATAACCGGCTGCCTCCACGGTAATCTTTTTTAAGCGGCCGTGGGTAATCGGTTGGCAATTCCAATGTCTGGGAACCAATTAATTTTTCCTTCCAGTAACTTATTTGCTCCGCCAATACCTGTCCTGACAGATAACCGCGCTGCCAGCGGGCATAATCTCTATATTGTATATCTAATGACGGCAAATTAAATTCCTGATCCCCGTTCGCAAAAGCATTATAAAATAAATAAAGTTCGCGTTCAAAAATTTCCATCGACCAACCGTCACTGGCAATGTGATGAAAATTTATCAGTATTAAAATTCTATTCGTCTGTCCGTTATGCCCCCCCTGAATATTATAATATTTCACACGAAGCGGATATTCCTTACTTAAGTCGAAAGGCCGGTTGATTTCGTCGTTTATCAGCAAAGAATAATCTTCTTTCTCCGTTACCCAAATATCTTCAATAACAATATCATCATCCCCTGCCAGCTGAATACCGTGTTCCTTGCCTTCTTCCTGTTGAATCGTACTCCTGAGTATTTCATGCCTTCTTACTATAAGCTTTATTGCATTTGTCAATTTGGCTTTATCCGTTTTGCAATCCAGCTCGAACAATAAGGGTATATGATAAGCGTTTGTACCACCTTCATATTGCTCTATAAACCATAGACGTTCCTGCGCAAAACTGAGAACTGACTGATTGGTATCCACCTTGGGAATGTTGATAAAGCTTTCATTCACGCTGTAGCGCAGCAATTGAGCTATCGTCCTGTGTTTAAAAATACCAGCTACTTTAATATCAAAGCCCAGCGCTTTAGACATCATGTGAGATAGCTGGATAGCCAAGATTGAATTGCCTCCTATCCTGAAAAAATCATCAGTCATCCCCACCCGTTCCAATCCAAGTAACGCTTGCCATATATTACATATTTCTGCTTCAATTAAATTAGCCGGACCAACATATTCGTTTGCCATATTGCTGAAGTCAGGTTCTGGCAAAGAGGCGCTATCTAATTTACCATTTACCGTTAACGGGAAAGATTCAATTTCCAGATAGGTATCAGGTACCATAAATTCAGGCAATACCGATGTAAGAATGTCATTTATCTCAGCATATTTAATGGCTTCTTCATTTCTAACAGCCACGTAGTATGCCACCAGGTATTTTGATTGCCCGGATACTGTAGTTCGTTCTTTTTGTAATACGCGACATTGTTTTATGCCTTTTATTTGCAGTATAGCATGTTCTATTTCGCCCAACTCTATCCTGTATCCCCGGACCTTTACCTGGGCGTCATTGCGACCTATATATTCCAGGTCCCCATTTTGCAGCCAGCGAACAAGATCACCGGTTTTATATAACCTGGTAAATCCCTTAGATTTTTCTCTTTCTGTAACGAAGGGATTTAATAAAAAGCGCTCCGAAGTAAGATCAGAACGGTTTAAATACCCCCGGGCTAAACCCGCGCCACCAATATATAACTCACCAATTATACCTACAGGAACCGGGCATAGATTTTTATCAAGAACATAGGCAGTAAGATCGCTGATAGGCTTTCCGATGGTGGATTTTACCACCTCATTTCTGTCAATATGCTTATAGGTAACATGAACAGTAGTTTCAGTAATACCATACATGTTTATTAACTTTGCAGAAATTTTATATTGCCTTTGGAATGCCCACCAGGTTTCCAATTGTTCAACATTCAAAGCCTCTCCTCCGAAAATAATGCTTCTCAAAGACAAATCCTGCCTTCCGGAATTACCCGCTATTTCAGCAAACCGGTAAAAAGCAGAAGGTGTCTGATTGAGTATTGTAACCTTATTTTCGCAGCATAAATTATAAAAAGCATCTGTGTCCCTTGTCTGTTCGCGTGTAACTATGACCAGTTTACCGCCGTAATTCAATGCTCCCCATAATTCCCAAACACTGAAATCAAATACATAAGAATGGAACAAAGTCCACACATCATTTTGACTAAAGGAAAATTGATGTTCAGTGCTGGTAAATAATCGCATTACATTACCATGCGTCTGCATTACTCCTTTAGGCTTTCCCGTTGTCCCTGATGTATAAATAATATACGCGAGGTCTGTTGATCTACTAAAAGTTAGCAGATTCGTTCTTTCTCCGGTTAGGTATAAAGGTTCACTCAGGTCTATAAAAACAACTTTATCGGAAGGCAATAATACCGTGTTGTTTTGTTTCCTTTGCACCAATATCAGTTCTACTCCGCTATCTTCCAAAAGGTAGTTTATTCTTTCCTGCGGATAGTTCGTTTCCATAGGCACATATGCCCCGCCAGCCTTTAATATAGCCAGTATACCGATTACCATCTCCGGACTTCGGTCTAGAAACAATCCGATCAGTGTATCCGGAGCCAGTGGCCGTTTTACCTTTTGTTCATATTTTGCTCTGATATCCCGGGCCAGTTGGTTACTTTTTTCATTAAGATCGCGATAACTTAACTGATGCCCATTACCTATCAATGCAATATTTTCTGGCAGTTTTTCTGCCTGAATTTCAAATAACTCGTGGATTGTTTTATTATGAGGATATTCACCTTCTACAGCATTCCATTCATAAACAATCTGGTTATATTCCCTGGTGCTGAGCAAGCTAATCTGTGAATAAGGAATATCCGTAGCAGCAGTAAGCTGATCAAGCAGATTTATGTAATGCCCGATGAAACTACTGATCGTTTCCTTTCTGAACAAAGATTTGGCATAATTTATAAGACCTGTTAGTTCATACTGACTATCATCTATGTAAACCGACAAGTCGAACTTAGCAACTTCATAGGCATCTTTCAGGCCAAAGGGCTTCAAATAGGTCTTTTGTTTTGTGGTGGCATTTCTTTGATTACCAAAACTCTGAACTACGAACAAAACCTGGAATACCGGGTGACGCGACGGGTCTCGCATTACTCCGAGTTCTTCTATTATCTTCTCAAAAGGCAAGTCCTGGTGCAATTGAGATTGTACCTGCTCCTGATGAACCTGTTTTATCAGATCTTGAAAACTTTGTGAGCTATTTAGTAAGGATCTGTTGGTCAATGTGTTTATAAAAAAACCTATCAGTCCTTCTGTTTGCAGATGGTTCCTGTTAGCAACTGGGCTACCCGTTACAATATCATCCTGCCCGGAATATTTGCTAAGCAGTATATTAAAACTGCTTAAAAGCACACTGTGCATTGTAACACCCAATTTCCGTGCCAGATCCCTTAATTGCTGACTGATTTTACCATCAATACTGAATGTTTCAAATGTTCCTTCATAATTTATATTTGAAGGTCTTGGATAATCTGTTGGTAAGGCTAAGGTCTGATAGCCAGATAATTTATGTCTCCAAAAACCAATTTGTTTTTCAATTATTTCCCCTGTTAAGTAGGCTCGTTGCCATATTGTAAAGTCTTTATACTGTATTTCCAGTTCAGGTAATCGGAAACCAAAATCATTATTAACATAAGCATTATAATAATCAAACAATTCCCTTTGAAAAATCTCTAACGACCAGCCATCGCTTACAATATGATGAAAATTAATTAATATTATCCTTTTATTATTCAGGCTATTTAAAGGATCCTTAAAAAAATACAATTTTACCCTAAGCGGATACTCAGAACCAAGATTAAATGGCTTGTTAATATCACCAATAATAATTGAATCAAAATCGTCAGAAGGCCCAACAAAAACCTCTTCAATCATTAATTCGCCTTTATGAACTAATTGAACACCCCGTTTTTCTATATCCGAAAGCTTTATAGTGCTCCTCAATACTTCATGGCGGGTGACAACCTGCTGAAGAGCGAATTTTATACCTGCGACTTCGGTATCAGCTTCCAGCTCCATAACCAAAGGCATATGATAAGCATTTGTTCCCTCTTCAAACTGCTCAATAAACCATAAACGTTCCTGAGCGTAAGACAATTCACACTCCTGAGAATTCACCTTGTATATGAATTTACTGTTATTTATATTGGTAGAAATCTTATTTTCGATTATGATGTCTTCAATTCCTTTCTTATTTTTCTTGAGATTGTTTAATATTTCTGCACCATCAATATTCCTGGGTATTCTGAACTTCAAATTATCATTCTCCATCCATAGCCAAACACCTAATTTGTTTATCTCATATAAATATTTAATCAATTTTTTATTGTCACAATAATTATCCATATGCATAACATTATTTTAATTAATTAAGTATTTTGCATTAATTCACAATAAGACAAGACACAATAAGCACAATCAATACTAGAAGGTGGGTCCCATCTATTTATAATATACCTTCAATATATTCCAAGCTCTCACAAAATATATTTGATGATAGCTTCTCAATTGAACGATATAAAAACACGTCCGCAACTGAAATTCCATATCCCAAAGCTTTGCTCATCCTGTGTGATACCTGTATAGCAGATATTGAATTGCCCCCTATCCTGAAAAACTCATCGGTGATTCCTACCCGCTCAAGCCCAAGCACCTCCTGCCATATTCTGCATAAGATGGTTTCAGTCTCAGTTACCGGTGCAACATATTCTTCGCCATATGCTTCGAATTCCGGATCCGGCAAAGCAAGACGGTCTAATTTGCCATTAATGGTAGCCGGAAGGGATTCCATAGCTACCATTGTTGCAGGCACCATATATAAAGGCAACATTTCTGATAATTGCCTGATTATTTCTTCTTTACTTAACTGGTTCAGGTAGGGTATGTTATAATCATTCCCCGTTTTCCACTTTGAATTACTCCCCGGCGCTTGATCAATTATAAACCGGTTATTGATGATCCGTCCTTCCCCTTTTACCCTTATCAAAACATCATAACGGTACTTACTCAACTCATTTTCATAACTGCCTGTTCTCGGTAATACCCTTACCTCTATTTTCTCATTTCGCTTCATTAACCTCCGGAAATAGTCCGGGCTGATTAATAATTCATTCTCCTTCAATGCGATCTGTTCTATTTCCCGCTGACTGCAGGATTCGCCTCTGTAGGCAAACCGGTCTCTTATCAGCTCCTTGTGACCTGAGTAATTCCTGATGTCACCCAGAAAAACTGATCCACCTGCCGACAACTTTGCCAGCGCCTGCGCCAACATCTCTTCAAAATACCCAATGCCCGGGAAATACTGGCATACCGAATTGATGATTACCGTATCATAGAATTCATCATCCGGCAACTCGTCTATCTGATCAGCCTTTAAATGGTAAAACTTTGTTTTGTAATCTTTATCTCTAAGGCGTTCTTTGTGCCGGTTTATAACCGATTGTGAAAGGTCCAGACCCACATAGTTGTAAACTTCATTTAATAACGGATACATCAATAAGCCGGAACCTACACCTACTTCCAAAACATGAACCGGGCGTAACATTTTAATATTGTCAATTATTTCATTTCGCCATAACTGCATTTCAGCAATTGGTATAGCCTCACCCGTAATATAACTGTTCCAGCCTGAGAAATCAGATTCCACAGTTTCATCACCAATAGTCTTCTCATATTCTGAATCATACAAATCCTCCCAGCCTTCCAGTATTTCAGTATCATTAGTCGATTGCCAGTCACTATCCTGAACATAATAACCCACTAAATATTTTTCAATGCCCGTTTCTGTTTTCCTTTCCTTAACCAATACACAGTTTTGCTTTATACCCCTTATCCTGGACATAGCTTGTTCAACCTCTTCCAATTCTACCCGAAAACCCCGGATCTTTACCTGGCCATCGTTCCGGCCAATAAACTGCAGTTCGCCAGTCGACAACCACCGTACAAGGTCTCCGGTTTTATATAGTCTTGTATATCCCTTTACCCGGTCGGTTTCCGTAGCAAACTGATTGGGGATAAACCGGTGGGAGGTTAATTCCGGCTGATTCAGATAGCCTCTGGCTACACCTGCACCACCAATAAATAACTCACCAGTCACCCCTATAGGCACAGGTAAGCAGTTCTCATCCAGCACATACGTTCTCATGTTAGCTACCGGAGTCCCAATATTGTTATTTAAATCACCTGATTCAAATTCATTATTTGTAGCATAGACAGTAATCTCAGTAGGGCCATATGCATTTATCAATCTTCTCCCAATACTCCATTTGTTCATTACCAGTAATGAACAAATATCCCCTCCAACCAATAATGTACTCAGGTCATCTGATACAAAAGGCAATAAATCCAGTATTACAGGTGGAAGCAAAGCTGTTGTTATCTTATTTGCTGTTAAAAATTCATAAAGCAATTGGGCATCTTGCCGGACAACAGCAGGGGCTATAAACAATGTAGCGCCAGATAGTGTAGCAAGAAATATCTCCCATACCGATGCATCAAAAACTATGGATGCAAACTGCAATAACCTCGAATCAGGATTTACATCAAACTGATTTTTTCCACTGCATGCCAAATTTATTACTCCTTTATGCTCTGCCATTACACCCTTTGGCTTTCCGGTAGTGCCAGAAGTATATATTACATAAGCGAGATCTGCAGAAGTACTTATCGGAGGTAAATTGGAAAATTCTGCTCCGATGTACAATTCTTCTGACAAATCAATACAGATTATTTTATCTATCGGAAGTAAAACTCCATTACCGCTGATTAAATGCCTCTGGGTCAAAATCAACGTAACTCCACTGTCCTGCAAAAGGAAATCTACTCTTTCCTGAGGGTAATTAATGTCAATAGGTACATATGCGCCACCTGCCTTCAATATAGCGAAAATACCTATTACCATTTCCAGGCTCCTGTCTGTATACAACCCGATCAGAGTATCCGGGGCAAGTGATCGTTTTACCCTTTGCTCATACCGGGTTCTTATGTGCCTTGCCAGCTGATTACTCCGTTCATTAAGCTCTTTATAAGTAAGCCGGCGGTCTTCAAATACAAGGGCAATATTACCAGGAAGTATCTCGGCCTTGGCAGCAAACAGTTCATGGATCGTCTTTTCTTCGGGATATTCAGTGTCCGTTGAATTCCATTGATAAACAATTTTGTTGTATTCTTCCGTACCTGCTAAGTTCACCTTGCTGTAAGGCTTGTCTGGATTTGCCACAAGTCCTTCCAGCAGGTTTTTATAATGGTGAACGAGTCTTAATATTGTTTCTCGGTTAAATAAGGCAGTGGCGTAATTAATGAATAATTGAATACAATCCTGGCTGTCATCCATAAAGAAGGACAGATCAAACTTCGTCGTTTCATAAAGTTCAGGTAATCCAATTGGTTTTAGATAATTTTTCTGCCGGTCACCGGCTCTTCCTTGATTACCAAAACTTTGTACAACGAATGAAACCTGGAACACAGGATGTCGTGAGACGTCTCTCTCCAGACCTAATTCTTCAACAAGTTTCTCAAATGGAAGGTCCTGATGTAATTGCCCTTTTATCTGATCAAGATAAACTTGTTTTATATGTTCCACATAACTTTGGGTGCTGTCAAGCTTCGCCCTGTTTACCTGAGTGTTGACAAAAAAGCCAATTAGTCCGTCAGTCTGACGGTACTGCCGGTTAGCAATCGGACTGCCGGTTATTATATCTTCCTGACCTGAATATTTACCAAGTAAAATATTTATGCTACCAAGCAATACACTATGCATGGTAATTCCATACATCTGGCCCAGCGCTTTAAGTTGCTGGCTGACTTCATAATTTAAGGTAAACACTTCACTAGCCCCGCGATAATCAAAGGTTTTTGGCCTCACGAAATCTACCGGTAAATTCAAGGTATGATACCCAAACAATTTTTCCCGCCAGTATTTTAGCTGCTTTTCCAGCACCTCACCAATTAAATATTTCCGTTGCCATACCGCATAATCTTTGTATTGAATATCAAGATCAGGCAAACTGAATTCCTTGTTCCCATATATATACGATTCATAATATACAAACAACTCTTTCTGTAAAATATCAATAGACCATCCGTCAGCAGCTATATGATGAATATTGATCAGCAGTATTGTCCTTTTATTGTGTATATTCAGAGGATCTTTAATAAAATAAAATTTGACCCGAACAGGATACTCCGAACTTAAATCAAATGGTCGATTAATATCCGCCTTAATAAGATTCTCAAAAGCAGATTGATCAGATAATCCGGCTTTTTCGATATTCAATTCACCTTCATGTACCCATTGAATACCGTGGTCATTTATGTCGGATTGCTCAATCGTACTTCTTAATACTTCATGACGATTAACTACCATACCAAGTGCATATTCTAATCCAGATATATCTGTATCTGCACCTAGTTCAAACATAATAGGGATATGATATACATTTGTTCCTCCTTCAAACTGCTCAATAAACCATAAGCGCTCCTGGGCAAAAGAAAGCGGAGCTTGAGTCCCTTCCGTTTTGGGTATGCTTATCTGTACCTGGCCTAAACTATTTCGAAGCAACTCAGATATAGATTTGTACTTAAACACATCCGAAACTTTTACTTCACATCCCAGAGCTTTACTCATCCTGTGAGACACCTGGATAGCAGATATGGAGTTGCCCCCTATCCTGAAAAATTCGTCAGTGATTCCGACTCGATCAAGAGCAAGAACCTCCTGCCATATCCTGCACAGGGTTGTTTCAATCTCGGTTACAGGCGGCGAAAATTCTTTTCCAGATATACCAAAATCAGGGTCCGGCAATGCACGCCGGTCTAATTTGCCATTACCGGTAATAGGGAAGGCCTCTATTGCTATCATAGTCGCAGGCACCATATAGGATGGAAGTAGTTCTGATAATTGCCTGATTATTTCTTCTTTGCTTAACTGATTAAGGTGCGGTATATTATGATCATTCCCCGACTTCCTTTTATTGTCACCGCCCGGAACTTCATCTATTACAAATCGATTATTGATGATCTTTCCTTCCCCTAGTACCCTTATCAAAACATCATAACGATACTTACTCAGCTCGTTTTCATACCTGCCTGTTCTCGGTAATACTGTTACCTCAATTTTCTCATTCCGCCTTGTTAACCTTCTGAAATAGTCCGGACTGATTAATAATTCATTCTCTTTTAAGGCTATCTGATCTATTTCCTTCTGGCTATATGATTCGCCCCTGAATACGGACCGGTCTCTTATAAGTTCTTTGTGACCTTCATAGTTTCTTATATCTCCCAGAAAAACAGCCCCCCCTGCCGACAGCTTTGCAAGCGCCTGCTCCAGCATTATTTCGAAATATGCAATGCCAGGAAAATACTGACAGACTGAATTGACAATTACCGTATCATATAATTCCCCGTCGGGCAGCTCATCTATCTGATCAGCCTTTAAATGGTAAAACGATGTTTTGTTCGCTTTATCTCTCAGCCGTTCCTTATGCCTGCGGATAACTGATTGTGAAATGTCCAAACCTACATAGCTTTGAATGTCTTTTAACAGGGGATACATCAATAAACCAGTGCCTACTCCAATTTCCAATACGTGCTTCGGTTTCAGCATCTTGATATTATCTACTATTTCATCTCTCCACAGCCGCATATCAGCATTAGGAAAAGCCTCCCCTGTTATGTAACTGTTCCAACCAGTGAAATCAGCTTCAATGGCTTCTTCACCGATTACTTTTTCATATTCTGAATTATATAAATCTTCCCATACTTCCAGTATTTCATCATCATTTACCGGCTGCCAGTCACTATCCTGAACATAGTAGCCAACTAAATATTTATCAATACCAGTATCTGCTTTTCTTTCTCTTACCAAAACGCAGTTTTGTTTTACTCCTTTTATCAGAGACAAGGCGTGCTCAATCTCCCCCAGTTCTATCCGGTACCCCCTGATCTTTACCTGGTCATCAGTCCGGCCTTCAAACACCATGTAACCGTTCCTGTTCCATCTGCCCCTGTCTCCGGTTTTGTATAATCTGCCAAGGTCTTTATGCTCAAAGAAACGGGCTGCAGTCTTTTCTTCGTCCTGCCAATAACCTAATGCCACTCCGGCCCCACCTATGTATATATCACCCGACAAACCTGGCGGACAATGATGCAATTGTTCATCAAGCACAAACATTGATTGATTCGGCATAGCCAAGCCATACGGTACTGATAGCCAATCTGGATTTACTTCATTAATCTCATACCAGACCGACCAGATACTTCCTTCGGTTGCCCCGCCCAGGCTCATTATAATAGCATCTTTACTCAATTGTCTGACCTGAGCCGGCAACCTTAGCGGAATCCAGTCACCACTCATAAGGACCACCCTCAAATGCGGGAGTGTGCGCTCAGAAATTTCAATATAATCGGCCAGCAACTGCATAAGCTGGGGAACTGTGTTCCATATTGTAACATTATTATTCTCCGCCAATTCAAACCAATAAGCGGGGTCCACTGGCCTGTCCTGGTGGGGAAAAACGATGCATCCACCTGCTGCCAGTAAACCGAAAATATCATATACAGAAAGATCAAAGCTCAATTCAGATAAGGCCAAAACCCGATCCGTGTTGCCCACGTTGAATCTTTCGTTAATAGCGTGTATCGTATTGACAGCTCCCTGATGAGAAATAGTTACGCCCTTGGGCGTACCCGTACTGCCCGAGGTAAAAATAACATAAGCAATATCTTCCGGTCCGGCATCGGGTAACGGATCTGCCAATACATCTGGTTCGCTTTTCAAAACGTCTTCTATAACCAGCCACAAATATTTCGAAGCTATTGAACTACCTGCAATATGGCTCATATATTGATTAGAACTAACCACAACACAAGAAACGTTGCCCTGAATGAGTACTTCATCTATTCTCGATTCAGGCCATTCAACATGAAGTGGTAAATAGGCTGCACCAGAACGCATAATACCAAGGGTAGCCACTACCTGCTGATAACCCTTTTCTATTAAAACTGCTACCAGCTGATTGCGAACTGCCAGCTTCTTTATATGCAGGTTACCAGCAATTGTATCGCTGTCTATTCCCAGTTGCTTATAAGTATATTCACCCACAGAATCAATAACTGCAATATTATCGGCCCAGCGGTTGATGCCACCCATACAAATCTCTGTAAGGGTTTGCTGAGGAAATTGCTTACGGGTATTGTTCCAATTAAGTATTTCTTGTTCTTCTGCCCGGCTTATCAACGCAAATTGACTGTAGGGTACATCAGGAATTAAAGCGAGACCCTCCAACAAATGCTCATAATGGTGAATAAGCCTTATTATCGTATCTTTATTAAATAAAGCTGTAGCATAATTAATAACAACACGCATTTCTTCCCTGCTGTCATCTACATAAAATGACAAATCAAATTTCGTTGTTTCGTAAAGCTCCGGCAATTGATAAGGGCGCAGATAATTTAGTTGCTGTTCACCGGCTTTTTCCTGATTACCAAAGCTCTGTACTACAAATGAAACCTGGAAAATGGGGTTTCTTGAAATATCCCTTTCCAGGCCTAATTCTTCAACTAGCTTCTCAAATGGAAGATCCTGATATAATTGATTTTGCTTCTGGTCATTGTGAACCTGTTTTATAAGATCAGCATAACTTTGATCCGGACTTAGCAGAACCCGGTTAACCTGAGTGTTAACAAAAAAACCGATTATTCCCTGAGTTTGCCTGTGCTCCCTGTTTGCTATCGGACAACCTGTTACTATATCGTTCTGACCCGAATATTTGCTGAGTAATATATTAATACTGCTTAGCATTACACTGTGCATTGTAACACCATACTTCTGAACCAATTCCCTTAATAGCCTGCTCACTTTTGCACTCAGATTGAACATCTCAATAGCGCCTTTATAATCCACTTTATCGGGCCTCGGATAATCAACTGGTAAATTCAAAATCTGAAATCCTGATAATTTATCCTTCCAATAATTTAATTGCCTTTCTAAAATTTCACCTCTCAGATAGGTCCGCTGCCAAAATGCAAAATCTTTATACTGTATTTCCGGTTCAGGTAAATTAAATTCTAAATCCTGCTTTATATATGCCTCATAATACGCATATAATTCTTTTTGAAAAATATCTGTTGACCATCCATCATTTGCGATATGATGGATGTTAATCAGCATGAGAATCTTTTTTTGATCCGAGTCTGAAATGCCCACTATAAAATAAAACTTAACCCGAATAGGATATTCCGCACTGAGATCAAACGGCTGGTTGATCTCGGACCTGATATGAGCATCATAATCTTCAGTTTCCCTCAGAATAATTTCTTCAATAGGCAATTCTCTGTAATGTACATTCTGAGTACCATATTGCTCATTATCCGACTGCCTGATAGTGCTTCTCAGCACCTCATGTCTGGATACAATTTTCTGCAATGCATACTTTAATGCCGGTAAACTTGTTTTACTATCAAGCTGCCAAATAGCAGGTATATGGTAAGCGTTTGTGCCTTGCTCGTACTGCTCAATAAACCATAAGCGCTGCTGTGCAAACGACAGGCTTGATTCATCCAAGCATAATTTATAAATATTATCTTCTATATAATCGCTATGGCAAATCTTATTGTTGGTCAGCACATCAATAATAGCTTCTTTCTTTGTTCTGATTTTAGCAATTATGCCCGAAGAATCTATATCCTGTGGTAATTTTAATTTAAGTGCTCCATTTTCGAGCCACAACCAAATGCCAGAATTATTTGCTTCATAAATACATTCAACTGCATCCCTGTTACTATTTTCATTATTCATTTTGTCTGAGTTTATTAATTTCAACTTTTATTCATTAACTAACCTTATCTTTTATATTTCTATTTCATCATAAGCCACAACATAATTTTTCTTATTTGAAAGTAATTTAATAATTGAATAATGATTAAATAAATCTACAACTTTTACGTTCCAGCCCAATGCCTTGCTCATACGATGGCACAATTGTATAGCTAGTATAGAATTACCTCCCATTCTGAAAAAATTATCGGTGACCCCTACACACTCCAATCCAAGGACTTCCTGCCATATCCTGCATAAGGTATTTTCCATTTCAGACGCCGGCGCTGTGTATCCTTCGGCCGGCGAACCAAAGTCGGGATCCGGCAATGCCTGACGGTCTAATTTGCCATTAATGGTTATAGGAAAAGATTCCATAACTACCATCGTAGCTGGTACCATATATGATGGCAGTATTACAGACAGTTGCCTGATTATGTCCTCTTTACTTAACTGGTTCAGGTAGGGTATGTTATGATCATTCCCCGTTTTCCAAATTGAATCACTACCCGGCACCTCATCTATTACAAACCGGTTATTGATAATCCGGCCCTCCCCTTTTACCCTTATCAAAACATCATAACGGTACTTACTCAACTCATTTTCATAAATGCCTGTTCTCGGTAATACCCTTACCTCTAATTTCTCATTCCGCTTCGTTAACCTCCGGAAATAGTCCGGGCTGATTAATAATTCATTCTCCTTTAATGCGATCTGTTCTATTTCCCGCTGACTACAGGATTCGCCTCTGTAGGCAAACCGGTCTCTTATCAGATCCTTATG
>CAILLK010000108.1 GCA_903835005.1 uncultured Bacteroidota bacterium | reverse complement strand
GTTGGCCCGAACCTTTGCCGCCAGCTTCTTTCAGATTCGCAGTCACCCGCGACACCCTTGCTATTGGCTAATACTCCCTACTGTAAAGCGTACTCGGGACTTGCACCCTATAGCTTATATCCATGCCTGACACACAAAAAAGCCTCCGCTTGTGGCAGAGGCTCCATGAGTGTAATATGTTTATAAGTCCTAAGTCCTGAAAATGGTGTAGCGCTTAGGCTTAAAGGGGCTGCTATTTTACATTAGCCAGAAAATCTTTCACTTTATCTTTATGCACCATACCTTCCTTAAAGGTATAAGCGCCGGTCTTGGGGCTACGCACCGCTTTAATCACTTTTGAGTAATTCTTAGCTTCCAGTGCCAGCTTCGGGTCTTTCTTTATCGCGGTTTTTGCTGCTTTTGCCATCGCTCAGTATTTTTAATATTAATTATTTAATTTCTTTGTGAACAGTTACGCGCTTCAGGATCCTGTTGTATTTTTTCAGTTCCAGGCGTTCAGTAGTAGTTTTCTTGTTCTTGGTGGTAATGTAGCGGCTGGTGCCGGGCATGCCGCTGTTTTTATGCTCGGTGCATTCCATTATTACCTGAACGCGGTTTCCTTTCTTTGCCATTGTTATCTTTTTACTTTTTTTACTTTTAATTGCCGGCCATCAACTTATGACTTCCGGCTTAAGACTTTTGACTTTCGACTTAAACAGTAACACCTCTTTCACGCAGTTCTTTAACCACTGTAAGCAATCCGTTCTTATTAATTGTGCGGATAGCATCAGTACTTAATTTCAACGTAATCCAACGGTCTTCTTCTGCAAGGAAGAAGCGTTTAGTCTGCAAATTGGGCAGGAAACGACGCAGTTTCTTCTTGTTCGAAAATGATACTTTATGTCCTACTACTGGTTTTCTTCCTGTTACCTGACAAACGCGGGCCATGATTTATATTTTTTGGGACTGCAAAGGTCTTGATTTTAAACCTTATTTCAAAATATTTTTTAAAATTATTTTAAACTTCTCCCGGATTTCTCCTTTATTGTTTAATTATTGCTCCTGTATTTGAAGTAAACCGGGCTTGCAACTGCAATCTCCAGCGAATTTAACCAAATATTCTTTAAACACTTTAAAAGCTTGTTTCTTAGGATGAGGATTACGATAACAAAGAGGTTTATTCAAAATAATAGCTAACCCGTTTGCCGCTTCCTCCTCAGTACCCCATCTGCAAGCATCAATGCCAGAACAATATTAACCATCACAAAAACTTTTACAAAAGTACCGCTGAACAGATCACTTATTCCCAGGTTCGGATATTTCAAACCAGATAGCAGGCTGCCTGTTTTACCGGTATTGCCGGATGATGCAATTGCATATCCAAAAACCGCTGCTATTATAAGGATAAAAAAAGCTGCAATCCCCCTGATTATAAAAGGGTTAATATATTTTTTAGTAGCAGGCGCAATATGCGATACGGCAACTGCCTCCATTACATTTTTAGTAAATCTCATGGACGGTTGTTCCAATTCAAGACTGCCGGCTAGTTCAGCGTTAAAAGCAATAAGCTCTGTATATTTTTCTGCCCATGCCACTTCCTCTTTTATCAGCAAAGCGATCCGTTGAGCCTCTGTTTCGTTACAAATGCCATCTATATACTCCCAAAGCTGCATTTCCATTTCCTGTTCCATATCCAAAATTAAAATTACTGAATCTTATTGAATTTTCTATACCTCGTTTAGTCGCTTCATTTAATCTCTTTGCAGAAGCCCCTAAATGGTTTTGGTGTTAATCTCCCTGCTATACTTCCTTTCCAGTATTTCCTTAAGCTTAGCCCTTGCTCTGAACAACCGCACCTTCACATTAATGGCAGTCAACCCCATAATTGCCCCCACCTCATCTACCGATTGTTCGGCCTGGTAAAATAAGGTCAGCAGCCGGGCATCATCTTCGGACAACAGCTTTATCGCGCTGTCCAGCATTTGTTTGGTGGTTTTCTGTTCCAATATATCGACAGGTTTTACGGCAAACTGATGATCAGAAATACCAATTATTTTTTCTTCTTCCAGCAATACGGTCCCATTACTCTTTTTTCGCAGATAAGAGAGGCAGGTGGTATTAACAATAGTATATAACCAGGTACTGAATTTGCTGTTGCCTTTAAAATCGGCCAGAAAACGATAGGCTTTTACAAATACATCCTGTGCCAGTTCCTCTGCTACTTCCCGGTTATTTACATAGCGCATTGCAAGTGTAAACACATATGGCTGATACCGGTCCACAAGGGTGGCATAAGCAGCCTGCTTACCTTGCAATACCAGCTGAATTGCAGCTATATCATCTGTTTGTTCCTGCATGGATGTTTATAAGACGTAAGAAACAGATTATTGGTTACAAATAAAATTCCTGATTTTTGAAAAATACTTTAAAAAACGTGTAACCACGTATTTAAACCTGTAGTCTTAGTTGTATCGGTTTAATAAATGAGCCGGTTTAAGATAACATTAAAATAAATTTTTATGACAGTTGACCTAGTTCCAATAGTTATGTTTACCGGTATGTTCAGTATGATATTCGGTATTGCTTACCTGCGCAACAGAGAAAATATGGCTTTAATTGAAAAAGGCCTCAACCCACGCAACAGAGATGTAAGGCCCAGGCCATTTCTTAATCTCAAGTGGGGCTTATTATTAATTGGCTCGGGATTGGGTTTGTTGTTTGCTTACATTATAGACAACACTATTATTAAACATGAAAAACCGGGCGGAGGTGTTCATACAAGTTTTACCATCGGTGGCCATCACAATCCGCAGAAAATAAAAATATTGATCAAAAATGACAGTTCTAAAACTACAAATGATGATACTTTATCAAAGTCTGCAGCTCAGGATCAGGAAAATAATAATGATGCCGAGGAACATAGTATAACAGAGTTCAAAAGCGGCGGCGGCGATGATAATCCGGCAATCTATATTGCACTGATTGCAATAGGAGGCGGGCTTGGGCTGTTCTTCTCCTACAGGATAGAAAAGAAAGAATGGCTTGATAAAACAATAAATAGTTGATTTCAAATTAAATCGCAAATGAAGAACCCATCCTTATTCAGATGGGTTCTTCATTTGCCTGGTTCTGGTCCAGCCAGTCGTCGGTAAATTGTTTATCGTGTTTTTCCTGTCCAAATTTCCCGGCATTGTATTCCGCCGACTTATTGCGCGGAATGCTGAGGCTGTTCCAGTCGTGTTTTATCCTCAGTTTAGCAACATAAACAATCTGCCCGATGTGGTAAGAGTAATGAGCGATCTGCCGGTTTATGGCATCAGTTACCAGGTGGCCCTCGTTACGGATATATACTGTTTTATCCAGATCATCATCAGTAAGGGTATCCAAGGTATCAAAAACACATTGCCAGCCTTCTTCCCAGAGCAGCATCATTTTTTCCCTGCTCAAAAATTCCAATTCAAATTCCGCATCCCGCTTCCGCCATGGTTTTTCTCCGTCAGTTGTAAGGAAGTTCGTCCAGCGGCTCAGCATATTGCCCCAAAGATGTTTTACTATGCTTACTATGCTGTTACTGTCCTCATTGGCTTGCCAGTTCAGTTCAGTTTCCTCAACCTGGGCCATAGCCCTTTCACCCAGCACCTTATACATCCTGAATAGGTTCTTCGTGCTGTCAAGGAAGTGCTTCATAAAAACAAGGATTGCAGTGTATAAAGTTCAATAATCAGAAATGTATAACAAAACAAGCAGCATAATTTTATTCAAACGCTGATGAAGGAGCATATGCGCAATGGCTGGCATTCCGCAGCGGCGGATTGAGGGGCAATTAATACAACTTTCTGCCGTAATGAGGCGTTCTTACCCATAGCCTGCGGCCACCATAATTATTACCTTTATGATAAAAGAATTTAGGGTGGCGCCTGGTTGCCCAATGCCTGTCAGGATTCCTGCGCCAAAAACAAGAACTGAAGCTAATGGTAATCAGCGCGAAGACAAACAGCAAAAAATTCCTCAGGGTAATCTTCATCTTTTTTATTCTTTGAGCAAAGAAAAGAAAAATTAATTTAATCCACACTATACATGCACATAATAAAATCTGCTTTATCCGAAAAATTTAAAAAAATTTCAGGGCAACTGCTGTTAACAGTTATTATCAGTAATAAAACAATTTAGGCTTAGTAGTATCTTCTTTCGGTTTATCATTGTCACTTTTAGGTGCATCCTTATTTTCCTTAGACTTTTCAGTTTCTTCCTGTTTCCCGCTTTCATCTTTGGCTTTAGGTGTTTCTTCGGCAGGTGGGGCTTCATTGTCTTTCTCCCGTTTATTGGTAGCCTTATCCTTCTTATTAAATGCATGCTGAATTTTTTTCTGCATTTTTCTACTCGATTTGGTCGGCTTATATGGATTAAGATGGTGCCTGGATATTCTTTTCTGGTCCCGTCTTGTTCGAAGGTAAAATTCATGGTGCCCCTGATTGATATAAGCCCTGCGTTCTCTTTTTTTATGCCCAATCATGTGAATCCGGTACAAAATGTTCCAGTGCTTTTTGGGGGCGGCTTTTTCTTTATTCTGAATCCGGTCGGTTATTTCGCCGCTCTTCACTGAGGTTTGAATTGCAGGTTTAACAGGGTTAATTTTATTTCCAGTATCGGCAGTGGCAGGTGTTGCAGCCTTAGCAGTATCAGGCATTGGCACAGCCGGCATGGTGGTGTCGTGTTCCTGGGCATATAAGAACATAGGCTTTCCGATGGTAAGCATGACAATTGCAAACAAAAAGGCTATGAATCTTTTCATAATTAAATTTTCGCTAAAAAAGGGTAATCTTCCGAGGCATAAAAGTAGTTTAAATGAATGAAATTATGGACAATTGCCAGAAGTTCTTTCGCTTTTGCAAGAGATTCAACATTCATTAGGTTTGTATATTTTATTGGGTTGCCAATACCTGCTAACCGTTGAAAGAAATTGGGATATAACAAACTGTATTTCAAAAGTAGTGTTATCTTGGTAATGTAGTTTTGCGATTACAGCAAATTACTTACAAAAATGAAAAAGACCTATTTTGATCAACTTATGAAAAGCATTGGCGATCTGGTTTTCAATTTTGATTTTTCACCACTTGAATAGAAGGGTATTGGATAACAAGCATATACCCATCTTCTTCCTAGTCTAATTCCATAAAAAAATCTTCAAATGATGTATCGTGCTCCGGGTGCTCTTTCAATTACAACATCCGTTCATCACTAATATTTATTTACCATAACGGCAATTCCGCCTTTATAATAAAATTTTTTTATTGTATAAATTAATAAAACATTAAAATTAAATAAGTATTGTTATTTTACAAATTTTCTTTTTCATAACAAATAAAACTAATTAATTTATGGCAGATACCAGATCTAATAACACACAAATGGGGGAGCTGGAAATCCACTATTGAAAAATAGTATTCCGGCTGACTTAAAACCAAAATCCACCCCACAAAATAAAACCCTAATTTTGCACTACATAATACTCAGCTATATGAAAATGAATAAGGTTCTGGAAGTTCTGGGAATCAATAAAGTAAATGATGGAGCTGCTACAGGGGTTAAGTGGTTGAAAACCGGCGGTGAGAATATAAATTCTTACTCACCGGTAGATGGCAAACTGATTGCCTCTGTAACAGGTGTTAACCGGAAGACTTATGATAAAGTAGTAGAAAAGGCTCAGTCGGCCTTCATAGAGTGGCGCCAGTGGCCTGCACCTAAAAGGGGTGAAGTGGTTCGCCAGATCGGTGAGGCGCTGCGTAAATTTAAAGAACCGCTTGGCACACTGGTAAGCTATGAGATGGGTAAGAGCCTGCAGGAGGGCTATGGTGAGGTACAGGAAATGATTGATATCTGCGACCTGGCTGTAGGTATGAGCCGCCAGATATATGGCCTTACCATGCACAGTGAACGACCAGGGCACCGCATGTATGAGCAGTGGCACCCGCTGGGCATAGTGGGGATTATAAGCGCATTCAATTTTCCGGTGGCTGTGTGGAGCTGGAACAGTATGATCGCATTTATTTGCGGCGATACCTGCATCTGGAAACCATCTGAAAAAACTCCGGTTACAGGCATAGCCTGCCAGAAAATAATAGCGGAAGTATTCAAAGCAAATAATGTGCCCGAAGGTGTTTGCTGCCTCGTGACGGGCGGCAAAGATTGCGGCGAATGGATGAGTCATGACACCCGGATTCCGCTGATATCGGCTACGGGCAGCACACGGATGGGCAAGGCAATAGGTACAGTAGTGGCTGCAAGGCTGGGCCGCTCATTACTGGAGCTGGGAGGCAACAATGCCATAATCATCACCGCTAATGCCGACCTTAATATTGCCCTTATTGGCTCAGTATTCGGCGCTGTAGGCACTGCCGGACAGCGCTGCACTACTACCCGCAGGCTCATTATTCACGAAAGCATATATGAGGCATTTAAAACAAAACTGGCCGATGCCTATAAGCAACTGGTTATTGGCAACCCGCTTGATGAAAAGAGCCATGTAGGGCCATTGATTGATAAAGATGCAGTTACCAACTACCTCAACGCCATCAATGAAATAAAGAAAGCCGGAGGCACCGAAATTGTGGCCGGGGGCCTACTCTCCGGCAAAGGCTACGAAAGCGGTTGCTATGTGCGCCCATGCATTTATGAGGTTCAAAATGACTGGGCTATAGTGCAGCACGAAACATTTGCGCCCATTTTATATATCATGAAGTATTCAAAACCGGAGGATGCAATTGCCATGCAGAACAATGTTCCTCAGGGTCTATCTTCCTCCATTATGACACTGAATATGCGTGAGGCTGAACTGTTTCTCTCGGCTGCCGGCAGCGACTGCGGCATAGCCAATGTGAATATTGGTACAAGCGGCGCTGAGATAGGTGGCGCTTTTGGAGGTGAAAAAGAAACCGGCGGCGGACGCGAAAGCGGCAGCGACAGCTGGAAAGCCTATATGCGCCGGCAGACAAATACTATTAACTGGAGTGAGTCACTGCCTCTAGCACAGGGAATTAAGTTTAACGTATAATAATTTATACAACCCTCCGGCCAACATAAATTAAAAACTCAAGGATCAGAACTTTTCAATAGTTCTGATCCTTTTTTATGCAATCAATAAATTCGCAGTGATACGATCCGAAAAATATTTCCAAATTTTGTCCATTTTCTCCGATCTCATTTGATATAGTGTATCCAACATTCAATTTCAGATAAAATCAAAATGATGAAACAGAGAATTAATGCTTACGAAAAAGGCCAGGGCGCCTTTCAGGCACTGGCTGGCCTGGGCCAATACCTTGCAAAATCCGGAGTGGAACAACCATTGCTCAATTTAATTTATTTCAGAGTATCCCAGATCAACGGCTGCGCTTATTGCCTCGATATGCACTCCAAAGACCTGCGTGCAGCAGGCGAAACTGAACAACGCCTTTATTTGCTGGATGCCTGGCGCGAAGCCCCACTCTACACCGACCGTGAGCGCGCCGCACTGGCGTGGGCCGAGGCGGTAACAAAAATAACCGGTGGCGATGTGACCGATACTGTATATGAAAATGCGCATACTCATTTTTCAGATGAAGACCTTGTTGCAGTAACAGTAGCCATAACAACTATAAATACCTATAATCGTATTAATATTGCTTTTCGCGTTCCGGCGGGCTCATACAAACCAGGAGCACATAATGTATAATCTCTATAACGTTTTTACACACCAAAAATATAATCAATAATTTTTCACCACTAAATATCAAAAAATGAACGAGTACATTTTAATCTTCAGACATGAAGATGGCAACAAAGTTGCATCGCCCGAACAGATACAGACCTGGATGAAGCAAACCATGGACTGGATAGGCGGCATTGCCGCTCAGAACAAATTTGTGCAGGGCAATGGCCTGCCTTTTGATGATGCAAAGGTGGTCAGGCACAATAACATAGTTACTAATGGACCATTCGGAGAAATCAAGGAAACCATTGGCGGGTACATCATTGTCAAGGCCGACAATATAGATGAAGCTGTGAACTTTGCTAAAGGCAGCCCCGTACTGCAGGGCGAAGGCAATACCGTTGAGGTACGTAAGGTAATCACAGGTGGTAGCGCAAAATTAAATGACCGAAATTAAAACAATACTTTAACCACAATTAAAACTTAGAAAAATGAAAGATTATTTATTGATTTACAGGATGGATTACAGCGCAATACCACAGGGCACCGCTGAACAGATGGAAGCCATGACCAAACGCTGGATGGACTGGATTGCAGGCATAGCCGCAAAAGGCAGACTCACAGACCGGGGAAACCGACTGGCGGCCACAGGCAAAGTAATAAAAGGCAATAACGTAGTTACCAACGGGCCTTTCACTGAAATAAAAGAATCTATAGGCGGCTACTCCATGGTAAATGCAGATTCTTATGATGATGCTGTTGAGCTGGCAAAGGAATGCCCTATACTTGCAGTTGGCGGTAACGTTGAAGTAAGGGAGATCAGCCTGTTGTAATCTTTTAAAATTGATCGGCAAAAAAGTCCTTGTTATATTTACAAGGGCTTTTCCTTTTATGGAACAACAGGAACTCATACCGCATTTATTCCGTACCGAATACAGGAAAATCACAGCCGTACTCTGTAAACTCTTTGGTATAGCCCATATAGAGGTGGCAGAAGATATTGCCGGTGAAACTTTTTTGTCTGCACTCGAAACCTGGCCTTATCGGGGTATACCTGAAAATCCAACAGCATGGCTGTATTCCGTTGCAAAGAATAAAGCTAAAAACCACATTAACCGGAGCCACATTTTTGCAGAAAAAATAGTCAAAGAAGTACAATCGGCAACTCCTCTGTCTGAAGAGATTGTTATCGACTTATCTGAAAAAAATATTACCGACAGCCAGTTGCAAATGCTCTTTGCTATCTGCCATCCTGCCATCTCAGCAGAGGCACAGATTGGCCTGGCATTACGCATACTCTGCGGATTCGGTATCGACGAAATTGCCAATGCTTTACTGACCAATAAAGAAACGATCAGTAAACGCCTGTTAAGGGCAAAAGAAAAACTGCGGCAGGAAAAAGTAAAAATCGAATACCCGGGTCCGGCCGAAATCAACGACCGGATTGAGCCTGTGTTGACCACATTATACTTGCTCTTCAACGAAGGTTATTATTCCGAAAGCAACGATACGGTATTGCGGGAGGACCTATGCCTCGAAGCAATGAGACTTACACACTTGCTTATTGAAAATGAGCTTACCAATCAACCAAAGGTAAATGCCCTCTTATCCCTGATGTGCTTTCAGTCTTCCCGTTTTGCTGCCCGGAAAAATGAAAACGGAGATATAATTCTTTACGAGGACCAGAACGAATCATTGTGGAACCGGGATCTCATTGACAGAGGGGTCTATTTTCTCAATCTTTCTGCAAAGGGTACTGAAATTTCAAAATATCATCTGGAGGCAAGCATTGCCTGGTGGCATACTATAAAGGAAGATACAAATGAAAAATGGGAAAGCATTTTACAATTGTTCAATCACCTGCTCCAAATTGAATATTCTCCTGTAGCGGCACTCAACAGAACTTATGCACTTTCCAAAGCAATTGGGAAAGAAGCGGCCATTGCAGAAGCCGAAAAACTACAGCTGGAGCACAATCATTTTTACTTTACGCTGCTGGGTGAATTATATAAAGATATAGACAACCACAAAGCAAAACAGTATTTACAAAAAGCACTTTCAATGGCAAAGACCCAAACTGATAAGCAGATAATTAAAAAGAAGATAGAGGCATTAATCAATTATCATTGAAATTGGAAAATAAATAGCCACAAGCCCTAATTAATTTCTGCCTGTTGCTTTATCTCTTACTTCACAACAGTAAATTTACTGTAATACCTGTTCACCCCGCTTTGCAGCACGCATACATACATGCCAGAAGGCAACCTATCAACAGAGACCGAAATTTTGTTGGCTGAGGTTGCCGATGAAGTAGAGTATAACGTCTGGCCCTCCATATTAATCAGGCTGATCTGCACTTCGGGTTGGGTTATACTGTTCCACGATACATTGACTACATCTCTTGAAGGATTAGGATATACCGATACATTGCCCTGCTCATTAACTTCCAGCACGCCTACATGGCTTATCGGGAAGGGCACATAAGGCCTGGCCTTGTAACACTCTATACCCCCTTTATTATCGCCAACAAGCATAGTGAGCGTGCCATCTCCGGCTATATCTCCTACAGTGGGCGCAGGGCGGTGGTTGCCGTAATAACCAAATTGAGTTCCGGAATGGCTGTAGATGGAATAAGTGGAATCAATAAAGCTGTAATCAGTATCGAGCATGGTATAAATTGCTGAGGTATCGCCGGTCTGAAAACCGGTATACCTGTAAATGTTTCCTGAGTTGCCACCTACAAGCAGGTATTTGACATTCGTACTGTCAATAACACCAATGAACGGTGTACTCATAACACCATATGTATCCATTGAATCGGCATGTACATTACCCAGGTGCTTGGTAATCAGTTTAAGTTTTATGGAACCGGGTGTGGTACTCACATTCTGATAATAAACTATAGTACCATATATATTACCAATTATCAGGTCTTTTTTACCATCAAGGTCCATGTCATAAATAAACGGCGCAGCATGGCCGCCAACATTGATAACAGTTCCGTCTTCATCAGTAAGAGCTACTTCATGCATTACGAAGTTGGGCTGGGCCGTATCGGTTGAGGCAATGTTCTTCAGATAAGAAAGCGTTCCATCCGAATGTCCTATTATCAGATCATTAATTCCGTCATTGTCTATATCACCAAATGCAGGAGCAATACCCTTAAAACCATAACTGCTCAATCCAAGATAGTCTTTAGTTTGCAAGGTTAATGACGGATGGCCGGTTGTGCTTGTATTCTGATAATAGGAAAGCCTGCTGCGCAAACTGCCATCTCCGGAGGTATAATAACCATCCGAACCGACAATCATATCTGGTTTGCCATCCTTGTTAATATCAAATAAGGTAGGATATGCCGCTGTTCCGAGATCAATTGATTTATCTACTAAAAAAGAATCCGACTGAAAACGCCAGTCCGGATTACCAGGTGTAGTGTAGTTCTTGTAAAACCACACACAATAATAGTTTTCAGAGAGGTTAGGTGTATTGGGCGCTACCAGCAGGTCTTTCTTACCATCCTGGTCTATATCAATATTAAATGCTGCCGGCCATATAGGTATTTCTATTTGAGTACCTCCAGTCAGTGATTGCCACATGGTATCCTGGTATATCATTGAATCCCGTCCTGCCGGATCATAAGGAATACGTCCGTTTTTAAGAAAAGTCATTTCATTAAAAGAAACACTGCCATCCAGGTAATCATAATCGCCATCCATGTCGTAATCGAACAGGCAGGGGGTATTGCCCATATGTGTTTTCTTTTCTCCCGACTTTGGCTTCGGCGTTCTCAGGCAACTGGTATCTGGGGCAACCGGGAATGTATGTGTGCGATAAAATCCCTGCGACACCATTCCCCAGGTTCGGTCATAAAGGCCAATTACAATACTATCACATGGCAAACCAAGCTCTACCCGGTAGTTTTTGTACATGTTCATATTGCCGCCCACAATATTATAGGCAATAAAATCAAGGTCACCATCATTATCCACATCTACTATTGCGGGTATATCGCTCGGATTATCAAAAGCATTTACCGGGCCGGGCGAAGTACAGTCGTTATTATAAAAAAGGTCTTTATAAAACTTAAAGGCAAGCTGGTTATATTCATTGTAATAACCCCGGTAAACTGCAAAACCAAATTCACCCTGGTGAAAAAGGTCGGGAATGCCATCGCAATTGTAATCAGCCAGTACCATATAGTCAAGCAATGGAGGGAAGTTCACCTCATATTCCGGCGCATACCTGTATTGCGGATTACCTTCGCTGCCAACATTCAGAAAAGTCCGTAAGCTGTTCCATGGCTCAAAAACAACCAGGTCTGTCAATCCGTCATGATTAAGATCGGCCATAGCAAACTGAGGATTATTAAATCCTCCGCACCATGCGAGCGTCTGAAGATTGCCATAGGCATATACTTTTATGCTGGTATCAGATTGGTAATATTTTGTCTGCGCCCCCGCTGATCCAGCAAAGCTCACAAAAAACAAAAGCAGAATCCGGCCGATATTTTGCATAGTAAGAAATTTGAAATAAAGTTACAGATAAAAATCTGATATTACAGTAATAATTTTCTTATTAACTACTGGTAATATATTCCTTTACCCTGCTTGCTTATAAAAAATTGATATGAAATAAAACAACTTCAACCAATGGATAAACCGGCCTATTTCACAAAAATCCTGCCAGCAATTTCCATAGCCTCCCAAAAAGCATCCTGATTGATCTTCAGAGGTATATTTTTAGCGCTGCACCACCCTACCAGGTTTTCAGTTGCTATATTGCCCACCAGCTCATCTTCTGCCATCGGGCAGCCGCCGATCCCTTTCATAGCGCTGTCATATCTCCTGCAGCCGGCATTATAGGCAGCCTCTATTTTTTCTTCCCATTTATCGGGTGCCGAATGAAAGTGTGCACCTATACTCAGATCCTTGAATTCCGGTATCAGCTGGTTGAAAATATAACTTATATCGGCTGGTTGCGCCACACCTACAGTATCGCTCATAGCAATGGTTTTTATGCCAAGCGCCGATAGTTTCCCCACCCAGTTGATGGCCACTTCCGCACTGTATTCATCACCATATGGATTGCCAAAACCCATGGAGATGTATATAACCAATTCTTTATTACGCTGTACACATAAATTGTGCATTTCCTCCACCTGCACCAGCGACTGCGCTATTGTTTTATTTGTGTTCCTCATCTGAAAAGTTTCCGAAATGGAAAAAGGGAATCCCAGATAACTTATTTCATCATAGACTACTGCATCCTCTGCACCACGGGTGTTGGCGATAATTGCCAGCAATTTTGTATTTGTATTATCCAGCTTAAGCAGTGGTATTACCTCCCTGGTATCGGCAAGCTGAGGTATAGCTTTAGCCGAAACGAAAGAACCGAAATCCAGCACATCAAATCCCACTCTCAGCAATGCATTCAGGTAGGCTGCTTTGTCAGCTTTCGGTATCATTTTTTCCCATCCCTGCATGGCATCCCGGGGGCATTCTATCAGTTCAGGCGATCGGTCATTTATCATAACAAAAATAATATTTCAGATTCTTAATCAGGAGAAATGTGTGCACAACTCAATATTGATCTACTAAAGCACCAAGAATGTTGCTGTTGAGTGGTTTATTTAAAAATTGCTTTACAGATACATAATTATCCACCCTTTTCAGGTCATTTTCATTAATAGAAGATGAAATAACGAATATGGAGTAATTATTAATTACTTCGGGCCCCAATAGCTCAAATGCCTCAATAAACTGGAATCCATTCATAACCGGCATCTGAATGTCCACAAGTATTATTGTATGTGGAAAAGAAGTATTTTTTGCTGAAATTATTGTCTCTAATGCCTGCTCAGCGCTTACAAACGATCTAACTTCACCGCTTTTTCCGGTATTTGTAATTACTTTTTCAGCGATAAAACAATCCAGTTTGCTATCGTCAATTACAATAAAGTTCAGTTTCTTTATATTGCCCATACTAGTTATGGCTCATTTACTTTGCTGGGTAGGGAAACATTAAATGTGGTCCCCTCATTCAGGGCCGATTGAACCTTTATTGTCCCTCCTAATCTGGTAATAGCATCTTTTACATTATACAAGCCAAATCCCGAACCCGGCTCATCAGATGTTGCCCTGTAAAACATAGCAAATATCTTTTCTATGTGGCTTTCATCGATCCCAATTCCATTGTCTTTAACAATTATTTCAGCATTCCCGTTATTGATACTGATTTCTGCTGATACAAATTTTTCAGCAGCGTTTTTCTTCTGAAATTTAAATGCGTTCGAGAAAAGATTATTCATAATAATCTTTATAGAATTTTCATCGCTGATAAAATCCTCATTCTGAGAAACATTAGCTATAAATTTCACATTATCCATTCTGCCGGCGATGTTAAAAATTGCGGATGCATCTGTCATCATTTTCTTAAAATCAATTTTTTCAAAAATTAATTTCCCTCTTTTCAGATTGTAATATTCATGCGTATTTCTGATAAATTCATCCAGCTTTTTTACTGCATCATCCATCATGTTCAGCAGAGATCTTATTTCAGTAAGTTCATCCATTGTTTTTGCCAGATCTATAGCGCCTATAACACTTAACAACGGCCCTCTCAGATCATGGGTTACACTGTAGGTAAACTTACCCAGTTCGTCATAAGCTGCCTGCAGTTCTTTATTTTTCACAGCAAGCATAGATGTTGTTACATAATATTTATTCCCTTCTTCTATTGCCGACCTGATATCGGCATCTGTCCATGGCTTTTTTATATATCGGTAAATGTGTCCCTTATTTACAGCATCAATTACCGATTCAATATCCGAATAACCTGTAATCAGCATTCTCACCGGGTCCGGATATCTTTCTCTCATTTCTTCAAAAAAAAGCGAACCTGTTGTTTCCGGCATTCTCTGATCACATAAAATCACACTAATATCCGGATGAGATTTTAAATGGGAATATGCTTGTGCTGTATCGATGGCAATTAAAATATTATAGTCAAACCTGAAGGTAGCCTTAAACCCTACCAGGTTATTCTGCTCATCGTCTATATACAAGACTTTTATTTTGTTCCGGTTATTCAAAATCAATGATTATTTCTGAGTTAAAGGTAATGTAAGTATGAATTCTGTCCCAATTCCAAGCTCACTATTTACCGTAATAAGTCCATTATGTTTTACTATAGTATTGTAGGCTATTGATAATCCTAAACCAGTTCCTTCACCTACATCCTTTGTTGTAAAAAACGGTTCAAATAAGCGCTGTTTTACTTTTTCAGTCATTCCTGTGCCATTGTCTGCAATTTTTATAAACACATTATGCTCATCACACGATGTGCTGATAGTTAATTCCCCTCCTGGTTTGCCTTCGTGTTTCTTGCTTATTGCATGTATTGCATTCGAAATAATATTCAGGAATACCTGGTTCAGCTTTCCCGGATAACATTCTACAAGTGGTAAATTTCCTAATTTTTTTGTTAATTTAATAGCGCCACCCAAACTATTATTTACAATTATTAAAGTAGATTCCAAACCCTCATTAATATCTGCTTTTTTAAGGTCGTCTTCATCAAGCCTTGAAAAAACCCTCAGGCCTTTAACAATTTCGGCAGTGCGCGAGGCGCCTTCTCCTATGCCTTTTAATAATTGATCAATTTCCATTTTCAGGTAATCGAAATCAATATCTGTTTTATATTCTTCTATCTGTCTTTGTTTTTCAGCTTTGCTTGAATCATCTGCTATTATCTTTTCTATACAATCTATTGTATCCAGCAGCATGTATACATCCCTGTTCAGTGGCTTAATATTGGAAGTAACAAAATTTATGGGATTATTTATTTCATGGGCTATACCTGCAGTAAGCTGACCCAGGGAGGCCATTTTCTCTGATTCTACAAGCTGTGTCTGAGTGTCTTTAAGATTGGTGAGCGCCACACTCAGGTCTTCATTAGTCAGTTTCAATTCATGGGTGCGTTCTTCCACTTTAGTTTCCAGTATTACATTCTGTTCCCTGATTATCCGCTCATTCTCCTTCAAGGCGGTTACTGTCTCTGCCTGAGATAATTCCTTTTCCTTTCTGAATGTATTGATTTTATCTGCCAGTGCAATAGAAAGCAAAACAACCTCAATGGCGCTGCCTATTGGCATGGCATAAAAAGTAAACAAATTATAGGGCAGCACATTGACATTGCGCAGCACAAATACCACAACACCGGCAATAAAAATCGAAAAGGCTATAAGGAAGAATCGGGCTGGCCTGTATCCCTTTCTTGTAATCTTTACTGCCACTGTGTAGCCGGTAATCGAAAGAATAATAACCAAAAGCTGCATTATACCCGTACATAACCGGTAATTACCAGTAAAGCTGAGCAACATTATAGCAACATAAATACCTGAAATAAACAGCAAAAACTTATAAAGACCCGGCGTATAAAACCGAATATTCATAAAATTATTAATGAACAAAACAGAAAATATCCCCGATAAGGCAGGTATCCACACCATCATGGCATTTGCCAGAAAATAAGAGTTGGGATAGAGAAACCGGAAGGCATAACCCTGAAGGCATGCCTGCGACATACCTACAAAAAGGATATAACCTACATAGTATAAATAGGACCGGTCTCTTACCGTAAAATAAAGAAACAGGTTATACAAAAGCATTACAAGAATTATCCCTGCATAAAGCCCGAAAATCAAATCTTTATTATTTAATTCTTCCGCATTGCTTTTTCCCGTACTTATGGTTAGCGGCAACTGAAGCTGTTCGGCAGCAATTACTTTTAATAAAAAGGTTCGGGACTGACCAGCTGGTATATCTAGGTCAAAAATATAATTCTGGTTATGATGCTGGCGGGTATTTACCGGCACATACTCACCTGTTTTCACTACGTCATAAGTGCCGGTGGGAAGTAATGTAACAAATTCGGCACTGTCAATTGTTGGATATTCAAGCAATAATACAAGATTATTATTATTTGTCTTGTTACTGACAGTTAGCTTGCTCCAGAAGGAAGATTTGCTGATAGAAAGATTAGGGACTTCCTGGGTGCTCTTTTTGAAATTGCCGGATGCCAGAACTTCTGGAATGCTCAATGAATTGGTTTTATCCTCAAGTATTGCAATTTTTGTTCCAATACTTATTGTCGTGGATGGGTCGCTGAATACAATGGTATCCTGCGCATACATCCCACCAGATAACAGCAAAAATTGCAATAAAAGAAAATAAAGCTTTCTACATCTCATGAAGCAACTTAATTTCAAAATTGAATGGTAAATTTCTCATTGGTCCGGATATTTCAACTATCCGAACTATTTGTTTGCAAAATACAACACTTCATCCACTCCTTTGCGATAAGATTTTACATTAGGCTTTTCAGCAACACTTAATTTAAATAAAAATATCCTTCCCATATGCTGTACTTCATGAAATAATGCTTTAATTTTTTCATTCAATATATTTATTTCTTCCTGCATAATTCCGGAAACCCTGTTATCTGACCGGGTAGGGTAATTTTCTGAAAATACCAGCGGCGTCATTAATGGCTGCACCGCTATTCCATTTTGCTGTGCAGTCAGCCACATGCGCTGCATGGCCCTTCCGCCGTTTAGGTAACTAACTGCCGAGCTGTCTGGCATTGCAATAAGCCCTATTGCCGATGAGGTCGCAACCGAGCGCCTTCCTATATATTCCAGTGCACGCCCCCCATTCCAATCAGCAAGTAATTTTATGGCCTCGGGGCTTCTGATCATTTTCAAGGCTATTTGCTCCTGGCCAGAAATACATAACCCGCTTAGATTAATTCCGTCTTTCCGGTTATTGTCATCCTTATCATCCCATATTAATTCCTTTTCAAAAAATTCAAAATGGCCTTCCGGATGTAGTAATTTCAGTCGTTCCGCGCTACCGTTCAGAGCGGCCATGGTATTTATTTCCTCTGCAGTATTTTTCAAAATCAACGAAGCCCCGGGCACACTGGCGGCAGCTTCAGTTATTTTCATCAATACATCGTCTGCAATATTTTCCCTGGTACCGGTGTTCCGGTTGGTTTGCCGCTCATCAATATAATTTACAAGATGCCCATATGCATAATTATTGCTGTCTTGCGCATGCTCCGAAAAAGTAAAAGCCGCAGCCAGCTGTGATTGGTCGTTTAGCGGGAAGGCATGTAATCCGGTTTTAATACCTTTGTGATAAGCCGTCAGTTCCAGGTTCTCAATTGCCGCACCCAGGGCCAGGCACGATGCCCTGCGGCTATGATCGCCAAAGGATAATATGCCGGTATCTTCATAAAACAGCAATAAATATCCCTTGTTGAAATACCATTTCCAAGGCTGGGAATTACCTGCCGATGGCGCTTTTATAGCTTCTGTAACCAGTTCGCTTACTTGGTTTTCATTAAGAATCAAACTACATGCTGGCAAACTGTTTATAACCAGCTCAGCCAGTTCTTCCATTCGTTCAATTGTAAGGGCAGGTTTATGAACTGCAGGAATAAATTCTTTCCCGGGCCTTGTATCTGGTATCAGTGATTCCAGATCTATAAAGTATCTGCCCGAATCGGTAAACTGATCAAGGAAAATGCGACGGCAGGTATCAGCCGCCAATGCACCGCCCAGGGTTACGGCTGTTGCCAGCTGAGGCCAGGTAGTAATAGTGCTCTTCAACTCAATCATGGATGCCCTCATCCGTGCCGATAATGTCTCCAGCCCAGAAATGGGCAGCATATAAGGCACCTTTTCTTCATTGGTTTTTAAGTTTTTCAGTACCTCAAAATCCAGTTCCAGGTGATCGAGCCATCCATGCATGATCGGCATTTCAGGATGCAGGTCGTAACGCTCCACATCAAAAGTACCCCGGTCGCTTGCTTCCATAAGAACTGGTATATGCAGGGCTTTTGCTTTTATCCGGCAAAGTATTTTGATGTTTACACTGTCGCACTCATCAATTACCACATCCAGCTTTCCGCCACCGGTTAAAAACTCATTGATATTTTCTTCAGTAATCCCTTCAGTAAAGCAGACCACTTTAAAAAAAGGGTCTATTTCCGCTATCTCGCGGGCTACAGAATATGCTTTGTAAATACCAAGATTGTGAACTCCCGTGCGTATCCTGTTCAGATTATTCAGTTCAAGTGTGTCAAAGTCAGCCAGCCGCAACTCCCCACATCCCCGCTCCAATGCAAGGGTAACGGATACAGATTGCCCTACCGATAACCCGATAACACCCACTTTTTTACCGGCCAGTATAGTACGCTCGGCAATCGTAATCTTATTTTTGTTTGCCGATGTGCGCAATTCAATAAATTCTGTTTCGTCAAGCAGGTGTACCAGTCTGTTTGACCAGGGATAGTATACCCATACACCATACTCGTTTATAGCATAACCGTTCAGATGTTTGCTGATATGAGATTCATAATCCGCTGCCTTGAAATCTGCATACGGATGCCTGCTTTTAATCAGTTCTTTCAGCTGATCATAAATTTCGTCCGAAACAAAAACCTTAGTAGACTCAATTAATCCATTGAATCGGCTTTTGTCCTCCTCTACAGTCAACCTGAAAAAAACAGGTTGATAAATTTGATTGAGCAGCCTGTTTTGTTCCCTTAATATTTCAATATTTGAGTCCACTTTATCTGTAAATTTTCTTTTATCAAAAAATCAGGCGTTTTCTATCATTAACACTAAATATCCTGAATACTGAGATTATAATCTATCTCAATTTCCTTTTGTCTTGGCGATATTTCAAACTTATGCTGGATAGGTGATCGGCTCAGTTCAAATATTTTGCTCCGCTCACTCGGCTCTGCTGTTGACAATTCCTGCACATCTGAAAGTATAACAGCGGTTGCAACAAGTCCTTCTTTTGGATAAAAAAACGCGCCATCATTTCCAAGTCTTTCATCTACCAGAAACCCTACTCTCATGCAATTATTTACTGTAGCCGGAGCACATAAAGCATAAAGATTTGCCAGTTTCAATTGCATTGCCAGAGCTACCCCCACCCTGCCTAAATAAATACTTCCTACTCCCAGGCCGGCTACCTCTCTTGAATTCCATAAACCACATAACTCACCTACTCCATTCGGAATCCGGTCAGCTACATACTTATGTATGTTGTTGTCAAATTTAGTTAGTGCATCTTCAATTGGCAATGCGAGATTTCCCTTGGCAACTTGTATCCGGGCGCCTCCGTATATCTTATCTCCGTTTTCCGACTCTACCATGATAACATAAGTATCCGGATCATCAAACCATTTTACTTTGGCTGAAGTAATCATGGAAATACCATAAATCCGGAGCACTTTTGTATGACCTTCCACATATTTTTCACAAGAGACAAGATCATCTTTGGCTCTGAATACACGAATGACTAATTTAAATTGTTCCAATAATTTTCTACTAATAATAATGTATAAATAATAATACAAATTGCATACGTAATGTAAAAAACTAAACAATCATTGCTTTTAATAAAAATATTATTTTTGTACCATTACAATCGCTTTCTTTCACAAATCTAAATTGTATCTTTGTTGTCACAAATTTAGGGAGCTTCTTAATAGGTTGGTATGTCAGTTCATAAAATAAACATATTATATGTCGATGACGAAATAAACAACCTCATTTCATTTAAGGCTGTTTTTCGCACTAAATATAATATACTTACGGCAATTAGTGGCGAGGAAGCAAAAAAAAAGTTGAGCACCAGTCCTGTCAACATCATCATTACTGATCAGAGAATGCCACAAATGACTGGTGTAGAGTTTCTTGAGTCAATCCTGGAGGAGTTTCCAGACCCTGTAAGGATATTATTAACCGGCTATACCGATATGAGCGCAGTGGTAGATGCTATAAATAAAGGGAAGATCTATCATTACCTCACAAAACCATGGAATGAAGAGGAGTTGGATATGGTTATAGCAGCTGCTTATGATGTATATAATGAGCGTATTGCGGAGAAAGAACTCAACAGTAAACTCACTGTTTCCAACGAGCAATTGGAGTTCCTCCTCAGGCAAAAACTGCTCTCCTGACAAGCGCTATTAGCAAAACAATAACATAATTATCCTACAGAATCTACTATATTTATTTAAATATAACATTGCGAATAAACATAATTACCTTCGGATAGTTTTCCAAAGTTGCTAATAATTATTTTTTATAACCGGCAACTAACATTTTGGTTGGATATAACTTCCTGGTTTTAAACCTATCTTTTTGCTTCCCTTTACTTTATTTTTGACTAATTTTATTGCAATACTTTAATCATAAGGCCATTATCCCGCTAATTAAGAATGGAAAAAATCAGTGTTGTAATTATAACTTTTAATGAAGAGAAAAACCTGGCCCGCTGCCTTAAATCTGCACAGGCTGTAGCCGATGAAATTATTGTTGTAGATAGTTATTCCACGGATAATACCCGGACCGTTGCCCAACAATTTGATGCGCGGTTAATCCAGCATGAATTTGCTGGTTATGGCCAGCAAAAAAACTTTGCTGTGCAACAAGCATCCAATAACTGGATATTATCTCTCGATGCTGATGAAGAATTATCAGACCAATTAACTCAAAGCATCCTTGAAGTAAAAAACAATCCTCAATACAGTGTTTATCATATGCCACGGCTAACCAATTATTGTGGTAAATGGATCAGGCATAGCGGCTGGTATCCCGATAAACAAACCCGCCTTTTCGACCGGACAAAAGGCAGGTGGCTGGAAAAAAAGGTGCATGAATACTGGTCCCTTGCTGCTGACAATGCTAAAAAAGGCAACCTGAAAGGCGACCTTCTGCATTACAGTTTTAACTCCGTATCCGAGCATGTGAAAAAGATAGAAAAGTATACCGAGCTGGCCGCTGCAGATGCTGTTGCCAATGGCCGTAAAACAAGCCTTCTGAAAATTATTGTTTCACCTGGATGGCATTTCTTTTCCGATTTTTTCCTCCGGCTTGGCTTCCTCGATGGATATTCAGGCTACATAGTCTGCAGGTTATCGGCCTATGCAACCTTTGTCAAGTACAGCAAAATATACATGTACAGTAAAGCTGCAGGTAAAAATAATTAGAATCAGGTAAACCGCGTGGCCACACAATACTAACCGGTATCATTATTTATTAACGTGCTATAGCCTATCTTTCCGGCTATTAGGTTAATTTTAACCTGCATCGTAACAATGCTGCTGAATAGTATATGAGTGCAATTATAAAAACCTTTCCTGTAACCGGTATGCATTGTGCTGCCTGCGCACTCAATGTGGAACAAACCCTCAAAAACCAGAAAGGAGTTTTAAAAGCCGGTGTAAACTTTGCCAATAATACAGCTCTTGTTGAATACGATACCATTTCGGCAGATCTTACAATAATAAAAAAGGCAGTTCAGAAAACCGGCTATGATCTGCTGATAAAAGAGGACGAAAACACCCCTGAAAAAATTCAGGAACGCAACCGGTTGAATTACCTGGCACTGAGGCTCAAAACTACCTGGGCAATCGTATTTTCCATACCTGTAGTCGTTATCAGTATGCTGGCCATGAATATCCCTTATGCCAATTATATCATGTGGGCCCTGGCTACTCCGGTAGTATTTGTTTTCGGCAGGCAGTTCTTTATGGGCGCATGGATGCAGGCCCGCCACTTCACAGCCAATATGGATACGCTTGTTGCTGTAAGTACCGGTGTGGCCTACCTCTTCAGTGTTTTCAATGTAGTCTACCCCGAGTTCTGGACCGAGCGCGATATGGAGCCACACGTATATTTCGAAGCCTCGGCAGTGGTAATTGCATTTATCTTGCTGGGTAAGTTATTGGAGGAGCGCGCCAGGGCCAATACTTCTGCTGCTATACAGAAACTCATGGGCCTGCAACCCGATTGGGTAACCCGGCTTAAAGAAGACAAGGAAGAAGAGTACGTCTCTGTAAAAGAGGTAATGGTCAACGACCTGATAATAGTGAAACCAGGCGAAAAAATTGCGGTGGATGGCGTTGTTACAGAAGGCAGCTCGTGGGTAGATGAAAGTATGCTTACCGGTGAACCCATGCCTGCCGAAAAAAAGGAAGGCGATAAAGTAACCGGTGGTACCATCAACAAAAATGGCAGTTTCACCTTCAGGGCCGAAAAAGTAGGCAGCAATACCTTCCTGGCCCACATCATCCGCAAAGTGCAGGAAGCACAGGGCAGCAAGGCCCCTGTGCAAAATCTGGTAGATAAAATTGCAGGTATATTCGTTCCGGTGGTTATCGCATGCGCCATAATCAGTTTTGTGTTATGGCTGATACTTGGCGGCGAAGATGGCTTTTACCATGGGCTGATGGCCTTTGTTACTGTGTTGGTGATAGCCTGCCCATGTGCTCTGGGCCTTGCTACACCAACGGCTATAATTGCCGGCGTGGGTAAAGGAGCCGAAAACGGCATACTCATAAAAGATGCCGAAAGCCTTGAAACCGCCCACAAAATATCCGCTGTGGTGCTCGACAAAACCGGCACCCTCACAGAAGGCAAGCCACTGGTAATAGATATAGCCTGGAAGGACGGTGCTGATGCCGCAATGCTATCATCAGTCCTCTTCAGCCTGGAGCAAAAATCACAGCACCCGCTGGCAGCATCTGTAACCACATTCTTTTCAGAGCTGGGAACGCCACCGGTGAATATCAAATCTTTCGACAGTATTACTGGTAGCGGTGTTACCGGGCTTTATGCCGGTAATCTGTACTTTGCCGGAAACAGCAAATTGCTGGCTTCTATGAATATTAAAATTTCAGAGAAGCTGGCCCTCCAGGCACAAACCTGGCTCGCTGAATCGCGCACGGTGGTGTGGCTTGCCGACCATGCCAATGCCCTTGCAGCCATAGCTATTGCCGACAAAATAAAACGGGAGGCGGGCTTGGCTATCAAGATTCTGCAGCATATGGGTATATCTGTTTTCATGCTCACCGGCGACAACATTCACACCGCAACACTCATAGCGCAAGAGGCCGGAATACCAGATTTTAAAGCCGAATGCTCACCCAATGATAAATCGGAATACATAAAAGAGCTGCAAAGCCTGGGCTGGATAGTAGCCATGGCCGGCGATGGCATCAACGACAGTCAGGCACTGGCCCAGGCCGATATAAGTATAGCCATGGGTCGCGGCACAGATGTAGCCATGGAAGTGGCTAAAATGACCCTCATATCTTCCGATCTCACCCTCATCCCGCGGGCCCTAAATCTCTCCCGCCGCACAGTGCGCGTTATCCGCCAGAACCTGTTCTGGGCCTTTATCTACAACATTATCGGCATTCCTCTTGCTGCAGGAGCATTATACCCTGTAAATGGCTTCCTGCTCAACCCCATGATCGCCGGAGCCGCAATGGCCCTGAGTTCGGTATCAGTAGTAACCAACAGCCTCCGCCTAAAATGGAGTAAACTGGATGTGGCTGGTACATAAGGAAGCTCTTTGCTGTTTCCTCATTTTCAAAGACAGAAACTTATTACTTAACTAAGAAGTCATTCCTGATTTATATTCGACCCCACGAGGTCATATGTTTATAGCACTTTCACATGCCAGATATATTGGACTGTGAAGGAGTTCCATGTAAATATATACATTATCCTTTGTGCCTTTTCTGCGATCCCGCCGCCCTTAGGCGTTTAAAAATCGCAAACTGAACTACTTCAGCGTCTCATCCAGCCACTTAAAAAACTCCCGCTGCCAGGCTATCCCGTTCTGCGGATGCAGCACCCAGTGGTTTTCATTCGGCAGGTATAGCAACTTGCTTTTTACACCATGCAGCTGCGCTGCCTGAAAAGCCTCCAGCCCTTGCTCTACAGGCACCCTGTAGTCCAGACCGCCCTGTATAATCATGATCGGGGTATTCCACTTATTCACAAAGTTGCTGGGGTTAAAACGGTCATAGCTCAGCGGTGCCGGCGACTTCCAGTATGGTCCGCCCAGGTCCCAGTTGGCAAACCACAATTCCTCGGTAGTGCCATACCAGCTCTTCAGGTCGAACAAACCATCGTGTGCTATAAAGCTCTTAAAACGGTTGTTGTGCATACCAGCCAGCAAATACACACTATAGCCGCCATAGCTTGCGCCTACGCAGCCCAGCCGGCTTTTATCCACATAGCTTTCCTTACATACGTCATCAATCGCCGACAAGTAATCCGACATTGGCACCCCACCCCAGTCTTTACTTATTTCCTCATTCCACTTTACGCCCCAGCCCGGCATACCCCGGCGGTTAGGCGCTACTATTATATACCCCTGTGCCGCCATCAGCTGAAAGTTCCACCTTACACTGTAAAACTGCGATAGCGCACTTTGTGGCCCGCCCTGGCAATACAACAAGGTCGGGTACTTTTTTGCCGGGTCAAAATTGGGCGGATAAATTACCCACGCATGCAGTATAGATCCATCAGGTGTGGTTATTGACCGCAGCTTAGTTTCGCTCATCTGTACGTTCTGATAAGCCTTATCGTTTTCATGACTCAGCTGTATCATATCGCCATACTTTGGCTTCACTGCATAAATTTCGTTGGCATGGTTCATATCGCACCGGGTCACAATTACCTCTTCACCACACTGCCCCAGTATGCTGCTCACATCCCACTTGCCCTTGGTAATCATTTCGGCATGATGTATGGCTTTCTCACTCTCAGGCGAATTGATCTCAAACAATTGCTGTGTACCTTCAAAGGGCGCGTTGAAATATATTTTAGCATCCTTGCTGCCCCATATAAAACCATCCACGGTGCCATCCCAGTTGCTGGTCAGGTTTACCTTGTTCTTGGTTTCCAGGTTCATTACTATTATGTCATTCTTATCAGCCTCATAGCCATCCCTGTTCATACTCAGCCAGGCCAGGTAGCGGCCATCCTTGCTGAAGACCGGGTTCACATCATATCCCGCCATCCCTTCTGTCCAGTTGGTAGTCTTGGCTTTCTCCAGGTTGTAAAAGTAGAGGTCGGTATTGGTGCTCTGTGCATATTCCTTACCGGTTTTCTTCTTGCATACATACACAAAGCCATGACTGTCATTGGCCCACGCCAGGTCTTCAGCGCCACCAAAAGGTTTCTGCGGACAGTCATACGCTTCATCTTCCATTATATCTTTCACCTTGCCTGTCTTAATATCTGCCACAAAAATGTGCGAAAACTTGCCGTCTTCCCAGGTATCCCAGTGCCGGTACATAAGGTCGGTATATACCCGGGCAGTAGTATTGGGCAGGTCGGCATAGATATCAGTGCCCAGGCTTGGTTTTATCAGCACCTCTTTCGAATAAGCAACAAATTTCCCGTTTGGCGATACCCATACATTTTCGGCGTCTTGCAGGCCATTATATATTTCCTTCCAGCTGCTGCCGCTGTCAGTACTCTCATAAAGTATGTTTTCATAGTTGGCATACCAGGTCTTTTCATACCGCTGCAGATTGGTCTTTCCCGCCTCGGTAGTCCATTCCCGCTGCGTACCCTCAGCCACATCCACCTTATAGTGGTGCACCTGGCTTTTTTCGGTCTTCCAGTCGGTAATTTTCGAAGTATAATAATAGGAATGCCCGTTATAGCTCACACCGTCGCCGCTCACCCTGTGCAGGCTCCACAGCAGTTCAGGCGTCATCCGGTCCTGCGCCACCGCACCCGAAGATAATAATACTACACCAGCAGCCACAGCCACCCCAAAACGGAAAAATTGAACCATAAAAACAATTGTAGAGCCAAAAATAGTAATAATACTCAGTAATGGTTCAACATCACCGAACCAGTGAGTTTTACTTAAGAAATTTATTTCCCAACATAGACCACGGTTTCAACCGTGGGATTGAAAATACAGAATTTACACAACGGTTTCAACCGTTTATCAGTGAACTATAAACCGTTGAAACGGTTATACCATACCCATTTACATTTTGCCCACAGTTGGAACTGTGGGCTATGTTTTTTTCGAATAAAATATTGTCTTTGTTCATCAAAGCATGTGCATGATAACTAAAACCGTTATGAATCGAACAAGGCCTCCAAATTCCACCCCCCTGATCCTAATCCACAAAAAAACTTTAGACTAAAGACTAAAGGCTGCCCTAAGCCATATTATGAAACACATGCTGCACATCATCATCAGCCTCTACGCGTTCTATCAGCTTAAAGACTTCCTCGCTCTGCTCCTCAGTCACCTCAATAGTATTCAGCGGAATCCACTCAATTTCCGATGAAACCGGCGTAATATTCCTTTCCTCCAGCGCCTTCTGCATATTCCCGAAGTCATTGAACTCGCAACGCACTATAATATTTCCCTCGCTGTCCTCACCGACCTCATCAAGGCCATAGTCTATCAGGTCCAGTTCCAGTTCATCTATATTCAGCCCCTCAGGTTTCAGTTTAAAAACCCCTGTATGCTTAAACAGGAAAGACACACTGCCGCTGTTGCCCAGCGTACCACCACACTTATTAAAGTGCGACCGCACATTAGCCACCGTGCGGGTAGTATTATCGGTAGCCGTAACCACCAGCAGCGCAATACCATAAGGAGCATAGCCCTCATACAGCACCTCGTCATAGTTGCTGGTATCCTTGCCCAGGGCGTTTTTGATAGCCGCATCAATGCGGTCCTTGGGCATATTTACTGCCTTACCGTTCTGAATACACCGGCGCAGCATTGGGTTGGTAGCCGGGTCCTGCCCGCCCTTCTTCACAGCAATAACGATTTCCTTTCCTACCCGGCTGAATTGTTTCGCCATCCGGTCATACCGGGCAAACATGGTTGATTTACGAACTTCAAATATCCTACCCATAATTTTTTATAGTACCTGTATCAGTTGAGGGCGCAAAAATAAGAATAGTTTTTTACTGTTGGGTAGAAAGTAGAAAAACATATTAACAGTTTGGAGTAAATTATTATTATTAATTGTAATGTTTTTAGGATTTTAGTTCCCCTTATCCACATTCGCTAGTTGCCCGCAGGCTGCATCAATATCCTTCCCCCTGCTCCTCCGCAACCGCACATTTACCCGGTTGGCAGTGAGGTATGCCATAAACTCCTGCACCTTTTCTTCTTCCGGCTTCTCAAAATCGGCAGCATCTATGGGGTTGTACTCTATAATATTAATGAGGTCGGCAGGCACTTTGCGATACAGCTTTACCAGGTCATCGGCATCCTTGAGGCTGTCGTTGAAATCTTTGAAGAGTATGTATTCAAACGTAATCTCACTGCCCGTTTCTTTATAAAAATAGTTGAGGGCATCTATAAGGGCATACAGATTGTTGGTCTCGTTGATGGGCATTATCTCATTGCGTTTAAGGTCGGTAGCGGCGTGCAGCGACAGCGCAAGCTTGAACTTCACCTTATCATCAGCCATCTTCCTGATCATCTTGGCTACCCCCGCGGTTGATACAGTAATGCGGCGGGGGCTCATACCCAGTCCGTCGGGCGAAGTGATCTTTTCGATGGCCTTCATCATATTGCCATAGTTGAGCAGCGGCTCGCCCATGCCCATAAATACGATGTTGGACAGGTTTTTGCCATAGTGCTTCTGTGCCAGTTCGTTGAGCAGGGTTACCTCATCTACAATTTCGTCGAAATCCAGGTTGCGCTTGCGCTCCATATAGCCGGTAGCGCAAAACTTGCAGGATAGCGAGCAACCTACCTGCGATGATACACAGGCGGTAAGGCGCTTTTCGGTAGGTATGAGCACACTCTCTACATAAAAACCATCGTGCAGTTGCAGGCGGTTCTTGATGGTGCCGTCGCTGCTGTACTGGCTGTGGTGCATTTTTACCTTGGGTATAAAGTATTCGGTGGCCAGTTTTTTGCGCAGGGCCTTGCTCAGGTTGGTCATATCCTGAATATCTGCGGCAAACTTCTGCCACACCCATTCATGTATCTGTGTCGCCCTGAATTTAGGTTCACCCATTGTTGCCATCATCGCTTCAAGGTCCGGCAGCGTTACTTCCCGCAGATTTTTCATAATGCAAAGGTAATTGAAAAAGTTTTAATGCCTGCCCGGATGAATTGCCGTTCAGACCTGATAATAGTTATGTATTAAAATAGATATGGCAAACAAGGCAAGAACATAGCCTACGGTTTCAACTGTGGATATTGAGCGATCAAAGTCAAACCTGCTTTAACGGTTTAAATATTGTGATGGTAACCGGTTAAAACCGTTAATCCCAATTTGTTTTACTATTTCCATGGTTGAAACCGTGGGCTATGTTTAAAACTTATGACTATACCAACTAATCCCTCGCCCGCTATAGCTTTAGCAGAGACGGGAACTTTTCGACTTATCAACTTACCTTTAGGCTCAAAATCAAAAAAGTAAATTCATGAAAAAATTTCTGCGCTTCCTGGTGATATTTATAGTTCTGGTATTGGTAATCCTGCTTGGCCTTGCACTTTACGAACCCCAGGATGTGCTGGTAACCCGAAGCGTGCTGATAAAGGCGCCAAAGGAAGCGGTATTTGAGCAGATGGTGAAATTCAGGAACTGGACCAACTGGAGCCCATGGTACCTTATGGACACAAGCATGAAAATGACCTATAGTGGCACCGATGGCACCACCGGCAGCGCCTACCAGTGGAAGGGCCAGGAAAACAAAACAGGCGCCGGCTCTATGACCAACACAGGAGTAGAAGGCACCACCATGAACTTTGATGTGGTCTTCACCGCACCAAGGGATGGCAAGGCAAAAGGAATGCTGAGCGCGAAAGACAGCCTGGGTATGACCAAGGCTACGTGGAGCTTCAGTATGCATATGGACTTTCCCTTCAATGCCATGGAAGCCTTCCTGAATATGGATAAAATGCTGGGCGGTGATTTTGAAACCGGACTAGCAACTATGAAAAAATATGTGGAAAGCCGTACTGCACCTGTAGCTGTAATAGAAGTGAAGGAAGTGGACTATCCGGCACATACTTATGAAGGCATCCGAAAAACCGTAGCTATGGCCGATATTCTGAAATTCTTTGCCGACAGCTATGGCAGCCTGGGCAAAGAACTTGGGCCGAGAATAGCTGGCCCTGCTGCAGGCATCTATTATACCTGGGATACCACCAATAAAACATCAGACCTGGCAGCCGTTTTCCCGGTAACGGATACTACCAAACCAGCTCCTGGCGCAGTAATTCTCCATGCCGGTCCGGCAAAAGCATACATGGCCGTGCTGAAAGGCGGTTATGCCAATGAAATGAACTACCATAATGCAATTATGAAACGCCTGAGTGAAAAAGGCCTAAAGCAGTACGTGGTGATTGAAGAATACATGGCTGGCCCTGCGAATCAGCCGGATAGCAATAAATGGGTTACTAATATTTATTATTTGGTGCAGTAGGGAGTTAATGGCAATTTTACTGAACAAGATTGGGTGTTAAGTTTAAGCCTTTTGCATTTGTGAAAATTCAGGTTGGGGAGCATTAAGATTAATTCAGGTGAATATAGTTTTCACCTGTTTTCGTTAAATGCTCAATAGAATAAATCACAGATAAATTATCAACAACTTCATCCAGAATATCACCTGGTAAGAAAACACTTGATGTGAAGATAACTATCGGCACATCATTATGATTATAATCCGTAAAACTTAATGTGCCGTTTGATTCTTCTTCATAAGTCCTATCTAGGTTTACTTGGCAGTTTAATCTTTTAAATGGTATAGTTTTTAGTTCGGTTTTGAAAAAACCATAGTTCCTGCTATAACTTATTGATTTCAAATTTATAACTATATACTCCTCACCAAAAAAATTCCATAAAGTTGACTTGCCTAATGTGAAAATGTAAATTGCAGGCAATAGAACAAATATGGATATTATAGCCCCACCTGTTGGCTTATCAGGTATAGTAAATGAAACCAGCATAATGTAAAAAACAATAAACACAACATTAAAAAATACGTATAGCACTTTGGCAGTCTTACCAATATTAATCTTACTGTTAAAAAAAACACATACGCCATCATTGTGGATAAAAGCCGTATTCTTCATATGTATAAATGTAAACAAACATTTGGAACCCTGGCTATAATTAATCTGTACACATATATTTTGTGGATAACTTCCACCCTAATTCTTCCCCATATTTTCGTTACTTTATGAGACACTGAAAGAACAAAAAGTGAAATTTATTATTTTCACTTGTGTCATTAATCAAATTTGCTAACTTTGTTAGGCTATGACAAAATCAAAAACAAAATTGCTAAAAGTGGCCGGAAAGGGTACTGTGCCGAGGTCTGTTATCAGAAAAGCTGTTGAGAAAGCATATGGTATAGATAGCTCAGGAAAAAAAGCTATATTGAAAAAAGCATCCTGATCCCGATAATTTACCATCAATGTCCAATAATAGCTTTGTTTTTATCAACTGCCCGTTTGATGAAGAGTTTAAGGATATGCTTTATGCAATTGTTTTTGTAGTTTACCGCTGTGGCTTCAAACCTAGGAGTGCATTACAGGAAGATAATGGACTTATCAACCGACTTGCCAAGATTGAAAAATTAATAGAAGAATGCAGGTTTGGAATTCATGATATATCCAGAACAGAATCGAATAATAATTCTTTGCCCAGATTTAATATGCCATTTGAACTTGGGGTTTTTTTTGGTGCGAAAAAATTTGGCAATCAAAAACAAAAGGGAAAAATAGCTCTGGTTTTAGAGCGTGAAAAATACCTCTATCAGCAATATATCTCAGATTTGAATGGCATTGATACTAAAGCGCACGGTGGAAATCCTGCGAACGCTATAAAAATTGTTCGGGATTGGCTCCGTGTTTGTTCCGGTGTAAAAAGCATTGACGGCCATGTGAAAATCGTAAAGGAATATACAGAATTTCGCCAAAAAATGCCAGTAATTGTTGCCGATTCAGGATTAGACATTACTGATTTAACATTTACTGATTATTGTGTAATGGTTGAAGAAGCTTTAAGCCTTAATATGGGTTAACAATTCAGAGTTACATGTGGATAACTTCCACCCACAAAATCCCCCTTATTTTCGTTACTTTGTGAGACGCTGAAAGAGCCCGATTCGGGCAAGTGTGCCAGAACCAAGTTATGCAATTTTCCCATTTACATAATCATACCCAATACTCGCTGCTCGACGGGGCAAGTAATATATCCAAGCTTTTTGAAAAGGCCCGCGCCGATAATATGCCTGCTATGGCTATTACCGACCATGGCAATATGTTTGGGGTTTTCGACTTCGTAGCGGAGGCATGGAAGAAGAAAAAAGTAGTGGGCAAAACTGAGGCTGGTAAAGATATTGAGGAGCCGGTTGTAAAGCCGGTTGTGGGTTGTGAGTTTTACCTGGTCGACGACAGGCATAAGCGGCAATTCTCGAAAGATGCAAAGGACATCCGTTACCATCAATTACTTCTGGCAAAGGATGAGACTGGATATAAAAACCTGGTGAAGCTATGCTCTCTGGGCTATATGGAGGGGTTGTACAGCAAGTATCCCCGTATAGACAAGGAACTGATTTTAAAATATCATGAGGGGCTTATTGCTACTACCTGCTGCCTTGCTGCCGAGGTGCCAAGAACTATACTGAGAAAGGGAGAGGAAGAGGGAGAGCGGGTTTTTAAATGGTGGTATGACCTGTTTGGAGATGATTACTATATAGAGCTACAGCGCCATGCTATTGGCGATCAGGATAAGGTAAATGAAGTTTTGCTAAAGTTTGCCCAAAAATATAATGTCCCCGTTATTGCCAGTAACGACAGCCACTATGTAGACCAGAGCGATGCGAATGCACATGATATTTTATTGTGCATTAATACCGGATCAAAGCAAGCTGATCCTAAATGGAAAGAACTGGGCGATGATGATGAGGTGCAACCCAAGGGCGGGCGCTTTGCATTTCCCAGCGACCGGTTTTATTTCAAGAAGACGGACGAAATGAAGTCGCTGTTCAGCGATCTGCCGCAGGCTATTGATAATACCAACCAGATACTTGAAAAAATAAAACCCCTTAAGCTGGAGCGGGATATATTGCTACCCCACTTCAAAGTTCCAACCGAGTTCAACGATGATCAGAATGCATTTCTGGAACACATTACCTGGGTGGGCGCACACCAGAGGTATAAGGAGATCACGGCTGAAGTTGAGGAACGGATTAAGTATGAGTTGTTCATCATCAAAACCATGGGTTTTGCGGGCTACTTTCTTATTGTAAGCGACTTCATAAAAGAAGGGCGCAATATGGGGGTATTCATTGGCCCGGGTCGTGGTTCGGCTGCCGGTTCGGCCGTGGCTTATTGCATAGGCATTACCAATATCGACCCGATAAAATACAAGCTTCTGTTCGAAAGGTTTCTGAACCCTGACCGAAAGAGCATGCCCGATATTGATACGGACTTTGACGATGTGGGCCGCCAGAAGGTGATAGATTATGTGGTGCAGAAGTATGGTAAAAATCAGGTGGCGCAGATTGTTACCTATGGCACTATGGCTGCCAAAAGCAGTATAAAAGATGTTGCCCGGGCGCTTGACCTGCCGCTGAGTGAAAGCAATGCGCTTGCCAAGCTGGTGCCTGAGCGGCCGGGTATATCACTGAAACGACTGCTGCGTGCCGATATGAAGGGTGAAGGCAGCCTGGACCAGAAGGAAGGTATAAGCGGCGAGGAAATAGAATGGGTGAACAAGCTGCGGGAGATAGTGAACCAGCAAACACCCCATGGCGACGTGCTGCGCCTGGCCGAGAAACTGGAAGGCTCCGTGCGCAATACGGGTATACATGCCGCAGGCATCATCATTGCCCCGAGCGACCTTACCGACCTGCTGCCGGTATTTATGGCCAAGGATGTAGACTCGCTGATAACGCAGTTTGAGGGTAATGTGATTGAGAATGCAGGCGTTATTAAAATGGACTTCCTGGGGCTGAAAACCCTTACCATAATCAAGGATGCGCTGGAACTGATAAAACGGAATTACAATGTAGTTATTGATATTGATACTATTCCGCTTGATGATGCTGAAACCTATGAGTTATACCAGGCTGGAGATACCAATGGTACATTCCAGTTTGAAAGCGCAGGGATGCAGAAGCACCTCATTAATCTGAAGCCCGATAAGTTTGATGACCTGATTGCGATGAATGCCCTGTATCGTCCGGGGCCGATGGAGTATATACCCAACTACATCAAGCGAAAACACGGGCTGGAACCTATAAGTTACGATTTGCCTGCTTTGGAAGAATATCTGGGCGACACTTATGGTATCACGGTATACCAGGAGCAGGTGATGCTGCTGTCTCAAAGCATAGGGGGCTTCAGCAAGGGCGATGCCGACGTGCTGCGCAAGGCAATGGGTAAGAAGCAGAAAGCGGTGCTGGATAAAATGAAAGGGCAGTTTATAGAAGGAGCAAAGGCAAAGGGCCACCCTGAGGATAAGCTGCAAAAGATATGGACCGACTGGGAAGCTTTTGCCCAATATGCCTTCAATAAATCGCACTCTACCTGCTATGCCTTGGTAGCTTATCAGACTGCCTACCTGAAGGCCCACTACCCTGCCGAATATATGGCTGCGGTGCTCAACAACCAGAACAATATTGAGAAGATAAAGTTCTATATGGAGGAGTGCCAGCGTATGGGCCTGCAGGTGCTTGGGCCCGATGTGAATGAAAGCCTCAAAGGATTTGCGGTAGCCAAAGGGCATGAAAATGTTATCCGTTTCGGGCTTAACGCAATTAAAGGCGTAGGTGAGGCAGCCGTGGAGGATATAATAGCCGAGCGGGAAAGTAATGGGCCATACCTGACTATTTATGATTTTATAAAACGGGTCAATCAGCGCACTGTCAATAAGAAATCGATGGAAAGCCTGGTGCTGGCTGGAGGGCTGGACTGCTTTACAGACCAGATGCACAGGGCGCAATATTTCTATGCACCTCCTACCGACCCGATAACCGGACTGGAAAGACTGGTGCGTTTTGGCAACCAGTTTCAGGCGAGTTCATCCATGTCTTTCAACAGCCTGTTTGGCGATACCGCCATGCCGGAAGTGAAACCACCGGTAATCCCTGATTGTGAAAAATGGAGCCTGCCGGAATTGCTGGACAGGGAGAAGGAAGTGGTAGGCATTTACCTCAGCGCTCACCCGCTGGATGGATTCAAATTTGAAATGGACAATTACGGAATGACCCCGGTAAGCGAGCTGGAAGCCAACAGAGGCCGGAACATCCGTATAGCCGGGTTTGTAACCGATGTGGGACATATGACCTCAAAGAAGGGCACCAAGTTTGGCAAGCTTACCATCAACGATTATTCGGGGCATTATGAAATAATGCTCTGGGAAAAGAACTATGTGCAGTATGGCAACTTCCTGGTGAATGGCCAGAAACTGATGATACAATGCATTTATGATGAGCATAAGTTCCGCCCCGGAACTATGGAGCTGAACATCCAGAACATGATGCTGCTGGACGAGGTGCGAAAGCTGCTTACAAAACGGATACATATATCTCTTCCCTTATTGAAAGTTGATAAAGCATTTGTAGATTTTATTGATGCCAATGTAAAAGGCCATCCCGGCAACACAGAAATGATCCTCCACATAGCCGACTGGAACGGTATGGAAGTAAAAATGAAATCGCAGGGCCGGAAAATAGAAGTAAATGACGACCTGATAAAGTACCTGAATGATAATGAAGAAGAGGTAAAGTACTTTTTGGATAAGACTTAATATAAATCAATCCAAGTTGTGCCACACTTTGAAAGTGTGGCACAACTATGTATAGAACTTACGCCACCATAAAATTACATAATTTAAATAACACCCTTGCTCCCACAATCGCATCAATGCTTTCTGTTGCAGGATTGCCTGATGATACTTCATTCAGGTCAAAACCTATGATTTCCCTGCCGCTATCATGCAGCATCTTGAAGAGGTAAAAAATCTGTTCTGTTTCAAAGCCACCTGGAACCGGTGTGCCGGTATTGGGGCATAGTTTAGGATCAAGTCCATCTATATCAAAACTGATGTATACCTTTTGTGGTAAAGCAGTTATGATTTGCTGGCAGATAGTCTTCCAGTTTGCGCCCTCATACTGTTGGGCTTTAATGTCTTTATCAAAGAAAGTGTTTATGCGGCCATTACTGGCTTCAATTATTTCCAGTTCTTCATCGCAATAATCACGGATACCTACCTGCACCAGCTTTTTTACCTGCGGTATCAGCTGCAGGGTATTATACATAATGGATGCATGAGAATAGGTAAACCCTTCATAAGCTATCCTAAGATCGGCATGGGCATCTATCTGCAAGATGCCGAATTCACTGTGCACGTCTGCCAGCGCCTTAAGATATCCAAGAGGTGTGCTGTGGTCACCACCTATAAGGCCTACTTTTTTGCCTGCCTGCAGCAACTTAAGGGATTTGTCGTAAACCCAATCGCACAGCATCTGTCCTGCTTCATTTATCTCCTTCATTTTACCACTGAGCAGTTCATTACCGGCTATCTTTTCGCCATCTGCCAGGCTCGATATGATCTGTTCCGCTTCGCTTCTCAGCCAGTCACTTGTATTCTTTATCTTGTCATCCACAGGCTGCATGTAGAAGCCCTTCTTCCAGCCATCCTTCACATCAGGATCAAAAAGATCAACCTGCATCGCAGCTTCGAAAATCTGCTCTGGTCCAAGTGCAGTGCCCGCGCGATAGGAAACAGTTACCTCCCAAGGCACAGGTATTAAAACCAGTTGGGCTTCTTCTTCACTGAAGGGCAACCCGAATATATTATTGGCTTTCAGCCCTACCGAATTAGGATCGAATTGAGAAAGGTCAGACATGGCGCAAAAGTAAGGTATTGATTGATAAGTGGAGATTGAAAAGTGGGTAAGTTCACAGATAAATAAGTTGGCGTTTTCTATTTGTATTATCCTAAACAAATTAATTTTACATTTTTGATTGATGAACTATGAAGCAGATTACTGCCAATATTTACCAGATAAGCCTGAGCATTGTGAATGTTTTTGTAATAGAAGGTAATGGTCTCACTTTAATTGATACCGGACCTGCCGGCAGCGCAGATAAAATATTTGCTGAGCTGAAAAAGGCAGGCAAAAATCCTTATAATATTAATCGCATTATTCTTACTCACTTACACAGTGACCATACCGGTAGTGCAGCTGAACTTAAGCGGAAACTAAAAGTGCCTTTACTCGCCCACCCTGCCGATGCCACACTGATAGAAAAAGGCCTCTCAAGCCGCTCGGGTAATGGCGACCAACCCATGCAGTTAAGCCCCGGCGCTATCAACTGGCTGATATATCATACATTCATCAAGCGTGCCCCTAAAACTATAGAACCAGTAAAAATTGATGAACTTATCAATGAGAATGATCTGATACCGGTGGCCGGAGGTTTACGGATAATTCATACCCCGGGCCATAGCGCCGGCCATATAAGCGTGCTTGCAAAAAATGAAGGCGTACTTATCGCTGCTGATAGCTGCGCCAATTCAGCCGGCCTTGGTCTCAGCATTTTGTACGAAGACAGAGAATCAGGGATACAAAGCATCCGGAAAGCTGCATCCCATAACTTCGAAAAGGCCGGTTTCGGGCATGGAAAACTGATTATGAAGGATGCGGCAAAACAGATGAGGCAGGTTTTTGGAAGATTTTAGGACATTGTAATATGGGGTATACTTAAATAAACCAGAAGATTACTGGTTCTGGGTTTCATCTTCCTCATTCTTTTTCTCCTTATACTCCATTTTCCCGAACTTATAAGTAAAATTTATACCAAACGACTGATAGGGTATCTTCCGGTTACTAGTCACTGTAAAATCAGTTCCGGTAACAGCAGTGGCCTGATTGGTATATTGGTTAAACGGGTTGGTGGTGGTTACCGCAATGCTGGCTTTCTTTTTCATCAGCAGCTTCCTCGCTGCAAAACTATAACTGGTAAATGAAGGAAATTTGCCCTGAATCTCCGTTCTGGCTGAATTGAAATTACCAAAAAACTCAGCAACCAGTGTGCCGCTGAATTTATAACTGGCATTGATGTTGCTGCGATAATTATAACTGCTGAAGGTTGTGCCCGGCACCAGGTTGCTTACTATATATTTGTTGAATACCTGAAAGTTGCCTCTCACTTCGAGTTTCTGATTTACGGCAAATGTACCAGAAATATTTATGCCGGTAAGTTGCTGGTTTCCAGCATTTTCATTGGTAGTAACTGTAGCATTTTTATAAATCGTATGCCCTATAGTTATACTGTCGTAATTCAATATATAAGTTTGCTCATCATCCCGGGTATTGCGGTAAAAGCAGTTGATCAGTATACTGCTGCCCTGCTCAAAAAACCGGGAGTAGGTCAGTTCAGCAGCATTGGTTCGCTCCGGTTTCAGGTAGGGGTTACCCTGCTGCAGGCTGGCAGGGTCTGTGGCATCTATAAACGGATTGAGCTGCCGGTAGCCAGCCCTCTGTATGCGCCTGTAGTAACTAGCCTTTATGGTCTGGTTCTTGCCCAGTTTCCTCGATACTATAATGGAGGGTATAAATGAATTATAAGATGGCGCTACATTTCCGGTATCTGTGGGTATCCCATTGTTGGTATACTCATCCCTTGCACCCAGCTTCAGGCTATATACATCCCACATCGGAAAGGTGAGCGATACATAAGCAGCATAAACATCCCTGCTGAAATTGAAATTATTAGTCTGGCTCAATTGGTAAGTTTCCGATGTGGTATCCAACACCGAATTTTCCGAATAGCTGGATATACGGCTGAACGAACCCTTTGTGCCCACATTCAGTACCAAATCCTTACCCACCGGATGTGCATAGTCAGCCATTACATAGGTTTCATTGTCTGTAAGTTTGTTGAGTCCGTTGCCGCCTGCAAAAGGATTGATGGATCCGGCCGAATCCTGGTATTGATTGAACCAAGTCCTGCCGCTGCCATTACTGCCTTGCACAGCCAGGTTCAGTTCCTGCCCTTCTTTAGCCATCTTCTTCAAGTAATTGATATTCCAGTCTGCTGTTTTATACCTGAAAGTATTATCAGAATATCGAACCGTTTTATCAACAACCGCAGGAAAATAAACCGACTCTGTCTGGTTGCTTGTGCCATGGTTGATGGTTCCGAAATTATTGTAACTAACCGAGGCAAAAAGTGTACTTTTTTTATTCCTATTCCACTCCATACCCAGTTGCCCCCTGTATCCGTTTTTCTCCAGCGTTCCGGGGCCGCTCTGCACTATTTCCGAGCTATCGATGTTTCGGGCAGAGTTGGTTTTTAGTTTATCCGAAGTATTAATGGTGGTTCCTCTCAGCTGGGCATTTCCGCTCAGCGAGGCGCTCAGGTCTATCTTGCCCTTACGGGCATGTATATTGGCCGATCCGTTGTTGAGTCGGGTTCCACCAGTTACAGCAACACTTCCGTTGATGCCTTGTGATTTATTGTCTTTCAGTATAATATTGATTATACCACCAGTACCCTGTGCATCATATTGCGCACCCGGACTGGTGATGACTTCTATGCTTTTAATCTGGCTGGCTGGTATGGCCATCAGTGCCTCAGCCAGGTTGTTGTCGAACATTGTTGAGGGCTTGCCGTTGATAAACACACGAATATTCTGACTACCCAGAAGTTCCACATTGCCATCTACATCCACCGATACCTGTGGCACTTTTTTCAGAATATCGGTAGCTACGCCTCCCTGGCTGGTAAGGTCTTTTTCCACATTATACACCAGCTTGTCCAGGCGGGTTTCCATAAAGTTTTTAGAGCCGGTTACGGTTACATCCTTTAGCAATTTGGTGTTCGATGAGATAAGTATATCAACAATATTAACCGTGAGTCGCTTTTCTGTAACTTCTATTCCCTCTACTATTTTCCGACCATAACCCAGAAAATCGACCTTGAGCAAGTATCTGCCCACTGGCAGATTATCTATTACAAACAGGCCGCCATCATCGGTTATCATTCCACCAGCCACTGTATTATTGTTAATTGCAAAACAAGTAACTGTGGCATAGGAAATGGCACTGCCCGAAACGGAGTCTACTACTCTGCCTTTTATTTTTCCCGGGCCCGAAATACTCACCAGTTGTGGAAATGCCTGAAAGCATAAAAACAGAAGCAAGCAGGCACACAAGGTTAATTTCATGCGGTGGAATATCAGTTTTGGGGCAAAAATATAACTGCAATCTGTATAAATCCTGAATGTAGGTAAATGCTTTCTCCCTAAAATTATTAAAGTCAGGAATGGTCTGAAGATCTACCACTTCCGGTTTAATAAAACAGTTTCAAGGGAAGGAGTATAATTACAAAGCCAAAAAACGAATTTAACGTAAAACGGTTTGGACATGATTCAATAAGGTTGAAGAATTTGATATCCAACACAAGCCTTAATTATAGTCATGGAGCCTGTTTTATCTAAATAATACTGAAATTTGTATTGTTTATCCTCCTTTTTATCATAGCAGGATTTTATTTTTCCAATTTCTGCCGATTACTTTTCCTTTTTTACATTTTACCCCTTACCTTTGCGCAAAATTTCACGGACTTTATTAGATATATAACTGATATTTATGTTGAATGTAGGTAAAATCAAACAGATCATCGGGCCGGTTGTGGACGTTTATTTTGGTAATGGCGGCAAGCTTCCCGAGATTTTTAACGCGCTTGAGCTGACCCGTGAGAACGGTGATAAGCTGGTGCTTGAAGTGCAGCAGCACCTTGGTGAAGACAGTGTGCGTGCGGTAGCGATGGATGGTACTGAGGGCCTGGTGCGCGGCACTGAGGTGCGCGATACCGGCAAAGCGATAGCCATGCCTGTAGGTGAGCAGATCAATGGCCGCCTCTTCAACGTAACCGGTGATGCAATCGATGGCTTGCCACAGTGCGACAAAACAGGTGGCCGCCCGATTCACAACAAACCTCCGAAGTTTGAAAACCTGAGTACTTCTTCTGAGATACTCTACACTGGTATCAAGGTTATTGACCTTATCGAGCCTTATGCAAAGGGTGGAAAGATTGGTCTGTTTGGTGGTGCAGGTGTGGGTAAAACCGTACTTATCCAGGAACTGATCAATAACATCGCTAAAGCATATGCCGGTCTTTCGGTATTTGCAGGTGTTGGAGAGCGTACCCGTGAGGGAAATGACCTGATGCGTGAAATGATTGAAGCTGATATCGTGCGTTATGGCGATAAATTCAAGCACAGCATGGAAGCTGGCGGCTGGGATCTCAGCACCGTTGATCTTAACGAACTCAAAGACAGTAAAGCAACATTCGTATTCGGACAGATGAACGAACCACCCGGTGCCCGTGCCCGCGTGGCCCTTTCCGGTCTTACAGTTGCGGAATATTTCCGTGACGGAGATGGTACAGGCAAGGGAAAAGACATCCTGTTCTTCGTAGATAACATCTTCCGTTTCACCCAGGCAGGTTCTGAGGTATCGGCGCTTTTAGGTCGTATGCCTTCAGCGGTGGGTTATCAGCCTACACTGGCTACAGAAATGGGATTGATGCAGGAGCGTATCACTTCTACCAAAAATGGTTCGATCACATCGGTACAGGCGGTGTATGTACCTGCGGATGACTTGACCGATCCGGCGCCGGCAACTACATTTGCCCACCTGGATGCAACAACCGTACTGGACCGTAAAATAGCTGATCTTGGTATCTATCCTGCGGTAAACCCGCTGGAGTCTACCTCCCGTATCCTTACGCCAATCATCGTTGGAAACACCCACTACGATTGTGCCAACCGCGTAAAATTGATCTTACAGCGCTATAAAGAGCTGCAGGACATCATCGCCATCCTGGGTATGGATGAGTTGAGCGAAGAAGATAAGCTCACAGTGGCCCGTGCCCGTAAGGTGCAGCGCTTCCTGTCGCAGCCGTTCCATGTGGCCGAGGCCTTCACTGGTCTTAAGGGTGTACTGGTGCCAATCGAAGAAACTATCCGTGGTTTCAATATGATCATGGATGGCGAAGTTGATGAGTATCCGGATGCAGCGTTCAACCTGGTTGGAACCATTGATGATGCGATTGCGAAAGGCAAGTTGCTCATCCAGCAGGCTAAGAACTAAATTCGATAATTCGGCAATTTGATAATTTGATAATGCTCTTGTATTGTCAACAAATTAAATTTCCGAATTGCCAAATTGTCAAATTATCAAATTAGAGAAATGCAACTAGATATATTATCACCCGAAAAAAGGGTATTCAGCGGTAAAGTTTATGGCATAATGTTGCCGGGTGTTGAAGGTTCTTTCGAGATGCTGGATCATCATGCGCCTATTATTGCGGCACTGGGCAAGGGCAAGATGAAGGTAATCAAGGAAAAGAAAACTGACCTTAATGCCTCCGGCAATACCGAAATGTATGAAATCAGCGGTGGTTTTGTGGAAATGCTGAATAACAATGCAAGTGTGCTAGTTGAGGATGCGAAAATTGTTTAGCTGATTCTTTCATTTAATTATTTTTGGAAATGCCGGGCAATGCCCGGCATTTCAATTTGTGATAAATATCAAGGTGACCCTGGGAGTATATTCAACTCCTGATACGCATTATAACTTCACGAACTTGTGTACTAATTTACCGTTACTACCGTTCAAAATAATATAGTAAAGTCCTGGCGACAAATGCTTCAGATCCACATTTGTCAATGAAGATATAATTGGCTGCTGGATCATTTCCTGCCCTACCTGATTGGTTATTACCAGAGATTGATAAATACTGTTATCTGCTGTTATCAATAATTCATTATTTGCCGGATTAGGAGCAATAGATACCTCATTGAAAAGAGAAGTTATACCCAATGAAGGGCAAGGAGTTGTGACAACAGAAATATAATAAGAGGCAAAACATCCGTCAGAGAGCGAATAAGTAATATTTTCTGTTCCGCCGGATATTCCGGTTACAATGCCTGTAGTGCTGCCTATAGAGGCATGTGTGCCGGTGGTACTCCATGTTCCTCCTGTTGTCGGGTCGGTCAATGTAATATTGTCACCAACGCAAACGTGACTCGCTCCCGATACCGGGTCAGGTATCGGGTTTACAGTTATGTTTATTGTTACATAGCAACCGGGGCCCAATGTGTAGGTAATAACAGCAGTGCCCAAAGCTACTGCAGTTACGAAACCTGTATAATAATCTGCTGTAGCAACAGAGGTGTTGCTGCTGCTCCAACTGCCACCAGCCATAGCATCAGTAAATCCGGTTGTGGATAAATAGCATAGATTACCACCCTCGGGTGCGATAATGGGGGACGGAGTGGTGATAACATCAAAGGTGACTGTATCATAACAGCCTCCCGGTACTGTATAAGTCATCAGTGTTGTACCTGTTGCTGCTGCATAAACAAATCCGCTGGACGAACCGATAGTAGCAATTGCAGGATTACTGCTGGCCCAGACTCCATATCCAGGTGTCCCCGTTAAAGAGGTTACTGATCCTGCACACAGATCTCCAGTACCAGAAATTGTTGGTATCGGGTTGACAGTGAACTCCTCAAAAATATAACAGCCGGTAGGGAACGTATAATATATAACAGGGATACCAGGGGCAATACCCGTTACTATACCAGACGAGGATCCTACTGTTGCGTCAGGCACATAACTGCTGCTCCAGATGCCACCGGCAGGGTAACCTGTGAGTGTTGTTGTGGCCCCTGTACAGATGGCTTCTGCCCCGGTTATAGAATCGGGAATCGGGTTTACAGTAAAAGTTACCGTTGTAAAACAAGCCCCGCCGATGGTATAGGTAATTACAGACGTGCCTGCCGACAGGGGGTTTATAATTCCGGATATAGAATCAATTGCTGCAACGGCAGGATTACTGCTGCTCCATCTGCCATAAGCTATTAAATCATTAAGGGTATCGTCAAAAAAATCCTCGCAATCATGCAACGTACCGGTAATAGGTGGAATGGAAGATATGACGTTCATTGTGACTGTGACAATCCTGCCACAAGGCATATAGCATGTGATGGTTACTGCGCCTGTACTCATCCCTGTAACGATACCAGAAGCAGAACCAATAATTGCAATTGCAGGATTGCTGCTGCTCCAGGTACACCCCGGTGTGGCATTGCCTAAAGTCTTCGACGCACCAACACATAGGTAACTGCCTCCGTTTATGGGTGTCGGGATACAATATTGATTACATTGGAATGAATCATATGTAAATTTAGCAAAATACAAATTACTATTTACTGAGTCAGGATGCAAGGTATCAGGCCCGAATACATACGGTATTCCCCGATATGGACCGCCAACAAAGAAATTACCCTTGTTATCCAGTGCGAAACCGCTATTTCCATCCCAGTCGTTCCAAGGCGAGGCAATACTGAAAATGTAATTGCCTGATGTATCATATTCGGCTATAAACATATCAGGTACCCCATCAGACAAACCTTCCAGGGTTGCTGTGCCAAAAGAAACTGAATAGCCAGGCGGGCTCCCGCCAAGCGACTCCAAAATATACATAGCGCCATAAAAAAATAATTTTCCGCATTTATCCGCAGCCACACAAAAACCTTTATCCTGGCCATATGATCCTACACCTTTTCCCCATTTAGCATTACCAGACGAATCATATTTTGCAATAAAAGCATCAGAAGTACCTGCATAACTGGTAAACGTAGATACGCCCACATTCATGGTATTTCTGAATGCACCAGTCAAATATATGTTTTCGTGTTCATCCAAAGCTGAATAATTAACAGAATAGATGTTACTGTCTATCCTTTCTGCCCATAACGGATTTCCATAAGTATCCCATTTGGCTAAATAAATGCCATTAACTGATGTATTATGCAGAGTGGTGCCGCCGATAGTAATTGTCGGAGAATAAAAAATCCCACAGCTATATATATTGCCTCCTGGAGTGACAGAAAGAACACCAGGCTTGATAGATGTACTGCCATAATTTATTGCCCATATCGGGGTACCTGAGGTATTCAGTTTGATTAGAAAGGCACTGCCGGAGGAAGAGGTAAGCGCGAAGGAACCAATAGTGAATGGCAGATTAAAAGTCCCCGTTACATAAACATTGGCCATCGTATCAACACCTAAGCTTCCATTAGGGTTCTCGAAAGCCCCTCCCGAACCAGTAAGGCAACCAATATTCTGTGCCCATAAAACTGTTCCGGCCGGCGAAATTTTAATAACAACAAACATATCAAACAGCGAAGGGTTACTCAAGGTGATGCCGCCAAATTCAAAATAGGGTGAACAATATTGGGCCAGAACATAAACGTTGCCGGTTCTGTCGGTAGCTATGTTTTCATCTTCTGTGTTTACATTAGAATTAGTCGAACTTATCGCCCATAAAAAGCTACCAGCTTCATCTGCCTTTACAACAACAAGTTGGGGATTAGTACTTGTAGTATTATAAAGTGTGGTAGTTCCAAAACATATAGAATCAGACTCATAAATCGCCGACATAAATACGTTTCCAAAAGTATCTGTAGTAACCGGGCCACCATCACACATTCCTTTAGTACTGCCTGTTCCCCACTGCCAGCCCTGGGCCTGGGCGGAAGTAATATTGCCAAAAAGTGAAGCAACAAATAAATAGAAAAGAAAAGAAAAACAGGCATTACGATTCATAAAATTTGGTTTTTAAGTTGGCAGTATACAATTTCAAAATAATAATATTATAATATATTAGACTTCCTATATAATATAAATGCAGTTATTTCAACTCGTCTATTTACCCCAAAGGGAATAGCTATTTGTAGCAAAAATGTTTAGAAAAAATCGAATTTTCTCCCTTGGGGCTATCCAATAGCATAGAAGTAAATTTCGAATTTATAGATATTCTTTTAATCATGCAAGAAATCTATTAAAGTCACTTCATTTCTATCTATTTCCCTTCTTGCAATAATATGGAATCATATCCTTGTAATCCCAGCTATAGGATTGTTATAAATATCACAAAAATCATGCCAGAAAAAATCTTGAATTGCACTTTTGCATTATACCAGTTATTAATTATACGAAAATATTAAACCAGTTATTATTTTTCAACTTTGTTTGCTGTATTTCCTGCTTCGCTGTGCCAATATCATAAACAAAAGGATAGGTTACTATCAGGAAACAGACAGAACAACTAAACTCTGTTGCAGCGTATTACTATAGCAAGAGATCGTTGGATGATTTTGTAACTAAAAGTTGCTTTCTATTCTGGTCTGATTTTTTGAAACTATTCAGCCTTGCTTAATTTCTGAAGGTTTTTTCTCAAAACCGAAAAAAATGGTTGAATTTTTCCTGCATTATTTTACTCTGTGCGACTCACCGATGCTTCGTTTTGAAAATCATGTTTTTGGACCTTTTTTATGTAGATAACTTATTGCATTTGTTAGTTAAAAGGCTTGAATTGACAGTATTTTAGCCATTTCATGGTTGATCTTTGTGTTAGTGGACAAAAGTGTTTTGAATGCACTCCGACTTGTAGCAATGTATGGGGCTGAATAGTTACTTTTTCTGAATGGCAGGAATTTATTTGGCCCCGTTCTGATTTTGTATTGCTGTTTTATTTTTGAATATAGTTCCTAAATTTGACTGATAATTTCACAGACGTACCGTGCTTTATCTTAATTTTTCCCCTTTCCCGACTCTTACCACCGACCGCCTCGTATTAAGGCGACCGTTAGCGACTGATGACAGAGAAATACTTTCGCTGAGAAGCGACGTTACCGTTAATAAATTCCTGGACCGTCCTATAGCCTCATCCATCAGGGATGCACAGCAATTTCTGCAGAAATTGAAAAGCATAATTGATAAAAATGACGGAATCGCATGGGCTATAAACCTGAAAGGGGACACTACCTTACTTGGGGTCGTTTGTTTCTGGAATATTTCAAAAGAAACTGCAATCGCGGAGATCGGCTTTGAACTCACGCCACGCTACCAGGGACGAGGAATTATGCTTGAGGCTGTGCTAAAAGCAGTGAATTATGCATTTATTGCGATGAATGTAACTGCCATTGAAGGGTGGACCCATAAGGAAAACATATCGTCCATAAGGCTTATGGAAAAGAGTAATTTCTGCAGAGATACGGAGGCCGAGGCTAACCATGAGGGACAAGACTATTTCGTCAACATGGTTATTTATTCTTTGAAACAACAAAAAAATGTAAAACTATGATGCAGCGTCCAATACAAGGCGAATACAATCCCTATTTCCAGGCCTATATAGACCTTGTGCCCAAGGGCGATTTTCTTGACCAGTTATATAAGAATACGAAGTCAGCAACCGATCTGTTTGAAAAGATACCTGTTGAAAAACATAACTACCTTTATGCTGCTGATAAGTGGAATGTGAAGGAATTGATCATGCATATGATTGATGTAGAGCGGGTAATGTGCTATCGTGCCCTTGTAGCCTCGCGGGGCGACAATAAAACGATTCTATATGGCATGGATGACCACCTCTATGTTATCAACGCTATTGTTGCAGGCCGACTGTTTAATGACCTGGTTGAAGAGTTCAAAGCAGTGCGCAATGCTACTGAAAAATTTTTTGAAACAATATCAGAAAAGCAAAGCAAATTTGTTGCAAATCTGGACACTCAGCCAATAACCGCCCGGGCGTTAGGGTACATAATAACCGGGCATACTTTGCACCATTTAAATGGGATAAAGGATAATTATTTATAATTCAATTTTAGCTGACTGTTCTGTCCGGGTTGACAATCTGAAAGACTTATCCTTATTGTAGCTGCGATAGCGGTAGTTTTATTTTGTGTTTATGGATTGATGAAAACTCTATCTCATTGCTCCGCTTGCTATCGATAATCAAAAAAACACAGCCAGTTTCAATTTTGCAAAAAACGGAACCCCGGGTGTATAACTTACCTGATCAACCGGTGCTGTTTCTTTGTACAATCTTGAGGTATACTCAAACTGCGATTCATCCCATTGCTGGTTGAAGAGATTCTCTACAGCAATACCAACTTCATATCTTTTGCAAGTATAATTCAATGCCAGGTCGGTGATAAAATAGCCACGTGCAGTGAGGCTGTAATCGCTGTTAGCGGCCCTGTCGTGAAGGTAGCGGTAACTTATGCCTCCGTTTATGCCATTTTCAAACCTGAAATTAAGCGCTGCAGTGTTGGTTAAAGTTGGGGCAAGAGGCACATAATTATGGCCTGCTGCACTATCAGCAAAGCGGGGATGGGCAAGGTTCCAATTCATATTGGCATAAAGCCATTTGGTTATCTGGTAGCGGGCCGAAAAATCTATTCCTGTCCTTACGGTCTTGCCGCTCGGAGTTACCGGTCCTCCCGGTTGATTAACCAGGTCCTGCCCAAATGTAAATTCCTGCTGCAGGTACAGATACCATAAAGCAGCATTTATATAAAGGTTGGGTATTGGCTTCCAGTTAGCACCAAGATCGGCGCCATATGCAGCAGGGAGTGTTTCAAAGCCCTGGTTGCCTATTACCACCCTGGCATCATTGGAATGAAACCCTTTGCCTGCTTTGGTATATAGCTGAAACTGATCATTAAAAGTATATTCGGCGCTCAGTTTCGGGCTTATTATTGCCTTTTGGGCATTGGGATTTAATCCGGTAAAAACACCTGTGGCAAAAGTATCTGCCTGTGGGGCCAGGTTCTGGTAAAAGAAATGGAAGTAGTCTAACCTGGTACCGGCATTAAATAGCCACCTGCCTTTATGTATTGTTTCATCTATATAGCTGTTTATATTTAACTCCCTGGCTTTGCCATATTGCAGATAACCCAGAAACTGCCCGTTCGCTGTATGGTCGAGTTCGCTGGGATAAATATTATCGTACCGGAAACCTCCTCCGATTGTGGTAGTAAATGCAGCATCGCCAACAGAAGCCGTTTTTGCGATTTTACTGTTATAACCGCTCACATCGCGGTTATCGCGCTGACGGAATTCATCTCCTTTTTTGGGGAAGTAATAGTAATAGGTAAAATTACTGATAAGGTTAAAAAAGTAATGGGAATACCAAAACTGGTTATCCAAGGTCCAGCCATTTGTGAGATTAGTTGTGAGTTTAAGGTTGGCATTAGTTCTGGTGGTATAACCACCCTGGGCAGTATCCAGCACACCAAAACGATTAGCAATATACCCTTCTGAAACTGCCCGGTCTGGTAGCTCGCCCGCTGAGCGCCAGCCAGAAGAAAGGGTAGATATGCTGGCAGTCAGTTTAGTTTTATCCGATAATGTTTTACTGAATTTACCAAACAGATTGTAACGGGTAAAATGCTCCGGGAGTGCAAATGGCCCGCCATCGGAATACAACCGCTCACCGGCTATATAGGCACTGGCGCCTTTTTTCCTGGCTTTTTCACTGAGCAGATTAACCATGGCCATCAGGCGCATTGTATTAAATTGCCCCAATTCAATCTTAAACATATTCTGGTCGGGAACGTTCTTTGTAGTGTAAGCTACATAACCTGCAGTTGTAAAATCTCCTTTATCTGAATAATAAGGGCCTTTACCAAAATCATAACCGGATACGGTTTCGGGAATCAGAAAATGAAGGTCGGCGTAACCCTGGCCATGAGCATGGGTAACCATATTTACCGGCATTCCATCTACCGATATATTTACATCAGTGCCATGATCGGCATCAAAGCCCCGCAGGAAAATCTGTTCTGCCTTACCCCCACCCTGGTGCTGCGCAATGAAGAGACCGGGAACCAACCGCAACAGATCCTGTGCCGATTTAGCAGGCTGCATATTCAAGTCAAGCAGTGAAAGCGCTTTGTTTGTTTTAAGCGTATTACTATTACTGATTGTGACATCTTTCAATGAAATAGCCCCTCTTTCCAGCGCAATAACCATTTGATTGTCGATATCTGCTTTAACTTTAAAAGGTTTATATCCGATAAGCAGTGCGCATACACTATCCCCGTTAACTACTTTTAATGTGAAACAACCGTTTTTATCTGTGTAATCAGTATTCCCTGTTGCTTCATCAAGTATCACTACCGACTCAATTGGTTCGCGGTTAATTTTGTCCACCACCCTACCCTTCAGGTTACAGAAGGTTTGCGCCAATAAATCAACATTACTAAGCAGCATTATTATCAATATAACCGGCAGTAAAAGTGATTTCATCAGTATGTTGTTATTTTGGTAAAAGTTTTACTGATCGCATTAAGAATTGGACTTAATTTGACAATCTTCCTGATTATTTACGATGAATCACTGGTCCTGGTTTTAATCTCTTTTCTTAATTTTTTTACACGAAAAATATCCTTTCCACGGTCCAGTAAGTAGCTACAATACCAATCAAAATGCTGACCGGAATCACTATTCTGCTCCTGTACCAAATCCTGCCCGAAAATAACCTGGCTACAAAGAACCAGAGCGTGAGAATTATAGCCAGCTGACCCAGTTCCACTCCCACATTAAAACTAATCAAGGCAGTGGCAAAGGCATATTGGGGCATACCCAGCTGACTTAAAGCTCCTGCAAACCCCATACCATGTACCATACCGAACAGAAACACCATAACCAACCTCCAGGGTTTTACCTTTTTGGTATAAATATTTTCAACAGCAAGCACAACTATTGAAAGTGCTATCAATGGCTCAATGATATTGGCAGGGGGCCTGATGATACCATACATAGCCAGCCCAAGCGTAATGGAATGTGCCAATGTGAACATGGATGCCTGCAATATCACCTGCCTGATATTCGAGTTGAGAAAGAAAACGCAGGTGATAAAAAGGATATGGTCGAAGCCAAGCGGAATGATATGCTGGAAGCCAATCAGTGTGTATTTCCAGAAGACCGTGTTGGCGCTCATCTTATCCAGCTCATATTGTATCACATGAGCTGAAAGAGATGAAGCAGCCACAAGTAATGGCAACAGCAGCAGGCAGACCTTTTTCATTATTTGCTGGTTAAGGCTAATGAAGATTTACTATGTAGCACTATCAGCGGATCTATATTGGGATTAATGACCTGCGCTGCCTGCATAAGGGTTGCGCCCTGAACAGTATTGCCTGCAGCCGCATATATGGCACCTGCTTTGTAGAGAGAATTTGCATTCTGTGTTTTTGTAGCCAGCATTTTACCGGTATGTATTTTTGCATTGGCATAGTCGCCCTTCAGATAATATATCCATGCTATCAGCTCATTGGCATCTATATTTTCGGGGCGCATATTGATGTCGGTTTTTGCATATTGCAAGGCCTTGTCGAGGTTACCGGCATTCATATATGCAGTAGCCATTTCGCGGCTCACATTGTGTTTCACCAAGGCATCTTCCGGTTCATTTTTCTGCCCTTCTTCCAACAGGCTTACTACATCGTTTCTTGTTTCCTTTGCATGGATAGCATCGCCTTTCAATTCATACAGATCGGCCAGGAAAGAAACAAAAGAAGCTTCACTCAGCACCTTGATTGCGTTCCTGGTATAAACTATAGCCCCATCATAATTCTTTTTATTTTTCACAACACGCGCCATACCGATAAGTGCATATGGATAATCGGGCCGGTAAACCAGTGAAGTACGGTAAACTATTGAAGCGCTGTCGGTATTGCCATTGTCCAGGTAAAGGTCTGCCAGTTTAGTCCGGGCCCACTCTGTGCTTTCCGCACCAGGCATACCGGCTTCTACGGCCATTTTCATAGCTTCGATAGCTGCGGCATTCTGCCCAAAAATCTGCCTCAGGTATGAGGCCCTGGAATAAGACCTCAGATCGGGACGGATGCTAAGCATTTTGTCGCAGTCTTTTATTGCTTCATCATAGTTGCCCAGCTCCACATTGGCATCTACGAGCGCACCGAATATACCGGAATTATATGCATTCAGCGATACACCTTTCTGAGCCACTACCAGCGCATCTTTGAACTGATGCATATTGAGCAGTACTGCCGATTTCAGGCTCAACGCCTGAAACAGAAGGTCTTTATCTGCTCCCTCGCCATCAGTTATTTTATTGAGCATCTGTACAGCAGCATTGCTGTAATAATTGTTATTGCCAGTAATCCGCCCTTCTGAAATATAAGCCGATGCCAAAGCAATATATTGCTTCATATCTTTCGGGTCTTTTGCCAGAGCATCTTTAGCTTTCTGATAAGTCTTGGCTATGGTTGCCTTTTCATCTTCCGGACCCATAACTTTATTCCGCTCAATCAGGGCGGGTATTTCCTCTTTGTGATTTGAGCAGGAACTCAGATAAACATTACTGCCACAAAGCAGTAAAAGCAGTAAAATAAATGTTGTCTTTTTCATTTTTGGTTGGTTTTGTACTATTACTTACGAGTAGATTGAGGAAATGGTTTTCAATGCATGAATGAAGGAAATTCATGGTCATTTCCTATGGACAAATTGGTTATATTTGCAATTTAGAAACGTATTTGTAATGAGAAACACTATCCGGTTCGACTGGGCAATAAAAAGGCTGTTGCGCAACAAGGCCAATTTTGTTATTCTGGAAGGATTATTAAGCGAATTGCTGGGAGAAGAGATAAAAATTGAAAGTATTTTAGAAAGTGAAAGCAATAAGCAGAGCATTGATAACAAGATGAACCGTGTAGATGTGCTTGTTCAGAATTCAAAAGGCGAACTGGTGATTATTGAAGTGCAAAGCAATTATACCCACGATTACCTGATGCGCATGTTGTTCGGCACATCGAAACTGGTGGTGGATAATATGGCCGAAGGCATGGTTTATACCAAAATCAAAAAAATAATATCGGTAAATATTGTGTATTTCGATTTAGGGCATGGCGATGATTATGTTTATCATGGCACTACAAGTTTTACCGGGATCCATAAACATGACCTGTTGAATCTGTCGGCGAATGAAAAGCGAATTTTTAATGCAGAACAAATAGAGCGCCTGTATCCGGAATACTACATTATTAAAGTAAACAAGTTTGACGATATCTCGAAGAATACACTGGACGAATGGATCAATTTTCTGAAAAATGAAGAAGTAAAACCAGGAAGTAAGGCGAAGGGACTACCAGAGGCAAAAGTAGAACTGGATAAGCTGAAACTGAGCAAAGAAGCCATGATGGAATATGAAGCAGATCTCACTATATGGCGCGACACTCAAAGCCTGATGAGTACCCAATTTATGGAAGGGGAAATGAAAGGAATTGAAAAAGGTGAAGCCAACAAGGAAAAATATGCAGAAGAAAAAGAAAAACAAAAGGCAATAGAAATTGCAAAAAAATGCAAACAAAAAGGCTTACCTGTAAAAGAAATAGCGGAATTGACCGGCCTTTCTGAGGATCAAATAAACCAAATATAGGAATATGCTATAAAAGAGGAATTTCTACTTATAGATTTGTAGTAGATTCAATCTTTTTGAGTGCATCTGATTCAGAAATACGAATCCCTTCTATTCGGAATGAAGCCAATGCAGATTGTAATATCTGTGCATAGAGTGATTTTGTTTCTTTAGTTTTTATCTGCTTCTTTTTCACAGTGCAGGTATACGAAAATTAATTGCTGTTTTTCAATCTCCGGATGGTTTTCGAAGGCATCTCAGAGTGAGTGTTATATTGCATTTATAATTAAAAAAACTGCAATATTTTATAAAAAAATGGAAACTTACTTGAATAATTTTGGCCGAGGCTCAATTTTTGATCAATGGTAGAATCCATTTCAAACTGTCTGGGAAAGGAATATTAAAATCAGCATAGTCATCTGGAAAGATTAAAATGTAACTTACCATCACACCAAATTTATAATGATATGCAACTGGTACTTCCTTATTTTTCAATGACTTGAAATTTTCATAGCTCATATATTTTTGACCAAATGCAACATCACTGTTATGTAATCTTCCATCAACAAAAAAATGGTATTTAATTCTGACTGATTGTTCCCTTCCTACAGTTTTTATTTCGTCTATAAAACAATTTGTAATTTCATGTTTTTGGATCAATAAGTGTCTAATTCCTCTAACGAAGCTAATAAACAATAAAAATAATACCGCCATTGATATGTAAAATATTCTTGTCTTGTTTTTGTTACTTAGAACCATTTATATTTATGTTTTAACATGACAATTTATATGCGTTCAAATATATTGTATAAGAATATCGAGCATAATTTTTTTCTTTGTTGGTTCAGAGAATTTTACATATATATCACTAAATTATTAATATTGTGAAATTGGAGTTGACTTTCAATCAAAATAAAAGTAAGGTATTATTTTGTTAACTTTTCTTTCTTAAGCATAAATATTTGCGGCTACGCAGTAATCAATAAAAAAGGCCGGGCAAACCCGGCCTCTTTATCAAACCAAAACCACCTTCTTATTGGGTTTTCACCACTTTTATTGATTGTACTCTTTGATTATTCACCAGCAATATGGCAAAATAATTGCCGGGAATTAATGTTGCTGTATTCATCTGGTAAGTATAATCGCCTGAAGATTTATTACCCAGATCTGCTGTGTTAACCAACCTGCCGGTTATATCCATTACCTGTATACTTATTGTTGCATCATCATCCAGCTTGTAACGGAAAGTTACCTGCGAACTGAACGGATTAGGATATGCATTCATTGCAAATGATGGCGTACTGAGCGGCAGTGTTGCTATACCTGCAGTCTGCAAACTGGTCGGACCAGTATATTCAGTACCGGTAAATCCGGGCCATGGATCCTGTACATACGGGAAGCAGGCTTTGAATGTGGTATCATTATGTGTAACACCTGCATTGAAGCCCAGCACATTGGTAAGCTTGGTAGTAACCGGACTGCCACCAACTGTATAATCATCGTACCACAAACCTATTGCTGCCAAAACTGCACCTGATACTGCCTGCAACTCAATAGTAGTTACATCATCCTCCAGCCTGCGGCCATTAGGGAAACCATCCATATTGGGTATAAACTGCAGGGTTGTCGTGGTATTATAAGCTGTGTTGGTCAATCCGAGTACAGCTGCACTTATCAATCCAAGCGAACTGAAATTTGGGTCGGTGCGGGGGGTAACCGGCACTGCCATATTCAGCCTGATCATGTCGCAGAATGTAGGCAGGAAGTTATTGATAAACGGCTTGCCGGGAGACAGCGGATTGCCGGCAGCTTTGCCTGTTGCGAGCTGGTAAGGATTAAGATTTGGTACACCGGTATAGAATATCGGCAAGAGATCTACAGCGCGCGGGCTATGGTTATTGGGTAACAGGAAATTACCGAATATAAGTGTATCTAAAGCTGTACCGGTTGTGCCCGCAGTACCCTTTACAGGGAATAAACCAGGCTGTCCATTCAGAAAATCGAATGCGCCCAAAGAATAGGCCTGTATCCGTAATGGAGCAAGACCGGGTACTGCAGCGGCAAATGCTGTGGTATCCATATACAGCGCCAGTTCAGGGTTCTCAAAGAATGGCTCATAGGCAGCATCATCGGTATAGGGGTTTGCGCCATTCCACCTGTCTTTAGAACCAATAGGAATGATTACTTCATTAGTCAGCGGCATACCCAGGCGGGAAACCTGTACCCAAGCTCCTGAAGTGGCTGGCTGGCCTCCGGTTGAGCTGAGGGTAGTCATGGCAGGCCTGCTGGCCGATGCCCATACACCTATCACGAAGTTGGGATCAAGGATACTCGTAGCTCCAGCTATAGTTAATCCTGTTTTCTGCAACGTAGATATAGGTATCTCCAGCACAATTGAGTGGCAATTGAATTTCGCCAGTCCGTCGCGGCCAGCGGCACGGAAACCGCCTACATCAAATGCCCCGCCCAGATCCACAAAGAACGGATCATCTACCGGGCCTGCAAAGAGTTTCTCGCCGGTTGTAGCGGTTGCTACAGCAGCAAGCATCAGGCTGTCGTATCCGGCAGTAGCGCCCAGGCCCACTCCACTTTGTATGGAGCGGGGCCCTATATTGGCAGGGGGAACAACGCCGTTGGTCATAATTGTTGTCCAGGTTACCCCGCCATCCATACTCCGCTCGCAGGTATACTTATCCATAACATTCTGCTTTCCCAGGCGGATATTGAAGAACGTTGTTGTATCCTGATTAACCTGTGTGAATGTAAACCGGTAGGTAATATCATCACCGGTTGTTGTGGTCTTGTTTTTGATGTGGATCTCATACCGTATGTTCTGTCCGAAATTGAACCAGTTTGGCCCACCGGCCGGATGCTCAAAAGGTATGTAGTTGGCTATGATCACAATGTTATTCGTGTCGCACGGGCTCCTGAATACATAAAGATCCGTATTATCGGCCAGCGGGTCGGCTGATATCAGGGGCGCCTCTCTGTGCGATGAGGCTACAGCCTGTATCTGGGGCAGCAGGCATATAAGCGCTGCTACCAAAAGTTTGTTTATACTATTTCTCATTTTAGTAGATTTTTTTGTGTGGATGAATGGGATTAAAACCTTGCCTGGTAAGTATAATCATAGCCTCTCCATGGCTGCTGCTCATAAGGGAAAACGGCCTGGAATGTAGTGTCATTGTGCGTGATGCCAGCATTGAAGCCCAGCACATTGCCCAGGTTGGCGGTAACAGGTGTAGTGCTTACACCAACTATGTAATCATCGTACCAGAGGCCTATAGCAGCCAACGCTACACCGCCTACTGCCTGCAATTCTATGGTGGTTACATCATCCTCCAGCCTGCGGCCATTGGGGAAACCATCCATATTAGGAATAAACTGCAAGCTGGTATCTGTATTATAGGTGGCGCTGGTAAGCCCTAAAGCAGCAGCTTGTATAATCCCTTCTGAGCTGAAATCAGGATCAGTACGGGGTGTAACGGGCACTGCCATATTCAGGCGCAGCATATCACCCAGGGTCGGAAGGAAGTTATTGATGAATGGCTTGCCATGTGCCAGCGGATTGCCAACGGGCTTACCTGTGGCCAGCTGATAAGGAGCAAGGTTAGGAACACCTGTGAAGAATATAGGCAATATATCTACTGCTCTCGGGCTCATAGAGTCGGGCAATAATATGGTACCGAATATGGCATCGTCCAATGCAGTTCCTGCTACTGCTGTTGAACCTTTCAGACCATACAGTCCCTTATGGGTATTGCGGAAATCGAAGGCCTGCAATGAGTTGGACTGAATGCGTAAGGCATTGAGTGAAGGCACTGCACCACCGTACTGTGATTTATCCATATATAGCGCGAGTTCGGGGTTGCTGAAGTATTTAGCAAACTGAACATCATTGGCCGGATTCTGCGAATTCCAGTAATCCTTCATGCCTACTGGTATAACTACTTCATTGGTCAGCGGCATACCCAGGCGCGAAACCTGCACCCAGGTACCTGAATAAGAAGGATTACTGCCGGTAGCTATTGTTTTGATCTGCTGCCTGCTGGCCGAGGCCCATACGCCTATCACAAATCTGCTGTCGAGGATACTTGTTGCCGATGTAACACTCAAACCACCTGCCTGCAACATGCTTATAGGTATCTTGAGCGCAATAGTATGGCAGTTGAAACGGGCCAGACCATCTTTTGGCACATTGGTTGTGCTCAATCCGTACGGCCTGAAATTTCCCAGGTCAAAAGCTCCTGCAAGATCCACAAAAAACGGATCATCAACTGGCCCGCAGAAAGCTGTTTCACCGCTTGTAGCTGTTGCTATTGCACCTGTCATAAGGCTAAGGTAGTTGGGTGCGCCAAGACCCACAGTGCTGTTTTCAATAGAGCGCGGGCCGATATTTGGAGGCGGAACTATACCATTGGTTATAATGGTTGTCCATGTCAATCCCCCATCGGTGCTTTTCTGGCAGGTATATACTGTTTTCAGATTCTGCTTGCCCAGCCTGATGTTGAAAAAAGTGGTTGTATCCTGGTTTACCTGTGAGAAAGTAAAGCGGTAGGTAATATCGTCGGCCATTCCTGTTGCTTTATTTTTAATGTGGATCTCGTAGCGCACATTGGTGCCGAAAGTAAAATAATTGGGTCCTCCTTCCGGCGATTCAAAGGGGATGTAATTGGCGATGATTGTCACGGTGTTAGTGTCATCGGGGCTGCGGAATACATACAAGTCGGTATTGTCGGCTTGCGGATCGTTGGAGATCAGGGGAGCTTCTCTGTGGCTGGATGCATAAGTAGTAGTACCCAAGGCCATAACTCCCAGGAAGAAAGGTAAGAACCTTAGTCTTCTGAAACAGTTGATTTTTCTCATACTTTTTGTGATTTAAGTTGAACGATAATTCATTTGCCTTCTGGCATCGGTATTACTTACGAGGGCTTTTCAGGTTTAGTTTTAATGTTCCTGAAAATAAAAACTGACAACCCGCGCAGGATTGCATAAACCATTAATTTGCAGGTATTATGAAACAGCTGTTATTAATCTCTTTTTGGTTCATGACTCAGGTAGCTACAGCCCAGTCGGTCGGTATCTGGCGTTCAGGCAGCGCAAAAGAATTCAGGAACAAAGTTTTTACAGTAGTTTTATTTGTTTCAACAGAAGATGACAACTGGAATATAAAGGAGAAGGATGGATTGATTAATCAACTTCATGAGGCTGAAATCTGGCTAAAAAATCAGGCAGAGCATTATTCGGTATCACTAAAATTCGCCAGCAGCATATTAGGATATGATCAGGATATAAAACTTGCTGCTTTAAAACGGGGAACTGCTTCTGGAAAAGAACCGGTGGACTGGGTATCCGTTGTACTAAAACAGGCTGGCTATGCCGGCAACGTGAAATTTTACAACAAAACAATGGCAGAGAATAATTGCGATAACCTGCAACTAATCATTTTTGTTAAAGGGAAGGGTACAAGTTATTCAATGGCTTACTCAAGTAAAATGAATAAAGAGCTTTATTTCCTGGAGGGATCTGTGCTTTACGAAAAATACTGGAACGACGAAAAAATCTATACGGCAACAATTGCTCATGAATTGCTGCATCTTTATGGAGCATGGGATCTTTATAAAACTTTTGCACAGTCGGATGAAGCTGCGGAAAAGGCCAAAAAATTATGGCCTCAATCAATAATGCGAATGGTGAGCTATGATATAAACGAGCTTAATGTGGATGAACTGACAGCATGGTTGGTCGGCTGGACCGATACTGCCAAGAATTGGTATGAATCGTTCAGACCGGCAAATAAAGAATTACATTAAAATATTCAGGAGTAAGTGCCGGATATAACAAACCCGCCTGAAGTGAATATCTTCAGACGGGCTAAATACATATAATATAAATACCTATTCAATAATCAGCTTAGTACAATAAAAGGCTTGTTCAGATTTTACCGTCAGCATATAAACACCCGGCTGCAAACCCGAAATATCCAAATGTGCTGTTGTTGCGTTGCTTGTCAATTTAAGTTGTGAAGTGAAAACAACCTTACCTGCAATATCAGTAATGCATAATTCTCCAGTTGCATTTGATTGATTACTACTTGTAATATTCAATGACCCGGAAGCCGGGTTAGGATAAATACCGAAAGTTGCATTCAATTGAACATTTTTCACCCCGGTTCCCGAAGCTACCAGAATAGTGTAGGTGGTATCTGATACACAACCACCCGGAGCAGTTACGGAATAGGTTATAGTTACTGTGCCTGAAGCTATTCCGGTTACAATGCCTGATGAACTGCCAACAGTAGCAATTGCGGAATTACTGCTTGTCCATATACCGCCAGCATTAGGGTCAGTAAGTGTAATAGTCCATGAAGAATCAACTGCTGTTGGCCCGGATATCGCGGCATTGGCTATAGTAGAATCAATCATTATGGTATCTATAAGGTAGCAGGCAGGAGACGTGCCATATATGATTAAATCGGGGCCTGTAATGTTCCCTGCAGTGAAAACACCGGTAAGAGAATCTATGAAACCAGCCGGACCGGGAATTGTTCTCCATATACCGGATGGAGTAGCATCGGTATAGGTTACAATGGCACCCTCGCAAACAACGGAAGGGCCCGAAATAGCAGCTATAGTGTTTGGTACAACATGTATTGTCTTGCTTGCTGAATCAGATCCGCACATATTGGTGCAAATAAAATAAACAGTGTCATTTCCCAGGCTCAAACTGGTAACAAGGCCTGTAGGGTTAATGGTAGCAATTAATGGATTACTCACGACCCAGTTGCCAGCACCTGCCGGAGGTCCGCCCAGGTCTCTTTCGCGTGCATTTGAGCCAAGGCAGAAAAGATCCGGGCCATTTATTGTGCCGGTACGCACAAGGCTGTCCACATGCAGATGATTTGATGTAGCCATTTCAGTTCCGGCAGGTGCAGAAAGAAGGATACAACTAATATTATCAGCTGTTGCCAGTGTACCAGGCACCCAGGTATTGGCATCAGGACCTACATTTATTCCGTTCTGCTGCCACTGGTAATGAGGTGTTGGGGCTGCAATTGCAGTTGCCGTAAACAGGGTAATATGCCCTATACATAATGTATCAATACCAGTATTGGATGTAATATTAATACCTGCAATGGGTGTCCCTACCCTTCTGATCACGTTATTACCCTGGCAGCTGATGTATATATTGTGTGCCGCATCAATGGCAATACCATCCGGGCCGGTCATTTTTGCAGCTATAGCTGCACCACCATCGCCGCTATAGCCGGGAGTGCCTATGCCTGCAAATGTTTTTATGGTGTCGCCTGTATTTACTATCCTTACCACATTGTTTGAATCTGAAATATAGACATTTCCTGCTGCATCGGTTTTTACATCATTGGGGCTGTATAATTCTGCAGCTGTGGCCAGCCCGCCATCACCTGTATAACCCAACGTGCCATTTCCTGCAAACGTATTGATCACTCCTGCTGAGTTCACCACACGGATTACATTATTGCGAGAATCGGCAATATACAGATTACCTGCATTAGTAATGGCAATACCCAATGGCCCGAACAGCTGTGCAGCTGTGGCAGGACCACCATCGCCTGTATAGCCCGGCGTATTATTTCCCGCATAGGTGGATATAATACCTGCTGTATTTACTTTTCTTATCACAAGGTTCCGAGCATCAGCTATGTACACATTTCCTGCATTATCCACAGCTACACCTTCTGGTGTGCGCAATTCGGCCGAAGTCGCCGGCCCGCCATCACCTGTATATCCGCCGGTATTATTGCCTGCAAAGGTTGTAATAATTCCATTAGTGTCTACTTTTCTAACAACGTTATTACGGCTGTCAGCAATATACATATTACCAATTGCATCAGTAGCAATACCCACAGGGCTTCTGAGCTTTGCTGCGCTGGCAGGGCCGCCGTCGCCGCTGTAACCACCGGTGCCGGTGCCGGCGAAAGTGGTTATTATACCGGTTGAAGAAGCCACTTTTCTTACAACGTTATTCCTTGTATCTGAAAAATAAGCGCCTGCTGCGGTTGTAACTATTCCCGAAGGGCCTGAAAGCCGGGCCAAAGTTGACAAGCTGTCATCACCTGTGTACCCAGTGGTACTTGCCATACCTGCAAATGTGTAAATGTTCTGCGCCTCAGACCGCAATCCGGCACAGCTTAATGCAACTGAAAATGCAAAGAGTAAAACTGATTTCTTCATGTTAATTTTTGTGTTATTCAATTATTAGACGGTAATTTTACAGAAAACCTTTTGTTTCCGGCAGCAAAATTAAGTGTTTATCCTAAATATAATACAAGTATAATAAATTGGAAGTATTAGAAATAGATAAATTACATCGCGGGTTAGACTTTCCACAAGGAGAAAAGATTAATTCACTTAATAAAGAATACTGAAAATCAGTAGCTGTAACTTCAAAATCCAATTGAACCGTACAAATAATATTCCTCAATTAATCTCCTATTTAAGACTACCATCTGTTTATCTTTGCAGCCAATGAATTCTAAAATGAAACATTTCCGTGCATACCCCTGGGGGCTGCAATTATTACTTTTTGGCTGCATGTTTGTTTTTATGTGGAGCTTATCCAGCATACTGCTGATCTCACTTTTACCTAAATTCTCCGCTTATTCCCTAATACAGATTGAAGGCATTTCTGAGCAAAGCCCGGCAAAGCTCATTAATACTGCACTTATTGTTCAGGGAGTTTTAAGCCTGATTATCTTTTTGGTTAGCTCACTGGCTTTTGCCTTCCTTACCCATCCCCGACCTGCAACCTACCTTGGTTTGCGCAAACCCGGTCGGCCCATTCAACTGCTGCTGGTTATCGGTCTAATGCTTGGCGCTATCCCAATCCTCGAATTATTTGAAAGCCTGGTGAGCCATATCAATTTCGGGCCAAAAGTTAAAGCCAGCCAGGAAGCCAACGATCATATGATGGGGGCATTCTTAACAATGCCTGACTTTACATCTTTTATAAGAACATTCCTTATAATGGCCATTTTTCCCGCAGTTGGCGAGGAACTGTTTTTCAGAGGGCTATTGTTGCGACTGGCTAAAAGGAAATTTGTAACTATGTATTTCCCCATATTTTTTACATCGGTAATATTTGCTTATTTCCACTCCAATATTTACGGGTTCATTTCTATTTTCCTTGCCGGAGTATTACTCTCTTCTATTTATTACCTAACCGGTTCATTATGGTGCAGTATGCTGGCTCATCTTGTGTTTAATGGGTCACAGGTAGTACTATCCTACGTTGGTAAAAACAATGCCGGTGTTAAGGCATTTATGGAGAGTAATACCGTTCCGGTTTATCTGATTTTAACCGGCGCTTTTCTTTTTGCGTTATCACTCTTTCTTTTGTGGAAGAATAGTACGCCTTTGCCTGACGACTGGACAAATGATTTCACTCCTGAGGAAAACCACGAAAACAAACCGGATATAATGCAGAACGAAACTCAATATTAACCACCTATGGCACTCAACTTACCCACATTTCTCACGCGTGCTGCAAGTTCTGTTGTATTCGTAGCCATTATGCTTACCGGGCTGCTGTGGACAGAATGGGCATTCATAGGCCTGTTTTGTATCATCAGTTGCTTATGTATGAATGAGTATTTCCGGCTCATGGCAAAGATTGACTCTGCAGCATTCTGGCCCAACTGGCTGAAGAATTCAATGAGTCTTATTAGCATATTACTCATCGGACTTTTCTCCTTAAAACCCAACCAGGCTACCGATGACCTGATTTGGAATATAGGCCGCTTGCTACCCGGAGTGCCTGCTATTATTTTATTGGTTTCGGCCCTCTCAAAAAAGTCCTCATTCACGGCATGGTTGCAGTCATTAGGTGGGTTGCTCTACATTACCATTCCGGTTATTTTACTTATTCAAATGCGGATGCAGGGCATTGTGCTGCCATTGGCTATGATTATCATGATCTGGAGCAACGATACGATGGCTTATCTGATGGGGTCATTCTTCGGAAAACACACACTTTCTCCCATTTCACCAAAAAAGACCTGGGAAGGCACAATAGGCGGGGCTTTAATTACCATAGTGGCCGCAACAGTTTTCGGCTATTTTTCGCATTTATTCCGCTTGTCCGACTGGATCATCATTGCCCTAATTACCACAGTCGCCGGCACATTTGGCGACCTGCTTGAATCGAAACTGAAACGTATGGCCGAAGTAAAGGATTCCGGTAACATCATGCCCGGCCATGGTGGCGCTCTTGATCGGTTCGACTCTCTACTGATAGCAACGCCCTTTGTATTTTTGTATGTGAATTATTTTATGAGGTAAGCCAGCCTTAATTTTTAAAACTTACCTTTGCCATCCAATAATAATTAAAATGAAAATACACCGCGAAGGTTACCGATATATCATACTGGCTACTATTCTCTGGATGGGATTTGCCTGGTTGTGCAGCCATTTTATTCCTTATGCCTGGCTCACGGGTATTATTACCTTTTTATTGTTCCTTATATGGTTTTGGGTGGTGGCATTCTTCCGGCTGCCCTCAAGGAATTTTGTACATGGCGAAGATAAAATAATAGCTCCTTGTGATGGTAAAGTTGTGGTGATAGAAGAAACCTATGAGCAGGAATATTTTATGGCCAACCGTCTGCAGATATCCATCTTCATGTCGCCTGTTAATGTGCATGTAAACCGCAACCCGGTTAGTGGCGTTATCAAATATATTAAGTACCATACAGGCAAATACCTGGTAGCCTGGCACCCGAAATCATCAACCGAGAATGAGCGCACAACCATTGTAATAGGCAATGACAAAGGGGATATTCTGCTGCGCCAGATAGCCGGAGCAATGGCAAGACGCATAAAATTCTATATTGCAGAAAATGATATTGTAAAGCAAAACGAGGAATTCGGTTTCATACGGTTTGGCTCAAGAGTCGATGTGTTTTTGCCAATTGGCACCAAAGTAAATGTGCAGATCGGAGATACTGTAAAGGGTGGGGTTAATGTTTTGGCACATTACGATTAATTCAGGAATAACTCAACTTCAATGAGGAGCAGCAAAAAGGAATTAGAACGGAGGTTAAATCAGGGTGTTAAACTATCTCAAAATACAGGGCCTAAAGGAAAATAATCAATATCTTCGCAATCTAAAATCAAAAACAATGAAAAAACTAACATTATTATTGGTTGCTGCCCTGATGATTACCGGTGGAGCATTTGCACAGGATAAACCTTGCTGCAAAAAGAAAGGCGGACATTGCACTAAATCTGAAGGCTGCAATAAGGATAAGAAAGACGCAAAAAAAGAAGATAGTAAGGACGCCAAAGCTACAAAGCAGGATGCGCCAAAAAAAGCTTAATCAGTATGTTGAATTAAGTGCAGCTTTCAAAATAATTCATGCAATATTGCGAAGTTATTTTTCTGTTTATTGAGGTGTAAAATCTGCGAATAATGCATTATTTAAAGACTTTTACAACGAAGAGAAACTGGAAAAGAAGGAGTAAGATTGCAGGAATTATTTTAAAAACTTCACTAGGATAATCAGCCGCTTCGTGCGGCTTTTTTATTTTTACAATAGACTGAAATAACAAATTATTGGGGTTGTGCACAAATTGATTATAAATAAATAGCCAGCATTTTCCAATAACGGCTATATAAGTTAATTTCACGCTTAATAATGAAACTGGCCTGTAATAAATATAAAAACTCCTGCCACCTGCTCACCCTGATGGCTGGACTATTGTGTTGTATTGGCGCGAGCGCCCAGCGCTATCCGTTTCACAATCTCAGTGTTGATGACGGTCTTATCCAGTCTCAGGCCACCTGCCTGGCACAGGATAAAACAGGTAATTTATGGATCGGCACTTTGGGTGGTTTATCAAAATACGATGGAAGGAATTTCACCGGCTACACCATCCGCAATGGCCTGGGTAATAATATGATCTGGTCACTGGCGGCCGATTCTGCTGGTAATATATGGGTTGGGGGTAATAACGATATTGCTATGTTCAACGGTAAGACGTTTGTGCATTATCCAAAACCGATAAAGCAGCCTGCCCATAGTGTAAACAATACGCAGCAGATAGTCATTACCGGCGATACCACCTGGTGGCGGGCTTCAGGAGATCTGTATTATATAGTCAACGGCAAAATAAGTTATTTCGTTACTCCGGGCCCTGCAGGTTTTGTATCATCCATATTTGCAGGCTCCGATGGTCTTTGGATAGCCAAAGAAAGCGTGATTTACCATGCTTCAAAGGGCCGGTGCGATACTGTAAGATTTTCGCTGCCGGATGATCAGAGAGCGCCCTTGATAACCCGGATATTCAGATCGCACGACAGTATGATCCGGGTAACAACCAATGAGGGGTTATTCAATATAGAAAACGGCCACCTGGTTCCAAAGCCTGTCTATCTGGAAGAATTAACTGTCCCCCCTTCCATTTCTTCCATCACACAAGACAGGTCTGGTGCTCTATGGCTGGGTACTTCCAAAGGCGTATTAAGGGTAAATGGCAACTCTTGTCAATTGTTCAATAAGCAAAACGGGCTACGGGATAACAGCTTCTCCGATTTGTTTACAGATAGTGAAGGCAATGTTTGGATGGCATCCGATGGCCAGGGAATATTCAGATACTCCGGCACCCAGTTTTCCGGGCTCGATGAATCGGCAGGGCTTCCCAGCGACCAGGTTACAGCCCTGGCTACGAATAACAGTGACTCCTTGTTTATAGGCACCTACGATGCAGGCCTCTACATTTTCAAAGATGGCAAGATAGGCTCACTTTCTTTCCCTTCAAGCCCTGTACCGGCAATAACTTCACTATGCTATACCAAAGGTTCAAAACTCTGGATCGCTACCCGTGGCCGCGGACTATGGTCATACGATCATGAAATATTCAGGCAGTATGAGGCGCCCGACAGAAACTTCCCCTCAAATTATGTAAACCGGGTTTATGAAGACCCCGATCAGCGCCTCTGGATAGGTTTTGCCAATGGCGCCATGCTGCTGGAGCATGATAGTTTTAAAACAGTGAATGTAAAGCCAGAAGCTGTTTTTTCATTCCTCTCAATAGGCAAAGACAGTGTGCTTATTGCTGCCGAAAGCGGGCTTTCTTTATACAGCGCAGGTAATGTCGTGGACTATAAAACAAAAACTGTAGCCGACAGTATTAAGGTGCAATGTTTCCTGCTTGCCGGGCGAAACCTGTGGATAGGAAGCAGTGATAATGGTATTGTGAGGTATAATATGGATTCACACAGCGCCATGCTGATTAATAAAAACAATGGACTGAAGTCGGACTTTATCTATAATATCATTACCGATAATGATGGCAGTATATGGGCTGGCACCGGATTTGGTATACACCGCATAAAAGTGAATGAAAACGAAGCGCCCCAGATCACCTTTTATGGCAAAGCACAGGGTGTTACCGGCATGGAGAGCAATATAAATGCAGTACTCAAGCTCACCGATGGCAGTATCTGGTTTGGTACCACCAATGGCGCCCTGCACTACCAGCCCCGCAGCACAGTGGTCAATTCTGCTCCATCTGCTATTGTGCTCCAGTCTGTAAGGCTCACTGATGAAAGCGCCATTGACCGCAGCTATTACGATAGTACCGATAACTGGAACGGAGTGCCTTACAACCTCCGGCTGCCGGCCCAGAAGAATAACATAGCCTTTACTTTTCAGGCCATATCGCTCAGCGGCGCACAGCAGGTACAGTATCGCTACCGGATGGACGGGCTTGAAGCACCCTGGTCGCAGTGGTCATCTACCAATTCGGTAAGTTATTCGGCACTGCCACCAGGCCGGTATGTATTTCATGTGCAGTGCCAGGGTGCCGAAGCGCAAAACAATCCTGAGCTGGTATATGCCTTTGAGATCATAACTCCATTCCAGAAAACCATGTGGTTCCGTATATCGGTTCTGGCAGCCTGTATCATCATTGGTATATTGCTGCAGTATATAGCCACCAGCCGCAAGCAGCGCCGGGCAAGGCTAATGGCAAAACTGAGGTCGGAGGAACAGGCCAAAATAAGGCTCCGCACTGCCGAAGATTTTCACGATGAAATAGGAAACAAGCTCACCCGTATCAATGTGCTGACCAGTGTGCTGAAAAACAAAATAAACCTCAACCCAGATACCGAACGCATACTGCACCAGATAGAAGACAATACCGGCCAGCTCTACAGCGGCACGCGGGATATACTGTGGTCATTAAAACCAACCAACGACAGCCTGTATGAAATACTGTACCGGATCCGTGATTTTGGCAACGACCTTTTCCAGGACACCGATATAGAATTCACTTTTACCGGCAAAGACGATAAGTGGACCAGCTACAAGCTGCCCATGGATATGAGCCGCAACCTGATCATGATATTTAAAGAAGCCCTCAATAATTGCCTTAAATATTCAGCCGCCCGCACAGTATGGCTCGAAGTCTCGTTCAAAAGCAAGGGCGTATTGCAGATGGTGCTCCGGGACGACGGAAAGGGCTTTGATATGCAGACTATTGATAAAGGCAACGGTATCAACAATATGAATGTGCGTGCCGCCAGGCTCAAAGGTAAGCTGTATATTGATTCCAGATTTGGTAAGGGCACTATAATTAGTCTTACCTTCCGGTTGCCGAAATAAATTGCACCGGTTAGCAATCAACTTTTCAACGCTTCCCACTCCTCCCTGGTAATCCGGTACAGGTGATACCTGTTCCCTCTGAATTCCTTATCAGTATCTACAAGCCTCATGCCATTGCGTAGGGCTACTTTTTGAGAAAGCTCATTTTGCGGATCAATAATAGAGTATATGGAATCAGCAAAATTATTTTCAAAGCCATAGTCCCTGAATAGTTGCGCCGCCTCAACGGCATAGCCTTTACCCCAGAACCGGCGGAGGAGATGATACCCAATTTCAATCACCGGCTCACCATTCAGTTCCTGCAAAAACAAACCGCACTTGCCTATGAATTCCCCGGTATCTTTAAGGATCAGGGCCTGCGCACCAAGCCTTTTTTCTTCATACCTTTTCATAGTCACCTCAAAAAGGAATTGTACCATTTCTTCCGCGGTTTTATCGGGTATGGCGGTAAAGCGGGTTGCCACAGGATCACTGCAATATTCCATCCAGGCAGGGGCATCTGCCATAGTCAGGAAGCGGGTGGTAAGGCGGGGCGACTCTAACCCATCAATATAAAGCATGTCTGAAATTTTAATTATTGTTGCATCCTTGCCCTGAATTCCGGTTTCACCATATCGCCCAGTTGCTCATACGAAAGATAATATTCAGAATCTCCATCAGCAGGGGAGGCTAATTCGTAAATGTTGTAAAAAAAGGTAATGCCTGTTTCTGAAATGATGAAATTTTCCGTAAATGGAATTGTATCTACCATCAATTTATTATCAAGTGGTTCCCCTGGTTGTATATTAAATCTTTTCCTTACATCGGATTCCAGTAAATATCCTAATTTCAGCGTGTCTACATTTAGTATATCGCCAAGGCGTAGTATTTTCTTGCTGGCTAAATCAAGGGTCAAAAATTTACTGTAATGGTTGGGATGGGCACCACCCGTATAGCCTTCGCTAAAAAATCCGAATACCAACAGTCCCCGGTCATTATATTCAAGAGTGCTGTTCATGTTTTCATCCCAGTTGTCTGGCTCCGGTGCGTCGTTACTTGTATCTTTAAGCATATCTTTCAGAGAGCTTGTAAAGCCATTAAAATCCTTCTTATTCGAAATTTTAATAAATTCTTCCAGGTCCTTTGCTCCAAGTGAATCACTAGCTAAAGCATGAATTATTGCATCCACTATAAACTTTCCAATAGTAGAGGTCTTGTCTTTTGGCGACAGAAGCGTATAGTCGGAGCTCATCTGGTATTCCTCTTTTGGGCCTTTAAATGTGGTGGAATCCTGCACTGTAATTACATCAAAGGCGTAAGAACCCGGACCATAATTTTCTTTGAGACGGATGGGGTATGTCTTATTTCCGTCAGCGTTCATCCATGTTCCGCTAAGTCCGGTATCCGATATTTTGATCAGCCATCTTGGGTGTTTTGCATTTTGATTGTCGCTGTCTTGCGCTGAATATTCCTTAAGCTCAATTACATTGTTTTTTATTTCTCCTGATACCAGATCAAGCTGGTCGCTCTTCCTGCAATAATAGTAATTGCCGCTCACCGATAGTACGCCATCTGCTGCAACTTTATCTCCGTCAAAAAACAGATTGGCCACTACCGGCATACCGGCTATAGTGCCTGTGTATCGTTTATACCACCGGTATACAGGCGCTTTTTCATCACTACTTTTGTTTTTGCAGGCAGCAAACAGGAAAGGCAGCAATATGATAATAAAATATTTGTAAGACATAACTGATATTTTTTGTAATGATTTTGGCTGGTCATTAAAGTTTCATCCGTTGTTTGAATTCAGGCGTGAGCATATCCATGAGCCGGGTAAACGGAATGAACATACGCACCTCTCCATCGGCAAAAGAAGCTATTTCGTAGGGAACATAATTGAAGGTAATGCCGGTATGGGTAAAATAGCAATTGGTGGTAACGTGAATGGTATCTACCAGCAATCCGTTGCTGAGCGCAGAATCTTTGGGAATCTGAAATTCGCGCCTTGCTTCATCAGCTATAAGCGCCATCAGTTTAGCTGTATCCACATGCATTATGTCTTTCAGTTCCCACACCTTCTTCGACAGCACATCCATACACGCAAAAGTGCTGCCGTAAATTCCATGAGCGCCACCCATATACTGATAACCAAAAAACTCAAAAACCACAAATCCGTTCTGATTGTAGTTGACCCAAATCTTATCATTACTTTCCTGGCTGAACATATATGCATCATTCTGCCCTATTTCCTCTGTTGTATCTATTCCCGCTTTAAACTCGGCGAAAGATGTTTTAATGCTTTTTGCAGCCAGGTCGCTTATGGTAAGAGACAGATCGTTAGTGCCCATCTTCTGCTTAATAACCGACAAAGCATAAGCTGCATCGGTCTTATTGGTTTGCGCACCGGGTTCAGGCCATAAATACGAAATGGCATTAGATACCTCAGCCGCGCCATGTTTTATTTTCTGTGTATCGCCCTTTGTCAGCACATCAAAGGTGATTGCATTGCCGCTATAATCTTCTTTCAGTTCAATGGGGTAGGTTTTAGCGCCATCCTTACTTACCCAGTTGCCGCTTATCTTATCTCCGGCTATTGTAACCGCCCAATGCGGATTGTTCTCATAGTCGTTTTCGTCCGATCGTTCGACAGGATTATTTTCATACAGAAAAAGGCTGTTGCCATGGCAGGAGTCGTTCATAGCATTCAACTCCATGATAACGCCTTTAGCGTTATAACTGTAAATGCCCCTGAAATCATTCCCTGCGGTCTGGTATAGGTTTAGCACTACAGCCTGCCCTGCCAAGGTGCCGGTGTAGCGTTTGTACCACGGTTTTAGAAACACTGTATCCTGATGGATAGTTTGGGTTATGGTGGTACTGCTGGTGGCAGAACTGCTGTTATTATTGTTGTTGCAGGAAATAGCGAACAGCGATAGGAGAAGCATTAGGTGCAGAATGCGCGGCATAAATGGGATTTGGGTGTAAAGATATTGTATCGGGATTTATGCCGATACAATGATTTTTTAGTTGCAAAAACTTTTTTATTGGGCTAATAAAAGTTCTGCAACTCATGCAACGTCGATCTTATTTGTTGACCTGAATTTCAGTAATTTTGTTTTAAATCAACTAATATGATTACTTAGATCGCCAGAAATTATAAAACCTTGCTCGTTTTCTTCCCGAACTGATGATTGAAGTGAGCGGATACAGAAATGATTATCTGAGCAGGAAGATAGGCCTGAGCCCTGCAACGTTTTCGGCAGAAAAGCAACAGGGTAACTGGAGTGCTGATGATGTGGTGCATCTGATGGCTATTATTGAAAACGAAGCTGTGGAAGATTACCTGATGCTGCGAATGATGCGCGCCGCCAAGGATGATGAAACAATATCCGCTGATTACTTCAGAAAAGAAATTAAAAAATGGAAGTGATCATCACCCGGACCTTCCTTAAGGATTTACGATCGAAGCCCAAATCTGCTATACCTGCCGTTGATGAATTGATATCGCAGCTTGCAGCGGCTGTAAGCCTTGAAAAATCAGGAGTTGATTATAAAAAAATGGAAGGGCAAAAATCAGGGGAAAACTACTATCGATTACGGTTAGTTACATGGCGTATAGGCATAGAATACCAGCATCCGAAAATAATAGTGATTAGCATACTGGCCAGGGGCTAGGTTTATAAACATTTTCCGCCTGAGTAGTATTCAGGCATCACTCTTCTATGCTGTTTCTAAAATATAGTTCCCATCAATCCCCGATTTTTAATATATTCTTTTAAGGAAAGGCTCATCTGGTTCGCGTTTCTTATTAAGTATCTGGGAAATTTTGCGGGCAGGCATCTTCAGTATTTCAGCTTATAAAGAAAAAAATATACTTTTTGGAGCAAATTATCAGCTGATTAAATTCTCACCCAATTTGCCGCCGGATCCCGGGAATCTGATAAAAGCCGGTAAACTAAAACACTGTTACTTTCGGCATCGATTGAATAATGAATAGCATATGGAAATTTGGGAATCCTTGCAAATCGGATTTCATCGTAACGGACCGATCTGGAGTACGGGTTCTTCTTTATAAGTTTTAATTGCCTGTTGGTTGCTGATTTGAATTTTGTACAAGTAAAGTTTGATATTTCCTCATACCAGGCAATCGCTGCACTAAGATCAAATACAAACTTTGGGTGAAACCTGAGTTTATAGGCTGCCATCATTTTTATTTAAGCATCTTGAACACAACATCTTCGTCAATTAAAATAGATGGATTCTCTCCTATTTCTTTTACAGATTTACGAACTACTTCCTTCTGCCATTCAGGGATTACGTCTTTTGAAGGCTTTAGTGAGGCTAATGTCTTTTTGGTTGCAGCATCAGGTTCATTCAAAATCTGGGCAAAAGGTAAGGTTTCAATCAACTCCACAAACTTTTGTGCCTGCCTGGATTTAGTATCAATAGTTATGTAAGTCATGACAGTTGGCTTAAAGGACAAAGTTAAAGAAAAAAACAGATTTAATGAGTTGTATTAAATGATAAAAGGAATGAACCCCTCGTCAGATATTCGACCTTGGTAATAACCAATATTCCTATATTGTCTCCAGTATATAGTTCCCATCTATTCCCAGTTTTTCATGTATCCCCTTCAGGAAAGGAACATCCGGTTCCCGCTTTTTATTGAGTATCTGAGAGATTTTGCTGGCGGGCATTTTGAGTATTTCTGCAAGACCATTCTGGTTCATTTTTAGTTGGTACATTTTAAACTCCACCAGCCCGATTAAATCCGGTTCAAAGCCTAGGACGGCTGCTATTTTTTCGAGGTCGTTTTCTATAGCTAATTCAGGGCTGCGGGGGATGGGTGTCCAGCCCTGTCAGTCTTCATAGTTCCATGCTAAGATTGCGAGGTGTTTCAGTTTTTCCTGTTCTTCTTTTGTCAGGCTTTGCTCATCCTATTCATTAACTTTTCAATTTCCTGCATAGCAAGTTCATATTCATCTGAGGTATTGGATATCGGAAAACAACTTGGAGTTCATAAAATATCTGATTATTCCATGGTAAATTTAGTATCTTGCAATTTCCAGGGGTTTATCACCTTCAATCCTTTGATGTTCGAGAAATCGGCAATATTTCTGGTTATTAAAATCCGTTTATAAACTATTGCAGTGGCAGCAATGATAGCATCGGGGAGTTTAATTGTATGTATTTTACGCACCTTGATAGTAGCATCAATAATGGCTTTATTTACCTCTATTACATCTGCAAGAGCAATAAACTCCTCCATTGATTCAGTAGCATATTTATAACCTAAATATTCGATATAGCTTATAAAGGAAATAGTAAAATCATCATTGGTAACTTGCGACATAAAAGCCATACCACTTGCAGGGAGTTTTTTAGTTTGGGCATCTACGAGCGAATTCGTATCAATCAAATATCTCTTTCCCATTCGTTCCGGCTTTCGATAATATATTGTTGCAATTTTTCGCCTTCTTCAAGACTTAAAGTACCAAAATAATCAGATGGTTTTTTCTTAGGCCCTACAGATGCTTTTGTATTGCTCATTTCATCATCGGTATAGAAAAGCACATGCACCTGCTTACCTACATAATTGTCTGGAAGCAGAACACTTAGATCCAGATTCGTCTTTTGAGGTGTTACAATTGTTTGTACCATTTTACAAATTTAAGCAATATTTTTTTATACCTTTATTTCACTCAAAACACCACGATGTCACAAGAAACCCAAACACAAATAATCCTCTCCCATTTATGGGCTAATAAAAACCTGAATTCTCAAATAAGAAATCAGAAAGAATCCCAATAAAGTAACCCAAATAGGGAAATTAACTTTCAAATATTTGGTATTCCAAATAGAGTTTTGTATTCATCGTCAAAAATATTCGATGTTGCCATCTTACTTTCTTCAGGGAAGCGCTCATAGTAATAAGTACTAAAAGCATAACCGTTCTTTTCTTGATCTCGTACCTTTGGTTCGAAAAAGTTTTTAATTCCCACTTTTGCAATTACTTGAATCATAATCTCAAACTCGTCTACTGGACAAAAAGAATATGGCATGAGGCTAATAAAATTTTCAGGTAATTTCTTTTTCCTCAGTCCTTCAAGGATTTTTTGACGAAGCAAATTTTCATACTGAGGATTAAAAATGTACCAATCTTCGACCGTAAGAATAAGCGGATAAATAGTTAGTTTCGGATCATACACTAAATTTGGATATAAATTTTCGTTGTAATCAGCTATCGTTCTATAACATTGGACAATTGCATTTGCTAAGATATTATGGTCTTCAGAAACAATCCCGATATCGTTAATTCGGGTTTTTGAAGCATTTCGCATCTTTTTAGTTTTACACTCAATGAATATCCCTGCACTTGAATCACATAATATCCAATCTGTAGTATCTTTTTCATCCTTACCCACTTTATACTTAGCTTCTTTTATTGAACGTAGGGATGAATTAGTAAGTACCTTTTCAAAAACATTTCCTATGTAATTTTCAAAGGCTTTTCCAAAATGCGTTCCAAATTCTTTATGTTCAAAAATTTCATAAAATAATCCAGATGTAATTCTCCAAAAGAATAGAGTTGGTAGTGGACATACCAGGCATTGCCTACCTTGATATTGCATTATTATTAAAGGGTAATAACGCACAGCAACTCCACAATAAAGAAACTGATCATTTATATTTTGTTCGCTTTCCACCTTGGTTTTTAAATCAGATAAATTTGCAGCAAACCTTACCAAAAATTTATCTATACGATCTTTAGAAAATTCAGGCACCCCAAAGTCAATTGGTAAAGTAATTGCAGGATGTTTTAGATAAAAGCTATATAATAACATCCCGATTCTTAATATTTCTTTTGTTGTTAGTCCAGTTGTTAGATAAATTATCTGATTGATATTGTAATTACTAAATATTTTATAAAAACGAATTAAATAAGTGCTAAAATCTAATTTTTGCCAAGGAAATTGCCTGTAAGCAATTCTTGACATCTCAATAAGAATATTATTATTATTTATATGTTCACTTGAAATTGTATTATCTAATGCACGCAAGAGATTGATTACTTTAGCAAAAAAAGCAATTTTTTAAATGATTCATGTCTGTTATAGGAATATTGTGAATTAGCCGCATTCAAGATAGTTTCTTTTGCTAATATTTCTAAATCCCATGGATAAAGACCTTTTTGCACAAAATTTTTTGCCAAATAGTCTTGATGCACTTCGATATCAGGTGGAATTGGATTATCTAAAAGTAAATTTTGTGAATATGCCCAAATAACGTACATATTGTCTTCAATGCTGGTACTTCTTATTCTATTCCTAAGTTGTTTATATTGCTCGTATACTTTATGATCATCATTCATAATGTTCAAAGATACAAATGGTGATTTATATTTGGTGATGAATTTAGACATATTTTAATGAGACATCAAAGCATATTAGTTTTATTCAATAGAAATGAAAAAGCCACCGGTTTCCCGATGGCTCTATCTCTAACAAATTTATCAAACTTAATTAACTACACCCAGTAGTGGTCCCGCAATTCGGGCACATATAGCAGGTGCCGTTGCGCATGGTTATGTTTCCGCAGTTGCGGCAGGCAGGGGCATCGGCGCTGGTGCCCATTAGCTTTTTCAGTTCCAGGGTGCTGGCTGCACTTGCTCCGACAGGGGTGGGTGCTATGCTGGTTACCTTGGCCTTGGCTGCGGGCTGAGACTGAGGGGCGGTTACGCGCACCTGGCTCAGTTCGTGCTGCAGGGCGTCTATTTCCTGCTGGTGGGTGCGGCGGGTCGGGTCGGGCACATGCACCAGGTCATCGCGGTCCAGGTATTCGTATGCCAGCAGGCGGAAGATATAATCGAGCACGGAGGTGGCATTCTTGATGTTCGGGTGCTCTACAATGCCCGCCGGCTCAAAGCGGCTGAAGGCAAACTTATCTACATATTCCTCCAGCGGCACACCATACTGCAGGCCCACCGAAATGGCTATCGCAAAACTGTTGAGCAGGCTCCTCATGGTGGCTCCTTCCTTGGCCATATCTATGAATATCTCACCCAGCGTGCCATCGCCATACTCGCCTGTGCGCAGGAAGATGGCCTGGCCGCCTACCTTGCCTTTTATGGTATAACCACGGCGCTTGGCGGGTAGCTGCTTGCGCTCTACTATGCGGCTCAGTTCGCGTTTCAGTTGCGTATCTGTGCTGGCCTGCACGCGGCGGTTCATTTCTTCCAGCAGTTCATTTACGGTAAGCTGGCTCATATCAATAATCTGGCTCACTTCCGGCGTTTCTGCCACTGCTTCTTCCTTGGTTTCTTTCTTTTCCTTCTTATCGCTTTTGTTGCTCAGCGGCTGGCTCAGTTTGCTGCCATCGCGATACAGGGCGCATGCTTTAAGGCCCAGCTGCCAGCTCAGGTAGTAACAGTCCTTTATTTCTTCTTTATTAGCTTCGTTGGGCAGATTGATGGTCTTGCTGATAGCGCCGCTAATGAAAGGCTGCACTGCTGCCATCATGCGTATGTGGCCATGGGCATGAATGAACCGCTCGCCTTTCTTGCCGCATTTGTTGGCACAATCGAACACCGTGAGGTGCTCTGCTTTCAGGTGCGGCGCACCTTCTACGGTCATTGTTCCGCAGGCATAATCATTGGCCGCATCTATCTCGGCATCTGAGAAGCCCAGTGATTCAAGCAGATTAAAGTCGGGTGCAAAATACTGCTCCGGTGTGTAGCCAAGACGCTTGAGGCACTCCTCGCCCAGGTTATATACATTGAATACAAATCCGATCTCGAAAGCGCTTTCTACCGATATATCGAGTTTCTTCAGTTCATCGGCAATAAATCCTTTCTCACTCAGGCTCTGGTGATTGATGTAGGGCGCACCGCTGAATGTGCCGTGCCCCTTGGCATACTTCACAATAGCATCCTGCTGCGCCGGAGTGTAACCCAGTTTCTTAAGCGCTGCGGGTATGCTCTGGTTAATGATCTTGAAATAACCACCACCGCTCAGTTTCTTAAACTTAACAAGGGCAAAATCGGGCTCTACGCCTGTAGTATCACAATCCATAACCAGGCCTATGGTGCCGGTAGGGGCAATTACAGTAGCCTGAGCATTGCGGTAGCCATGCTGCTCGCCCATCTGCACTGCATCGTCCCATGCGCGGGTAGCGGCTTTAAGCAGGTAATCAGGGCAGTATTTAGCATTTATGCCCAGTGGTTTAATTTCCAATCCTTCATACGCATCAGCAGCATCGTAGGCAGCCGCGCGGTGATTGCGCATTACGCGCAGCATATGTTCTTTATTTTCGTTGTAGCGCGGGAAGGTGCCCAGCGATGCAGCCATCTCAGCCGATGTTCTGTACGCCACACCATTCATTATAGCTGTTATTGAGCCTGCTATAGCCCTGGCCTCTTCACTATCGTAAGCTATCCCACTCACCATAAGCATGGAGCCAAGGTTGGCATAGCCAAGACCGAGCGTGCGGTAGTCGTAGCTCAACTGAGCTACCTCTGGCGAAGGGAACTGTGCCATAAGCACTGATATTTCCAGTACAACAGTCCAGAGGCGGGTCATATATTCAAAACCGGGAACATCAAATTTGCTGGTCTCTTCATCAAAGAAACGGCGCAGATTGAGCGAAGCCAGGTTGCATGCTGTATTGTCGAGGAACATATACTCACTGCATGGGTTAGATGCATTGATCCTTCCGCCCTCAGGGCATGTGTGCCATTCGTTGATGGTAGTATCGTACTGTGTACCCGGATCAGCGCAGCGCCATGCCGAATAAGCTATTTTCTCCCACAGTTCTTTGGCAGGTATCGTCTTCATAACCTTGCCGGTGCTGCGGGCGGTCATTTTCCAGTCTTCATTATTATCGAGGGCATGGAAGAACGAATTAGGCACACGCACAGAGTTATTGGAGTTCTGCCCGCTCACTGTTTTGTAAGCTTCGCCTTCGTAGTCGGACGGATAACCGGCTGCAATCAGTGCGCCCACTTTCTTTTCCTCTTCAACTTTCCAGTCAATGAATTTTTCAATTTCGGGGTGGTCGAGGTCGAGGCATACCATCTTGGCAGCACGGCGGGTAGTTCCGCCGCTCTTAATAGCGCCGGCAGCACGGTCGCCAATGAGCAGGAAGCTCATAAGCCCGCTCGATGTGCCGCCACCGCTCAGCTTCTCGCCTTCGGCCCTTATTTTGGAATAGTTGGTACCTACGCCCGATCCGTATTTGAATATGCGCGCTTCACGTACCCATAGGTCCATAATGCCGCCTTCGTTCACCAGGTCATCGCTTACGCTGAGGATAAAGCATGCATGAGGCTGAGGGCGCTCATACGCATTCTTTGATCGTTCAAGATTGCCGGTATGCGCATCTACATAGAAATGGCCCTGGGGCTTGCCCTCAATACCATAACTGCTGTGCAGGCCGGTATTGAACCATTGCGGCGAATTGGGCGCACAGCTCTGCATCATGATGCTGTAAACCAGCTCATCATAGAACACCTGTGCATCTTTCTTTGAAGCAAAATAGCCATAGCCTTCTCCCCAGGTGCGCCAGCAATGCGCCAGGCGGTGAGCAACCTGCTTTATAGATGTTTCGCGGCCAATACTGCCATCGGGCTGAGGCACTCCGGCTTTGCGGAAATACTTCTGTGCCAGGATATCGGTAGCTATCTGCGACCATTGTTTCGGCACTTCTACATTGGTCATCTCAAACACCTTTTCCCCATTGGGATTGCGGATCACTGAAGTACGGTAATCGTACTCAAACATGTCGTATGGGCTTACGTCCTCGCGGGTGTACTGGCGGTTGAAGGAGAGGCCCTTTTTAGTAGTAGTGGTCATCTATAAAAACAATTTTATCAGGTTAGTATTTCGGAACAGAATTTGCGACGGGGGACAGCTAAATTAGAAAAACATCCCCCCACAGAAAACTAAAGAAACTAACAATCGGTGGATAACTGATGGAAATCAGGCGGGCAAATAAGGGTGTTTTTATTTTTAATATGATTGATCAAATTCCTATCAATTCCTCACATAAAGTTCGTATGTTTTAGGGAAATAGTGGGGTAAAGAATGGTTAAAATAGTGCTGCATGTATCGCTAAAACTATTGATATACTAATATTTTCAAGGCCTCCAATAATTGATTAACCTGATCAAAAAGTGGTTAAACTGATTCCTTTTCAAAATCAAACATATCTCCATAATCTCCTTTCTGGCGCCAATCCATCAGGTCTGAGTAAAGTTTGCCCTGTTCAAGCGCTATTTTGCCGGTTTTTACGAAATGCAGCCCAAATTGCATTTTACAACCTGCATGAGTTTGTGTATTGATATCATGTTTCAGTAACAAAGCAGAAACGGCATAATAACAAGCATAATATAACCGGTTAACTGAGCCATTCCAACTTTCTTTTTCTGCAAGTGTAACCGCATCCTCAAAAGCATTATCTGATTTTGATAACCTGTGATTGATATAATCCAGCCTGTAATCACTCATATCAAAGTATTAATCCCTCCCGATCAATATTTCTGTGCAATGGCATATACTTTAATTTAGTGTTCCAGTCATGGAGAGGATATACAAAAGCTGAAATTGGCATTTCAATCTTCAGTTCCAGTTCATACAATTTGTGCCGGAACAATTGTTCATCTTTTAAAGTAACCTTTTCTTTTGGGAGTAAAATAAGAATGTCCCAATCAGAATCCTCCTTTTCATTACCCCGGGCCCTGGAGCCGAATAAAATTGCTGTAGCAGTATTGTCTAATGCTGCTATGACTTCCTTTATTTGCTTTATGATGTTTTTTTTATTCATCTGAGGTTTGGACAGAACCAAGCAGGATTTTATTATCAATATCAAAAATACAAAAAACTAAGCAAACTTCAGAAGAATGCTTAAAAGGCACCTCCCATTTAAAGGCGCTTAATCTCAGAGCCATTATAAATAAACCTTTAAATATCAATGCTTTTTTACACTCAGTTTTTTTATGGCCAAATGCAATAAATAATCTGAAAGATTATCCACCTGCCAGCGATTCATTATTCTCACTAATGGTTTTTTCCACATAGTCCATTACCAGGGTATTCAGTTCTATACCCTTATTGAATAGCACGGATACTGTTATGGGCAATATAGCCACAGGAATACCCCACTCTCTTATTTTATCGAAGTGGAGCTGCAGGCGGGCTGCATCTTTTTCGGTGGTAATGATGATTTTATTGGTTTCTTTCCAGTTGTTGTAAGTTTCTTTTATTTCTTCCAGGTCGGCAGATACAAAGTAATGGTGATCTTTGTAGGTGAGGGTATGCACCTCAGCCGAAATGGTTTTCAGGTAGTCTACCATCGGTTCGGGACGGGCAATGCCGCAAACCAGCACTATGTTTTTGTTTGAAAGGCTCACAGGTTCTTCTGTAATGAAATCAACCGGAGTATCGTAACGGATGCCGGTAAAAAACACCCTTTGAGCAGACAGAGGACTGATCTTTGATTCTATCTCTTTAGCCTGTTGTAGTGAAAGATTGGCAGGGCATTTGGATACTATGATCACATTGGCCCTTTTATAGGCGTTCCGGCTCTCGCGTAGGCTTCCGAAGGGCAGAATATGGTCCTTATAAAAAGGACGGGAATAATCGGTAATCAGGACAGATAAACCAGCCCTTACGGTGCGGTGCTGGTAGGCATCGTCGAGAATAATGACATCAATATCGGGGCGGCGCTGCAACAGTGCCGGAATGCCGGTAATGCGCTCCTCGGCCACACTCACCACCAGTTCGGGAAACTTGAGGTGGTACTGCATCGGTTCATCGCCTATGCGCAAGGCATTTGAATCTTCGCCGGCTATAATAAAACCCTGGGAGTGACGTTTATACCCTCTGCTCATTGTAGCTGCCTGATAACGGTACTCCATCAACCGCACCAGGTATTCCACATGGGGAGTTTTACCGGTACCTCCTGTAGATAGATTGCCTACAGTAATAACCGGCACGCTGAACTCGATAGAGCTGAATATTTTAGCATCATACATGCGGTTGCGCAACCATACCAGCGCGCCATAAATTAATGCGAAAGGATAGAGCAGCAGCCGCACCACCGAAAAAGCGTAATAGAGTAAGTTTTTTGAGTCCATTTGAAATGCAAAGAACGGCATTAAATTCCAATGTTAAAATTAGTGGCAACTATAGGGTTATTGCTTAAATTGCGGTCTATGATTTGGATTCAACACCCTGTAATACTAGAAGGCCAAAAAGTAAAATTATTACCACTGGATCATGCCCATTTCAGCGATTTACTTGAAATAGCCAAACAAGATAAAATATGGGAGTTTTTCTCGGTAAAAGGCAATGATGAAGAGGTGATGCTGAATCACCTGAGGAGTTCCATATTGAGACGGCAGAATGGCGAGGTTTACCCTTTTACTGTTACTGATAAAGCAACGGGTAAAATTATCGGCAGTACCCTGCTTTATAATTTTTTCCCTGAGTTCAGGAAACTGGAGATTGGCTGGACCTGGTATGACCCGGCATACTGGCGTACCGGACATAACAGGGAATGCAAAATGCTGTTGCTTAACTACTGTTTTGAAGTACTGAAGACCATAAGGGTGCAACTGATAACCGACGAAAACAATAAGCGGAGTGCAGCAGCGATAAAGGGTATTGGGGCGACTTATGAAGGTACACTGCGCAATGAAAGAATCAGGTCTAACGGTGATTTCCGCAACAGCATGATGTTTAGTATTATTGAATCGGAATGGCCTGAAGTAAAAGAAAGACTGGTCAACCCAAAAAAATAGCCCCCGTGCTTATCGCAAAGGGGCAAATGTTTTATTTGAAATTGCAGCAGATAATATCAATAATCAACATCGCAATTCATTATCCGGTAATCAAATGTTGCTGTATCATTCT
>CAILLK010000107.1 GCA_903835005.1 uncultured Bacteroidota bacterium | reverse complement strand
GTAATATAAACCAAAGGAGGTATATAACAGAAACACTTTTACTGGCAATAATCACCCGTAATAACAACATTCATATTACGATAGTGTTGTATTGCCTGATTTGAATTGCTTTAAAAAATTATTTAGCCGCTGAATCGCTGTTAGAAATCAGCATTTGCGGGATTTATGGTCTTAAAATTGATCTTTGTAAATTGCCATATCGTACCTGCTATATTTGCGGGAGGTTTTTCTATGACGTTTTATTTTTTCAATTAGTTTTATAACGTAAAAATACGTTACAAAACTGAATAAACAAATAAATAGTGGAAGATTTAGTTAAGGAAATATAAAAATTAGGGCTACCTCCTTGCAGAGATAGCCGCTCAATTTTTTCTGTATTGCCTGGTCAGTTGAGATGCCTGTTAATGTACAATGCTTATAAGTCCATTAGTATATTGGACATCAGTTGTCACACTATATATATATACCCCGTCCGGCAAGTCTTTAATCGGCAAGGTAACCTTCATTTTCTGTCCTCCCTTTGCTGCTGCAGTCTGCAAACGCACCTGCCTGCCGGTTATATCAGTCAAAGTCACTGTTACACTCGCATCCATTGCCATGGTAAGCGGAATGGTAATACTATTGTCAGCGGGAACCGGATAAGGGATGCCAATATCGTTTACCAATGTTTGGTTCTTTATTTGTGTATAATCTACCGGATTATTCCCAAAATACAATTGAACCATGGGTACAGCCTCAGGAAGCCCCGCACCGGGCAAAGGATTAAATGTTGGTGATCCGTTATTTAATGAGGTATCATACATACCAAAATAACCGGAATAAGCATATTCAGTCGATGCGGCTGTAGCATCAACCAATAGCTGTGTAGTAACACTGTCTGTCTGTATCACGGCCGCATAGGTAGTGCCGGGCTGAAGTACAAACTTACTTACACCTCCCGAACTGAATGGATCTATCCTGAAATAATCAACAGTAGTCGCAGTGATGGTCGAAATATCTGAAAATATCACCGGTTTTGCCACCGAAGTTCCTTCGTAGGTCCAGCTGCTCTCATTTTGCTTTATGGAGTAGAGCTGCACACTTACCTTTGCGTTCCCTTCAGTTGGTACACTGCCCGATGAAAATACGACTCCAAATCCCGAAACAGTATCACCAACACAATTTGGCGGAACATCAAATCGGGTGCCTCTGAAATAAGAAAAAGGAGACGGTCCCGGTTTATACAGGTAGTAACTCTCTGTAACAGGCCCCTGGTTAATATTCCATATCGAATCAGAAACCGAAAATATGGATGTATCCCTGTTGTCAGCCGTTACAGAATCACCGCGAAACGCGGCTGAAAACTGGCACAAAAAACTACTGGCATAGGGTGGATAAAATGCCGGAAAACGAAATACAGAATCGGTTGCGTTTAAGGATAACCCTGCTATTGTATCGCTTTTTGAATACACAACTGCTCCGCTCGGATCATAAATTATTGCATTCAGATAGATATTGGAATCCGCATGTCCGCCTGTATTACTTAAATAAGTAATTGGGTAAACTGAATCAACAAAAGCAAGCGGAGTGGAAAAAATAATGGAGTTGTATGCCGGTGAATCCGGTACATACATAAATCCGCCACTGAGGCCTATATCATAAGCTTTAAGTTTGGTCAGGCTCAGATCATCTATCATCCACGAATAACCTCCGTTTTGCCCTGTTTCATCGTAATAGACAAACCGGATGTACACCGCTGGCTGCAATGCCGCTGCCGGTGTGATATTGATCTGCACAGTAGCTACATTGGCTGTAGCACCGTTGGCGGGCAGGCTCCTGTTCAGCATCACCGGATAGCGGGTATAGGTACCAAATGCAGGGTCTGTACTTACCCATACCACACACGAATCATACAGGCTCTGGTAATACTCTTCAAAACTAAGCTGAACTGTGGTGTCTGAATCGCAGTTATATGCGGGCGATTGCAGCCAGCCTGCCGGTGCACAATGGCAGGTATCACCCAGCGAATCCGAGTCGAATATCATCCAGCCGTTTGCTGCCGTGGTTGAATTCATTGGCCCCATTGAGTAGGCCGAAGTTGAGGCAACTTTAGTCCAATGCCAAGAACCCGGGCCGGCTATAATTCCTGCTGTCCAGCCTAAGGGCAGTGTTGAGTCGGTTCCGGTCCCGAAAGTTTCGGTGGCTATCGTTACTGAAGTAGTTTTTGCGGCATGGTGCACCTTGGTAGCTGTTATGCTTCTTTTTATACCACTTGCAGCTCCGGGTGATTGTTTTATTGCATTGCTTATAGTCTGTGCATATGCGCATGGAAGGATCAGGGTAATAGCAGCCAGTAATAATAATCTTCTCATTATAATCAGGTTAAGCAATTTTTTGTCAAATGTACCGTCTTTCATTAAGTCTTCAAAAAACCTGCCGGTAACTGGTAAAACTACAGAAGCGTATCTTTTATTGTACCAGCAAATATTATGCCGTAAAAAACCACAAAAAAAGGGGCAATGTATGAACATTACCCCTTTTCAATTACTCAATTAAATTAATCTTAGTGTGCAATAACTACACGGCCGGTTGTATGTTCGCCGTTTGCAGATAAAGTGTATACATATACTCCTGAAGGAAGTTCAGTAGTATTAAATACTGCTTTGCCATTTGTTGCATTCTGAGTAGCAACTACCTGTCCTACCATATTTGTCAGAGTAACAGTAACTGCTGTACTTGAAGTATAGGTAATGTTCAGAGTATTTGTTGCCGGATTTGGATATGCTTTAATGTTGTCCAGGCTGTTGTTGATGTTCTTGATTCCTAATGATGGGTTGGCGGTCCAGTAAACATGGTATGATTCATCTGTAACTACGAAATCATAGTATGTGCCGGTTGATGAAGCGTATGCTGCTGCACCAATAAGTTCATCATGTACCGGTACACCGCTGCTGAACAGACTTACAGTTGCATCATAACGGCTCTGGTTGTTAATGTTAAGACCTGCCTGGTAAGACCCTGGATAATTTAGTGAAGTATTGTGAGATCCCTGTGTAAATGAAAGCGCTGATGGACTTGTTCCGCCGGTGCCGCGTGGGCTGCCTGCATACAATTTAATCCAGTTGGCTGAAGTAAGTGGTGTAGCCAAAGGATATGTACCACCTGCATGGCCGCTCTTGAAACTTACAGTTGATATCATATGCTGTGCAGAAGTAAGTGTTACTGGTGTTATTGCAACGGCAAGTTGACCTGCTGCACCACCATGCAAATGACCTAAATTCAATACTCCGTTGGTAGTATCTGCATCACTGCCTGTTTTTAAGGCAATAGCAATACGCTGATGGTATGGAGTTACTGTATTTTTGGTCAAAACGGAATCAAAAAAGGCATCATTAATATAAGGCGCTGCATTATATGGAGCGGTCTGAGATGCTATACCCGGATTGTAATGAACAGTTCCGAAACGTGGCTTACCATCCGATGCATAACCTGTAAAATAGCTTTCATAAGTATTAAACGCAAGGTTATAAGTACCTGTATCGTTTGTGGATGCCATTGCTACAGAGAACTCTAGAATAAGACTATCTGTAGTAGTTGCATCATAACGCATATAAGTTACATCAGTAAAAAAGCTGTCAATAGTGTAGCTCTGGCCTGTAAGTGCCATTGGCTGCGATACCGCTATGGAAAGGCAACTGAAGTTTACGGTTGAATCATAATACGAACTGTCTGTAGGGTCAAATGACATACCCATCATATGGGTAAATACATTGCCTGAAATGGCTGCATCATACAGGTTGCTGTCAGGGAATGTAGGCCAGTAATAACCAACAGGAGTATTTGAACCGCTGGTATTATAATTTTGTTCCCACAGATTGTACCAGTCAGTAATCGTTGTGCTGGTTGTTTTCGCTGCTGAATGGCGGTTATTTTCCACCATGTTTACATAATTCTGGTGCATCCGGTTCATCTGGTCTACGCTTAGAACTTGACTCGGCGCAGCGTGTGGCTGTGTGAATTGCCTGTTTCCGAACAGAAGGCTGTTAATATTACTCTCCTGTGCTTGTGTAAACCCGGCCATTAAACAAGCCGACATAAGTAAAATTGATTGTTTCATAATTATCTTTTTGAGTATTTGCAATTTTGTTGCTAAAATTAATAGTTTTATTGGTAACAAAAAAAAAAAACAGTTTTTTTTCGCTGAATTTTATCAGAAAATGAACGCATTACCATTTTTCAGCTAATTTTTCCGCGCACTATGGGGGTCTCCTGGTATTTGCGCAATCCTCCACTATCCTCGCTCGTTCTGGTGCCATGAAATTATCTCTTTATTAAGTTTGCAGCAAAAATGATGCCACATTTTACTTGCTGGTTAGTTTTTTCTGTTTATTTTTCTATTACTGCTTTTCCTTGGCCAGATAGCTTTTTTGTAATCTGATAATCAATTAGTTGAAAAAATATTAGCGCTCCGGCTAATTCGCTTAATGCTGTATAATTATTTTTTCAAAAGCCGTTCCTCTATCCGATATCATAGCACACATATAAATGCCGTCGGGCAATCCGGCAGTATTAATCACAACATTCCCCCCGCTCTGGTAACCCGTTTCATTTACTGCAACAGTCTGCCCCAGCATATTCATCAATACAATTTTAGTCTTTGATGTTTGGTCCCATACATAATTTACATTCAGCACACCATTACATGGGTTAGGGAAAATATTCAGGACTGTTGGTGTTTTACTTTCATTCCCTGCGGCAAGTGAAGTATCCGGCACACTCCATTTAATATGAAAGGCCATCTCCGGCACATCAAACCCCGATGAAGGATTGGCCCCGGTATGCGCATAGGCATAGGAGGGTATCAGCACATCATGGCCCGCATAAGGAAAGCCGGTTGCACTGTACCTGATCTGGTTGGTTGCTACCAGCCCGGTCTGGTGCGATCCCGGATATCCGGTTGTTGCATTGTGGGAGCTTTGCGGAAACCAAATATCATATCCCGTTGGTTCTCCCGCCCACAGCCGGTAGGAGTTGGCAAAGGCTACATTTGTTACAGCTGGGTAAGAAACCTGGCTCTTAAAGTAAACATAGGCTGTAAGGTAATGTCCCGGATGCACTGTAATCGGGGTGGTAAGCCCGAAACGGGTTCTGTTCATTACAAATGCCAGTGCTGCTGTCTGCGGAAATGCATACCGTTGATGCACTGTTTTAGTAAGCACGGGATCCACACATTCATCAGTAGTATTGTAATACCTGGGCGTGGCAAAGCGCGGAGTCTGATCTGCTGAGCAGTTTTTATAAATAGTATCTGCCGGATTGAAAATAAGCGCATATGCGCCCGAATCAGGTGGCGAGCCACCGCTCTGTGTTACTATAAATTCCACTATAAGACTATCTGTCAGGCCGGGAGTGGCATCATACATTATATACTGACCCGGCACAAAAAAACTGTCCAGCTGATAGGAAAGTGTATACGGAAATGGCTCCGATACCCGGTAGGCAGGATTATAGGCATGGTAATAATAAGCGCTGTCAGTCGGGTCGAACGACATACCCATACCGTGTGTAAACACATTATAAGGAGGGTAAAAACCCGTGGTGTCCCGCAGATTACTATCTGGATATATTTCATAATAATAGGAATAACTCACTCCCGAATCAAACATTTCATCCCAAAGGTCATACCAGTCACTATAGCTTACCGAAGTTGTTTTAGCCGAAGCATGGTTATTGGCAGGCCCTTTCCCATATATAGGGTGGGTTTCTATATGCTTCAGTGGCAATGGCCCTGCATCCGGGCATTTGAATAGTACATTATTGCTTTGCTGGCCCTGGGCTGCTATCATAAAAAGCAGAGCTGCAAATAGAGAATAGAGTCTTTTCATTTGCTTAATTTAAGAAGTAATAAAAAATTGCAACAATTAAAGTTAAGAGTTTATTATCATAAAATGAAAATTTCTGATGAACTGATGCAATTATTATACTTGACAATTGCCACCTGTTGACTATGGTGGCGGCAAGAGAATTCTAAAGGCTCAGTTACACAGAAAAAAAGTGCGCAATAATTATATCACGCACCTTTTTCAAAAAACATTGTAGTCTTATTTACTGATTACAAAATGGAATGTCTGATTCCCGGTTTCAGTGTTCACCTTAAGTATATAGGAACCTGCTGCAAGATTACCAGCCGACACCTGCTCATTGATACCGCCATTTAGCGGGATGGCTGTAGCCCGGTATACCACCTGGCCCAGCATATTGATCACCTCATAAGCCACCTCTTTGCAACTGTTGCAATCCACCTTACCGCTCAGGGTAAAATTACCGGTATTCGGGTTAGGAAACAGGCTCAGGCCGCCACTTACCTTTACACTGGAAACTCCTTCGTATCCGGCCCTTATTGAAATGAGGTTACTGTAGCCAGGTGTGATCGGCATAGCCGGACAAGGTGGATTGCCCGATACTACACAATAAACAGTATCATTGGTATACACAGCCAGTGCGAATGACGGGCCTGTTGCCCCTGTCTGCAGCACGTGGTTTACATACCACTGATAAACCGGCAGTGTGCCTCCCCAGGTTACAAGTGCATTGAAGGTAATTATCTCACCTATGTAATAAATAGAGTCTGAATGGGCCGTCGTTATAGTCACCACCGGAGATACATTATCGGGATACACATTAATGGCAAACGTATCAACAACGGTATCTTTTACCGAACAGATGTTATGGGTAACCATGTAGCACATGTCCACATCGCCATGCAAGGGTGAATATTTCAAGGTGTCGCCGGTCCCTAATGCCGCTAACGGAAACGCGCTGAACTTCTTCCAGAAGTAGGTAGGATTACCCCCGTTAACCGGGTGGGCTATAAATGAATCCAGGAAGCCGGAACATACCGGATTTACAGGGCCCGTTACGGTTACTGATGCAGGCAATGGGGGCAGTACTGTAAACGAATCAACAGCATAGCAGCCATTAGGCATGGTGTAAGAGATATGCACGCCACCTGCACTTATACCGGTTACAAACCCGTTAGTGTCTATTACCTGGGCGGTAGCAAGTATTGTACTGCTCCATATGCCCCCTGCTGTGGAATCACTTAGCACGGTCGATGCTCCCTGGCATACCGCCGAATCACCATGTATGCCTTTCGGTGAGCTGCCCGAATTCACTACAGCACTGGTAAAGCAGCCGGTAAGAGGAAGTGTGTAATAAATAGTGTCTGATATGCCAACTACCGAACAGGTAACAACCCCTGTGGGAGATACAGTGGCCAGGGTATTACTGCTCGTCCATACACCACCTGTAGTCACATCATGAAGCACCGTGCCAAGGCCCACGCATATAGCCGTAGGGCCGGTAATGCCGGCGGGGGTCGCATCTATAGTGAGTGCATGTGTACGGGAGGGGCACCCAGGCATTGTATAGGATATTGTTACCGTTCCGCTGATAACAGGGGAAACATTCCCGAAAATACTCCCGGGAGTTGAGCTTACTGTCGCTATACTTGTATTACTCGATGTCCATGCACCCCCGGTAGTAGCGTCAACAAGGTTTATAGGATCGTTCTGGCAGGTATTATCTGCCCCGGTTATCTGCAGTGCAGTATCATTGATGGTTATTGCTAAAGGTGTGGCGCTACAGCCTCCTACCGAATAATAGACTGTATTAGGGCCAGAGGCAATGGGTGTCACCACTCCGGTTGCACTGATTGTTGAAGTTGCATATTGCAGGCTCCAGGTACCTCCGCCTGACGCATCAGTGTAAGATGCAGTCGACGATATGCAAAATGAAGTAGGGCCAAGAATAGGAGCTGGTGCCGAATTCACCGTCACCGATAAGCTGGCAGTTGAAAAAGCACAGCCATTGGTAACCGTACAGACTATGTTCGATACACCTGCGCCCACTACTGTTGCGGCACCTGTGCCACTTACTATGGTTATTGCCGAGGTGTTGCTTGAGGTCCACGATTGAACACCTGCTCCTGCAGTCGGGTTGGTATAGGTCCCGGTTGAAGTGCCGCCAATGCAATAAAATGTTGGGCCGTTAACAGCGCCTGCCAGCGGAACTGTGGGTGCGGTAAGGATAACATATCCGTTTCCCGTATTGTATCCCGGTGTATAAGTTACGCCCGATGTAGTAACCGGGTTAGCATAAGATGATCCGCCGCCGCCGCCGGTCCAGCAGCCGCCGCCGCCACCAAAATAGCCACCGCCGCCGCCGCCGCCAATTCCTCCGCCAGCATTATTATCCCCGCCGGTACCAGATACCCCGGGGTTACCAGATATGTAGGGCGGTAGTCCGCAACACAGCACGCCGCCGTTGCCACCGCCAATGGATGTTCCGCCGCCTGCTGGTGTTACAGTTGTAAAACCGGCGCCAAGCAATCCTGCAGTACAGGTCACTGCACTCGCGCCTGTTGTGCCGCCGCCATCACCGCCGGGCTGGTCGCCGGTACATGTGGGTGGGCCGTTATATCCTGCGCCACCACCGCCTGCAGCCACTACCTGCCTGGTGGGTAAGCCATAAGGTGCTACTCTGATATCCGATGCACCGCCTCCTGCACCGCCTGTCCATGTTGGTGTAGCGGTGGTCCACGGGTTGGCACTGCCGCCGCCGTTATATCCTCCTGTGGCTATAGCGCCGGTACCATCGGGCCCTAACCCGCCTACTCTGATGTCTAAAACTGAGCCTGCTGCAACGTTTAATGTACCTTGTATACGGCCGCCATTACCCGGGGTGGTTGTCGTTATACCTCCGGTCATCGGGCCTACTGCCCCTCCAGAGGCGCCGCTCGCATCAAATGTAAGACAGGTAACGCCTGCGGGTACCGTATAGGTCTGTACAGTACCGGTATACGGGAAAGTAACCTGCGCTGCTGCGCTGAAACTTAAGCCGGTTAAGGCTATCAATAAGAGTTTAATAGTATTTGTCATAATCAGGGTTTTATTAGGATGAGAAAATAAAATTTTCCATAAAAATCAAATTTAAATTTTGCTGTGTTTAAGTAAAGGGTGAAGCTAATTTATGATTTATTTTTGATATTTTCATGTATATCATGGAGAAAAAAAAAGAAAATTACATAATATATTTCTTTACAAGCGTAAATAATTAATAGTATTTACTTTAAGAAAATAATAAGATATATTTTGTGCATATGCTTTTTTGAGTTAACTACATTTATAAGTTTATTTTAATACCCAATCCCTTATTATGACACCTTAAATATTCTGTTTTAAATGCCGTTCTGCTTTTGAGTATTGATTCCACCGCTATACATCCCTTCATAGATAATCACTGATTCGATGGTTTAGTGAAGCTTTCAGAATAATACCTAATAGACATTAGAAACCGGCATTAGTAGGAATTGCGGTCTTAAAAAGGATCTTTGCAAATTGCTTCTTCGCGCCTTTGCGTGAGATTTTTCTATGACGTTTTATTCTGTCTGATTGATATAATTCGTTCTTTGTTGTTTATTTTAATAGGTTCGATAGTAATCCCGAGGGGATTATATGCTTATAGCACCTTATTCAAATCTTGCTCCGATGCTGACCGCGTGCCGCCATAGCTTCAGCGGAGGCGCAAGGCATCGAATGTATTATTTGAAAATTGATAACCGGCAATTAAATAATTCCAGGATCTAAAAAAACCGAACTGACGCTAAAGTAAAATAATTAATAACTCTGTTCAACTGTTGCTGCTGGTATTCACCTGCTTCATGCCTTTCCTGTCATTAACTTCCTTTTAAGTTCAATCCCTATATCTTTAAAAGATTGAAAGTTAAGCGGGAATTCAAATATTACATGTATAAAACTCAGGAGGAATAATGCCATAATACCTGTTCTGTAATCAGCAATATACAGTACTATTGATAGGAGCCACAGTACCAGCACTACAATCAGCGATTTGCGCGGCACCAGGTGCCATTTGATGATGGATGTTTTACTGAACCAGTTCAGATAATGATACGTATAGGCAAATGCCACAAACCGTGCCAGGATAATTCCCGTTGAGGATAGGTAAATCATATTTTTTGTGGCTTGCTGATGCAGAAATGCGTCAAACAGCTGCTGGCTGTATATGAAAAATGTGGCATCATATGTCTTTTCGGCATACGGAGATGGCGCAGTTATTACATGCGGAAATAATAAAAATAAGCTGGCCGTACACACTGCAAATACTACCAGCGAGAGTATGCCCGAAGTAGTTTTGCTCTTCAGCGCGCCAACCAGTATAAATGCACCCGTAAATACATATACATGTATAAGCGTAGGAAGCAGCACCGCAAAAAGGATGAACATAAATTTTTCGGTGTGAACCGCATAGCCTATAATAGCCAGCACTAAAAAACCAACTACCCGCTTAACAGTTTCCTTCGTGATGATCAGAATAGCGGAACCCGCAAAAGCTATAAAGATCATGGCCGAAACACTATGGCTTATCGTTACAAAAAAATGGTCCAGGTCTTCAGTCATGATCATATGCCCGTCTGTGTCTTTGGGTCCCCACATCGAGTAAAAATAGGGAAGTACATTTGGTATCGTTATCAGCAAAGCCAGTATACCCAATAAGATAAAGTCATTTTTACCCGGACTGAAACATTGCCGTTTATGCAGCCAGGTTATCTCTGTCAGGTAATGCAACGGACCAAGTATGGCATAAGAAAACAGGAACAATTCAAAAGGCACGATGAACGCGATGATACAGGATAATATCATCAACCCGATATTGAGATAATTGATCTGGTTTGTATTCATAATAATAACGTACCTCCCTTAATGGTAATCGCCATAAATATAACTACTTTATTTAATCATCATCACTATTGCAATCACACCTGCTTAATCTCCTGAATTTAATTGTTGCTGCGGTGCCGGTACCTTTTCCCTATGAAACAGCAGCAGGCATAATCCGGTAATCACAAGTACTACCGATAAAAGTTCGGCCTGCGTGGGGTGAATAAAACCAAAGTTGTATTTATAGTTCACTCTTATCAGCTCCACAAAAAATCGTTCAACGCCCACCAGTATCAGGTAGGTGCCAAACATCTGCAGAGTGCGGGTGAATCGTTTACGCAGGGCCCATAATACAAAAAACAAAATAATGCACGTTATCGCTTCATATACCGGTGTAGGAAAAACACTTACTGGCAATACATTGCAGTAATCGCCTGTGCAGCCGTTTATAGGTATGCCTTCATGCCCCACATTATGCGGATAATTCATACCACAAAGCCATCTGGGCAACCACGACGGTGCCGCAAAAAAAGCATGGTCGGTATTACTGGTCATCTGCATTATATACTGATTATCGGCAGCAACCGATGCCCTCAATGTCCCATCCGGAGCAGTTACATAGGCAGTGTTGTAGATACCCCAGTCACCATCACCGCTCATCTGGCATCCCAGGCGCCCCACCCCATAGGCAAGCATAATACCCGGCGCTGCTGCATCGCACATATGCCTGAAGGGTATATTATGCCTCCGTGTGTAAAAATAAAAACAGATAGTAGCCATAATCAGGCCGCCCAGAAATGTAAGCCCGCTCGATGAAGTGAGGCTCTGTATCGGATTCTTGATAAAGTCATCCCATGTTTCTAATGCATTGAATATTTTAGCTCCGGCAAGCCCCCCTAGGGCAGCTACTACTACTATCTCCGTTATCAGATCGTGTGGATAAACAGCAATTTTTCTTGTCTGTGGCTCGGGCAATTCCTGATTCTTTCCTTCCAGGTACTTCCAGATACCAAGTGCGGCTGCACCTGCCAGCCCAAGTATAAAGCTTCCCTTCAGTGATAATGCATAACCCATAGGATCGGGCGAAATTTCAGTGGTATGACCAAAAACGCCGCCTATCTTAAACCCCAGCAGAAATCCCGTAAATGCAGAAATCAGCAATTCCAGCATCGATACTTTCTTTCCCGCTACAATGGTTTGGTACTGTGGCAGTAGCAGCCCCTGTTTTTCTTTTCTTCTGAGTTCCTGCGATGTAGCCCATGCAGCGCCCATAAATGATAAGGCCACAAGAAAACCAAATGTTTTAAACAGGCTGAGCCACCCGGGCATGGGCGAGCCGGTAAGTGATTGCAACAGGTACTGGAAATCAGGATACATGGCTGCGAAATTAGTTGAATAGTTTTATGTTTCCGGTTTTTCGCCCGGGCGCTGATGAAAAATCAATAAAACAAAATTGCCGGCACGCTCAATCCCCTGCCCGATCCTGAAATCCCGCCATGTAACAGATTTGTATATCAATGCCGTTTAGTTATAAAAGCCAGGTAGGGCACTGGTAAAGAACGAGTAAGATTGCAGGGATCATTTTGAAAACTTCATTTAACAAAACGACATTTGATTTGTATATCCTCCTTATATAAAAGACTGAATCCGGCTCAGTCAATTCTTTAACTTCAGAACTCCTGATCGCTCGCAGTTTGTATTGTGGCATTTTCGTTGAAAATAGTGGTTTAGTCAAACGAACTTGACGGCATATTCCCCGCTTGCCGCGCGGGATTTGTGGGTGTGCGAAAGTCTGTCCCGATTTTCCCTCGGGAGGGGAAAGGGGTATGTACTTTTTTTTAAATTTTACTGGTTCCAATCCGCGAATAACGGCAGCAAATCAATAATCAGGCTTTCCTGCTTTCTGCCACTCCTGTTTTACCTTGCATTCAACGCCTGCTCATAAGCCGGAGGTATCTGGTTATACCCCAGTGAGCGTGCCTTCTTCACATCTGCCAGCGCCTGTGCTTTATTGCCTTTCTGATTATAAAGCAACGACCGCGCAAAATACACTTCCCCGTTATCCGGAGCCATCGCCAGGCATGTCTGAAAATCTTTCATCGCTTCATCCGGCCGCCCAAGGCGGGTCAGCAACCTGCCCCGGTTCAGATGCGGTGCCATTATATCCGGGTTCTGGGATATAGCTATCCCATAGTGCACCAGTGCCGAATCATAACGCTGTGTCATGTCGAAGAAATTGCCATAATTACTATGTGCCTCCGGAAAGTAAGGCTTGTCTTTTATAGCCTCGTGAAAACAGAATCCCGAAGAATCAAAATTATGACTGATGGCATAGATAATAGCCAGTCCAAGGTAGGCATTCGGCCCTTCGTCTGTCAGCGGCAGCGATAATGCTTTGTAGTAAAATTCCTTCGCCTTTGCAAAATGATACTGCATGGTTGCCGGGTTACTGTTGCCTTCAGTTCGTTCCAGTTCTCCCAGCGATATGTAGGGATTAACAAAGCTTGGCTGCAGCCTTATCGCTTCATTCAGAAAATAAACAGATGAATCGTAATACAACTTACGCTCAGCCGGGTTCACCGCATCATTATATTTATTGAAATAATTAAAACCAAGGTTATTCCAGGCATTTGGTGCCCTTACAGGCTCTTTTTCTATTTCATCGCGCCACAGCGAGTTGGTATCATACCATACTTTGCAACGTTCATTGCTCAGGTACCCAAGTACCAGTATATATGCAAGTGTACCACCCAATACTGCATAGCCCGCCGTTTTATTTTTACCCTGCTCAAAAAAACCGGAAACATACCAGCCCGCAATAAAAAACAAACCAAGATAAGGTATGTAAGTATACCTGTCGGCAATGATAGCGCCGCCCACAGGCAGAAACTGTAGCAGAAGCGCAATATTAACCAGGAAGAAAAGTGTCCCGAATACTACCACCTTGCTCTTACGGCCAAAGTAGCACACCAGGAAAATAATTACCGCCGCTATGGCCGGATAAATATAGTAAAACACCGGTAGCGCACCGTTTACCTTCAACGGATACGGGTAAAAATTACACAACTTTACCGGAACTACAGCCTTCCACAAATAAGAGATGAGCGCATAAGCGCCCAATGCTATTCTTTCAAGGATATTATAAGCCGTATTCTCTGAATCCAGTGATCCGAACTTCTTCTGATCATGTATCGATTGTAAACCGAAGAAGATGGAAATGGCAAATAAGGGCAACTTATCAAGTAAAATCCAGTAATTCCAGCTCACTCTTTTAAATGCACTTAATTCATTTAAACTTGAGTCCGCATTCACTTTATAGATGCGCCAATTCCGGTTTTCAAAATAATCAATCAGGAATAGTGTTACTGGAAGTATTACCGCTACCGGCTTACCCAATAATGAACAGATAAACAGCAAGACTACTGCCACATACCACACTATTTTCTTATTGCCTGCTGCCCTTAAGTAATATACCCACCCTGTACAGGCTGCCATATAAAATAACCCGTAAACAACATCCTTGCGCCCCGCCAGCCACGCTACTGACTCAATATGCATAGGGTGCAAACCAAACAGCAGTGCTGCTATAGCTGCAGCCAGCGGCCTTTTGGTAAGCAACTGCACAAACCAGTAAACCAGTAAAGTAACCCCTATATGAAACAGCAAACTGTCCAGATGATACAACCACGGTTCCAGGCGCACATAGCTGTATTCAATGGCATAACTCAGAATTGTTAAAGGATGGTAGTTACCCATTATAGAGTTATCTCGCGAGAAAATATTACTTATACCTTCGGACGATAAATCCTTTATAAACTTGTCGTCTTTTATATATCCCGGGTCATCCCAGTTGGTCAGTAAGTTATTGGTGCATACATTCAAAAACAGCCAGGTAAGCAGCGCTACCCCTGCCGCATAATATACATGCACCGGTAACCGGAATCCCTTGCTTTCCTTTTCAGTAGATACACTATTTACTGCAGGCTTCTTTGCAGGCCGGCTTTGCTGTTCCTGTTTGTTGGTACCAGCCTGTTTTTCCTGTGCAGGTTGTGTGTTCTTGTTTTTAGCCATTGCGCCATAAATATACTTTTCTTAGTAACGTTGACAAAATAACTTACATCATATTGAGAAGTTATTTTCCTTTTTACCAGAGGTTAAATCCTTGAATAATGAATTATTTCAGGACTTCTGCAACGACCTAAAAATGGATAAGAACGTGTTATATCAAATAGACATTAGAAATCAGCATTATTGGGATTTGCGGCCATAAATAGCATCTTTGCTAATTGCTACTGCGCGCCCTTGCGTGCGATTTTTTAATGACGTTTTGTTTTATCTGATTGGTATTATACTAGACACACATTAAAAACCTGCATTAGTGGGAATTGCGGTCTTAAAAAGGACCTTTACAAATTGCGTCCTCGCGCCTTTGCGTGAGATTTTTCTATGCCGTTTTATTCTGTCTGTTTGATATTCGATGATGTAGTTTTTTTATCATTCCCTTTGCCAGGCTTGCATAAAAAGAGCCCCGGAACCGGGGCTCTTTCAGTTTCTTGATTTTTTATTAATTTTTCAGCAATTTCTGAACAGTGATTTTATTACCTGTTTCATCATAAACCGAAATGAAATAAAGACCGTCACTCAGCGACCTGATATCAATCTCTTTGGCATCATCCTGCACAAGCACCATACGTCCTTCCAGATCCCTGATTTCAGCACGTACCTTGGCAGAATATTGAATATTCACCAGGCCATTCGATGGGTTCGGATAGATTAATACACCATTACCGCCGGTTACATTATGCACACCCACCTGGCTTATATTGTACTGGTATACCAGCGAAGTTCCTGTACATCCGTTACTGTCAGTTACTACCACCCAGAAATAATCAGTTCTCGATGCGGCTATGCTTGCTGCGGTTGCTCCGTTTATCTTGCCGCTGCTGCTGTCATACCATTGATAAGATGCAAAGCCCGGTGTTGCATATAAAGTTGAAGCCAGCCAGTTGTAGGTAATCACCGGCGCTGGTGCCACATCTACCGAAACTGTTTCTGTAAAATAACAACCTGTAGCGGGAAGTGTGTACCTGATAGCTGCATTTCCGCCGGATACCGCAGTTACTACTCCGAAGGAATCAACTACAGCAACTGATGGTGTTACACTGCTCCAAAGCCCGTATGGAGATGCATCAGTTAACGTATCCTTCCTCAGTGGGCAGATAACTCTGCTCCCAAGTATGGTATCTGGTAAAGGATTAATGGTAACCGTGGTCCACACACTGCATCCCGGTGATATGGTATAATAAATATCCACTGTATCTGCTGCCAATCCTGTTACAGCACCGCTTGCTGGGTCAACTGTTGCCACCCCCGGGTTGCCACTTGTCCACCAGCCCGGTGTTGTTCCGTTGGTAAGTGTTGTCGATGGCTGGGGTTGTGAACTCGTTCCTGCACAAGCGGTAAGTGTACCCAATATCGGGCCGGGATAAGAAACTACATAAAACGGAACAGTTGTTGTGCAACCTGTAATAGGCAATGTATAGGTAATGGTTGCTGTTCCGGTAGTGAGTCCGAATACCCTTCCTGAATCTGATGTTATTATGGCCACTGTAGGCGAACCTAATGGAGGCGGTGAAATAGTCCATGTGCCACCTCCTACTATATCCGTAACATACCTGTTCGAGCCCACACATACACTGTCGGTCCCGGCTATAAGCGCCAGCGGGTTTATTGTCATTGCCCAGCTAATTGTACAGCCACATGCCAGCGTGTAATATATAGTACATGAGCCCATTCCTGTTCCGGTAACTTCTCCCGCTGCATCTACTGTTGCCTTCGTATTATCCGAACTGCTCCAGGTACCTCCTGCTGCTGTAGGGGTCAGCAATAACGAATCCCCGCTGCACACATTATGGGTTAGGCCACCTATCGCTGCTACTGTTACAGTTACAGACGATGCACAGCCGGTAGATGAAAGCGTATAAGATATTGTTGAAAGGCCCGCTGCGATCCCCGAATCTATACCGCTGGTCGAGCCTATCGTTGTGATTGAAGTTGCCAGGCTGCTCCATGTCCCGCCGGGTGTAGAATCATGTAAAGTAATTTTGCTGCCGGGGCATACCGATGTATAACCTGTTATCGGTGATGGCAATGGGTTTACGGTTATCACCTTGGTTGCGGAAGTTGAGCCGCAGGAAAGTACTATGGAATAGGTAATGGTATCAACTCCTGCGCTTACACCGGTAACAACTGCGGTAACAGGATCAATAATTGCTACCAGAAGATTACCGCTGGTCCAGGTACTGGTTCCATAAATGCCCGGCACACTGCTCGTCGGATCTGCCAGAGTGGTAACTGCTCCTATACACACAGAATCCCAGCCTGTAATTACCCCACTGGATGGTGGCACACATATCGGCGTTATTATTACTACTCCGTTGCCGGTATTACCTACACTGTTGGCCTGTGGCGCACCACCGTTATACGAGCCGCCGCCGCCACCGCCATAAAAGGTGCCCGATGTACCTGCACCGCCGCCACTGTAACCGCCGCCGCCGCCGCCATATCCGTTAGTACAGTCTGCTGAGCCGCCGCCACCACCACCAAATCCACCTGGCCCTACAAATGAGGTATTCCCTCCGGCAGTGCCTCCTGTTCCGCCACTCAGGGGTTTTATTCCGCCTCCGGCATTGGTACATAACCAGTTACCATTATTGCCATCGGTCAGCCATCCGCATCCTCCGCCCGAATAATAGGCATAGCCGGTAGGTGATGTTGCTCCGCTGCCTGCTGTTCCGCCGCCACCATAGGTAGCGCCGGCGCCGCCATTGGTACCGTTTAAAGTAGTTACCGCATTTATTCCATTGGCGTTATAACCTGCGCCGCCGCCGCCGCCTGCCGCCATCAGCAACACATTACCTGCTGTAACATCCCACACAAACGATCCGCCGCCGCCGCCGCCGGTATAGTTAAGGGCCGATGAAGTCTGCCCGCCACTTATTATTTTAAGTAAATGCCCTGGTGTTGCTGTAAATGTCCCGGTCATGATTGCACCCTGGCCACCGGTATGTCCCAGACCTGCACCACCCTGAGCGCCTTTTGCTGTAATAGCAAGCGAATAAACTCCGGCGGGTACAGTATACGTGGCTATAGCCCCGCTATATGTAAATGTGGTAGGTGTGGCGGCAACCCTGAGGTTATGCCCGATAAGTATTACTAGTAAGGGGAAAAGGTATTTGTAAACTTTTTTCATAATAAAACAATTACTTATTTTCAGAGATTGTTAAAACTAAATGGATACAGCTCAATTTTGTACCGAAAATACAGGTTATTTATCTAACTATCAAAATATAAGCAAAAATATATTTTTCCTCCCCTTTTGTATTAACACCCGGTTACACTTTAATAAGAAAAACAGGCCATTAACAGCAAAAGAGGCCGACTTCAACTGAAGACTGCCTCTTTTGCTGTTATAATAATTTTCACCTTAACTTACTATTCCTTAATCAGTTTCTGAACAGAAACCCGTACTCCATTTTCGTCATAAAGCGAAATCACGTATATACCGGCCGGCAACATATGTATATCAACCTCCGATGCCTTTTTCTGTTCTATCAGCTTCTTGCCATCCATAGTTTCTATTATCGCATCTACTTGAATTGTAGATTGAATATTGACTTTATCATTTGCCGGGTTCGGATAAATCCGGGTTGTAGCGCCATTACTTATATTTTTCACTCCCACCATGGAAAGGTCATAATGAAATGGCAGTGATGCCCCTTTGCATCCGTTACTGTCTGTCACTACTACAAAATACCAGGTATCTGCCGATGCAGCTATTGATGAAGAAATGGCTCCTGGTATCAGTCCCACTGTACTGTCGTACCACTGATAATGAGCATATCCTGTTGTGGCATAAAGTGTCGCATCTATCCAGTTATACGTAATGGCAGGTACTGGCAATGGATCAATAGTTACAATTTTTGTCTGATAACATCCGGTTATTGGTAGTGTATATTGAATAATGGCATTACCTGATGCCAGCAGAGCTGTAACCACGCCGAAACTATCTACCACAGCAAGCGCAGGTGTTACGCTGCTCCATCCGCCATATGGCGAGACATCAGCAAGCGTGTCTTTATTCCCGGGGCAAATAACATCTCTGCCAGTTATGGGTGCGGGCAGCGGATTTATAGTTATAGTTGTTTGTATGGTACAACCTGGCGCTACTGTATAATAGATATCTGCTGTATCCGCGGCTACTCCCGTCACTATACCGGTGGCGCTGTCCACAGTAGCTACCCCGGTATTCCCGCTGGTCCACCAGCCTCCTGCAGAAGCGTCTGTTAATGCTGTGGTTGTCTGTGGGCATGCAGTCATAGCCCCCAGAATGGCTGGCGGATAGGGTATAACCTGGAATGGAGCTGTAGTCATACAACCGGTAGGTAAGGTATACGTAATAATCGTGGTCCCGGCAGCAACTCCGTTTACCCGTCCTGAATCAGATGTTACAGTCGCCGTTGTTATATCATTTGAGCTCCATGTTCCACCGCCCACTATATCTGTAAGATACCTGTTGGCTCCTATACATACGCTGTCCGTTCCGGCAATCAGGGCCAGTGGGTTTACAGTTAGTGCCCAGGTTGTTGAGCATCCCGATGGCAGTGTATAAATTACCAGTGCTGTTCCCATCGCTTCGCCGGTTACTTCACCGGCTGCATCCACTGTTGCAATTGTGGTGTTACTTGTCGACCAGGTGCCGCTTGGCGCAGTCGCAGTTATTAATATCGAATCAGTAGCACATACCGTATGTGTCGGTCCGCTCAGCGCAACTACGGTCACCACTGCTGTAGCTGCGCAGCTGGTTGAGGCAAGTGTATAAGATATAGTTCCAAAGCCGCTGCTGATACCGGTTACAATGCCGGTTGATGATCCGGCGGTAGCTACTGCCGGAATAGTACTCGACCATGTTCCGCCGGCTGTAGTATCATATAAGGTTGTTGTGCTTCCGGGGCAAAGGCCCAAACTGCCAAATATCGGTGATGGCAGCGGATTTACGGTAATAGCTCTCGACACTGTGGCACTGCCGCAGCTCAGCGTAATGGAATAAGTAATTGTATCAACGCCCGGCGATAATCCTGTTACAACTCCTGTTACCGGATCAACAAGGTCAATTAAAGGATTCCCGTTGGTCCATGTACCACCAACCGTACCTGTCGGATCAGTCAGTGTGGTTGTTGCTCCTACGCATACCGACGATGCACCAACTATAGCCCCGCCTGTAGGAATGGCACAGATTACATGAATAATTACCTCACCGTTTCCTGCCTGAAATCCGGTGGTCATAGTTACTGAAGTTGCTCCTGTTCCGGTACTGGATGAACCGCCGCAACCGCCGCCTTTATAAGCCCCGCCGGCGCCATACCAGCCGCCGCCGCCGCCGCCGCCAAAGTAAGTTGGATAGGCATTTCCACCAAATCCAAATCCCCCCGGTGTTCCGCTTGATGCACCTGACGAACCTGCCGCCCCTCCTGCAGTTGGTGTGCCCGGTCCTCCTTCAAAGGCTGCGGTGTACGTACTGCAATCAGTTCCAAGGCCACCTGTAGTGTTTCCTCCTGAGCCTCCGTTATCGCTGCTGCAGTCAAAGGCCCCGCCGCCGCCACCCCCTGCGGTCACTAAACGGCTGTTGAGCGCGGCAAATGTATTACCTGATATTAAGCGCACATCGCTTGATGCGCCTCCCGCCGAGCCACCATCACTGTTACTTCCGTTTCCGCCATTGGCTCCTCCTCCCGAATTAAGTCCTCCGGCTGGTACAGGACCGCCGCAGCACGCACCGTCAGTACCTACCTGACCTACATAAACATATAACAATTCTCCGGGTGTTACGGCCAGTGTACATTGCACCCTGCCTCCATTACCGCCAACGCCAAAACCGGGGTAAGAGCCTCCCTGGGCCCCGCGGCAATCTACGCCTATGGATATGACTCCGGGGCCGGCAGTGTAGGTTTGAACTGTTCCTGTATAACTATATGTGGTGGATTGAGCCAGAATTTTTCCGGCATAACTGCTTATTAAAAGAACCAGAGACAGGCATAGTAATCTGTAATTTTGTTTCATAATTAATCTATTGATAAAAGTTAAAAGAATAATGAGAAAAACACTCCATCTATTAATATTACACAACCAAATTAAGCATAATCTATGAATCTATCAAAAAAATTTACTGAATGGAAATTGCTGTTACATAAATTAATTCTATATGTACAAAAAATTCTCGACAAATAAAATAAATATTTTTTTAGTTATATTTTATAACTATATTTTAATTAATTATTTT
>CAILLK010000106.1 GCA_903835005.1 uncultured Bacteroidota bacterium | reverse complement strand
TGGCAAGCAGTATGAGATTGTATCAAACGAGAGAAACCCTAATAGGGACAACAAATTTGATTTCAGGATTTTGGATTCAGAAGGGCGTAATATACGCTCTCTGGATTGCAAAACAAAAAGCTCTAAGCGTAGTACGTTTGAAGCTACATAATACCAGTTAGGTTCAAAATATTTGGAAGTGCTTTTGATCCCAGTGTAACAAAAGTAACCAAATGGAAAATCTAACCAACTTAACTTTGTAAGATGAAAAACAGAATGAAATACATAATTATCGGAGCAGTAGCCGGTGGCGCAAGCACGGCAGCAAGGTTGCGCAGGCTAAATGAAAAGGCAGAGATAGTAATCTTTGAAAAAGGAGATTATATCTCTTACGCCAATTGTGGTTTGCCTTATTACATAGGAGATGTAATTAAGGACAGGAATAAATTATTTGTTCAAACAGCATCTTCTTTTAACAAGAGATTCAACATTGATGTGCGGGTAAAAACTGAAGTTACTGCCATCGACCCTGATAAGCGGAAGATCACAGCACGTAACCTTGAAAGCGGTGAAGTGTATGAAGAAAGCTATGACAAACTCGTGTTATCTCCAGGAGCGGAACCAATTCGCCCTCCTCTGCCGGGCATTGACTCTAAAGGTATTTTTACCCTCCGCAATGTTACAGATACCGACCATATTAAGGAGTATGTTACAAAAGTTAAGGCTGGTCACGCTGTAATTGTCGGAGGTGGTTTTATTGGCCTGGAAATGGCCGAGAATCTGCATGGCATCGGAATGAAAGTAACTGTAATTGAAATGGGAGCACAGATACTTGCTCCTGTGGACTATCCTATAGCGGCCATAGTGCAAAATCATATTCGTTCAAAGGGGGTAGCATTGAAATTGAATACCACAGTATCAGGATTCGAAAAGGATGGTGAGCGTCTGAAGGTCCAATTAAAGGACGGTAAGGCAATTGATGCGGACGTAGTTATTTTATCAATAGGGGTAAGGCCGGATACAAAACTGGCAGTAGGAGCTGGTCTTAAATTAGGTACCTCCAAGGGGATTCTTGTAAATGATTTTTTGCAAACATCCGATCCTGATATTTACGCTGTAGGAGATGCTATTGAATTTGTCAACCCAATCACTGGAAATTCGATGAACACCTATCTGGCCGGTCCCGCAAACAAACAAGGCCGTATTTGCGCCAACAATATTGTTTTAGGAAACACGCACCGGTACAACGGCTCCATCAATACAGCCATTGTTAAAGTATTTGACATGACGATAGGAGCAACGGGTGTAGCTTCAAAACACTTAACTGCAAACCATATCAACCATATAGTTTCGACTACACACAGCGGTTCCCATGCCGGTTATTACCCCGATGCAAAGCAAATGAGCATCCAGATCGCATTTGCTCCGGATAACGGTAGGTTGTTAGGTGCAGAAGTAGCCGGATATGATGGAGCTGACAAGCGCATAGATGTATTGGCGTCTTTGATTAAGAGAGAAGGAACGATTTATGACCTGGAAGAGTTTGAACATGCTTATGCGCCACCTTACTCATCAGCAAAAGACCCGTTGAATATGGCCGGGTTTGTTGCTGAGAATATCTTACAAAATAGGTTGAACGTAATTTATTGGAATGATGTGGCCAATATAGGCAAAACGGATTTACTTGTGGATGTCCGTTCCCCTGAAGAATATGAGCTGGGCTCAATTCCCAATGCAGTGAATATTCCGATAGATGAACTGCGAGGTCGGCTGGGAGAATTGCCGAAGGATAAAAAC
>CAILLK010000105.1 GCA_903835005.1 uncultured Bacteroidota bacterium | reverse complement strand
GGATAATATTTATATTATATATTTTATTATATTATTATGCCACATGCTCAACAACAATTAATATTTTTCAATACATATGAAATTAACCTTCCGGCTATTGTTTTATTGACCTACGGGTGTTTCAAATAAAATTAAATGCTTTTTGGTCAATTGATTTTTTATAGAAATGAATATTCCCAGATCCAATAAATAAATTTAATCCAACTGCTTACAAAACCTCTGAAACTGTCTACAGTAGCGGTTATTCTGTTTTATAGAAAGGCCTTTCAAGGCAACAAAATCACTAAGTCAATGACATTATCCCTTCGGGTACTCCACCTTAAAAAAAGAAATTAACCACCTTCCCCTTCGCGTAGAGCTAAACTCGCGTCCTGGCAGGCAACCTAAAAAAAGGAGGAGCCGTTGGTGGGTTGAAATCCAGCTTTCCTGAAAGTAGGGGCTAACCCTAGTCAAAATGGGAAAATCGATATAGTTTTATAGCACAAGAGTGTTCCATGATGTTAATGTATATGCTATTGCTGGGCTCTGAAAGTATATGAGCCGAGAACGAAATTATTCATTCAAATCTTTATTATAACCAAATTTCATACTGCATTATATTGGGCTCTGAACTTATAAAGAATCCAAAATCAAAATCCCCGTGCCATTCAGCTATAACGAAGGCACAGGGATATATGAATTGACTGAATTTATTATGAACCTCTATCAAACGAGCTATTAAGCTAATCAAGAAATTCAGCAGTCATGGTTGGGACAGGCTGCCAATGACATACATAAATTAAGCTGCTTTAACAGAATTGATAGCGGTTTAATATTATTTACTGATAGCCAGCTTTTTAGTAACTACCCCATCGCTGGTAATAATACTAACAGTATAATTACCGGGATTGAGATTAGCCGCTTTTACCTGGATTTTATTGGTCGGCGTGCTACTGTACTCCCGGTTGTATACAATACGGCCATCAATGTCTGTAATTTTAATGGTTACCGGCTTACTGACCGGGCTGGCAAATACAATATCAAAAACACCATCGCTGGGATTGGGATTGAGGCTGATATTGTTTCCTATACCTGTCACTACATTAACGGCGGTAGGGTCTTTAACATAAATCACATCGGAATAAGTGCTGCTGCAGCCATTATTATCAACTACCAATGTCACGTTCATAGCCCCTCCCGTGGTCCAATGTATGGTTTGAGGCCCGGGACCTGTGCCCGGTGTGGCTATACCGGTTCCGAAATACCATGTGTAACTTGATCCGGGAGGCGCACTACCGGCAAATGTGAGTGTAATGTTGGTATCAATAAGTGTATTGTGGGTAGATACGGTAAAAGTATCAACCGGCGTGCCCGGATAAATGCTCAGCGTATCGGGTGCGCTGGAGCCGCAGGCATTGGTTGCAGTGCAGATAATTAATGCCGCACCAGTACCAACGGTAGTTGTGAGTGAAGATAAGGTACTGGATCCTGACCAGCCTGTGCCCACCACCGACCAGATAAAACCTGCTGTGCCCGAAGCGGTGAATTCGGCAGTGGCATCTCCGGTGCAAGGCGGGCTGTATACACCAATAGAAGGCGTAGGGGGCAATGGAACGGGAGCAACAGAAAGCGTGGTCGCCTCGCCCTCGCCGCAAGAATTGTAGGCCAGCACAACAATGGTACCAGTGCCGGTGCCGGCAGTGGCATTGATTGTGGTGGTGGTACTGGCGCCTGTCCAGCCGCCGCCGGCTACATACCATACATATGATGTAGCTCCGGGAATTGAGTCAATGATATAATTGGCGGTATCGCCGGCACAGGGAGCACCAGAATAAGTAATTGTTGGTGCATGTGGCTTGGGGCAGAACTGGTAATTGGCCCACCAGGTATCCCAGTTGGCTGTAGTACCCGCGCTGTTAGATGCTTCCTGTAGCGTCCAGAAATCCATATTATTTCGTGGGTCGAGGCAGGTTTGGGAAAAATCGCCCCACCTGTTTTTCGCGCCGCCAAATGTGGTATAATAAGCAGCAGTGCCATGCCTGAAAATATGAGGGGGGCGGGTACTGTCGGCCAGGTCGGTATGCATATGCAAGGCATAGGCGCAGCTGGGATGCATAGTGGCATTAAGATAACCCATACCAATAAGCGCATCGTTGCTGTCATTGACAGAGATGGAGGAATAAACAAAAAAAGATGGCGTTACGGGGTCATTGATGAGACCTATCTGAACGGGGTTAGCAAGGGTATCTATCTGCCACCACATAACCGACGACCGCGATGCGGTGCCGGGATCGGGTAAAAATACGGTATGGGTACACCACAATTTGCCATTCTTGTAAACGAGGCTTGTAAAACGGTCGTCGCCGGCATCTACCTTATTGGTAGTACCTAGCTGTGTGGCGAAATCGCCGCCACCGCCGGGCCCGCTGCCATGCCAGTGCATTGTGGTGGCCGGATAACCCACTGATGTAAGAGCAGGACTGCCCACAGGGCCGGAGATTTTCCATAATCTTAACTGGCCGCTTGAGCCCTGCCAGCTCTCCACTGCATACAAACTTGTTTCGGTAGTATCGAAAGTTTGCGCCGGGCATATTGAGAACGACGCCGGCTCCGGCACAACTACCGGCGTAATTGCGGTACCTGCCATAAGTGAGGCGTAATTGAGAATATATAACCTGGCGCCGGCAGCCCCGCCACCGGTATTGGGGAACATATTGCCGGCAATAGCAACCCAGTATTTGTTAAAGCCCACATTGGGGAAATCGAGCCATGCAGCGCCTGTAGGATCAACAGGGATGGCATAGGTATTCCATGCTCCTGTGGGATCGTTGGTAACTGATACTGCCACCAATATTGTAGAACTGGTAAAACCTGCCTGATTCACCGCATCGGAAACAAGAATCCACCTTTTATTAAAGGGATCGTAGTGCACGCGCGGATCAAAAGAACCAGTTCCAGCGGGAAGCACCGAAGACCAGAACCCGTCGAGCACGGCTACAGAAACAGTGACTCCTGTCCGGTCCTGAATACGAACCTCCGGATTGATGGCAGTGACACAATATTGAGAGTCGACAGCGCCATGAGTATCTGGGGGAATTGAAGTTTCCGGGCTGCTGGTGGATAAAAAAGTATCGTTTGGCACAGGAGATACCGGCAACATTGGTCCGTAAAGTGGGCCCATTGCGGAAGCAGGCCGAGGCTTATACATATGCACCTGGGATGAAGGGCCCGAGTGACCGGCTCTGTGTTCTTCAAAATCATCTTCGTCTATTGGCATTTTGTGCGTTGCCGGCAAGGGATGATCTTTATAATATTTTGCAATGTCGCGGAAATTAATGACTGCCTGCTTAATGCCGCTGCTTGTGGAATTGGATTGAGCAACAGCTGATTTTACTGACAACAATATAACAGCAAGGACAAGTATGCCCAGCCTGTATTTCTTCATAAAAAAATAATTTTGCTAAAGATATTGAAAATAGTTGCGTAGGTAGCATTTAAATAACTACACACTCTGTTAATTCAAATAAATGCTACAAATCAGCAAACATAACAATTGGAGGAATTGGTTATAACAAAATCAAAAAATGTGATTTAGCAGATTCATGCCACTTTGTCTGCGCTATTACCGAACTTTGCAGTAATACTGATTTAGCACCTATTTTATTATTCAGGCCTTTTCAAAACCATGGTTTTATAGCTACCATTAATAATGCTTAAATGAAAGAGGAAAGTATAAAAAAATTGGTTAGAATTCTGGCTCAGGAAGTATCTGCAACAGCAAAAAAGGTTGGTCCGGATTTTGAAAAAGAAAGGATACATGAGTTCAGGGTTGCCGTGAAATCGCTTAGGGCTATGAGCCGGTTGCTGGTAAGTATATCCGATGAATATAGATATAAGCTGAGTAAGGAGCTAAAGGAAATCTACCACATTTCCGGCATGATCCGTGATGTCCAACTGGAGCAGGAAAAAATGAGCCAACTGGATCTATCTGTTCCGGGCTACTTAAAACACCTGGAGCGGGAAATATCTGCACACAAAAAAAAATGGAAAGATTGTTTCCCGGGAAAAATTTTCAACAAGCTGGAATCAGCAAGCTCAGATACAGAACACATAACCTGCACTCCGGAAATTACAGATAAGTTTAGGTATTCAAAACTGGCTAGCATAGCGCTGATCAGCAAAACCAATGCGGTGACAGATGATGACCTGCACAACATCCGCAAGCAATTGAAAGACCTGTTTTATGTTTTGAAAATTATTCCGGGACACCTGAAATCCTTATCACAGGATGCAATGCCGGAAGAGCTCAAAGAATTAAAAGAAATTACGGATCTTATAGGCGCTTATAATGATGACCGCATATTTCTGGAGCATATTTGCTCTTATACAGAAAAATCGGGTGAGCCATGCCATAGGAAATTGAAAGAATTCGCGGCTGATATGGCTATGCAACTGAAGGACCGGAAAGGTGCAATCTGTGAACAGGTGAACAGGTATATAAGCCCGGAGTTATTGAGTTGAGCTATAATTCAGTCAGTTTATTTACGGTGTTCCAGTTTCGAACGGTAGATTGCACGCCCAGTTTTTTTTCAATAAAAGTATTGGGAAACTTTGTAGAGCCATAACTCTCTGTGAGCAGATAGGCTTCCCGGTTTACCACCTTAATTTTCTCCGCTTCATAAGAAAATGCTTCAATCAGTTTTATCAGCTCTTCGTCGGGCAAACCTGATAAAAAGGATACATACAATCGGGCCTTGCCACCGCTAACGGGAGTATCAAACGGGTTATTGGCTATTGCCTCACCTATTTCCTTCAGACTCCTCACAATAACCGGCACAGCATAGCCGAGCTTAACGATAAGCTGGTCTTCAATTTGCTTACGAATGAGGTCCTGTTTCTTTTCTTTGGTATCAAAAAGCACATTGCCACTCTGTATGTAAGTAACAATATTGCTGAAACCCGGCAGCTCCAAATGCCTCCTGAGTTCTTCCATTTTAATGAGTTTTTGTCCGCTGACATTGATACCCCTGAGCAAAGCAACATAGCGTGTCATAATCTTGATTTTTTTTCCCGTAAATAGTATCGGTAAGTTGTTAAAATTAATAGATTTGTCGTAAAAACAATCATGTCTGTTTCAGGATATTCTCTTACACCCCTTGCCAAAAAATTAGGGTTTAAGCCGGGTATCCGGATCAGGTTGATCAATGAGCCTGAATATTACTGGAGTTTATTCAATGATCTGCCGTTAAACCTTATAATAACCAGTGATCCGGAACATAAAAAAGATTGTATCCATTTTTTTACAAAGAAAGCAAGTGAACTTTATAAAGTACTACCCATGCTCCCGGAAGATTTGAAACCAGAAGGTATGATTTGGGTATCTTGGCCCAAGAAAGCAGCAAAAATCATAACTGACATTACAGAAACAACCATAAGGGATTTTGCACTTAGGATCGGTCTGGTAGATATAAAAGTCTGTGCGGTAAACGATACATGGTCGGGCCTTAAACTGGTGATACCCTTAATAAACAGGAAGTAAACTATATCCTGCTATTTTATAGGAAAATGACTCTGTCAGGTGCTGAAAATGTAATTAAAAAAGCCATCTGATTTTGTTCAGATGACTTGTATGGATACAATTAGGGAACTTTTAGCGGGCATTCATTGCCATATCTACAAAACGCTGTGATTCGCTGATGTGCCTCAGTATCCTTCCTTTTAATCCTTTAAAATCTTCGGCACGCTCCATATTTTGCCTTGCCCTGTTGAGGAATTCCTTAGCATCTCTCAGGCGGCCGCCCCTGTCGTTGTGCTCTGCCCATTTCTCATGCTCGTCCATTCCGTGGTGATCATCAATTGTTGCCTCATGGATTTCCCTGATAGCATCATTGATTTCTCTTTCAGCCGCTTCCTCATCCCTCGACTGCCTCCAGTTTCCGGGCCGGTGATCCAGCATCCAGCGGGCGGTTCTCAGATTTGAAAGCGCATGCATGTAATTGGGGTGCTCCTGAGCCCTTAAGGAGCCAGATACGAACATGCCTGATAAAACAAAGCAAAAACCAAACCTAATGTTTTGAAATTCATAAGCATAATTGTTTTTAAGTAGTTAATAAAGATGAAAAAGTACAAAAAACAGAAACAAACTTTATTTTTTTCTCAGAATAAAAGTATCAAACAAAAAGCAAGATCTTGGCATTTGTCCAAAATAATTTTTTATTAAGATTGATCCGGATCAGCGCATTTATTAATAAAATAAGCATACATTATATTTCATAACGCAATACTGTTTCAGCCTTAATTAAATCAGAATTTGGGAGTATATTTTGTTGCTTTATTTATTAGAAATAATCTGCTCCATTGGGGTTTAGTAATTACTTTGCGAACATGAAAAACCAAACCATTATTGTCTCAGAACTCAATTGCTATCCGGTTAAATCATGCAGGGGTATTGCTTTGGCTACTGCTGAAATTGGTGGACTAGGTATTCGATACGACCGGCAATGGATGGTAATCAATGAAAATGGTGTTTTTGTGGCACAGCGAGGAGATAGCAAATCCGGCGCAACTGGCATCAGAACGATGTGCCTTATTGAACCCGTGATCTCGCAAAACCACCTTATCATCACTGCCCCGGGAATGCCCCCATTAATGCTTCCACTTTTGGGTTGTAACAATGGAGGAATACCGGTAAAAATCTGGGACACAATATGTATGGGAATTGACCAGGGAGATGAAGCTGCCGGTTGGTTTACAGAATATCTTGCCCGCGAGGTGGCGGGTAAGTACAGGCTGGTGCGCATGCCCGATGAGGGAAACCGGACTATAGCACATAGCCATGAAATGCTGGCCTTTGCTGATTCATTTCCGTTTCTACTGACTTCGGAAGCTACACGTCAATACCTGAACCAGAATATGGATGAGACGCTGCCTATGAACCGATTCCGGCCGAACATTGTTATGAAGGGCTGTGATGCATTTGCAGAAGAAAAGATGGACCAATTCAGGATCAATGGTATAAAATTCAGGGGAATAAAAAGAGATGGCCGGTGTGCAATAACTACTATAAACCAGATGACATCCGTTGCGGGTAAAGAACCATTGAAAACACTCGGCACGCTGAAGGAAGATGGGAAATATATGTTCAGGGAAGGTAATCAGGTTTATTTCGGAATGTACCTGACCCATACAGGTACAGGAAAGATATCTGTGGGAAATGAAATTGTCATTGAACTATCGAAAATACTTTAATGCAAAAAATAAAAACAGGCATAAAAGAATTACGAACCTGGTTTGGCAGGCATATCACCATTTCTCAGGTATTCGCACATAAACGTATTTGTTTTGCTGTGAAATACCCTGACTGAGGTCCATTTCCAGTACTTAGGGTATATGTTTAGCCATACCGCCAGCCAGGCAACATTTGTGACCTAAAAATAGGTGCCCAGGCATCACTCCTCTTTATATACCTCCACCGAATAATCGTAATACCCTGTAAATTCCATAAATAAAATACATGAATTTTATAAAATACTGCGCTATTAGGATGCTAAATCAAAGATAACAAAATGCAATAAAATTTCGGTAGCAAGTTTAGGAATTGAATGTTCTTCATTTACCATCCATAAACCATTTCAAGAGTCCTTGCCAATCTTCATCCTTAAGCCCCGGCCAGGATGAATTGTCCTTTTCAATTCTGGCTTCTTCTGCAGCTATTTCAAGGTGCCCGAATTCGTTTCTGCCATGGTATAGCGCTTTCAGAATTCTGTTGTCACGTACAATTACCAGTGTTATGGTGAAACGATCAACAGGCTCAGGAATTGTATTTAAACCAGAGATCAGGAAAGATTTTACGGGACTCAGATGAATTGCAAAGGACTCCTTGTTTTCATCGGGATAATCATCATACTCAAGCGCTTCAACAATGAACAAGTCCTGTTCTTCACCTTTAACAAGGCCGGAATCATTTTTGGCAATTCTGATGTGGTCACCTTTCCTTGGTTTTCTGTTTAAAATGTTGCCCTGATTATCTGCCAGACAGAAATGAAAGCAGGAACTCTGACCTGCCTGTTTCCAATGATTTACATACCATAATCTTTCTTTCGCTTCAACGAACCAGTCTTCTGCCTCTTCTATATCAGATGCTGATTTTGCAACCTCCAGATTTTTCTCTTCACCTTTAATTTGATCCGGTACCAGGTAGTGTGTTTCTTGCATAACAGCAGTTTATAAAACAGAAAATAAATTAATCATCATAACTACAATATATTTATACTAATTTGTATTAAGTGCAATTTAATGTCAAATCAGTTTACTACCAATGATATTATACAATACTTTTGCACAAAATACTAACAATGGGCATTGCAGATACGCTTTTAAAAATGAAGACCGAAAAAATGGAAGCAAACTTAAAGGCAGGAACTGAATTTCTTGCCGCCAACAAACAAAAGGCTGGCATTACCGAATTGCCAAGTGGTTTGCAATATGAAGTAATAACAACAGGAACAGGGCCAAAACCAACTGAGACCAGTAAAGTAAATTGCCATTATCACGGCACGACGATTGATGGCGAAGTATTTGACAGTTCGGTGCAGAGAGGCCAGCCTACTGCCTTCCCGCTCAACCAGGTAATTAAGGGGTGGACTGAAGGGCTGCAACTGATGAACACAGGGAGCAAGTGGCGTTTTTTCATACCCCCTCACCTTGCTTATGGCGAAAGACAGGTAGGACCTGCTATCGGGCCAAACAGTACACTGATTTTTGAAGTAGAATTGCTGGGGGTAAACTAAATTCTGAATTAACTTTACTGCTTTCTGCCCTGGCTAATCTTTTAACTGAAATCAGGGCTGGTATCTTATGTCCTTTTACGACCTGGAAAAAACAGAGAGAAATAAGTTGGTCAAGCAGATAAATACGGATATTGAAACCGATATCCGGACCAATCTGAGATCACATTTGTTGCATTATTTTTCGGATGAGGATACCTATATCCGTAAAACTGCCTACCTGGCTATTGGTAAAATTTACCAGGCCAGCCCGGAATTGCGCCACCTGGTAATCGGGATTTTGAATATCCTCGCTGCAGATAGTAATCCTAAAATAAGGCAGACCTCAGTAAATGCTGCAGGAGAAATAGGAAAATGGGATTTCACCGTTGTTAAAAACTTCTTTGATACCGGCCTGTTTGATGAGCATCATTCTGTAAGGAATGCAGTAATTGGCTCCATGAAAAAAATGGGGGAGAAAAATGCTGCGCCCGTTATTGAATGGTCGAAACAATACCTGCACCATCCGGATAAGGAAATTCGCAGGGAAATATGCCATGGTATTGAACTTCGGGGAAGAACACACCCACAGGACATACTGCCGCTTCTAAGGCAACTGCAATTTGATAAAACCAAACGGGTGCAATGGACACTGGTGCATGTGATAGGTCAGATAGCCTACAAAAAAGGATGCCTTGAAAAGGTAATGGCTGATATTACTACCTGGAAAAATAAAGATTTGGTAGCTGATGCCATTGAAGAAATAATAGATGTGCATTACCGGTACAGGAACTTCTCGTTTTATACGCAGGATGAGGCAAGAAAGTATATTAAGTCATTAAAAGCCTGATTAGTTACTTACCAATCAGGCACCATATGATAAATATATTGGCATGTTCACCTTTACCAAAACAGAATATTTACCCCAGGGCTAATCATCAGTGGGCATTTGTAAATGTTACCGGCATAGGAGGGGCTATAAACACCCAGTTGGTATCACCGGTATAAGTATTCACAGCTATACTTAGTGAGTCTCTGTTTCCAGACTCATAATGCCTGACAAGTGAATCTATATTGGCATAATTACCAGTATAGGTATAAATGAAATTCTTCTGCAACATAGCGGCGCTGAGCGGACTGGAGGTAAATCCGGAATCACTTATAAAGAGGTAATAATCACCAACAGGGCCGGTATAGGGTTGCGCACCAAATATCACCAAAGAATCGATAATGTTATTTAATACATTAGCATAATATAAGCTACCGGCCTTTACTGTACCCCAGATCGTATTGACCTGAATCTTCTTTATAGAAGAATTCTTAAACGCCAGGTTAGCAGAAGGTTTTGGGCAGGAAATCGTATAGTCAGTATCTGTAACCACCAGGGTTGCCTGATATGTGTTTGACCCAATCTGAAAGGATAAAGGGTAACTGCCACTATTAAGTACTTCCAGGTCGATATATGCAGTGGCAGGTGCAGATGGCCCGATAGAAGGTTTCTGGCTTATTGCTGTAATATCGGAAAATGTAACTGAGATTTTGCTGGCAACAATGCTCAGTCTGTAATTGAGTGTATAGTTACCATTGGGATAACTGCCGGTTGAACAATTTAAGATAAAGGTAGCCTTGCCTCCGCTTTGAGTACTTTGCTGCATTTGAACGTTTACCGGTGAATCAACCGGATAGCTGCCATTTCCGGATTTTTTGCAGGAAAAGAAAGTAATCATTACAATGGCCAGGATAAGGATGTTACGTAACATAGGCTTATTGTTGATAATGGTTATAAACAGGATAAAAATACAGAAACTATTGTAAAACGAGTAAAATTGAGTTTTATTGTATTCCAAAGTATAAAGTACAAATTCCAAATCCCAAATTCCAAATTCTAAATTCTAAAGTCTAAAGTCCAAATTCCATAAGAACAGTTACTTTTACTTCTTAAATTTAAAAAACACATGCAAGCCTGGAAAGATTATCAAGCTGAAAATAAAGACCGTTTTCTGGATGAATTGTTGGGATTGCTGCGCATTCCCTCTGTGAGCGCCGACAGCAAATACAAAGCCGATGTGGCGCGTTGCGCCGATGCAGTTAAAGAGCATCTGCTAAAGGCAGGCTGCGATACCGCTGAGGTTTGCGCTACTGCAGGGCATCCTATTGTTTATGGCGAAAAGATCATTGATGCCAAATTGCCAACAATTCTTGTTTACGGGCACTATGATGTTCAGCCGGCCGACCCGGTGAACCTATGGACCAGCGGGCCATTTGACCCGGTGATAAAGGATGGCAAAATTTATGCACGAGGGGCATGTGATGATAAAGGCCAGATGTTTATGCACATAAAGGCGCTGGAAATAATGGCTAAGACCAATACCCTGCCCTGCAATGTAAAAGTGATGATAGAAGGTGAAGAAGAAGTAGGCTCAGGCAACCTGGGCAAGTTTCTGGAAGACAATACAGAGAAGCTGAAAGCCAATGTGGTATTGATTTCCGACACCTCAATGATCAGTATGGAGCACCCATCTATTGAGAGCGGACTGCGGGGACTTACTGCTGTGGAGATAGAAGTGGTGGGACCAAACCGCGACCTGCACAGTGGTGTGTATGGTGGGGCTGTAGCCAATCCGCTGAATATGCTATGCAAGCTGGTGGCATCGCTGCATGATGAGAACGGGCACATTACGGTTCCTGGTTTTTATGATTCAGTTATTGACCTTACCGATGAAGAACGCAAAACCCTTAACCTTGCGCCCTTTGACCTGGATGAGTATAAAAAAGATCTTGGCATCAATGACATCTGGGGTGAGAAGGGATACACTACGCTTGAGCGAACAGGAGTGCGCCCTACCCTTGACCTGAATGGCATATGGGGTGGCTACCAGGGCGAGGGTTCAAAAACCGTTTTGCCTTCAAAGGCCAATGCAAAGATAACTATGCGCCTGGTGCCCAACCAGAAGCCTTCTGAGATATCGGCATTGTTTGTAAAGCACTTTAACAGTGTTGCTCCTGGTTGCGTAAAGGTGACTGTGACTCCGGGACATGGCGGTGATCCGGTTGTTACACCTACTAACTCGCCTGCCTACCTTGCTGCGGCAAAAGCCATTAAGACTACATTTGGCAAAGACCCGATACCTACCCGCGGGGGTGGCAGCATACCTATAGTGGCGCTGTTTGAAAAGACGCTTGGACTGAAAACTGTATTGCTGGGCTTCGGACTGGACAATGACAATATCCACTCGCCCAATGAGAAGTATGACCTTGCCAATTTCTATAAAGGGATTGAGACCATACCTTACTTCCATAAATATTTTACAGAGTCATTTTAATAGAATAATTATTTCTTTAAAACAAATCCCCCAACTCATTTTAAAGGAAGGGGGATTTGTTTTGTGCACAGGATTTTCCTGCTATCTGGCTTTTTTGCCATGATGGGCTCAATTCAAGTTGATAATTTTTACCGACTTAGCCAATAAGCCAAAGCAAAACCAATAAATTAATACCTGAAATTGTAATCCAATTCATCTCTGAATTTATAGATATTCTTTAAGAGTAAATCAAGGAATGGTATTATCCTGAAAAATCACCTCTATTTTAACCTTACTTCAGTTTTTGATTGTCATTTATTTAACAGCATTTAAACTACATTTGTGAGACTTTATTAAGTAATAAGACTATGTTGAAATTCATGAAGAATAAAATCCTGATACCTTGTTTAATAATCGGAGCGCTTGCGGCAGTTGTTTCTTTCAGGTACAGCGGGCAAGGCAGCCATTCATCAGAGGATAAGCGGAAGCTGGTGCTGCAATCGGTAATGGAAACCATAAAAAGTGGTCATTTTTCACCTAAAGCGCTGGATGATACTTTTTCCTCGAGGGTGTATAAAATGATCGTGCGTGAGTTTGATTATGAAAAATTGTTCTTTACCCGGCAAGACATGAAAATGATCAGCAGCTATGAGTTCAAACTGGATGATGAGATTGCAGCTAACTCCATTGAGTTTTTCGATTCGCTGGATGCTGTTTTTCTGCGGCGATTGAAAGGGGTTCAGCAACTTGATTCTGAAATACTGAAGAAACCCTTCACCTTTGATGGTAATGAAGTTTTCCAGGAGAATTATGATAAACAAGAATATGCCAGGGATGACAATGAATTGCCCGCCAAATGGCATGATTTCATAAAGCTGCAGGTGCTGGTGCGGTATGTGGACCTGAAAAAAGACCAGGAGAAAAAAAGAGAGAATAAAGACTCTGTAAATGCTAAATTCAAAACGGATGCCGAACTGGAAGTGGATGCCCGGGAAGGCGCACGGAAATACATTGACCGTTTTTTAAACTTCTATAAGAAACAAAAGGACGACGACCGGTTTGCAGAATATATAAATGCTATAACTGAAACCGAAGATCCGCATACCAACTACTTCCCGCCTGCAGATAAAAGTGATTTTGATGTAACTATGAGCGGCGCATTTGTAGGTATAGGCGCCAGGCTGAGCCCGGAAAATGATAAAGTTACTGTTTCATCAATCATTATAGGCAGCCCATCGTGGAAGCAAGGCGAATTGAAAGAAAAAGATGAAATTACCAAGGTGGCGCAGGGCGATGATCAACCTGTTGATGTGGGTGGCTACGAACTTAATGATGTGGTAAAACTGATACGCGGCCCGAAAGGAACCATAGTGAAACTTACTGTGAAAAGAGCTGATGGCTCGACAAAGGTAATACCCATAAAAAGGGATGTAATTGAAATAGAGGAAACCTACGCAAAATCGGCTGTGATAAAAAGCAAGGACGGGCCTATAGGCTATATTTATCTGCCGGAATTTTATGCCGATTTCAACCATACCAGCGGCCGTAACTGCAGTACCGATATAGCTGTGGAAGTGAAGAAACTGAAGGAAGCGGGTGTAACAGGAATAATACTTGACCTGCGAAACAATGGAGGCGGGAGCCTGGGCGATGTGGTAGATATGGCAGGATTATTTACCGGCAAGGGGCCGGTAGTGCAAGTGAAAAGCAACCATGCTGCTCCGGCTGTATTGCCTGCCCAACCAGCTGATGGCATATTGTATACCGGCCCGATGGCTATTATGGTTAATGAAGGTTCTGCATCGGCTTCAGAAATTATGGCGGCTGCCATGCAGGACTACAAGCGTGCTGTGATAATAGGCTCTACCACCTACGGCAAGGGAACTGTGCAGAAAATGGTAGATCTTGACCAGTTTGTAGACCCAATGACCCGCTTGAGGATGACCAATGATACAGCCGGATCAATGGGAAAATCACTGGGATCTGTGAAGCTGACTATGGAAAAGTTTTACAGGGTGAACGGTGGCTCTACCCAGATGAAAGGTGTGACACCTGACATAACCATACCTGATGCCCGCGATGCCTATGATGAAGAAGACCAGGGCGAGCGCCACAACAAATCGGCCTTGCCATGGGATGTAATTCCGCCAGCCAACTATAAGGTAACAAACAGCGTAGGCAATCTGCAACAGCTTGCCGCACTGAGCAAAAGCAGAATAGCCAACAATGAAACCTTTAAGCTGATTCAGGAAAACTCAGAGTATTTCAAGAAAAAAAGAGATGAAAATGTAGTATCGCTGAATGAAAAGAGATACAGGAAAGATCAGGAGGAGATCAATGAAAAATCGAAGAAAATGGAAGAACTGCAGAAAAAAGCTGTATTGCTTGACATAACCAATACGCCTGCAGATGAAGAAAAGCTGGCCGATAATGCCAAAAAATTCAACGACACTACTGCTATTTCGAAAAATAAAGACTGGCTTAAAAATGTAAGTAAGGACATCTATATATCTGAAGTTGTAAATGTTATCAATGACCTTAAAAAATCGGGAGTAACGCTGAATATGGACTCAGGAAAGAAAGATTAATAAAATTATAAAAACAGATATAAGCATCCTTCAAAATGTTCCGGGCGCTGAAAGAGTTTAAGACAACCGCAGCTTTATTCAGAAACACCCTGACCTTGAACGATTTTCTGTCTTGCAAATTCTACCCCAAAGTTTTTGAAAACAATATTAAATTCTTCAGGGAGTACTGAGCAGTAGATGCCATACCCACTGCGTTATTCTTTTATGAGCTTAAACATGGAGAAGATACTGCGATAGAAATTGCCAACGGTAAAACACTGCTTATCCGGCTGCTTAGTATATCGCCAGCAGATGACAAAAGCAACCGCACCGTTTTCTTCAAACTCAACAGGCAAACCCGCAATCTGGATGTGCGCGACAAATCGATCAAAGTAGAACGGAAAGAAAACAAAGAAGCAGATAAAGACAAGGATAATCTGATGGTGCGCCACTACAGGGACTGCTTTCGAAACTACTGGTGAAAAAGGACGATAAAGTGAAGCGGACCAGCAGTTGTTTATAATTGAAGCAATGAAATGGAAACAATAATTACTGCTACCTTTGATGAGATTGTAAATATTGAATTACCGGCAGGTACATTGGTCAATACCAATATCTCGTAATGGAACTGAAATAAATAATGAACAAACCAGCTGTTTTTGTAGTTTTATTTTTACTGGTTTGCACCGGCTCCCCTTTGTATGCCCAGAACGATAATACCCAAGAGGAAAAAGTACCTGTTTTTAATTACGTAATTGACGATGCACTTGATAAATTTCAGGCAATACCCGACACGGCTGCTCCGGTTTTCTACCATTACGTTGTGCCTGATTTTTATTTTCACAAGCCCCGGAAAGTATTAGATACCACCTATGAATTCTTTTGCTATGACGCCTACGACAGTGTTATGGATGTGATCACCGATTACGATTCTGTACTCTTCTACTCACTCTATAAAAGCTATACCGACTCTGCGCATACTTACATAGACAAGGATGGTGAAAAACAGTTTATACCTGTTTCAAGCATCGTAAAGAGGTTTGATAAAACAGGCCCTAACAAGTGGATGACCATAGAATATCCGGGCAACAAATATGGTGAACTGCGCGAATTTAAAAATGTGATTATCGGGACAGATACAGAAAAAGTCTGGAACTCGCATGGCGATAATATATACACCAAGATATACCACAGATACAAATTGCTGAAGTAGGAATATTCCTTGAGGTTATCCTTTTTTCCTATTTCAGTGCTGTCTCCCCTTCCTATCCATTCCTTTTCTTATTTTTGACGTAAAATATAATTGAAAAATAAAAAAAGTATTTATGCTCCACACCGAAGGCTACGTTACGCACAGATCAGAACACGGAATTGCAACTATTGAGTTTTTTCATCCGGCCAGTAATTCATTGCCCGCCAGCATTCTAAACCTGCTTGCCAATACAATTAAAGAAGTTGGCGAAAATGAGCTTGTGAAAGTAATTGTTCTGCGTAGTGGTGGTGAAAAAGCATTTTGTGCAGGAGCATCGTTCGATGAGCTGATTGCTATAGATAATGAATCAGCAGGCAAGCTATTTTTCAGCGGGTTTGCCCATGTTATAAATGCCATGCGCAAATGCCCTAAGCTGATAATTGGCCGTATCCAGGGCAAAGCTGTTGGTGGTGGTGTGGGCCTTACTGCGGCTACCGATTATGCTATTGCTACGGAGCATTCATCTGTAAAGCTAAGTGAACTTGCTGTAGGAATAGGCCCTTTTGTAGTGGGCCCGGTAGTGGAAAGGAAGGTGGGTATTTCCTGCTTTGCCCAACTGGCAATTGATGCTACTGAATGGCGCACTGCCGACTGGGCGCTTCGTAACGGTTTATATGCTGAAGTTCACAAAACAATTGAAGATGCGGATGCCGCTATCAGTTTATTGGCTGCTCGCCTTGCAGCAAGCAGCCCCGTAGCCATGGCCGAACTGAAGAAAATCTTCTGGCAAGGTACAGACCATTGGGATACCCTACTCTCAGAACGAGCTGGGATAAGTGGTTCGTTGGTATTAAGTGATTTTACAAGGAATGCCATTAATAAGTTTAAGGCAAAACCCCTGAACCAATAAAGGGGAACCATGAATTTGGCTTCTGAACTGCACTCATACAATTGCTATTAATCGGGCAATAATACTTTAAATCGATAGTATTTTTTTGGTTTTTGCCTCTTAATGTTGGTAGCTTATCATTTCGGCAAGATACATACTATCTGCATGATTTTTTATCCCATTGATGATTTGTGAACTAATAAGCTCCAGTCCGGAATTATTAGCTATTGCCTCCACCACCATTTCATTTTCCCAACGGAAAACAGAGCAGGTTATGTAAATCAATCTGCCACCAGGTTTCAAGTGCCGGGACACATTAGCTGCAATGTTGGTTTGCAATGAAGCGAATTCCGGTAAAGATTCCGACTTAAAAAAATACAGTTGTTCCGGTGTCCTGGCCCAGGTACCGGAACCGCTGCAGGGCGCATCGCATATGATGTTATCAAATTTTTTGGTGCCCAGCGCCTTGTCCAGCAATGCCTGGCTTGCAGCATCTGTAACATGTGCTACAGGCAAATCATGCTTATACAGCCTGAACCTTTGCTGCAGATTATGAATGATGCTTTCCCGCTTGTCACTTACCGTCAGCCGCACTCCAGGCTCGAGATCTTTGAGTAGCAGTGATTTTCCGCCTGCTCCGGAACAGCAGTCATACCACAATTCATTTTTTCGGGGCCTAAAATAAGTTCCTGTCTGTTGCGAAGAGGTATCCTGCACTGCATAACAATCCTCAGGGAGAATCGAATCAATCTTTGCGCCATTAGGCAATGCCAGGCAATTGCCTGTAATGAATGTATAAGTGATTCCTGCCTTTTCCAATAACTGTATCAGCAAAGCTTTTTCCTTCCTGATTCTTATAAACAATTCGGGTTGCTCCAGCATTGATCCCAGCCATTCAGTTTTTGCTATGCCATCGGATAGTACAAAATCGAATGGGAACAATGCCATCAGGTCCAATAAGGCTTCCGGATGAACCTCTTTAAGCCATTCAATAAAAGATTTACTTGTCCAAATCTTTTCATTTAGCCATTCCGTCATTACGCCTTTTAGCCAATCATCATTACCTACTGCTTTGCTGCACCGGTACCAACTATAAACCATGGCAGAAATCAGCTTTCTGTCCCTGCTGCCAAGAACCGGATGAAGTTTAAAGTAATTTTTCAGGAAATGAACCAGGGGCACCTTTCCTTCGTAAGTAGCAATAACATGGTTAAAATGAGAAATCAGGGAGCGCACAGCCTAAGGTAGTATTTTATCTGAAATGAATTCAAAGGAATATTTTTGTTAACAAAAGAGTGGGTACTCTTATTTTATGTCTCTTTTACCTACTTTTATATGATGCAATCTGGAAGTACGTCAATTTTATGAAACGCATAGTCAATAAACACCCTCTTGCAATACGCTGGTTTCACTGGATCAACTTTCCGGTGCTCTCTGTAATGATATGGAGCGGACTGCTGATTTACTGGGCCAACGATATTTATAAACTGGGCTGGGGAGATAAAACACTACTCAAATTTTTCCCCGATTCGTTTTATGATACACTACACATAGACCACAAACTATCCACCGGTATGGCCTTCCATTTCTTCTTTATGTGGTGGTTTTTTCTGAATGGTTTTTTATATGTGAGTTACACCATCTTTTCGGGCGAATGGCGATACCTGCTGCCCGACAGGCGATCATTTAAGGAAGCCTGGCAGGTAGTGCTGCACGATCTGCACATACGCAAAACAGCACCACCGCAGGATAAATATAATGCGGCCCAACGCATTGCATATACTGCAATTATTATAATGGGCATCGGTTCACTGATCACCGGCCTTGCTGTTTATAAACCTGTTCAGCTGGGCTGGCTGTGTGCATTATGCGGCGGTTACGAGGCAGCACGCGTGGAGCATTTTATCCTTACCATAGGTTATGTTCTGTTTTTCCTGGTGCATGTAATTCAGGTGATACTTGCCGGCTGGAATAATTTTCAGGCCATGATAACCGGCTTTGAAATTATACGTCAACCTAAATCCGTTGCAACATCTGTAGCTGGGGTGGAACCAGCTGTAACTGCTCAACCAGAACAATCAGATCTCCCTGTTACAGTTATTGAACCTTTATATTCTGAAACACATACAGAAGCAGAAATACCAGAAGTAGCAGGGATAAAAGAGTTGCCGGAAAGTCAACCGGATTTAAAAGAACTGAATTCTGTAGAGAATAACCTAAGTAATGATGAAAATGTAAAAAATGAAAACTAAAAGACCAGGTAAATATCAGTTCGGCAGTGGCGAATTAACAGAACGGCAGATCAAACGCCGGACTTTACTGGCTTTCAGCGTATTTATCATTTGCTTTTCTATGGGTTGCCTGGCATTTGCCCGCTTGTATAATCAGCCTCCTGTTGCCAATGATGTACAACCTACATTGAGGAATGTACTGGAGGCCAATGAAAAGTTGTTTAGTCTATTTTACTCCAGATCGCGTGAAGCAAAAGTTTTCAGGAAAACGGATGCAGCTGCCGATGTGAGGCAGAATGGCGACATTGGTATGGATGGTGAATTGGATACCACCTGGCGGCTGCAAGTGGTCCGCAGTCCGGGCGACACAATACTGGTTTCATTGGATGATCTCAAGGCCTTACCTAAAACAGAAGTTGTGTTCGATTTTAAATGCGTTGAAGGATGGAGCCAGGTAACCTGGTGGGGAGGGGTTCGGTTCAGTGATTTCATGAAAAAATATAATCTCGCCACTCAGATGAGCCTTAAGTTCGTAGGTATGATTACCCCCGATGAAACCTATTATGTGGGTAACGATATGCCCAGTATGTTGCAACCGCAAACCATACTCGCTTATGAAATGAACGGTGAGCCATTGCCACAGGAACAAGGATATCCGCTGCGTCTTATCATTCCTGTCAAGTATGGCATTAAGCATCTGAAGCGAATCGGCCTGATGTATTTCAGTAATGACAAGCCAAAAGATTATTGGTTTGAGCAGGGGTATGATTACTATGCCGGATTATAGATATCCGGTATTTAAAATGATATTCATAGCCTTTCCCAACCTAATTTCAAGAATTTATGTCTTTAATTGTAACTGTTATAAAATGGCATTGTATATCATTAAATTTTCTATCAGAACAAGCTCAAGGGAAGGCAATAGCAAACAACAAAAACCAGTTGAATGAAATATCTGATTACAAGTTTTATTTTATCTGCAAGTATTTTTTGTTCCATCCATGTTCAGGCCCAGGGTTGGAAATGGGCGCTTGGTGCAGCGGCATCTGGAGAGGTTGAAATTAATTCGATTATGCCAGATCCAAACGGGCATTTTTACGAAGCTGGTTATTTTTCTTCCGGCTCAATTACCGACAGTGTAATTTTCGGAACATGTGTACTTCACCACTGCACCGGGGGCCAGATGGTTATAACAAAAACTGATTCTAATGGGAATTATCTATGGGTATTAGGAACAGTCGGCACAGTGGCTTTTCCGAACAGCATAGCAACTGACACTACAGGCAATTTGTATGTTTACGGAACATTCTGGTATAACACATTTTCTATAGATACGATTACTATTTCAAATCCAATGGCTTCGAATTATTTTATTCTGAAAGTTTCACCTTCCGGCAGGGCGCTGTGGGTAAAATATTTCGCCGGTGATTCAATATGTTTCGCTACTGGTGGTATTGGTCTGGATGGAGCGGGGAATATATTTGTCGCCGGTGATTTTAGTAACCCGACATTAACCATTGGAAGTTCGACACTTACCAACTCCAATCCATCAGGCGACAGCAGCGATATATTTGTTGCGAAATTTACTTCATCAGGGACACCTGTATGGGCGAAAAGTTTTGGGGGTAAAAAAAGCGAAAGGGTTAATACTTTATCCGTCAGCAATAAATCAGATATTTATATTGCCGGTCAGTATAATTCTGATACCATGTATGTGGGTGGGCACCTGCTAAGAGATTCATTGAATTTTCTGGCAGAATACGATAGCAGTGGTGTGTGTTTGTGGGCTAAAAGCATGAACCATTATACACAGGTTTATGGAATGGCGACAGATAATCTTGAAAATATTTACCTCACCGGTGGTCTGGATTCAAGTATAATTTGGGGAACAGACACCTTGGTGGATCGGGGAGGCAGTGGTTTTTTTCCCGGAGGAGATGCTTTTGTTGCCAAATTGAGTTCGATTGGAAATGTTTTATGGGCCAGATCTGACGGAGGAGATTCAACTGATTTGGGCTACGATATTGTGTTGGATTACTGCGGCAATGTATGGGTATGCGGCGGGCAGAATATGTCGGGGTTTGCAAACCCTGGTTATATAATGCATTTTGGCACACATACTACCACCACCACTGCTGGAGGATGGGGATTGTGCTGGGAACCTATGTTTATTGTGCAGTATGATAATGATGGCAACTTTCTTACAGCCCTACCTACACAATGTGGTGGCGACGATGCAAGCGCTATTGCCGTAGACAGAAAAGGAAATTTCTATATTTCTGGTGATTATCATGGTTACCCGGTTTTCGGCGCTGATACGCTTGTTTATTCAGGGGGCACAGAAGTGGCCTTTGTAGCTAAATATAATTATGCATCAGGAGGTTGTTCGGACAGTGAACCAAGTTTAGGTACACAGCCAGTAATAACAAACGGCATAAACCAGGTATATCTTTACCCTAATCCCTCAACAAATGAAATTATTATTATGAATGCTGAAGCAGGGAGTAAACTAACTATCTTTAACATGATGGGGAAACAGGTTTACAGCAGTTCGATAATGAATGATAAACAAACAGTGGATACCAAACAATTCAGCCCTGGTACCTATATGGCAATTATAACAGATAATGACGGCAAACGAATTGTATTAGATATGATCAAGGAATAATCATCATTATTCCTCCAGCTTAGTACCAGTCTGCGTAAATGTGATCAGCTTTTTCTTAAACATTGCACCCATAGTCATTTTAAAGGTTTTCTTGCTCATGCCAAAGAAGGAGTAGATATCTTCGGGGCTTGATTTATCGTTATAGGGCAGATAGCCGTTGTTGTCTTTGAGAAGCTTCATTATTTTACCTTCTTCATCCTGCACCTTTGCATAGCCTTTGCTGCCTGGCGAGATATCCAGTTTATGATCGGGCCGGACATGTTTTACAAATCCCTTTAGTTTTTCGCCAATCTCCGGTTCCCGGAACATTTCATTGGTGTGTATAACACCCATGTGCCTGCTGTTGACAATAACCTTATAGCCTATATCGGTTTTCTGATAAACGACCAGATCTACCGGGTCATGTTCTTTTACGGTAAGTTCGTAATTACTGAGGTATTTATCTATTTTTTCAGTAGCCGTTACCCTGCCTGTACGCTCATCTATAAAAAGCCTAACCAGCCTTCTGTCTCCCGGCCTCATTCTTTTCTCCTGCAGGGCAATGGGCACAAATACATCCTTCATTATCCCCCATTTCAGGAAAGCGCCTGATGCATTTACGTCAGTAACTTCCATCATAGCTATCTCCCCCACTACTGCAAAGGGCTGCTGCGTGGTTGCTATCAGCCTGCCGTCATTATCATGATAAACAAAAACAGTGATTTCATCATCGGGATTTAATCCCTCAGGTACAAACCTTTTAGGAAGCAGAATTTCTTCCCCAACGCCTCCATCCAGGTACATCCCGAAATCAACAGCTTTAACTACTCTCAGCGTATTATATTGGCCAACATTTACCATCGGGTTACAAGATACGGTGATAAGTTGATAAGAGGTAAGTTGATAAATACTATTTTTCCTCCGTTCTCAATCACATCTGAAACAATCAGCACATTGAAAGGTATACCAAATTTATTCACCTGTTCGTATACTTCAGAACACCCAAAATAATTACTCTGATACATATTCCAATAAACAGAAGCCAAGTATTATCTTTGCCAGCCAAAAAATAAATTATGCAACGCGATACCGCCATATTTGATCTGATACATGAAGAACTGGAGCGCCAGCGCCGCGGCCTGGAGCTCATAGCCTCTGAAAACTTTACCAGCATGCAGGTTATGCAGGCTATGGGCAGTGTTATGACAAACAAATACGCCGAAGGGTATCCGGGAAGGCGTTACTATGGCGGTTGCGAGGTGGTGGACAAAAGTGAACAACTAGCCATTGACAGGGCCAAAGAAATGTTTAATGTTGACTTTGCCAATGTGCAGCCACACAGCGGCAGCCAGGCCAACACTGCAGTTTACATTGCTGTATTGCAACCCGGCGATGCCATACTTGGCCTTGACCTGAGTATGGGCGGCCACCTTACTCATGGCTCACCTGTAAGCGCTTCGGGCAAGCTCTATAAGGCATATCATTACGGTGTAGTAAAAGAAACCGGTCTTGTTGATTATGATGATATGGAACAGAAAGCTCTTGCTCACAAACCCAAGCTAATAATTTGCGGTGCATCGGCCTATAGCCGGGACTGGGATTATGCACGCGTACGGGCTATAGCAGATAAAGCGGGAGCGCTGGTAATGGCAGATATCGCCCACCCGGCCGGACTGATTGTGAAAGGATTGCTGAGCAGCCCGTTTGAACATTGCCATTTTGTAACAACCACTACTCATAAAACCCTGCGCGGGCCACGAGGCGGGCTCATATTGATGAAGCATGACTTTGAAAACCCCATGGGCATAAAGGGGCCAAAAGGAGAGACAAGGATGATGAGCTCATTGATTGATCTGGCTGTTTTCCCGGGCATACAGGGCGGACCACTGGAACACGTAATTGCCGCAAAAGCAGTTGCTTTTTATGAAATTCTGCAGGATGGGTTTATGGCTTATGCCAAACAGATAGTTGCCAACGCACAGGCTATGTCGAAAGCATTTACTGAAAAAGGCTATGATATTGTTTCCGGCGGCACAGATAACCACCTTATGCTGATAGACCTCCGAAATAAAGGCATCAGCGGAAAAAAAGCGGAAAATACACTGGTGCTTGCAGATATTACCATCAATAAAAACATGGTGCCATTTGATGATAAATCACCTTTCATCACCTCAGGTATCCGTGTAGGAGTATCGGCCATGACAACACGCGGACTGAAGGAAAGTGACATGCAGCATATTGTGAACTGGCTGGATAGGGTAATCATGAGCCCGGATGATGAGCAACTGTTAAAAACCATTAAGGGCGAGGTCAATGAATTCATGACCGGCTTCCCGATGTATCCGGAACTGGGGAATTAAAATTAAACATACAAATTCAAACTATTATAATAAAAAGATTAAAAAACACATCAGGAGGCAACCGGTTGCCTCCTGATGTGTTTCACTTCCACAATGCCCTGGAAAAAGTAAACCTTTCCTGAACGGATATGTTTGCAGCGGGTACGTGTGCGGAGTTTTTCCAGCTTCTGGTATACCTGGCCGTCTTCGGTTTCAAAAAACTGGTTCTCACTCAGGTCATCTACCAGTTTGAAACCTGGCTTGTGATCGTCATAACGATACAATGATTTATATAACTGGGAATCTGAGCAGGTACTGGCGGCGGGGTTATGCAGGTAAGCATAAAGTGCTTTTTCCACATCGGCAGGAAAGAAACGTTTGCCCATAAAGGGTATGAGTATATGGCGGAACTGCGTTTTCCATTCCTTACCATGCGGTGCCGCATTAAAACCGAAGTGAACAAAGGTGAACATATGTGCCAATTCGTGCAATAAAGTAATCAGAAAGCTATAGGGATTCAGATTGGCGTTGATACTGATGCGGTGGTGCGGTTCGTCTTTTGTAGGATGCCGGTAGTCGCCCAGAATGCTTTTACGTTCATGGGTAAGCGTCAGGTAAACAGAATGGGTTCTGAAAAATGGCGATACCTGTTCCCAGGCACCGGCCGGTAAAAATTGTTCTAAAAAACTAAACGATGTTTCCTGCTTTTTCATTTCAAAATATTTGTCTCTACCAGATGTTCCGGTCCTGCCTGTATCATCCTGATGGCCGCTTTTTTAAAATATTTTCTGCCGATTATTGTTTAATCATTTTGTCTTTTCCATTTACTTTTTTCTCACCAGTTTCGACAGAATAAGTGTTTCTGTTACGGTATAAATGGCATAAACCCCGAACAGAACAAACACTGATGGTTTATGAATACCGTTCTTGTTGACGAAAACATAAACCATAATGGATATCATACACACCATGAGCTTAAGGAAGGATGATGCATATACACTGCGTATAAATGCCTGGGGCCTTCCGTTAAGCTGCTTATCAATGATCAGATAGGTGATCACAGACAGCGCCGCTATAATTGTATTTCCTGTTTCCAGAACAGTAAACTGATAATCCGGTGCATATTTCCTCATTTCAAAAAAAACAGTACTGAGCACTGCAAAAATTGATACTATAACTCCGATGTACTGTTTCTTCATTCGTTTGGTTTATTCAGTTCTTTAAAAAGCAGCCACAATGATACAGCAAGTGAAATTAATGGAAAAACAATTATAAATCCAATATTCAGATGAAACCAGTGAACTACTTTATTCCCTATCCACACAGCTACCAGCAACATAACTATCCATTGACTGGCAAGGCCAACATAACGAAGCGTTTTATTCGGTTGCTGCATGAATTTGTTTTCAAAAATATCCTTTTGGCTAAGTTGGCATTATTGCCTTCTTTTACACGACTAAATTACAGGAATACACTGCAATTAAGGCAAATTGTTTTGTTAATTTATAATAATATAAGCAAGCTCAATTTCTTTTTTTGATTATTTTTGAAAATTAACCCCAAATAGCCCCTTTGGAGCGAAATTATATAATATTATTGCCGGTTTTTCGTTCTAATGGTTAGCAAAAGATAAGTCGCATTGAATTTTAGGATAATATTATTTATTGTATTAGGTTTTTTTATTTTCAACAGCCTCACCAACACCCACGCTCAACGCAGAACAGTGGATATGGCAGACTATGACAATGACGATACTACATCCCGCAAACCCAACGCTGATAGTCTTAAAGATGTGCGCTCTAATATAAATGACAGCATCCGTATTGCCCGTGAACACAATACCGATAGTATGCGCGAGGCACGCGAACATATTGCTGATAGTGCAAAAACTGCCCGCCAGCATAAAACTGACAGTACCCAGAAAATCCGTAAACATATTACCGACAGCACCGCTTCCATACGTAAGTACAGGGAATCAAAACATTACAAGGATAGCGTAGCCAAATCAAGGACCAATAAAGCAACAGCTTTGAAAAAGACCAGGGAGTCGCACATGGATTCTTTGAAAGATGCCAGGAAAGCAATGACAGACAGCCTGACCGCTTCGCGTAAAAATAAAACGGACAGCGTAAAAGCTATACAAAAAAAGCGAACGGACAGCCTGGCGAAAATCAAGAAATACCGATCAAGCAAACGGTATACCGATAGTGTGAGTATGGTGCGCCGAAACCATACCGATAGTGTAAAAGAATCCCAGGAGAACTTCAGGGACAGCATATCGAAAGCGAGGAAACGCTCGATAGACAGCACAAAAACCGCCCGCAAAAAATCAGCTGACAGCCTTAAAGCCATCCGCACAAAAACCATGGACAGCCTGGTGAAAGTGCGCAAGGCCAGAACAGATAGTTTTGCAAAAGTGAAAAAGGAAAAGGAGGCGCTTGCCAAGGCTAAAGAGAAGAAAAAGGACCAGGATAAAAAACTGAAACTGGAGATAAAGATGAAACAGAAGCATGAGAAATGGTCGAATGCTTCTATGCTCAAGCGGCGATGGAGTCCTATGCGACGGTTTACACAGAATTCTTTTACCCATTACAACTATTACTATAATGCCAACAGAAAGATGGACGAGGCATTACAGAATATGCAGCGATCCCGAAAGGAGAACTATGATTCGCTAATTGGCTTGTACCCGTTCGACCCGAACCGGGACTCCAGTATGATGTCGTCGGATATGGATACCATAGTACGGAAAATTTCTGTGGGCATACAGATTCACGACCCGAGGGTAAAATGGTCGAATGATTTGTACCTGCTTATGGGTGAGGCATACTACTACAGGGGCAAGTATGAATATGCTGCAACATCTTTCCGTTACATTATCAGTCAGGATGAGGCTGCCCGCAAAAAAGAACTGGCAGCAAAAGGATATGGTTACAGCGGTGCATCAAAAGATGCCCCGACCATAGCAGATGACGAAAAGAAAGGCAGGCTGGATTTCCTGAAACATAAGTCTGTGCATAATGATGCTATACTGTGGCTGGCACGGACTTATACAGAAGGCCATCAGGTAGAGAATGCTGAATCTATATTGTCGCTGCTGGAAACAGACAAAAATTTACCAGAAGACCTGAAGGGCAGGCTGGCAATAGAAAAAGCCTTCGCCTACCTCTCGGAGAATAACGACAAAGCCGCCTCAAAACAACTGGATATTGCTGCCGATGACAGCCATCTGCCTAACTGGTTGCGCCTTAGAGCCGCATTTCTTAACGGCCAGTTGCTGCAGAACATGGAGAATTATAAAGCATCGGCTGCAAGTTTTGAAAAAGTGATCAGTTATTATCCGAAGCTTGAAATGGATTTCTATTCGCGGAAATATATAGCCACCAACAGGCTGCTGTCGGGCGAAGATGTTGAGGATGCCATGAAACCGCTTAAGAAAGTACTAAATGACGGCAAATATGTAACCTACTACGACCAGGTATATTTTGTAATGGGCCAACTGGCTTTAAAAGCCCACCAGACCGAAAAAGCCATAACCTACCTGACCAAGAGCGCCAATACGCCCAAAGCATCGAAGAAGCAAAAGGCAATTTCCTACGCTGCGCTGGGAGATGTGTATTACTCCACAGCCCGATACCCTGATGCAAAAAGGGCTTACGACAGCGCATCCAAATATTCATCGGCAGCAGGTAAAGACAATACTGTGCTGGCCGCTGTGCAGCGGGCTAAGGGCCTCGAGGAAATATCTGGTCCTGCAAGGGTTATTCATGATCAGGACAGCCTTATTGAATTGTCTGCTTTAAGCAAAAAAGAACAATTGGTTGCTATTCGCCGCTACCTGCGCGACCTGGAAAAAAAGATGCAGGACAGCATCTCGAATGCCGAAAATTCAGGGGTAACGGCTGTGGCTACTGCCGACCAGGACGAAAATAAGGAGGGTGCCAACTGGTATTTCAGTAACCCAACCCTGATGCAACAGGGCAAAGCAGATTTTATAAAGAAATGGGGAAACAGGCCACTGAAAGATAACTGGCGTCTGGCCCCTGCTGCGTCGGGCAGCAACGGCTCTGATGATGACCTGTCACAGACCGGCACACAAAAAGAGAACGGATTACCAACTGAAGAAAGCCTGCTTGCAAAGATTCCAAATACACAGCCTCAGAAAGAACTGTCGGCAAAAATAGAACAACGGGCATATATAATGCTTGCCAAGGCTTACATCAAGCAGCTGGATGATTATAAAGCAGCCTCAGGAACGCTGGATACGCTGGATATAAGATTCCCCGACCACAACCAGAAAGAAGAAGAGCTATACCTGCGCTACCAGATTGCAATGAAAGCAGACGATCTGGCTAAGGCTAAAAAGTATTCAGAAGAGCTGCTTGCAAAATTCCCTGCATCGCAGTACGCTAGTCTTGTGCGCCCCCGCACCAGTGAAAGCAAGCCTGAAGCTATGATAGGCGGCAAAACAGTGGCCCAGTATTTTGATGAAACCTACAACCTGCTGATGATGCACCAGTATACTGAGGCGCTGATGCATGTTCGAGAGGCAAAGAAACAATATGATAACCCTTCCTACCAGAAACGGTTTGATGTGGTGGAAGCTATGGCTTATGCCGGCTCCAGCGACTTTAATATGGCCGACTCTTCAATATCCAAATTCCTTAAGGCTTACCCTAAGGATACCCTTACCCCATGGGCTACTGAAGTGAAGCAATACATCAAGGAGGTGCGCAATGGAGGAAAACCATCCTGGTACAATGAGAATGAATTTAGGAGAAAAAGGGATTCAGCAATTGCAGCTAATACTAAACCAGCAAGCCCAGTTGCGGCACCAGTGAAACCCAGCGCTCCGGTTGTGCCCTCCAATATTCCGCCAAGATATACATACCATGTCGACAGTCCGCAATATTGCATTATTGTATTGCCAGGTATAGATTCAAGGACATCTGGACTTAAAAAGGCTGTGAAAGATGTAAATGGCGGCAAATACGCAGCAGCGGGACTGGATCTGCTGTTTGATTTGTATACCATAGACCAGGGGGTTTTGGTGATCCGGCAGTTTGCCAATGTTGCAGTCTCAAAAGCTTACCTGCAGGATCTTCTGGCTTCAGATGTGTTTAAAGGCTTTGCCCCCGATGAACTGAAGGTAATGCTTATCTCATCTGAGAACTACCGCAAAATGTTAACCGACAGGGATGCTCAACCTTATTATAACTTTTACAGCTCCAACTATTAGTTGTTTTCAGATCTTGTCCAACAACCTAATTCAGCACTTTGTATACACAGCTCAAGGTTCCAGTCGCAGCGTTTATGAAGACAAAATCAACAATAAAAATGACAAGGCATATAAATGCCCCGGGCAATTCTAAATGCCCATGATTTCACTTCGCGTAATCAGCAATAAAAACGAACAAAAGAAATGACTTAAACAACAATAAACCCAAAGCCAAACCCGTATGTCTACTTTTTCGGTTGCTGCCCGCTCATGGCGTTCATATTTGCTATAGCTGCCTGCATACCTCTCTGGGCCTTTTCATAATTGGGCCTTAGCTTCAGAGCAACTTTCCAGGCATCGACAGCCTCTGGATACTGGTGGTTGGAATAATATGCTCCTCCCAGGTTATACCACAGGTCGGCATTGGAGGAGTCAATTTCTATACCTTTTTTAAACTCCGCAACAGCTTCCGGATACATTCCGTTTTTACCATACTTACTCCATCCTTTATTCATATAGTCCTCCCCTATCAGCTTATAAATACCCGGCAGTGTAGGATAATTAGGATACCTTCTTTTAGCGCTGTCCAGGTTGGCCTTGGCTTTGTCCATATCGCCCAGTTTATACCAGCCTATGCCCCTGTTTATATAAGATGCCACCATATTTGGGTGAATGGTGAGCGCATGGTCCAGCAGTGCAATGGCTTTATACAGGTAGGCATGTTTTTCAGTATCGGTTTTTACTTCATCGGCCCTGGTGATATAAGAAGCGGCCACATTGGCACATACCAGCACACTGTTTGGTACCACCTTAAGATCTGCCTCAAATAAGGTACCGTCATTTTTCCAGTCTGCATTGCGGGGAATAGTAATATAGCCGAATAGGAGTATTATAACAGACATCAGTCCTATCATAGCTTTCTGGACAGTTTCAGCAGGCATCAACCGTTCAAAACCTTTCCATATCAGCCATGCAGCGGCTATAGCAAAACCTAAAGAAGAATGGTAGATAAGCCTTTCGCCCATAGTAGCGCCTATATCGAAAAATATATTACAGACCATGGCCAGATGAAGCAGGTAGAAAGCTATAGCAAAGCAAAGCAGGTTGCGCTTTCTGAAAGTAAATACCATGGCAACCACCAATGCTGCATGCACCAGTATAGATAACCACACCAGATCACTGGTAAAATCCCGGTAAGGGATGGAATCGTAAGAATAATCGGCAGATAGGGGATGCGGGAAAATCAGTAGTTTCAGGTAGTTCAGTGAAGTGGCAATTTCAGTAGCCAGCTTCTGATGGCCCACGGTGAAGAGGTACGGGTTATTGAGCACTTCGTTATCCGAATTGGCATTGGATCCGGGTACGGCTGCCATCAGAACCAGCAGATAAATGCCGGAAAGAATAACAAAGGGCAACAAGGACAGCATTATTTTTTTAAATATAGCTGCTTCTGATTTTTCCACGTAATAAGTCTGTGTATACCTGAACACCGCAAATACGCTGCCGGCCAATATCAGCAATGGAAAATAAGATATAACCGGTTTATTGATTGATTCGATGGAAGTAGCCATACCAGGCAGATGCTTGAGAAGAAACGGATTCAGAACTTCAAAGTCCTGCGCCGGATTGCCAAAATAAATAACGCTGAGCCTGATAGCTATATAGAGTAGCACTACCGGCAGATAGGGCACAATAGTAAGTATACTTCTTTTCCATGAATAATGGTTGAAAATATAGAATGCCAGTGGCAGTAATACCACCATTGTTACTGCATATTCCTTGGAGAGGAAAGCCAGGAAAAAACTGATCAACCCTGCAATCAGAAACCCGAATTTCATAAAAAAGCTGTCAATACCGGTAACCGGGAATGTGAAATTATTTTTATTCTCTTCGTACTTGAAAGCAAAAATAAAAGTTAGACACATAAACAGGAGCGACATTATCTCATCCCGGCTTTTCACATTAGCTACCACCTCGGTATGTATGGGGTGAATGGTGAACAAAATGGCTGCAGTAAGTGCAATAAGCATATCGTTGCGAAAAACTATAAACCTCAGAAACCAGAGCACCACAATGACAGACAATACATACCACAATACATTAATGGCATGCCTTACATGCATTTGCCTGATAAGCTTCTGTTCCTGATCGCCCCTCACACCATAAGTTATATTCTGCCTCATTACACTGTCCAGGGCCTCCTCGGGCATAGCGCCCATGAATTGCTGCTCAATAGCAAAAGTAGCGATAGAGAGTGGACGGTAACGGCCACCAGAGAGCTGGTTGGTAGTATTAAGCAACCTGTAATAGCTGTCGTAGGCATCCTTAGTAAAAATTTTGGGAATACCCTTTATTCCTTCCTGAACATATTCATTCTTTACAATAACAATTCCATCGTCGTGGGCAACTTCATTAAAAAAACTATTGAAATAAAATATAAGCGCAAGCAAACCAACAATAACTGCCTGCACTTTAAAATCATAAATTGTATTGGGTTGCGCCTCAGCTCTTGGCATTGGCGGCTCAGCTACCGGCAATTGGGGTGGCCTTGCAACAGTTACAGGTCTGGTATTTTGTGTTTTAGCCATACTTACTTGATGATACCCAAAAATAATAGTTTAACCGGTTTAAAGAATAACGGGCCTGAAAAATAAATTAATTCAGCCTGCAGAATAAAAATTAAACCAGATATAAATATAAAACAACTCAGTTCCCGGCAAATTCTTCAACGATCCTGTTCAGATCTGTTATAGCAGTATCGAGGTTGTCATTTATTACTATCCGGTCAAAATGCGGAGCAAAAGTCAGTTCATAGGCGGCTTTACTTACTCTTTCATCAAGGCTGTGGGGTGTTTCTGTTCCCCGGGCCAGCAACCGTTGCCTCAATACTTCCAGCGAAGGTGTCTCAATAAATATGGTAAGGCAATGGCCGGGATAGCTTGCCCTGAGCGCAAGAGCGCCCTGCACATCAATATCCACCAGGGGGATCCTGCCCTTATCCCAGATACGTTGCAATTCAGCTTTAGGTGTTCCGTAATACTTGCCGGTATATACCATTTCCCATTCAGCAAAGGCATCCTCTTCAATCAGTCTTTTAAATTCTTCCTCATTATAAAAGTAATAGTCCTTTCCGTTCATTTCACCGTTTCGCGGCAGCCTCGTACATGCTGATATTGAAAATTCAACTTCAGGGCAGGATTCAAGGAGGCGTTTTACCAATGTGGTTTTGCCTGAACCCGAAGGTGCGGTAATAACTATCAATTTATTTTTTCCCAAACTGAATATTTATGTGCGAATAAAGCAAAAAAAAACGGGTTATGCTAATCAGGATTGTTGTAATACAGAAATTGATTGGTTCCCTGATTTCTGAGTTTATGATTGCTATGCGGAAAATCATCCCTAAATGGGTGGCCATTCATCTGCAATATGCCAAAATTATGTTCATATATCAAAATATAAATATATCAGTAATTAACAGACCCATTCTATCGTGACAGCTATAACAGTTTACCAAATAAAAAAAATAAAATGCTGCACAAATAACTATCAACTACACAAGAAATATTAAAGCAAATTCAGCACCAAAATAAAGCCCTGCATCATCACAGGGCTCTGTTTTCACCATTTTTGAAGCTTTTTATATTATTGTTTTGCACCCTTTTCCTTTGCTTTATCCTTAGCTCTTCTTTCAAGCATATCAATCACATTAGCTATGTTGTTATGGTCGAGCCTCTTACCCCTTATTATCTTCTTGTCGTCGAGCAGGTATATAGTAGGCGTGCTGTATACATCATATTTATTATGATAGTCGCTGGTATGATCGGGGTCCCAGGTGTTGGTCCAGTCGGTCATATTATATTTCTTATTGAAATTGTGGATGGTTGTATCATCTGTTTCTGTAGCAACGGTGTATATTTTTACGCCTTTATCCTTGAGCACAGCCCGGTACAGCGAATCCAGTCCCGGCATTTCGTGCTGGCAATGGCCACAATTAGGTGAATAGAAAACAACCAGTGTATATTTAGCTTTCAGGCTCATCATACTTTGTTCTTTTTTGGTAACTACATCGGGCAGTTTTATTTCTGGTGCAATATTACCTATCACATTGGGTGCTATTTTCTGGGCCCTGTCCATGTATTTGGTCAGTTCTTCGCTGGTGAGCCAGAAAGCGTCTCCCTTCATGTAGTAATTCTCAACCAGGTACACAAAGGCTTCATCCATACCCATTACTTTACTGTTTTCGGCATTACGGGTCAGCCACCAGAGGGTATAATGAAACATATCCCTTGTGCCCTTGCATTTGCGCAGCAGGTCATCACTTTCTTTTTCCACGCTGTCGGGCCAGGGGAGCACCAGTTTGGTGAAATATTCTTCTATCTTGGAGTCATAAAGCGGTGTATATATCAGCCTGTCATCACGGAAGTTGAATCCATCCCAGTAATGTGCTTTATAATACCGGTAGGCAAAAGTAGAATCTTTAGTAACGCCATCTTCCAGATAATGAGGTCCTTCTGGAATTTCAGGTGTCTCCATACCTCCGAAAACGGCAGACAAAAGATCTGCGGGATATTTTTTAATATAATCGCGACGGTAATTGGTAAGCACCTTAGAAGCAGCAACCGATTTTTTACGTACGGCATCAGTATCGGCGGAGGAAGTTGCTTTTTCCAGTTCTTTTTTCAATTTATCCTGATCGGCAGAGTAACCTTTCAGATAATCAACATACTCTTCAAATCGTTCATTTTCGGGTGAGTTTTTAAATTTTACTCCTTCAGGCAATTTACTCCTGGTAGCTGTAATAGTCATGTTATCTCCTTTATTAAGCAAAAATTCAAAATTGGTTCGCTCAGCATCTTTAACCAGGATAATATAGATACCACCAACAAAAGTAGAATCATGATTGGTCTTGCTATCGAATACGGCAACACCGTAATGATCCATTTTTACGGAATCGGAAATAAAAATTGTTGGCCTGCCCTTTCCATAATAGTGAACCAGGTAAACAAGGGAGTCTTTCATATCAGTCATTTTCAGCTGAATATGATAGCCCTCGGCGGCCGATGAACTAAAAGAAAAACCTAATAACAACACCAATGCCAGGAGAGAAATTCGCTTCATAAGTTTAATTTTGAATAGTTTACCGTTAAAGACAGTATTGTTTTGATTTATGTTGGTTCAGAAAATCAAAAATAAATCATAAAACTGAACTCCGATCCTGTTTTTATTAAAATCACCAAGTTTGGTAAGATTTTAAAAAAACAGTAACAAAATATGGTTTCAGTCCATTATATTCAGGTTATATTTCCTCCGAATACCATAGGCGACAGCAACAAGAAGCAGGCCCGCGGGAATGAGTAATAAAACTTTTGTCAGTTTAAACGGTTCGGTAATAATCATGGCAACAACACCATTGAAAATAAACAAACACCCCATCATCAGCAAACCAAAATGCATCCCTCATTTTATGTTCATCAGGCGAATGTAATAAATAAGGTAAATGTTCGCATTCAGTTTGAACCCGGCTGTATTCTGGCAGTAGAACTGTTCTAAAATAATATAAACCGTTGCTTTCTTAACTCATATCCTGTGTTGTTTAAAAATTGTAGTTGCATATAAATAAAGCTCACCATTATGGCTTACCCGGAATAACTGGTAAATTATGATGTATACGGTCACCCGGTTTTATATAATTAGGAGGCAATACCGGCGCAGGATGAGGAAAAACCGTGTTGATGGCTGCAGGAACAGGGGCCAGTTTATTCTGTGTGGTTGTCACTTTGGCCAGTAAGCTGGTGTATATGGTGTCTAGTTTATCCGGATTGGCTTTATACCATTCCAGACTTTCCTGAAATTGCTCTGGAGTAATCTTGTAATGATTAAATATGGAAGCATAATAAACAGCAAGAGAATCATTGTTTTTCGTACCTGGTTTATGAGCGCTGTCTCTTACCACAGTGCTGAATGCTTCCGCCAGATTTACATCCATAAGCACCTGCTGCATCATTTTGGGAGGCATGTGGTAGCCCTGATCCGAGGCTTTGTTTTTGCAGGAAACAACTATTAATAAAAGCAGGATAACTGGAAATATTCTGTTCAATTGTTCTGGAATTGTAAATTGTAAGTTGTAAGCTACCTGTAAGCATTATACTTACCCGAATTGGGCACGTCCATTGCGCTGAGCAGTGTTATATACTGGCCACGGTCTGGCTTAGGTGCCTGGGCCAATATATGCAGTATCTCATCTGATTTGGCATTGAAGACAAATTGCAGCAATATTGAGCTCGGGTTTTCCCGGTTCACATTGTATAGCTTTTTGAGACTGGTTAATATCCGTGTGCGAGCTTCATTAGGCTTCATGTACATGCTGTCCAGACCCTCGCGGTGCATAGTGTACCAGAATCCGCGCACCTCACTGAAACGGGTATTCAGTAACTGATCAGTGATCCAGAACCGGTTGCGTTGGTTCTCTGCCGATTTCCAGCCCGAAATACCTTTACCATCCGGGGCGCTGTTGGTAACATTCTGCGCTTTTTTGAGGTAAACAGTACCACCCTCAGGTGAAAAGCTGTCGTAATCGAGGGCAAGTATGAGGTAGGCATAATAGGCCATAATTGCCGTTGCATTGGCCGCCAGCGGATCAGTACCCGAAACCTGGTTATCATCAAAATGTAGCGTATTTCCCTGGCCAAAGTGAAAAGCAATATCCTTATCAATATAATTGACAATAGTAGAAGTATAACCCGAGTTATATACCGGCCTTGTTGCCTGGATATTCATGGTTCCGGCATAAGCATCTACATCTCCGTTAAGATTGTTGCTGGTGAGGTTAAAGAGAATATTGACATCTATTTTTTCAGCAGGTTTGTATTCATCAGTGGTCCATTTCTGACTATTGAAAAAATCATTGAATGCCTTCTGCATGGTTACAAACATTTGAGGATCGACATTCGTAATTTTATCATGCATGATAGATATCTTGCAGTTGAACTCCTGCCCCCACCCCTCCAGGCTTATCGCAAGGACTAAGACTAGACTAAACAGTTTCTTGATCATATCGCAATTTAATAAGGTTATCAACAATTGCACCCGCAGCGCTTTTCTTAGATTGCAGCGGCAGATCCAGGTTATCTTTACCCTTTATCAGAAGGGTTATTTTATTGGTATCATGACCAAATCCTGCTCCTTCATCTTTAAGTGAATTAAGCACAATCATATCGGCATTTTTCGCCTCCAGCTTACCGGATGCATGTTCCAGCTCATTATTGGTTTCCAGTGCAAATCCTACTAACGTTTGCCAGGGCTCTTTTATTTTACCCAGGCTGGCCAGAATATCATTATTTTTTGTAAGTATCAGATTGAATTCAGTTTCGTTCTTCTTAATTTTTTCACTGGCTTTTACCAATGGCCGGTAATCTGCTACTGCAGCAGCTAATATGGCTATCTGGCATTGATTAAACTCAGCCATACATGCATCATACATCTCGAGCGCAGTAACTACTGATATTGTTTTTACCATCGAATGAGTAGTACGTTCATTGGATGGGCCCAGCACCAAAGTAACCTGCGCACCCTTATCTGCCAGGGCCTCAGCTACAGCAATCCCCATTTTTCCTGATGAAAAGTTACCAATAAACCGCACAGGGTCTATTGGTTCATATGTTGGTCCGGCCGTCACAAGCGCTTTTATACCTGCCAGAGGTCTGTATTTACCTTCCCAAAAATTTTCAAGGTAGTGAAGAATATCCTCAGGTTCTGCCATTCTTCCATCACCGGTCAGCCCGCTGGCCAGTTCGCCATGACCTACCGGTATCAAATGGTTGCCAAAACCTTTAAGCCGGGAAACATTTGATTGAACAGACGGGTGAAGCCACATATCCTCATCCATAGCCGGTGCTATAAATACCGGGCAACGGGAAGAAAGATAAACAGCATTTAAAAGATTGTCGCAAAGACCGTTAGCCAGCTTACCTAAAGTATTGGCGCTGCATGGGGCAATAAGCATGCCATCAGCCCAAAGACCAAGTTCCACATGGTTATTCCAGGTAGAGCCATCAGACACCGATGATAAAGCAGGATATTTGGACACTGTAGCCAGAGATAAAGGGCTAACAAACAGTGCGGCAGCATCTGTTATTACCACACGCACCTCAGCGCCGGCTTTTATCAGCAATCGCACCAGTTGCGGCGTTTTGTAGGCGGCTATGCTTCCGGTTACACCAAGTACTATTTTTTTCCCTTTCAGAGACATGATTTTGAAAACTAATGCAATTTAAGCATAAAAATGAAACAGAACAGGAGTAAAAAGGTTAAAATGCATGGCAGTTATTAAAACATTCATCCCTTAAGAATAACCTTTTCCGTTAAATATTTTATCAGTTGTAAACCAATTCATTTTGCACACTAATATTGCCCTGCAAACCACCCGAATGAATACACAAAATCCGGTCGCTTACGGAGAAATCATTGTTCTGCAACAGCTGTTGCAGGCCATACATCATTTTAGAGGTATAGACTATATCCAGAGGTATTTTGTTTTCAGTATAAAAATCATTCATAAAACGGATCAACTCCTGGTTCCACTTCCCAAATCCCCCAAAATGATAATCATCAATCAGTTGCCAGTTCTTAGCTTTCCCCTCATGCAGATGAGTGCCAATATAATTTTGCAAATAGGCTCCTTCCTTCATAGGCACAAATCCAAACAACTGCTGCTCGGCCGGCAAGCTGTTTCTCAGACCAATAAGGGTGGTGCCAGAACCCACTGCAATTAAAACATGTGTGTAATCATCACTTACAAACCTGCTCAGCAACCCAGCCCCTGCCCTGCCCCATTCATTGGCGCCGCCTTCCGGCACAAACAGTATCTCATCAAAATGGCGAACAAATTCATTGGCCCAGCCGGGTTCGTTGCGGTTTGTATAGTCCTCTTTTGTTACAAATATCAACTCCATTCCCTCATTTCTGCAGGCTTGCAGAGTAGGTGTTAACCTGTCATACTTACCCCTGACAATACCCACAGATGCCAGGCCAAATTTCCGGGATGTAAATGCAGTAGCAATAAGGTGATTGGAATAGCCGCCGCCTGAAGTAACAATAGTTTTGAAATTATGCTCAGTGGCATACTTCATATTCAGCCTCAGCTTGAACCATTTATTACCCGAAACAACAGGATGTATCTGGTCGAGCCGGAGCATATCCAGGGCTGCAACTTTTTTCTGGTACCAGAACTTATTGAGTGGCTGGATTACGGCCAGCCTTTCATCAATTATATCCATACTCCTTCAGGTAATTTTCATTATCGCGCCATTTGGGGCGTACTTTTACAAACAGTTCCAGGTGTACCTTTTTCTGTAAGAACTCTTCAATTACTTTCCGCGAATTAATACCCAGTTGCTTGATCATACTGCCACCCTTTCCCAGCAATATCATTTTCTGGGTTTCACGACTTACGATTATGTCTGCCTTGATCACATCGAGCGTTGTCTTCTCCTCAAACGACTGTACCAAAACCGCTGCATGATAAGGTATCTCTTCTTCGTATAAGGAGTAAATCTGCTCCCGGATCATTTCACCCACAAAAAACCGCTGCGAACGGTCGGATATACTGTCATCTGGATAATAGGCAAACCCTTCGGGGAGGTGGCTGAGGATCAGCGGCATGATCTGGTCTGTATTGATCTCTTTCTTCGCCGAAATTGCCAGCACATTCCACTTCGGATATTTTTCTTTGAAGGTATTCAGTGTGGTATCAATATTACTTTTGTCCTTCAGCACATCTGTCTTATTGAGCAACAGAATGGAGGGTACTTTTAAATTAAGCTGATTGGTTATTACCTCAAACTCCTCAATTGGCCTGCTGATATCGTGCATCAATATAGCCACATCGGCATCTTCGAGTGCGCTTTTTACCTGCAGCATCATTTTCTGGTGCAGCTTGTACTTGGGTTCAATAATACCAGGTGTATCCGAAAACACAATCTGATAGCCAGGCTCAGTGAGTATGCCAAGAATACGGTGGCGGGTGGTCTGCACCTTTGGAGAGATGATAACGAGCCGCTCACCGAGCAGCAGATTCAGCAACGTAGACTTACCCGCATTGGGCGCACCAAAAATATTTACAAAACCGGACTTGAACTGTTCAGGCATAATCGGCAAAAATAAGCAGAATAAAAGCAAAAAATCCCAGAGATTGCCCGATGCCGTTATAATCAGCTCAGCGATTTTATTTTATCAGCATGTTTTTCGGGGTGCAGGAAGAAATAGTTGGTCTCCATTGTATCCGGTGTAACGGTATCGAACAACACTAATTTACCTCCGTGAGACGTATACACATTGTACCCAAACTGCCGGAAGAACGCGATAATATCGTTGGGGTGATAGCCAAATTTAGCAGCCCATTTGCGCAGCATCTCGGAAAAGACGATCGGCTTGTATTTTTCGATAGTTGCAGCTGCACCTTTGTACACGAAGAACTCAGCCCCTTCCACATCGCACTTAATAAAATCTAGTTTCGGTATATTGTTTTTTGCCACAAAATTGTCGAGAGTGTCGGCGGGGCATTCAAGCAGGGTCATGCTTTCATTCTCCGTAATATTGACAGAAGAAGATGCGCCTGTAAGGGCAGGGGAATAATAAAAAGAAAGTGTTTTTACGGAATCAGAAAAAGCAAAATTGTTGAGCACTATGTTTTCTGACTGGTTGAGGCCGGTATTGTTCTTCAGTTGCGCGAAAGTTCCGGGGATTGGCTCAAAACAATAGATAGTGGAATTGGGTAGTTTTTTTGCCAGGTGATTGGAATACCAGCCAATATTAGCACCAATATCGAAGATGGTATCACCATCAGTCACCAGGCTGTACAGCATTTCAGAATCCTCCTGCTCATACTGATCAAAATTAAATGCTTCAAGAGGTGTGATTCTCTTATCAGCTATATCTAAGTAAAATTTTACGCCGCCGGGGTGAAAAGGAGTTTGCCGGGTAACAAAAATTACATTGCCCTCTTCAATCTCAATCTTCTCTATTTCAGTGCCCGCCAGATTTTCCGAAAACTCAAATAAAACACCATGAAATTCATGCATTTTATCAGCAAATTCGGGCTTTGTGAGTATACCGTTTTTATATTCGGCTTTTATTTCTTTAATGTTCATATCTGTTACCAGGATTTAATCATCGTTCATCAACAAGAACTACGCTAATTGCAATAAGTATTTTTAAAAAAATTTAAAGCCGTTGAGGCCTGTTCTTCTGAAAGATCAGTGATCTTAAAAAATTCAAACAGACTATTCGGCATTATCAGCGGCAAACCGGTACCAATTCGCTTTTTATCTTGCTTCATCGCACCAATAATCACTTCATTTTCTATTTGCCTGAGTTGCCTGAAATCGCATTTTAAAATATCAAAAAACAAGCTGTTTAATTTATCATTCAACGCCTCCGAAATATAGTTTTTATCTAAAGCAACTTTATTGGCCAGAATCATACCTAAAACTACGGCCTGACCATGAGGTATTTTATAGTGTGTTGCTGTTTCGATAGCGTGGCCAAAACAATGACCATAATTCAACATGTTCCGTTTACCCTGATCGAACTCATCACCATCCATATACGACCACTTAATATCTAGTGATGATTTGGTCAATTCCAGAACTGTTGGTATATCTTTATTGTAAACGCCGGTCATTTTAGAAAGCAACAAATCCAGTGTTTGCAGGCCGCCCATTGCATGCAGTTTGGCTACTTCGCCCATGCCACTATAAAAATCCTCATCCTTCAATGTGGAAATAAAAGAGGTACATATATAGATCGTGTGAGGAGGGTAAAAAGTACCCAATATGTTTTTATATGACTTGTAATTCAGTGAAGTTTTGCTACCCATGCAGCTATCGGCCTGCGCCAGAAGCGTGGTAGGAACATATACCCATTTTAGCCCCCTGAAAAAAATACTTGCTACAAAGCCACTAACATCCTGAGTAATTCCGCCACCTATTGAAATAATTTTAGTTTTTTTAGTGGGCCGGAGCAGTATTATCTTATCCAGAATGCCTTCAGATGCTTCAAGCGTTTTGTTTTCCTCAATTGCATCAAGGAGCAGCAGGTTATTATTGTCTTTTAAAAATGCAAATTCCTCGTAAAGGTCAAATACGTTCTTATCAACAATAAAAACAGTATCTTCCTGACGCAGTAGCTCTGGCAGAAAAGAAAAATCCTTCTCGAAATGGATTTTGTAATCGTGAATGCTCGATGAAATTACTTTAGTATCTGTCATAATAAGCTATACCCCCCGTCAGCAAAAATTGTTTGACCGGTTACAAAAGTGTTTTTCTCTGATGCAAGAAAAAAGATCAGCTCAGCTATTTCTTCTGGTTCTGCAAGCCTGTTTACCGGCAGGTTCTTTTTTATATTTTCAATCTGTTCGGGGGTATTGTTTTGTTTCGTCAGCTCTGTATTTATATAGCCCGGCGCCACAGCATTTACCAAAACATTATAAGGGCCAAATTCAACAGCAGCATTACGTGTAAAAGCGTTGATGGCAGCTTTTGAAGATGCATACATAGATCGTCCTGCTTTAGTAACGCCACTCCATATAGAACTGATATTAACAATTCTGCCGTAACCCCGATTTTTCATTCGCGGAGCCAATAATTCGGTAAGAAACACGGGTGCCCAGAAGTTAACATTCATCAATTCTCCGGCTGAATCGAAATCAATTGAACCAATATTGGCCAAAGGATTTATTCCAGCATTATTTACCAGTACATCAATATCACAATCTAGTGAAGAAATATAATTTATTATGCTCTCTCTTGAATTAAGATCCATCTCATTGCGCGAGGGAATGATCACAGAATATCCGTAATCTGCAAATTTCTGCGAGCACGCTTTCCCGATACCTCTGCCAGCTCCGGTAATTAATGCTGTTCTACTCATAATGCCCCCCCGCCTGTGCTATTAATTTATCCCAGCGGTTCTGCAACATTTCAATTCGGTTCTCATCTTCTTTATAAATAAGACCGTAAAAATTTCTTTTATTTTTCAACCACATCAACTCAAAGCCCACCGCTTTCAGTATTCCTTTATCGCCGCCATTTGCCAGAGTTGCCATACGGGCGTTGAATAATACTTTACGGGTTTCAAATTTATCAAGAACACCAGGTATCATATTGTTGAAAAAAGGTAAAGAATCTGCAGAAACACCACCGCCAATTACACATTCCATATCACCATTGAATTTCTTTGCTTTACCGAGCACTTCATCACATATGTTCCTGATCTGATCTGTATTAATTTCGTTCCGTGTTAGCCCCATAGAGCCTGTAAGGTCCACACGTCCTACCACAACGCCTTTCAACTCACTTATGTTCGGAAGTTGGAGCATATCGTCGAAATTCCGGACCGTTGATATGGTTTCAACATTTATCAGAAAATCCACCCCTTTCCGCTCATCTTCAGGGAAAGCAAGATTAGCACAGGCAAGAAACTTCTTTAAAGCATAAGGTGTTTCTATCATAGGACCCACAATCCTTGTAACGCCTATAGAACGGGAATCATACATATCCTTCAGCGCTTCACAACCTCCTATTTTTATAGTTAAATCGAGACCTGCTTTAGTAACTACTTCTTTAAGGCGTAATGCTTCCTCCAGCCGGGTTCCTTCTGCTTCAAATTCCGCTTTAATCCCAATTGCATAATGATTTTCTTTCAAATCTTTCAATTGGTCAACCATCTTTCTTTCCAGGGAGTTCATTATTTTTTATTTTAATATTTAAATGAAAAAGCTATGCAAACTTACAAAAAAATGTCAACCAATGTATTCTTTAATAAACAAATTTGATCGGAATTCCTCCCTTTCAAGAAACGGCGCCAGATCTTCGAGGGGAGCAGAAATCATCCTGCCATCGTCCAATCTTTTTGAGGATACTTTAGGCAAAAATTTATAGTCGGCGGTCAACATCACTTCGCAAATAACCGGACCATCGGTTTTCAGAAAATCAGATATTTTTTCTTCCATTCCGTCATGACTTACAATCCTGCAAGTTTTAAAACCATATGCCTCCCCCAGTTTTATGATGTCAGGGAAACTAACACCTGAACCGGGGTCACTGCCTACCCTGTGCCCGCCAAAAAAACCATCTTGAGTCTGTTGTATTGATATATATCCATTGTTATTCAGATAAATCAATTTCAATGGCATCTTATGGTGTATTACTGTTTGCAATTCCTGTATGTTCATCTGCAGGCTGCCATCACCAGCTATACAAATTACATTTTTAAACCCACTGGCCACACAAGCACCAATTGAGGCGGGCAAGTCATAACCCATAGATGCGCAGCCACTATTCCAGAAAATACGAAACGGTTTCCTGACAGGCATAGATTGGAAAGGGGCCACACATGCAGTCCCATCCCCTGAAACACATATACTGTCTGCAGGAATTATATTTCCCAGCATTTCCATGAAAACATATGGATGAACACCACTTTTGGCATCATAATACTCAGGCAATACACTCGGGTATTTTGCTTTGCATCTCTTATTCCATTCCAGCCAGTTTTTATGTTCAACGGCCAGAGAGTTGCCAATTTCATGTGTCAACTGGTTAATAAACAACTTCGCATCCATGCATACAGGCAAATCTGGCTTTACAGTTGGTTTCTTCAGTTCCGCCTCGTCAATATCTACAATTATTTTATAGGCCTCACGCGCAAAGAATTCCCAATTATAACTAACCTGCCTGATATTGTTTCTGGTGCCAATTGTAATCAACACATCGGCATTTTGGACACAAAAATTCCCGGCCCTGCTGCCCAAAGTACCAAATCGACCGACAAAATTTTTATTGTCATCCGTAATAATATCCATGCCGTTGAATGTAGTAACAACCGGGATGTTGCAGGAAGCCAACAAAGTTTCAAATTCCTTTAGAGCCCCTGAAATTCGTATCCCATGGCCGGCAAGAATAACCGGACGCTTAGCCTGTTTTATTTTTTCAGCTATTAATCGGATTGTCAATGAAATATCAGGGTTAATTCCGGGCGCAGGTGGAATAAATGGCCTGAGGTTTTCTTCATCGACTAAGGCACCCTGAATATTCATGGGTACATCGAGCCATACCGGGCCAAATCTGCCGGTAGTAGCTTCATAAACTGCTTTTTCGAGATAATACCTGATATCATTGGCCTCAGTTATCATAACAGCGAATTTGGTAATCGGACTAACAATTCTGACAATATCTACCTCCTGATCACCAAGTTGTCTCAGCCCTTTGACTTCGGGGCAGGAACTTATCGTTGTTTCGTACTTTACCTGTCCGGAAATATACAGTACAGGCACAGAGTCCGTCCACTGTCCCAAAACACCATTCAAAGCATTTAAGCCACCAGGGCCCGTAGTAACATTAACAACTGCAAGTTTATTTGCGGTGCGGGCATACCCTTCAGCGGCAATTGCACAGGCTTGTTCATGGTGGTTATTTATATAAATCAGATCTCTTCCGAGGGAATCGTTAAGATGCATTGCCCCCCCTCCTGTCACCATAAAAACATGGGTTACACCAAAATCCTTCAATCTTTTTGCAATATAATCAGTTACCTTAATCATAAAATCCTGTGCTGGTGTTGAAATATTAAAATGTTATTTCTCCAAAAAACTATTAATTGTTCTTTTGAACCCCTCTCTGACGGTAACTTCCGGCAACCAACTGAGTTTGGCGATCTTTTCGATGCTCAGAGAAATTCGCTTAACGGGGCTTTTAAGGTAGCTTTTATCTCCAACAGGATTTTCCATAACTACCTTTAAATTAAACTCCGGATATAAAGCAACAAGTGTATTCGCCAGATCGAGCATACTGTACTCCTGAAAAGGGTTGCCTACATTATATGCCTGTCCGTTTTCGCCTTTTATCAATACGGTCAGATAGCCCAGAGTGGCATCTGCGAGGTAACAAAAGGGGCGGACTGCGCTACCATCACTCTTCAGTACTATGTTTTGCCTGTTCACAATGTTAGAAACAAAATCAGCGAAAACCCTGCCGTCGTCTAAAGCCATACCGGGACCATAAGTATGCGCCGGCCTGACAATTTTTGCATTAACCCCATATTGGGCGTAGTAGCTCGCACAAATATTCTCACCCATTCGCTTACTCTCACCATAACAAGCCCTGACATTTGTACAATCCAGATAGCCAAAAGTATTTTCTTTTATGGGTATATCCTCCTCCTTAACTTCTCCATATACCTCTCCCGAACTGAAATATAAAAAAGATACCACATCATTTTTACGGGCCAGGTTTATCAGGTTAATCGTGCCCAGCACATTTGCACTTAAAGTGCCCACAGGGTCTGTTCCGAAAAATTTCGGACTGGCCTGGCTGGCAGCATGTATGATAAAATCAATTTTCTCCTCGATGTTTATGGGCTCACTTACATCCTGAACTAATATCCTGAGTGCAGGATTAGCCAGTAGATGACCAAATCTTTTTTCAGCTTTTTCCCGGTTTCTTACCAGGGCAATAACTTTTACATTATAGGATCTGTCCAAAGCCAAAAATGTTTCAACCAAATATGCGGGCAGGAACCCATTGGCTCCAGAAATAAGTATAGTTTTATCAATAAACCTGTCCCAATACCTAAACTTTTGGACTATCAGACCAATATCTTCTTTTATAATCTGGTTCAATGAAAATAAATTTTATCCGGATTAAACATCTTATAGTGTTTTGTCAGAACCAGTGCGAGTACATGCAATTTGTGTTTGACGACCAAAAATACTATTTTCGGGGCAATTCTAACGGCAGTAAAACCAATTATAGTTTCAGCCACTTATGAAAAAACACATATCGGTTATTACACCCTGCTACAATGAGGAAGACAATGTTGCTGCTATGGTGCAGACAATAGGAGGGCTGTTTGAAAAACTCCCTCAATACACTTACGAGCATGTACTGATTGATAACTGCTCAACAGACAAAACACCAGAAATCCTCAGGGCTATAGCCAAAGACAACAAAACCGTTAAAATAATCTTTAATGAACGCAACTTTGGATGGATCAGGTCGCCGTTTTACGGAATTATACAATGTTATGGCGATGCAGTAATTGTTCTTGCATCCGATTTTCAGGATCCCCCGGAACTTATTCCCCGTTTTCTTGAAAAATGGGAGGAAGGCTATAAAATTGTTATTGGTATTAAGCAGGGGAGCAAAGAAAACCCAATTATGTTTGCTGCCAGAAAATTGTTCTATAAATTTCTTTCCAGCGCTTCGGATGGCGAACCTACAATTAAAAACTTTACCGGATTTGGCTTATACGACCAGAAATTCATTTCTATAATCCGACAGCTCGATGATCAATACCCATACCTGCGTGGCCTTGTTTCAGAATTAGGGTTCAGACGGTTCGAAATTCCTTATGTCCAGCCCAGACGAACTGCAGGTAAAACCAGCTCTAATTTCTTCAAACTTTATGATGTAGCAATCCTTGGTTTAACCAATCATTCCAAATTGCCGCTTCGTTTAACAGTTTTCGCAGGGTTCTTTTCGGCTATGATAAGCCTGCTGGTAGCTATAGGCTATTTTATTTACAAGCTTGTTTTCTGGTATGATTTTTCCGTAGGGATAGCGCCTATGGTAATCGGAGTGTTTTTCTTCTCTTCAGTTCAGTTGTTTTTTATTGGCATTTTAGGTGAATATATTGGCGCTATACATACCCAGATACGTAAAAGGCCACTGGTAATTGAAAGAGAGCGTATCAATTTTGATTAATAAAATGCTTAATAATTACGATTTTTTACTTTGAAATGGGTTAGCCAAATTACTTCCCGGCCTATTCATGCGCTATATTTGCACCACTTAAGATGAATAATCCCGGAACAGATTTGAATATTAATGGAAAGAATATTTCCCGGGATTTATCCTCAACAGGCTAAATCCGAAATACCTGCCAAATAATTAATCCTTTTACCTGATACCTTAAATTAATGATCCGTTTTTAAAAATGAATAATTCACTTACCAACATTAAGCTCCGCGACTGGACCGAAACCAAGGCACACTCCAGCTGGCAGATATTCAAAATTATGGCCGAATTTGTTCAGGGATTTGAGACCCTGGCAAAGATCGGACCCTGTATTTCCATCTTCGGCTCGGCTCGCACTCAGCCCGGACATAAGTATTACGAGCTGGCTATGGATATTGCCAAACGCCTGGCCGAAGAGGGTTTTGGTATCATCACCGGCGGAGGGCCCGGAATTATGGAAGCAGCTAATAAAGGGGCAAGTATGGCCTCCGGGCGCAGTGTGGGCCTCAATATAGCTTTGCCATTTGAGCAATCAAGCAACCGCTATATCAACCGCGATACTTCTATGAATTTCGATTACTTTTTCGTTCGCAAAGTAATGTTCACCAAATACTCACAGGGCTTTATAATGATGCCGGGTGGCTGGGGTACCATGGATGAGTTTTTTGAGGTAGCTACCTTGATACAAACCCGCAAGTTTACGCAAACACCTATGATATGCATGGGCAAAACCTACTGGAATGGCCTCTTTAACTGGATGCGCGAAACCATGCAGGATGGCGAAAACAACATCAGCCCCGGCGACCTGGAGATGATAAAGGTTTTTGATACTGCTGAAGAAGTAGTGGACTATATCCGCGAGTTCTATTCGCACAATAAGTTACAACCAAATTTTTAAATCCAAACTCCCAATTCCCAATTTCTAATTCCAATAAATAAATGACCACATCCCTTTTAGCCAGACCAATTGAAGAATATGCCGAGCAATTCACCACTGCCGAGTCGCAGGTACTGGCTGCCCTTAACCGCGAAACCAACCTGAAAAGAGGTGATGCCATTATGCTATCCGGGCATCTGCAGGGAGCGGTACTATCAATGCTCAGCCATATGATCAGGCCCGACAGGGTTCTGGAGATAGGCACTTTCACCGGCTATTCGGCTATATGCCTGGCTCAGGGCCTGCAGCAAGACGGTAAATTGCACACCATTGAAATTGATGAAGAACTCCATGACATTGCCGCTGGTTATATCGAAGCTGCTGGATTACGTGCTAAAATTGTGCAGCACACAGGCATTGCTTCGGCCATAATCCCGGAGCTTAATGAATCCTTTGACTTAGTATTCATAGATGCCGACAAACTGAATTACGAATTGTACTTCGACCTTGTTTTCGATAAAGTAAGGCCTGGAGGGTTTATTATAGCCGATAATGTGCTTTATGATGGGGAGGTGGTTTTACCCGAAGGCCAGCAGAGCAAGAATGCCCGAGCTATAATGGGATATAATCAAAAAGTAAAGACTGATAAACGAGTGGAGCACTTGCTGCTGCCGGTAAGAGACGGGCTGATGATAGTGAGGAAATTAGTGTGCTAGTTAAGCCTCTGATTTTCTATTTTAATACGCCTATCATTGCCCCGAAATTACCCCCCGTATCATTAATGTGAAGCTGTGGCAGGTACATTCTGGATATTGCACCATCCAGAAAGAGTGCATTTTCGCAGTTCAAATCATCTTTGAAAAGGCAGGCAAAATCATAAAAATTCACCAGTTCCTGCGATATTGCAAACACCACCCTCCCCTGCCCGTTAACCCCAACCCCGCTTCTGATATTAATATTCGACGACCCATCCGAGAAATTACTGTTCACAATTCCCTTATGCACCAGCATTGGTCCTGATTGAGTGGCGTAAATTGCTTTGCTGTTCCAGGCGCTGAATTCCTGAGAGGAAACAACCTTAGCTTCCGATTTTGTGAGCAGAAACACACCATTGGGTTGCATAAAGAAATTGCCATTTCCTTTAGTAGCAAGGGTAATAGATTTTACCTGTCTGCCATTTTCTATATACAAACCGCAGGGTACATTATCGGGTGTATACATTCCTGCATTAGTGGCCATAAGCAACTCTTGCCCCATTGCATTCACATTCTGCTTCAGATTACCCAGGCTCCTCAGTTTTTCATTCTGCCCGTTTTTCCAGAATAATTGTATCTTATCCTTTGAATAATCAGCAGCGTATACCACATAATGATGGCCTTTGTACGCAACTATTCTGGCCTGGCCGAAGCAGGATACAGAAGCCAGGCCAAACCAGGCAACCATTAACAGGTATTGAATCGCATTGTATTTATTAACCATTTTTCTGAATAATTTAACCCACATTGCGTACTACCCAGATAATCCAATGTCATTATCAGGTAGTTGTGTCTTTCGGATTTCGGCAGGGGGGACTACAAATTTTTTCCTGGTAAATGGTATAGGTTTATATCCAAGAGCATTGTAGATGCGCTT
>CAILLK010000104.1 GCA_903835005.1 uncultured Bacteroidota bacterium | reverse complement strand
TGCCGTTATACCCGTTACCACCCCGGTAGCTGACCCCACTCCAGCCACTCCCGGAGCGCCCGATACCCAGGTGCCACCGGTTGCACTGTCGCTGAGCGTGGTAGTGCTGCCCAAGCATACGGTAGTTGCCCCCGAAATAGCTCCGGGCGGCGGATAAACACCCACATTGATGGTAGTAATATCATAAGCCCCCGAATCATCCAGTACCTTTACCTTAAAAGAATCAACCCCTAAAAAGCCCGCCGTGGGTGTATAATATAACCCTGCTGGCGTTAGCACGCCGCCGGTGCTGGTAGTGCTGTAGGCCACCGATGCCGTGCCATGCGCAGGTGCCAGCACCATGCTCCAGGTCTCAGGCTGGCCATAATCGCTGTCCAGCACCGCCAGTTGGCTATTAATAGGGTTTGCGGTTGAGTTGGTGCATACGCTCAGCGTCTGGCTGTGCCCGCTCGCAAAGTGCGGCGGGTGGTTGGGCCCTTGCCATATTTTACGGATACGGTAATTTCCGTAATCACTGAAGTAAATGTTTCCTGTTATATCAGTTGCGATACCGTAAGGCCCATACATAATTGCGTAAATAGCAGGTCCGCCATCACCACTGAATCCGCTGGCGCCTGATCCTGCAATAGTACTGATTATGCCAAGGGGGTTGATCTTACGTATAACATTATTATCTCCATCTGAAAAAAATACATTCCCGGTGCCATCAACCGTAATACCCAAACAAAGATTCCCGATTAATGCTCCTGTTGCCGGACCACCGTCTCCACTATATCCTGATGATGAATAATTTCCGGTGATGGTAGAAATGATTCCGGCATTGTTTACTTTTCGTATAACTGATGCACCAAGGCAGCCGATATATAAATTACCCGCTTTGTCATAATACAAATATAATTGGCCATTCAAAGCGGCATTTGTTGCCGGCCCGCCATCTCCGCTGTAACCGGCTGTTCCATTTCCTGCATACCGGCTGATGATACCAGCAGCATTAATTTTCCGGATACAGTTGCAATTACCGTCTGCCACATATACATTACCTGACGTATCAACCGTTACATCATTCAGCCAGGGGATAACTGCATTAGTAGCAGGGCCGCCATCTCCCGAACTAACGCCAGAAGCTGTTGAACCTGCAACAGTGGTTATTATTCCTGATGTATTTATCTTTCTTACCCGCCAGTTAAGGTAGTCCGCTATAAAGATATTTCCGAATTTATCCACAGCCACTCCGTTTGGAGAATTTAATGTCGCCAAAGTTGCTGCCCCTCCGTCTCCTGATAAGGATCCACCTGCCGGATAAGCAGGTCCGCTGCCGGCTATCGTTGAAATGATACCGGTAGGCGTTATTTTTCGTATTCGATGATTAGCTCCATCTGCAAGGTAAATATTACCAGCAGCATCGGTTCTCAGGCCGACAACAGAACGTATCTTTGCTGCTGTGGCGGGGCCGGTATCTCCACTGAATCCACCAACGCCAGTACCAGCTATTGTGTTTATAATCTGGGCATGTAGCTGCACCGAAAATAGCAACATGATTAGTGTTAATACATAGCGATTAGTCATTTTCAATTTGTTTGATACGTAAAACTAATAAAAACCAGGGAGTTTTTATATAATAATTATATAAAAACTCCACTGGCTAATTCATTATTAATTTGCAAAATACGCTAATGGATTAAATTTACCGTTCCAGATGTTGCCATATTGCTACAACCGGTTGTAGCATTTGTTACAATCATATAAACATTACCACTTACACCTCCTATACCAGCATAGGAAAGTGTCTGCAATACCCCTGTTACTAAATTCATTGTAGCATAAGGTGAACCAAAACCAGACCAGGCATAAGTGCCCGGACCTGCGCCTGTTACTGAAAATGGATAATTATTAGGAATGCCAGGTGTGAATTTAAGTGTTATCGGGAACGTGCCATTAATAGTACCTGCAGCGGGGTCAGGATTAACAGTAGCCGTATAATGAGCAACAGAAGTTATCCCTCCTATGGTCAAACTATATGTAATTATAGTCGTACCTGCAGCAACCGATGTTACATTGCCTGTAGTTGAAGTCGTAGTATTTGTTAAAGTAGTAAATGTACCTATCGCAGGTGTGCCACTGGTCCATGTTCCTAGGCCGGGTGATGCACTTAATGTTTCCGTTAAATGGCCTGTAACCCCATTAGGTACACATAACTGAGAAGACCCCACAACTGTAATTGCTACAGCCGGGCTCACCGTTACACTATAGTTGGCCCTTACAGTAGTGCAGGCATTGGTAACAGAATAGGTGATTGGAGCAGTACCTATAGCCACACCGGTTAATACCCCGGTTGTAGAAGCTATTGTTGCAATTGAAGTTGTACCACTAGTCCATGCACCTCCTGAAGTACCATCTGTAAGAGTTATAACTGATGACGGAAATATTAATGACGTACCTGAAATAGCGCCTACCACAGGTGTAGTAACAACTGTTATTGGATTAGTTGTAGTTGATACACATGAATGTGAACTGGTAACGGTATAACTGATTGTAGCAGACCCTACTGCCACACCGGTTACCAAACCTGTTGAGGATACAGTTGCTCTTGTATTATCACTACTGATCCATGACGCTGTCCCGACACCGCCTGTAATATCCGAAAGCGATAAAGTACCTGGCGCACAAACTGAAGATCCACCGGTGATAGTTCCTGCTCCGGGATACGGATTAACAGTAGCTATAACATAGGCAGTTCTCGAACAGCCTAGAGCGGTAACCGTAAAGCTGATGGTAGATGTTCCCGCAGCTACAGAGGTTACAACACCTGTGCTTGATACAGTAGCAACACTCGGTGTAGCGCTGCTCCAAACGCCACCTGATGTAGGTGTCAATGCTGCTGTAACTCCTCCTGGACAAATAGAGATTGGTATGGCCCCGCTAATTGTCGGAACACTTGGCAACGGGTTAACAGTTACATTTACAGTTGCAGTCGTTGAGCACATAGTGGTGGTATTGGTATACGTGTAGCTGATTACACTTGTACCATTTGTTGTGCCTGATGGAGTTACAACTCCGCTCGTCGATATAGTAGCAACTGACGGAGTTGCGCTGTTCCAGACGCCCAAAGTCGTAAGATCACTTAACGTGAACGTAGACCCACCTACACAGGCACTTGTGGGCCCGGTTATTGGTGATACTGTTGGTGGGGTTGCAACATTAACGGTAAGAGTAGATGTGCCAGGGCAACCAGTTCCACTGTAGGTATAGCTTATGGTTGTGGTACCTGCGGCTACTCCTGTAGCCACACTTGTCCCTGGAGCTCCAGATACTACTGTAGCCGCTGCTGGATTGCTGCTGCTCCATGAGTAACCAGCACCTGTCGAACCGGTTGTAGTATAGGTTGCCGGTGTGCCAATACAAATGTAGGCCGGCCCTGAAATTATACCGGTTGGTGCCGGTGGGTAAATAGTAAATGGTACATAAACTGAAGTAGAACAACTGGAATTAGCTACGGTATAGCTTATACTGACTGAACCACCGGTTGTGCCTAACCCTGTTACCAAACCTCCGGATACAGATGCTATATAGGGGTTGGAACTTGTCCACGTGCCACCAGAGGTAGCATCTGTCATTGTTGTAGCGCTGCCTATACATTCATTTGTTACGGGCTCATAAATAGCCGCTACAACCGGATATGAAGTAGGGTAAACAGTATAGGTAGCGATAGCGGCACAACTTCCAGGCATTACTGTATACGTTATAATAACAGTACCTGATGTAATTGCGGTAACTACTCCTGATGAAGAAACTGTTGCTTCGGCAATATTGCTGCTGCTCCAAGTTCCACCACCAACAGTCTCATATAAAGGAAGGGTCAGTCCTGCACAAACATGGGTAACACCGCCAGTGCTGCTTATAACTCCTGCTGATGGCAATGCGGTAACTGTAATTGAGCTGGTAGACGTAGAACTGGAACAAGGCCCGCTGCCCACCGTATAAGTAAAGGTTACAGAGCCTGGGGCAACTCCGGTTACCACTCCAGTTGAAGAATTTATAGTAGCCTTGGTAATATCACTGCTGCTCCATGCACCACCCGATCCAAGATCTGTAAGTGTGTAACTTGACCCCACACATATTGTGAGTGGCACTCCTGTTATTGGACCAGATGTAGCTATAGCATTTACAGTAACAGGGTAAGTGGTATATGCCGAGCACCAGGTAGTTGATGCAGTATAGGTTATAGTGCAGGTTCCGGCAGTAACTCCTGTTACTAATCCAGTAGAACCACCAACACTGGCATTACTATTGCTTGCAGACCATGTTCCAGGGTCAGCAGACGGATCAGCTAAACTGATTGTATAACCAGGGCAAACCGTGTTAGCCCCGGTTATAACTCCGGCATTTGGTGTTGTGTGTACATTCATAACAAAAGAAACACCTGACGTACAGGTACCGATTGTTTCTATATAACTTATGTTTGTAGTGCCAGCAGTCAATCCCGTTACTATTCCTGCTGAGCTTACATAAGCTGTTGATGGGTCATCACTTGCCCATGTACCACCTCCGCTAAGATCACTAAGTGTAATTGTGCTGCCTGTGCATACATCGTGTAATCCCGTTATTGCTAGAGGTGTCGCTGGCGTTGGATTAATTGTCATGGGGAAAGTAGGCGTTGTAGCGCTGCAGCCTAAAGCCGAAACTGTATAGCTGATCAAAACTGTACCTGTAGAAGTTGTACCTGCTGTTACCACTCCTCCCGATGATACTGTTGCTAGCGAAGTGTTGCTGCTATACCAGGTTCCTCCAGGGTCGCCACCCAGATTAATGAGCGGAGTTAAAGACCCCTGGCATACTATGTACCCACCTACTATAAAACCTGCAGTAGGAAACGGATTCACGGTAACGTCTTGAGTAGCCACCGACATGCAGGCGCCGCTGATCACCGTATAACTGATGGTTGTTACGCCTGAAGCTACGCTTGTTACCACGCCGCTGCTGTTTATTGTTGCCACGCCTGTATTGCTGCTGCTCCAGGTGCCGCCGACTGTTGCATCGTTAAGGGTTATTGCAGCACCGCCCGGGCATAATGTGTAGGAGGTTACTGCGGTTATAGCCGCTGTTGGTGGCAGGTAATCAACATTGACTGTATAAGTTGCTGTAGCAGAGCATAAAAAGCTGGTAGCAACAGAATAACTGATAGTTACAGATCCTGATGTTGTTCCTGCGCCTGTTACTATTCCTCCTGCAACAGAAGCAATGGACGGATTGCTGCTGCTCCAGGTGCCGGCTGGGTCACCTGAATCCGTCAGAGTTATGCTTGATCCGGAACAAACAGACGAAGGGCCTCCTATGACACCTGCATTAGGTAACGGATGGACTACTGCTGACTCTGTGGCTGAAGCATCGCATCCGCTGGTGCTGATAGTATAGCTGATAGTGGCCGTGCCTGCCGATGATCCGCTGGTTACTACCCCGCCGCTACTTACAGTCGCAATACTTGGGTCGCTGGTACTCCAGCTACCACCAATGCTTGTCTCATACAGAGTCCCGGTTACGCCTCCTGCACACAGTGATAATGGGCCGCCGGTAATTCCAACTGGAGATATAGGTGAACTAACAGTAACAACATAAGTAGCCGGTGCGATAGGCGAACAGGTATTGACTACAGAATAAGTCATTGTAACAGGCCCGGTAGATACAGATGAGGCGGTCATAATGCCTGCACTGGTGATGGCGCAGATCGATGGGTCGCCACTCGTAAAAACTCCTCCGGGTGTCAGATCGTTCAATCCTCCGGTGGCCCCTGTACATAAGCCAATAGGCCCCACAATAGGGGCAATTGTCGAAGGGTCAACGGTAAGTAAAAACGGAGTAGCAAAAAATGTATTGCAGCTATTGGTAATCATGTATTGGATAGAAGTAACACCTGCTGCTACCGGACTTACAGCTCCTGTGGCATGCACTATTGTAGCTACTGATGAAACTGCACTGGTCCAGTTTCCTCCTGCTGGTGTTCCTGTCATCATTGTAGGGCCGCCTGCTCCTGTAACACAAATATTAGTAGGGCCGGTTATCGTCGGAGTTACTATGCCATCTACCGAAACCACTGAGGTTACCGTTGTCGAGCATCCGCCTGTTGTTACAGTATAGCTTACGGTTACCGTACCTGTGCCGGCACCTGTTGGGGTCAGTGTATAAGCCCCTCCCATTAATGCCGGAGTAACTAACGCTGTTGAGCTCACGCTCCAGGTTGTGGTAGTACCTGTACTTGGGTCAGTTAAAATTAAAGGCAAAGGAGAAGTTTCACATATTGCAGAACCTCCGCTTATTGGACTTACAGTAGGAGCAGATACAACTATTGCCGTCGGCGCAGTTGTATTCGTACATCCTGTAACAGGATCTGTTACTGTATAAGTTACATAAGCAGTCCCTGCTGCTAATCCCGATACAATTCCGGTACCGTGAGTGATACTGGCATAAGCGCTGCCTGAGGAAATGCCCCACGTCCCACCAGGTACAGTTTCATTAAGCGTCATGGTAGTTCCCACACAAAACGGCGTAATAACTCCTAATATTGAACCAGCGCTGGGTAAAGCGTTTACCATAACATTATATAAACTTGAAGTAGTATAACAACCCAGATTACTGGCTGAATACTGAACAGTAGCGCTGCCTGACCCTGATGAACTGAATGAACCTCCGCCTAAAGAAGAGAGAGGGCCGCTTATAACACTCCATGCTCCACCGCCCGTAACATCAGTCAATGATACCGGCGACCCGGTGCATACACTGGTTGGCCCTGCTATAGGCGCGGTAGGATCATCAACATTAATTAAATAAGTGCAAGAATGTCCTGCGCCGTCATCATAAAGAATTGTTACCGGCCCGGCTGCGGCACCGGTATATTGCACATAAGCGCCACCGCCACCTCCGGTTCCTGAAGTTACATAGGTCACGACTCCGGCACCAGATGTCGTCCAGGTTTCATAGAAAGGATTAGATAAAGTCGAATTTATGATTATGCTGGTGCCACTGGAGCACACATCAGGCGCTGTAGGATCTGTGCTTGATAGCGTGCATCCCTGGCCAAAAGAACTTTTGACACCACATACTGAAAGCATCAATAATAATGTAATAAAAAAGAGGTTTTTTCTCATAAAAATTCAATTGTAAGGTTAAAAAAATGATGGTTAAATAATTCAATAATGATCAGGGAAATGTAAAAACAATAAGATACCCGATATAAGGTTACTCTTCTGTCGGTTTATGTAGGTGCTTCACCTGGTCTGGCTGCTGATTTGCGGTTTGTTTGTTGATTCATAAGCGATAACGATTTTGCTATAAAAAAAATACCTGCCAATTTTTAATCAAAAAGCCTTGAAAATCAAAAGATTGTTTTAGTTTTGGTAAACGTAAAAAGAATTTCAGATTTCGAAACCCCAGTAATTAGGGTATTTTTCATTAACAAATTACTATTTATTTGAATTGAATGATCAAAAAAAATAATGGACCCTGAATTATATCTGTACCACATAATCAGTTAAATACAAAACACACCACTGCTATGAATAATATTGCTCAAACAGCCATTATCCGCATCGCTATTGCGGAAGAACATACCCTTGTAAGAACCGGTATAGTTTCAGTGATTCAATCAAATCCACTTTTTAAAGTAGTAATTCAGGCATCTAATGGTAAGGAACTGATCAATAACATCAATGCGCTTTCCTCGCCACCCGATGTATGTATTGTTGGCATCAGCATGCCGGTCATGAATGGGTTCGACACTGTTGCCGCGCTAAAAAAACAATTCCCGCATATAAAATGTCTGGTGCTCACAGTGTTCGACCACGAGTATAGTATCATTAAAATGATCAGGAACGGAGCCAATGGTTATCTGCTCAAAACATGCACAGGCGATGAATTGCTGAAAGCAATTGAGAAAATATTTAATGAAGATTATTATTACTCGGCCACTGCTTCCCGTAAATCATTTGCTGTAGTTAAAAACAACCATCTGCCCGATCTTACAGAAAAAGAAATTGAATTTCTGAAATATTGCTGCACCAGTTTAACTTTCGATAAAATAGCCGAAAAAATGCACATAAGTTATCATACCGCATGTGATTATCAGAAAAAAGTAGGGGATAAACTTAACCTTCATGGACGCATTGCGCTGGCATTTTTTGCCATAACATCTGGTATTGTGCCCGTAAATTATCACACCTATCCTGAATCGGAAGGTAATTAGGTTCCTATTTAATTTCATTCTGACGCAAGTAATTGAGTTCCTATATGAGCGGTCAGTAGCAAAGCCATGTGCATAGCGGACCTGTGTCTTGCCAATTTAGCCAGTTTGCAACTGGCAGCTCCAATTTCAAAATAATTATGCTATAAAATTAGGAATTTCCAATTATACACTTTATCTTTGACCCAAATTTAACCAATAATAACAATTTATTTTACTATGAAAAAATCATTATTTTATTCTGATTTAATCGAAGGCCTATTTTGCCTGCTCAGGCATCAGCCCCACAAACATTCTCTGATTTAGGCAATTGAAAATTGCATATTTT
>CAILLK010000103.1 GCA_903835005.1 uncultured Bacteroidota bacterium | reverse complement strand
CGAGGTTAACGTGAGTTCGATGGCTTAATACGCTCTATGATGCTCATTATTATGGATACGATAGTAATCCCGAAGGGATTAAATGTCTATAGTAACCAATCTAGGAGTTTTGCCGATGCTGAAGGCATTGCATGTATTGATGGCAAAATGGATAATTGGTAGAATCCGGCATTAGTAGGAATTGCGGTCTTAAAAAGGATCTTTGCAAATTGCGTCTTCGCGCCTTTGCGTGAGATTTTTCTATGACGTTTTATTCTACCTAATTGATATTGAGATAACAGGAGATAATCGTAAATTAATTTATATCAGCCACCAGCAATGGTTTCAGCGTTTACCATTATCCCATTTCGTTTTTTTGAGACAATGGGATAACCAAACAAAAAGCCTTTGTGGCAGATATATTTTGCACTATTTTTCACCATGTGAGGTATAGCTTCGTAACTTTGTAAAAACAATTCTTATGACATCAAAAGTGGTTTATAACGGCGAACTCAGAACTACCGCTACCCACCTCCGGTCGGGCAGCAGCATAGAAACCGATGCACCCACCGATAACCATGGCAAGGGCGACCGCTTCTCCCCTACCGACCTTGTAGCTACGGCCCTGGCCTCCTGCATTGTTACCACCATAGCCATCGTTGCCCCCTCCATCAATATTACCGGCGCCGTTTGCGAAGTGGAAAAAATCATGGTGTCCGATCCCCGGCGCATAGGCGGGATTGTGATTAATATCTCATTCCCTGCCAGCGGCCCGTATTCCGAGCAGGAGAAAAGCAGGCTCATGCACATTGCCAATACATGCCCCGTACACCAAACCCTGCACCCCGATTGCAAGCGCACCATCAACTTCATATGGCTGTAAAAACCAAACACAATTCCATTAGTAAAACACCTCTGAAGAAGCAAAATATAACAGCCGGAAGTGAAGCCCCCGGTTAATTAAACATTAATTCGGAACCCCTGCCTGAGCGAAATATTATTTGTGCAAAACATCGTTTCTTTGCATGGCATTATCGCCAGAAAACCCTGAAGTAAGCCGGATTATTGCTGTCAATTGCATTTATAAATGGTGTGGCCCGGAAAATTCATTAAATCTTATGCCATAATCAGCAAGTTATTTCTTTTTTAACAAAAAATATTTTAGTTTGGCATAGTTTTAGATCAAACAGTTTTTATGAAAAAACAAATTCTCATTATTGCACTGCTGCTCGGCGGCTTTACGCTGCCTTCATACGCCCAGGTCGAAGTTGGCGTAAATATCCACCTGCAACCGGTTTGGGGCCCTACAGGTTATGACCATGCCGAATATTACTATATTCCGGATATTGATGCGTACTACAACGTTGCCCGAAGGGAATACACCTGGAATGAAGGCGGCCGCTGGATCACAGATATCAGCCTCCCTCCGCGCTATGCCGGTTTCGATTTGTATCATGCCTACAAAGCAGTAATCAATGAGCCAAATCCGTGGATGCATCACGACAGGTATCGCAAACAATACATGAGCTACCGGGGCCGCCACGATCAGGAAGTTATCCGCGACAGCCACGATGCAAGGTATTACGCCAACCCCGGCCATCCCGAACACAGAACATGGATGCATGATCACAGGGATCAGCCCCGCGATCATGGCCGCGACTGGGAAATTCACAAAGACAATCAGGGCCGCGAAATGCACCATGACAACAGGCGCGATGAGCACCATGATGATCGTCATTAAATTACGAATATAATTATTATAAATTTATAAAGGCTGGCGCTCTTGAGTGCCAGCCTTTATAAATTTTACACCTTAACGAATTATGATAATAACTGTTCCAGTTCCATAAATCCATCCGAAGGATTCATATTCTCCCACAGCATTTTATAAATATAGGTAGCAATTGGTATATCTATCGAAAACTGTTTCGATATAGCCTGCATCCCTCTCGAAGCATAATAACCCTCAGCCACCATATTCATCTCCAGCATAGTAGCCTTTACACTGTAGCCCTTCCCTATCATAGTTCCGAAGGTGCGGTTGCGGCTGTGCAGCGAGTAGCAGGTCACCAGAAGGTCGCCCAGGTAGGCGCTGGTATGAAAATCAGGCTGCTCATTCGACGGATGCACCTTATCGAAATGCGCTTTAAGAAAATGATACATCTCCCGGTAGCAGTTCGTAATATATACACTCAGGAAGTTATCGCCATAATCAAGCGCCCTTGCTATGCCAGCCCCAATAGCATAAATGTTTTTGAGCACTGCGGCAAACTGAGCGCCCCATATGTCATGGTTGCACGAGGTATTGATGTAGGTATTGTTGAAGGCTTGGGCTACTGCCTCAGCCAGTCCGTCATCCAGCCCCGAAAAGGTAAGATAAGAAAGCCGCTCCTCAGCCACCTCTTCCGCATGGCATGGCCCCATAATAGAGATATAGTTTTTCAGCGGAAAATTCAACCTTTCTGTGAGGTAATCATTCAGCAGCAGCAGCGCATCAGGCAGTATCCCCTTGATAGCCGAAATGATATTTTTGTTCTGCCACTGGCCGGCAGGTACCTGCTCTATTACTCCCTGTGCATAAGCCGACGGCACGGCAATAATAACCGTATCGCATTGGTTCAGCACAAATGACAGATCAGTTGTGGGCAGTATAGTGTCTGCTACAAAGTGTACAGAAGTAAGATAATGTGGATTATGGTGCCTTTGTTTCAAAAAGTTAACCGCTTCCTGGTTGCGAACCCACCAGTGTATTTTCAGCCCGTTATCGGTCAGTATTTTTGCCAGTGCTGTTCCCCAGCTCCCGTTACCGATAATCCCGATCTGTCCCAGATTTTTTTCCAATTCCAATAGTTAAAGATCACTCCCCCGATAGAACAGGGATATTCAAACAAAATCAATTGAAAACTTAATCTTTCAATATATCCCTGGATATAACCAGTTTCTGTATTTCAGATGTACCCTCACCTATAGTGCACAGTTTACTGTCGCGGTAGTATTTTTCAACCGGGAAATCCTTGGTATACCCATAACCGCCAAATATCTGCACCGCATCTGTCGAAACCCGCACCGCAACCTCCGAGGCATAGTACTTCGCCATTGCCGATTCCTTGGTCATTTTTAGGCCCTTGTTCTTAAGGTCAGATGCCTGGTAGATCAGCAATTCCGATGCTTCAATCTGCGTGGCCATATCCGCCAGTTTAAAAGCTATCGCCTGAAAATTGGAAATCGGCTGGTCAAACTGGTGGCGTTCTTTCGAGTATTTAAGCGATGCTTCATAAGCGCCTTTTGCAATACCTAATGCCAGTGCGGCAATAGATATCCTGCCACCATCAAGCACCTTCATAGCCTGGTGAAAACCATCACCTGCAGGCCCCATCCGCTGGCTGTCGGATATGCGGCAATTATCAAAGATCAGCTCGGCAGTTTCACTGGCGCGCATACCCAGTTTATTTTCTTTTTTACCCGCCCTGAAGCCCGGAGTACCGCGCTCTATAATGAAAGCGGTACTGTTATTTTTTGCACGGCGTTCGCCTGTGCGTGCCAGCACCACAGCTACATTGCCGCTTATACCATGGGTGATCCAGTTTTTTGTCCCGTTCAGCACCCATTCATCGCCATCTTTTACAGCCGTGCAGTTCATATTGCCGCTGTCGCTGCCGGTATTGGCCTCGGTTAACCCCCATGCTCCCAGCCATTCACCTGTTGCCAGTTTGGGCAGGTACTTTTTCTTCTGTTCCTCATTACCAAAGTACAGGATATGCCCTGTGCATAATGAATTATGAGCAGCTACCGATAATCCAATTGAGCCGCATACTTTAGCTATCTCACTGACCACAGTTACATACTCAAAATACGACAAACCAGAACCGCCATATTCCACCGGAACCAGCACACCCATCAGGCCCAGCTCTCCCATTTTATGAAACAGGTCAACAGGGAATTTTTGGGTTTCATCCCACTCCATCATATCCGGGCGGATATGTTTATTGGCAAAATCACGGATCATTTCTGCAATAGAGCCTTGTGCATCGGTCTGGCTAAAATTCATATTATCGGCGGAGTAAATTAAGCGGCAATTTTACGACTTTTTTTTGAAGGTAACTAAAGAAAAACAATAACAGAAAATCAATAAGTATATCAACTCTATTTTTCATTATAAATTACCAGATGCTTTTTCAATAATTCATAGGTCGCATCAGAGAAACTTCCAAGGGCTTTTAACTCATCCATATTTCTGAAACGGCCATGCTGTTTGCGGTAATACACAATCCTTTCAGCGGTAACCGGGCCTATCCCCTTAAAGCGAACCAGAGTAGCTGAATCTGCTGTATTCACGTCCACAATATCATTCATCGGAACCGGGTTCTTATCCATTACATCCTGAAAATCCTTGTGTTCCTCAAAAGTCGAATCTTCAGCCCTGTCCGGCTGGCTGCGCTTGAATTTTTTCCAGGCATTTACCAATTTTTGTTCATTTATTGCATCCCCGTTTGCAGGTTTCCAGCCCGACATAACCATCCTTGTAATGATAAGTATAAAAAGCAATACCATAAGGCAGATCAGCGCCATCCTGCCCGACCTGGAGAAAGTGATGTAGGATTTAATTATTTTGTTCATATACTTGCTAAATTAGATAAAATAGAATACTCCGCAGCATTTTTTTAAGATGTTCCGGGTCGGCTATTCCTCTTTCCTGCCGGCCCTTTCAGCAAACTAATCCGTGATTACAGGCATCAAAAAAGGGGGTAGCAATGCCACCCCCTCCCCTTTTATAAAATCAGATACCTGTAGAAATTATCGCTCCACAACTACGTGAAATACCTTATTGTCACTGCCCGAAAGCAGGGTGAGGATATACATGCCATTCGCAACAGAATTGCTCAGTTGAATCCGCTCATTAATTACGCCATTCTTCGGCAATAATGAGGATCTGAAAACCACCTGGCCTAACTCGTCTGTCATTACAACTGAAAGAGCATCATCATTACCCGTTGTTCCGTTAAGTAAGAAAGATCCGTTGTTTGGATTAGGTATAATACGGATATCTGAGGTGTTATTGCTGATATTCTGCACCCCTACATTGCTTACATGTATGGATACTGCCGCGCCACCATGCACACCACCACAGGCTCCACTGCTCATTACATCGCAGGAAATAAGATCGCCGTTACCAAAATTATTCCCCGAAAATTCAGGGTTTGTAGCACCGGTAATGGCAACACTGTTCACAGACCATTGATAAGTTGGTGCAGATCCGGCATTGGTTACTTTGGCTTCAAACGTCAGCGTTTCCCCCGCTGCTATGCTTAGACCGGGATAAGCAGCAATAGATACTACCGGCGTTGATGGAGTATCTATAATCATATTAACCGGCGCACTTGCAGCAGTATTTGCCAACCGGCAAAGATAATCGCTGGTCATTTTGCAGGTAATCACGTCGCCTGCCAGTGGTATGATGCTCAGTGTTGATCCGCTGCCTACAATACTGGTTCCCTTCTTCCAAATATAGGTTGGTGCCACACCTCCATACGATGGAGTTGCAGTTAACACTACTGAAGTGCCGCGGCAAACCTCAACACCTGGATTTGCAGATACAGTTACTCCCGGAAATTCTTTCGGAAGCACAGTAATTGTAGCAGAATTAACCATAGTTGCAGGAATAGCACAGGCCGCATTGCTGTTATAGGTGATACCTACCACATCTCCGTTTACGGGATAATAACTGTAGGTCATTCCTGCACCAGTAATGATCCCGTTCACAGTCCACTGGTAGGTTGGTGCTGTGCCGCCATTAGTACCCAGTGCAGTAAATGTGGTATACACTCCGGAACAGAGGGAATCGCCCGAGCCGGTAGAAATGGCTACTGCCGGTACTACCACAGATATGGTATCAATTACAGCTGTACCAGACATGGTATTATTACAGGATGTTGACAGATTTCTGGCAACTACCGTATAGCTTCCGGCATTGGTTTGCAATCCGAAATCAAGAGCCGCTCCGGTACCTGAAATAGTCCCTGTGTTCAAAACACCATAATATAAACTATAACTGATGCCGGGCACAGAAGATCCAAGACCAACATGCTCACCAGACCCGCCGGCACAATAACTGCCACCTCCCGTTACCGGGAATATATCCGGCAGTGGGTTTACTATGATTACAGCGTTGCCTGCCATTGCACTGTTACAGGTGGTACTGCCATCTATGCCTATTACTGTGTATGTACCACTGGCTGTCTGCATTCCGAAGTTGATCCCGAATCCTGTTCCGGTTACCGGAGTCCCTACCAGTGTTGAGCCGTTATATAACTTATAAGTCACCCCTGAAGAAGAGCCATCAAGGCCCACAATCTGGCCAGCGCCACCAGCGCAATAACCACCACCTCCGTTTACATTATGCACCGCAGGCAAAGCAACTGGTGTAATGATCACACCACCTGCCATACTGCCGGTGCAGCCTGTAGTTGTATTCGTTGCTGTTACGGTATAATAACCACCGGCAGCATGAATGCCAAAATCAATTGGCAATCCGGTCCCGGCCATTGGCGAACCGATCGGGCTGCCGTCAAGGCTTAACTGATAGCTGACGCCGGTAGCCGACCCGTTAAGGCCAACATGAAGGCCTGCGCCACCAGCGCAATAATTTCCGCCACCAGTTACTGTATAGGCAACTGGTGCAGGTATAACTGTAATAGTAGCAGTTCCCGACATATTTGTTGCACAGCCTGTAAGAGGGTTAACAGCATTTACTGTATATCCACCTGCCAGTGTCTGTAGTCCCATATCAAGAGCAGTGCCTGTACCGGCAACTACCGGCCCGATAGGTAAGCCACCATGATATAACTGGTAATTGATACCTGTGGATGATCCGGTTATGCCAATATGTGCTCCTGATCCGCCACTGCAATAGCCTCCTCCACCAGTAATATTATAAACAGGAGGCAATGGATTAACATATACAGAAACGCCACCGGCCATGTTACTGATGCAGCCGGTGCTTGTATTGGTAGCAACAACAGTATAAATACCTGTTACTGTCTGGTTTCCGAATGACAATAAACCACCGGCACCCAAAACAGGCGTAGCTGCAGGAGAACTGCCCCGCAACAACTGGTATGACACACCCGGATCAGAACTGGCAAGGTATACCAGCACGCCGGCCGAACCGCTGCAATAGCCTGTTGTACTGCTGCTGCTGAGTGTGTATACGGAAGGCAGAGCACCTGCTGTAACAACTGCGGTTCCGGACATCATTTTTGTACATCCCGAAACAATGTTTGTAGCAACTACGGTATAGGAACCGGCAATTGTCTGCAATCCGAAATCAATTATTGCTCCGGTACCGGTAATCGGGCTTCCGGTGTTTGTACCATCTTTAACCAATTGGTAAGTAACACCTGTGGAAGATCCGCTCAGCGATACATCTACCCCGGTGCTTCCTGTACATACCGCGCCGCCACCTGTAACATTATATACGGTTGGCAGCGGCAGTACAGATATTGCTACGGAACCAGACATAGGGCCTGTACAGCCTGTGGTAGGGTCAGTAGCTTTTACAGTATAATTGCCTGCCAGGGTATAGGAACCAAAATCAATAGCCGAACCGGTACCAAATATCGGGGCGCCGGTTGCGGTTGTACCGTAATATAACTGATAAATAATACCGGATGTTGACCCACCCTGTGTGATATCTGAACCGGAACCAATAGCGCAATAAGCACCGCCTCCGGAAACAGAATAGGCAACTGGCAATGAATTAACAGCTACCGATGCGGCACCTGACATATTTTTGGTACATCCTGTTGATGAATTTGTAGCAACTACTGTATATGACCCAGCTGTAGCCTGGAGTCCGAAATCTATTAAATAACCATTTCCGCCAACAACGCTACCGGCAGGTGTTCCTCCGGCAAATAACTGGTAAGTTACACCCGTTTCAGATCCGCTGAGCTGAACATCAACTCCGGCACCACCGGCACAATAATAACCTCCGCCTGTAACACTGAATGCTCCAGGCAACGGGTTGGTTGTAATAACCACTGTGCCTGTCATATTGTTGGTGCACGTTGTGGAGCTGCTTATTGCAAGTATTGTATAATTGCCGCCTGGCTGAACTCCGAAATTAAGCGGATAACCCGTTCCGGCAACTGTTGTAGTTGTAGCTGTTCCGCTGTTATACAACGCATACATTACACCTGCATTTGAACCACTCAATAAAACAGGCAAACCTGCACCACCAAAGCAATAGCTGCCACTGCCGGTTGCATTGTAAACCACTGGCAATGCCGATACTCCCACATTTGCAGAACCGGCCATGGTGTTCATACAACCGGTTACTGCATTTGTAGCTACTATAGTATAGCTACCCGGTGTAGTCACCAATCCGAAATCCATGGCCAATCCGCTTCCTGCTACCGGGCTTCCGGATACTGTTGATCCGTTATATAACTGGTAATTGATACCAGCGTCCGATCCGTTCAGGCCAATATGAACTCCCGTATCACCGGGACAATAATTACCGCCGCCGGTTATGGTATGTGCCGCTGGCAATCCGCTTACAGTAACAACCGCGCCTCCAAGCATATTATTGGAACATCCTGTGGTGGTATTGGTGGCTACAACCGTATAACTGCCACCCAACGTAATCAAACCAAAATCAAGCGCAGAACCTGTTCCGGCAACCGGTGAACCGGAAAGGACTCCGGCCCGGTAAAGCTGATAAGTATTTCCTGCATCCGAACCATCGAGCCCTACATGCACACCTATACCGCCGGCACAATAAAAACCACCGCCGCCGGTAACATTATGAACCGCCGGCAACGAAGAAACAGAAACTGTAACGCTGCCAATCATCAGGTTCGAACAACCGGTTAAAGGATTGATCGCCATAACTGAATAAAGTCCTGCAACAGTTTGCAGTCCGAAATCAATTGAAGATCCGGTTCCGGGAGTTGCCAGTCCCAGTGGTAAAGTCCCTATATACAGCTGATAATTGATTCCGGTATTCGAACTGCTCAGACCAATATGTACACCCGTTCCGCCCGGGCAGTAGTTTCCGCCACCGGTTAGATTATAAACTGAAGGCAAAGGATTGATGCCAATTACTTCACTGCCGGTCATTGTATTGATACAGCCGCTTACACCGTTGGTGGCTACTACAGTATAAGTTCCTGCAGCAGTCTGCAAACCGAAATCTATAACGGTACCCGATCCTCCGGTTAAGCTACCGGCAGATGCAGAACCATTATACAACTGGTAATTGATACCTAAGTCAGAATTGGTCAACCCGATATGCTGTCCGCTTCCGCCGGCACAATAATTTCCCCCGCCCGACATAGCATATACATTTGGCAAAGGCAATACTCCAACAGAAACGCTGCCTGCCATGCTATTGCTGCACAGGGTAGTTGTATTGATAGCCGTCACAGTGTAGGTGCCTCCAGTAGACTTTAAGCCAAAATCAAGCGCCAGGCCAGTTCCTGCTACCAGGCTGCCGGCTGGCAAACCAGCGAGATTCAACTGGTAACTGATACCTGTGTTTGAACTGCCCAATCCAACATGTACACCTGTGCCGCCTGAACAATAATTTCCACCGCCGGTAACCAGGTAAGCAGAAGGCAACGGATTAACCGATACTACAACACTGCCGGTCATTACAGAAGCACAGCCGGTTGCACTGTTAAAGGCAAATACACTGTAAGTCCCAGCAGCTGCCTGTGCTCCGAAATCAATAGAAGTGCCAGCACCCGTTGATGGAGTACCAACAGGTGCTCCGCTATTCAGTAAGGAATAATTAATACCTGATGTTGATCCGCTCAGCAAAACATGTGGAGCTGGCGATCCGGCACAATAACTGCCTCCGCCGGTAACAGTAAACGCAGCTGGCAATGGATTTATAATTATTACAGCACTTCCTGTCATACTTCCGCTGCAGCCTGTGGCCGCTGTTGTTGCAACCACAGTATACGTTCCTGCCGGAGAAATAAGCCCGAAATCAATAGCAGATCCGGTACCGGATGCACCACCCGCAAGTGTAGTGCCATTATAACAATAATAGCTGGTACCAATAGCCGAGCCATTCAGTCCGATGTGTACACCTCCTGTACCGGCACAATAGGAACCACCGCCGGTAACGGTAAATGCACCGGGTGCCGGGTTGAGTGTAATAGTCACACTACCTACCATTGAATTGGTACAGGCTGATGCGGGCACTGATGCCACAACAGAGTAAACACCTGCTGCAGATTGACTGCCAAAATCTATTGAAGAACCAGTTCCTGATACTAAACCACCCACAGGAGTAACTCCGTTATATAGCTGGTAACTTACACCAGTTGCTGATCCGCTGAGACCAACATGTGGCCCTGCAGCTCCGGCACAAAATGCGCCACCTCCGGTTACTGTATACAATGAAGGAAGGGAAACTATATTTACGGTTACACTTCCTGTCATATTGCTGGTGCATCCTGTGGTTGCATTTACTGCCACAACCGTATAGGCCCCTGCCAGTGTCTGGTTACCGAAAGTTAAAGGAGATGCAGTACCGGCCACAGGAGCGCCGATAGCTACGCCTCCTTTATAAAGCTGATAATTAACACCCATTGCAGAATTGGATATTCCCACCGGCAGACCAATACCACCTGCGCAATAACTGCCGCCACCGGTTACAGTAAAAGGTGTTGGCAACGGGTTATTTGTTACAATCACACTGCCTGTCATAACACTATTACAACCGGTTGAGCTGTTAGTGGCAAGGATAGTATAAGTGCCACCAGCTGTGACTGCTCCGAAATCGAGTGTAGCGCCGGTGCCTGTTACAGGAGCGCCGGATCCACCTCCGCCATTCAGCAACTGGTAAGATATTCCGGTATTGGAACCACTAAGATATATATGTGGCCCTGCCGACCCTGCACAATAACCGCCGCCACCGCTAATAGTGTAGGCCGTTGGTAACGGCAAAGTGCTTATAGTAACACTACCGGTCATGGTACTCGCGCAGGAAGTGCCTGGATTGGCAACAACTGTATAAATGCCTGAGGCTGGCTGCGCTCCGAAATCAATAGAACTTCCAGTGCCCGACATTAAACTTCCGGCAGGCACACCACCTACATAAAGCTGGTAGCCAGCCCCTATAGTTGAATTGCTGAGTCCAACATGCAGCAACGTGCCTCCTGCGCAATAGCTGCCACCTCCGGTAACGATGTACGGAGGCGGAGCTGTAGTGATTGAAACCAGTTGGGTAGCAGAACAGCCTGTAGATGCCAACGTATAAGAAATAGTAGCAGTTCCTAATGCAACACCGGTTACTACTCCCGTTGTTGATACTACAGTCGCTACAGAGATATTGTTACTTGTCCAGGTGCCTCCACCTGTAATATCGCTAAGTGTGATGGAATTGCCCACACATGTACCACCGATACCGGTTATTGGTGTTGTCTGATTTACTGTTACCGGAGTTGATATGGCACACCCCGTAGGCAATGTATAGGTTATGATCGCAGTACCGCCCGATACACCTGTCACAATGCCGGATGTAGGTCCTACAGCGGCTATGGCTGTATTATTACTCAGCCAGGTTCCACCTCCTGCATCAGAAAGCGTTGTAGTCAAACCGGCACATACAACGGCAGTACCGGTTATGGCTGATGGCAGTGAATTCACCGTAAAGGCAGAAATGCCGCCTGCTGAAACGTTGCTCACGCAGCCGGTAGCACCACTGATAATAGTATTAATAACTACTGTTGTTCCTCCGGCGGTTCCAAGACCGGATGTATTGAACGTGCCACTTGTGGCGCCCATTATAAGTGTAGCTGTATTTCCGGTGGCGCTGTTAGCGCCTGTCAGGTTATAATTCACAGTATACGTTCCCGCGCCGAGGCTGGATGAAGTTATGGTAACTACTGACGAATTACCAATACAGGTGTTGGCAGCAGAAGTACTGAATACACTCACATTTGGCAGGGCATTTACAGTTGCCGATGTGGTATAGGTTACAGTACAACCTGAACCGGTGCCGTTATTAACAGCTACCGAATAAACACCAGAAGCTGAAGCCGGCGCAGCGGTTACTGATGCACTTGCACTGGCAGGGCTGGTAATGGTGCCTGGGCCTGTCCACGAATATCCGGTAACATTGCTGGCCCCGTTTGCATTAAGCGTCAGGGTATTTCCGGCACATATAGGTCCGCTGTTAGTAGCCGATGTAAGCGACGGTTGAGGATTTACCGTAACACTCGTAGTTCCTGATGAAGTACATGCATTTGAGCCATCTACCGTTGTGTATAAGCTGTAGGTACCGCTGGCGCCGGTAGTGGTTACCGTATAATTCTGGGTAGCACTGGTGGTTGTAGCATAATAACTAAGTGGCCCTGTCCATGTATAAATAGGAGAACCGCTGATTGCTGGCGATGTCAGCGAAAGAACGCCGTTCACACAAACCGGGCTGCTGCTGGAAGGTGTGGGAGTGGGAGGAAGAATTTCCACCATATAATCGTTTGCTTGTCCGAAAAAACTAAGAGCGCCAGTTGGCGAAAGGGAACCGGAAGCATAACCTAATGATGATGAAGCCGTCCTTACCCGCATACGGTGAATGCCGAAGTTATTTGCAGGTATAGTAAGCGTAAATGCAGATGCACTGCCATCAACACCGGAAACTGTACCTACCAGTTCTCCTGCATCACCGAAACTCCCGTTGTCATTGAAGTCTATCCAAACATTTACAACAGCTGCATATGCGCCTCCATAATTATTGGTAGTTGCTGTAAAAGTGGAAGCAGAAGATGTGCTTCCCTGTAACTGTATATGAGTTGCATTACTGGTATAATCTACGTAAGTATAAGATGTTCCGCAGCAGGTCTGGTAACCGGTATAATTATAATTGCTTAAACTGTTATTTACATCATTCAATGCGGTTCCGCAGGCGCCACCGGCAATCTGAAACTGGCCTATATTATCATTCGGGTACCCGCTGGCTGCAAAGTAAGTGTAGGAAGGCACTCCCGGGTACGAAGATTCATAGCCAACTGCAAGATTGCTCGATGCAACCTGTGTACCACTGCCACAGGCTACCAGGCAATGATAATAGGCCGCGGCCGATGGTGTTATTGTGGCAGTAGCATTTGTAGCGCCTGCAATATTGGTCCATGAATTTGCAAGCCCTGTAGTAGAGCTTTGCCATTGATAAGTAAGACCTGTAGAATTGGGTAATGCGGCAAGGCTTAATGTAATTGGTCCGCAGGCTATACCTGATGTAGCAAGGGTGGTAGCTGCCGCCGGAGTGCCACTGCATGCAGATGGCATCAGGCCTGCTGGTGGCGAAAAATCATATGTAGTTCCTGCCGGAATACTCACGGAAGAAGTAAAAGGAATATTTGTAGCAGATGTAGAAGTGTTATTGGATACCGATGTCCAGTTGGAACCGCCAACCAGGTTAAAATCAGCGGTTGAAGCACCAGCCAGGCCAACTACTGCGTTGTAAGCAGGAGAATAGGCGGTAGTAGAACTTCCATAAACCAGCTCAGCTACATTACTGCTTTCTTTCAGCCTTATTTGAAAAGTAAGCGCATCACTCGGGCCACCATAGCCCCAATAAGTCACTGTCCTGGTACAACTGGTCCACTGCACCACAAATATCCTGTTGGGCGCTGTACCAATAGTGCCATAATAAATCGGGTTTGCATTGGTGTTATCCAGCAGCCCGCCAAGGAGCGCTCCGCCTGAACCACCTACATATTGGTAGGCTACGCCACAGCCATATCCTATAATAGCTCCTGCCTGCCCGTTATTAAGCGTATGGGGCCTTTGATTAGTAGGGGTTGTCGGACTGCCGAAAGCCAGATGCCCGTTGCTGTTTACATACACACTGGAGTAACCCGCCCCGTTAAAAAAATAAACAAAGGGTAAGGGCACATTATAAACCTGTTCAAACCAGCCATTACCAGATATTCCGGAATAAGGTGGAACTACGGCGGTCCCTCCCGAAAGCGGTGTATAGGTACCCGAAGAATAACCGAATGAATATGTATTGACCTGGCCATTTGAGCCCATTACAATACATAGTAATAATGTTAGAAAAGAGAGTTGCTTCATCATTTTTCAATTTTTAAATACAAAAGCCAGTATTTTAACAGATAGCGTTTCAAATTTAACAAAATAAATCCGGATTTTTATGATTCCTAAAATAATTTTTTCAAACCCGTGTAGAATTAATACTAAACAAGGGGTAAATTTTCTGATCTTGTATTTTTAACCGGAAGTTATTACAGGTATTTTTTTTAAAATCAGTTTAAATCCAGCCTGATTCAAATATTCAAATACTATTTACCAACAATATAACAGAACATAGTTATTCACCTGTCCTATTTTATAGCTCCTGGTTGACTGTGCCTCTTTATTTTTTCCTACATTTGCACAATTTGTTTTTTCAATGACACAAACTCAGAATATTGTTCCCGCCTGGTTACTGCTCAGCGATGGTACCATCTATAAAGGAAAATCATTTGGCGCCAAAGGAACCGCCGGTGGCGAGATTTGCTTCAATACCGGAATGACCGGCTACCAGGAAGTTTTTACCGATCCGTCTTATACGGGGCAGGTGCTGATAATGAACAACGCCTACATAGGCAACTACGGCGTAAAAAATGAAGATGTAGAAAGCAACTCTGTTAAAATCAGCGGGCTCATATGCAAAAACGTCTCCTACCGGTATTCGAGAATGGTGGCCGATGACAGTCTTGAAAACTACCTGGTAAAAAACAACATTGTAACCATTTATGATGTAGATACCCGGGCTTTGGTTCAGCATATCCGCACAAAGGGTGCAATGAATTGCATTATCTCCACAGAACATGCGGATGAAGAAAGCCTGAAAGCAGAACTCGCAAAAGTCCCCGATATGGACGGACTGGAGCTTTCATCAGTGATATCAACCAAAGAACCCTATACCGTCGGCAATCCTGATGCACCAATCCGGATTGCGGTGATGGATTTCGGCGTAAAAATCAAAATACTGGATTGCCTTGCAGCGCGCGATACTTATCTTAAAGTGTTTCCTGCCCGCACCTCCTTTACCGAACTGGCAGAATTTGATGCCCATGGCTACTTTATTTCCAATGGCCCCGGCGACCCGGCATCCATGGATTATGCAGTTCAGACAGTAAAGGAAATTCTGGCAACCAATAAACCTTTTTTCGGCATATGCCTGGGTCATCAGTTATTAGCCAGAGCCAACGATATCCCTACCTTTAAAATGCACCACGGACATCGCGGCCTCAACCACCCGGTAAGAAACCTGATAACCGGCAAATCTGAAATCACAACCCAGAATCACGGCTTTGGTGTAGACCCCGAAGCAATAAAAAACAGTGATACTGTTGAAGTAACCCATCTGAACCTTAACGACGGATCAATAGAAGGCATAAGAATGAAAAACAAACCTGCTTTCTCTGTTCAGTATCACCCCGAAGCCACTCCAGGTCCCCATGATTCAAGATATCTGTTTGATCAGTTTATTGAAATGATAAATAATGGCTCTATGTCTTAATTACTCAATGCCTTAAATTATTGAGTAACAAATACTTTAGACTAGCGACTTTTGACTTACGACTTTGGACTAATTACTTTAGACTTAAGACTGAATAAATGAAACAGGAAAAAATACTCATCATAGGCGCCGGAGGGCAGATAGGAGTTGAACTGACATTGGCGCTGCGCAAATTGTATGGCAATAATAATGTAGTGGCTACAGATATCCGTGAGGCACACCCTTTATTGAAGGATAACGGTCCGTATTACATTCTCAATGCAATGGATGTAAAAGGCACCCACGATATAGTGAAGAATGAAAGCATAACCCAGATATACCTGCTCGCTGCTATGCTCTCTGCAACCGGCGAAAAGGCTCCGCACAAAGCCTGGGAGATTAATATGCAAAGCCTGATTCATATTCTGGATCTTGGTGTGCAGGAAAAACTGACTAAAATTTACTGGCCCAGTTCGATGGCTGTTTTCGGACACAGCACCCCGCATGATGATACCCCGCAGAAAACTGTTATAGAGCCGCAAACCGTTTATGGCATCAGTAAGTATGCCGGCGAATTATGGTGCCAGTATTATAATCAGCGGTGGGGCCTTGATGTGCGCAGCCTGCGCTACCCCGGCCTTATAAGCTGGAAATCTGAACCCGGCGGCGGCACTACAGATTATGCAGTAGAAATATACTACGAAGCGCTGAAGCATAAAAAATACACCAGCTTTCTCAGTGAAAATACGTGCCTGCCCATGATGTATATGGACGACGCCATACGGGGCACCATAGAACTGATGGAAGCGCCTGCTGAGAAAATGAAAACCCGCATGGCCTACAATATCTCAGCCATCAGTTTTACCCCAAAAGAAATTGCAGCCTCCATACAAAAACATATCCCCGACTTCACAATCGACTATGCCCCCGACTTCCGCCAGGCAATAGCCGACGGCTGGCCCCGCAGCATTGACGACAGCGCCGCCCGCACCGACTGGGGCTGGAAAAATAACTTCGACCTCGACAAAATGACCGAAGAAATGCTGAGCCACCTGAAGGTGAAACTGATGCAGGTGGTGTAATGGCATTTATTATAAACGGAATAATAACCTCATTTCTGAGCAGGATTTGTATCACTTTTTTCGCTTCTATAGTAATTTTGTGTGCTCCGTGATTTCCTTCCTGCCCAAGGTGGTTAACATTTACAGCTGATTTTTTTAGCAGATAAATGAAAGAAACCTGCCTAAAGGTGTTCAAAATTGAGAAAATCAGCTTAACTTTGCAATCCCTCAAATGGCCCCTGTATATGCTATACAAACGCAGAACCCCGGGCTTTACCAATGCTGCGGCGATGGCGAAACTGGTAGACGCACTACTTTGAGGTGGTAGCGCCCGAAAGGGTGTGGGAGTTCGAATCTCCTTTGCCGCACTTTGCAAAAGGAACCTCAATTGGGTTCCTTTTGTGTTTTGAATACTCTGAACTCGTTGCATGACCTCATAACAACTTCATCCAATATAAAAACTGCTACTCACCTAGCAAATTATAGATTTCGGATTTCAACAATGGCATATCAAACTAAATACACAACTTGCCGTTTCTGGCTTATCGCCTTCTTGAAATAAGGATTTTTCAGGGACTTTTCTTCCAGTAGATCAATTGTCCGTTTTAACAAATCCTGCAACGAAAATTTGAGGTCAAAATAATTATCCGCATAGTTTTCAGCAACCAAAAGCATAAAGCCGCTTCACCATGTGGCTGGCACTAAGCTCATCAATATCAACGCTGTATTGGTCAAGAATATTCATTTTCTGATGACAAAATTATGTAAATCTTATTTCTAAGTCAATTAACTATGTGTATATTTGGTGATTTGCATTAGCCAGATCAAAAAATGACTTCCATCAAATCAAAGATTGGCTTTCACAGATTAGCTATTCTATTTGCGAATACTTGCTTCCTATTTGCCGGTATCTGGCTTACCAGAATGGGCCTTATAGTTATAGCGCTAAATGAACCCCTGACCTATTTCCATTTACTATGGGGGCCAGCCATTTGCGTTATTGGGATTTATGGATTTAGGTGGGATTATAAATATGTACATTCAGTAACTATTGATGATGAAAAGATAGCAATAAGCAGGTGGGGGACATTCTATTGGCAGGATCTTGAAAGTATTACCCTGCACACTACCAAACTCGTTTATGGCACCCGCAATTTCAAAAGAAAATATTATAAAGCTATCATGATCAATTTTAAAAATGAAAAAGCCATCTTTCTCTTCGATATCAAGTATTCCAATATTAATGAGATCAGGGCTTTTTTAGAAGAGCATGTTATAAACAGGAAGTCATAAGTATTGCAATACCCCCCCTACTCCACCCGCTCTATCACATACTTCTTCCCGTTCATGTCAAACGAATCCCCCACAGTTTTGCCTGCCATTTTCTCACCAATAGGCGAGGATATCGAAATAGCAAAATAGGTTACACCATCTGCCTTAAGTTGCTTGGCGCTTATGGCAATATAGTAGTTTCCGTTGTTGGTACGCACCACCGAGCCGGGCATTATTATGGTACCTTTTTGAGCAGGTATTATATTCTCAAGCGCCTGCTTTTGCTTGTTCAGTTCACCAAGGCGGGTGAGGTTCAGGTCTATCTCCTGTTGCATTGATTCGCGGCCGGTTTCAAACTTATCGCCTGCGCTGCTCTTGGTATCATCATTGGCCGCTTCCTGTGCATCATTTATGTTGGCTTTTATTTCAGCTTCCTTTGTTCTCAGGTATTCCACACACTGCAGGTATAATTGTTCTTTCAGTTTCGACATAATTCCGTTTTGCGGATCGCAAATTAAGTGAAAATTAAGAAACTAAAGGCATACTCAACTTCCTGAAATTGTCTATATATATTGATGTCTTTGCGGGCTTGAATTGTTATTTTAATCCTCATGAAATACACAGCTTGCGTCTTTGCGCCTTCGCGTGAAACCTTATTGCTTTAATATCCCGTAATTATGTATCACTGAAACATACAACCCCGCTTTTTAGTAATTTCGCCCACAGATGCGTATTCTGATGGTTTGCCTGGGAAATATCTGTCGTTCGCCAATAGCGGAGGGGGTGATGCTGCAAAAAATAAAACAGCACGGCCTGCCATGGACCGTTGCCTCAGCCGGCACCGAGTCATACCATGTAGGCGAGCCGCCCCACCGGCTCTCGCAGAAGGTATGTCGCGAACACGGCATCGATATCTCGGGCCTCAGGGCCACCCGGTTTACCTCTGCCGACTTCACCCGTTACGACAGGATCTATGCGTTTGCCGGTGATGTATACCACGAGATACGAAGCATCGGCAGCAACAGCATGGAGAATGTCGACTATTTCCTCAACGAATTGTACAATCGCTACCATGCCGGCAATAACATAAAACTCGCAATCAACGACTGGAAGATCACCAAAAACGCCGATGTGCCCGATCCCTATTATGGCGGCGAAGACGGCTACCACTTGGTATATGAACTGATAGATAAAACCTGCAATTCAATTATAGAAAACCACACCATGCATTAACTAAGGCGTTGTACCAGCCGTCAAAGGGCGAAATACATCAGCGAAGGGTGTAGCCCCTCGATAAAAGATTAAATGTATACCAGCCCTGAAGGGGCGGCATAAATCAGCGAGGGGTGAAGCCTCTCGTTAAAAGATTAAATATATTCAAGCCCTGAAAGGGCGAAATAAAATTTTTAGCAACCGAACAAACAAACTTATGTCTAAACCATCCATTCCGCAGGGAACAAGAGATTTCTCACCCGCCGAAGTGCGCAGGCGCCGCTATATACTCGATACGCTGCAGGCCCTGTTCGAGCTCTATGGCTTCGCACCGCTCGAGACGCCGAGTATGGAAAACCTCGTAACCCTCACCGGCAAGTATGGCGAAGAAGGCGACCGCCTTATCTTCAAAATCCTGAACAACGGCCTGCACGAAAAGAAGGAAGACGATAAGGCCAAACTCAATGCCGAATGGGATAAACTCCTCAGCCGCCCCTACTCTACCCCGGTGGTTACCGAGCGTGCCCTGCGCTACGACCTCACAATCCCCTTTGCCCGCTATGTAGTGATGCACCAGAGCGAGCTGTCGTTCCCCTTCCGCCGCTACCAGATGCAGCCCGTGTGGCGTGCCGACAGGCCCCAGAAGGGTCGCTACCGCGAGTTCTGGCAGTGCGATGCCGATGTGGTGGGCAGCACATCGCTCATCAACGAGGCCGAGCTGCTGGGCATATATCGGTCGGCATTTGCGAAGCTGCAAATACCGGTAACCATCAAGATCAACAGCCGCAAACTGCTGGCTGCACTTGCTGAGCTGTGCGGTATGCCAGATAAGATGATGGACATAACCGTAGCCCTCGACAAGCTCGATAAAATAGGCTGGGTAGGCGTAGCCAAAGAACTGCAGGAACGCGGCATAACCGATGAAGGCATATGGCAGATAGAAAAAGTGATCAACGTAACCGGCACCAACGACGAAAAACTGCTGGCCTACAGCGATATCATGCAGAACAGCCCCGCCGGCATAGCAGGTATCAACGAACTGAGCAAAACCCTCGCCTACTACCGCGAACTGGGATTCAGGAATTGGGGATCGGGTGCCGAAAACTGGGAACCCAGAACCGATAATATACTGGTAGACATAAGCCTTGCCCGTGGCCTCAATTACTATACCGGCGTTATAGTAGAGGTGGTATGCAGCCATCCCGATGTGAAGATGGGCAGCATTGGCGGCGGCGGCCGCTACGACGACCTCACAGGCCTCTTCGGCCTCAAGGGACTCTCGGGCGTAGGCATTTCATTCGGTATAGACCGCATTTACGATGTGCTCGAGGAACTGAAAGCTTTCCCCGAGCAACTGGCCGAAGGCACCGTAGCCATGCTGGTAAACTTTGGCGGCGAAAACGAAATCTATGCCCTGCATATCCTCAGCCAGCTCCGTACCGCCGGCATTGCCGCCGAGATATACCCCGACCCCGCTAAGTTCGACAAGCAGATGAAATACGCCAACAAGCGCGCCATATCTTATGTGCTACTGCCGGGCGACGAAGAACGCTTGCAAGGCAAAGTGAGCCTGAAGAACTTCATCAGCGGCCAGCAGCAATTGCTAAGTGTGGAGGAATGTATTAAGATGATTAAAAGTTAATGATTTTTTGCGCTTGATTTATGAACTGTGTGTATCTGACCAGTGAGCTAAAAACCATTATTAAATTATGGTTTGAATAAAGTAAGTCCGGGAATGAATTTATAATCATTGATATTATAGGTGTACAGTTCAAAGTCGGTTTCGATTGCAGTTGCAGCAATGAAAGCATCTGGAAATTCTAAATTATGGCTTAAAGAATAGGAGTGTATAAGTCCAATTGTTCTGACCGTTATGGCATCATTGATATTCAATGAAGACAACGATTCAAGATTTTTAATGATCCTGTTTTGATCAGTTTTATTTATCGCGCCTTTTAATAATTCCAATTCTGTGATGACGGAGATGGCAACGTTTTCCAGGCCTATTTTTGCAATTACTTCTTTAGTTCTGAGATGTCTTGGGTTGGCAGCTTTCCAATAATCAATAATTACATCCGTATCGCAGATTATTTTTTTCTTTGCCATTGGCTTCTTAATTTTTTTGCATCCATCTGCCCTCGCTCCATGATATCATTCATTTCTGCATTGTTGATAGTTTTCACGTCATCCGATTTGCGCCGCATTGTTACCCCGTTCACAGTGGTAATTTCTTTGTTTTTCCTGGTCTTTGATGCAGATATGGTAAAGCCAAAATATTTTGAAATCTCTTTCAGTATTTTCAATGTTTCAGGCTTTTCGTATGTTACTGTTATATCAGGCATCTTCTTTTTTTTACAAAGTTAGCTATTTAGGTGGATTTCACTTTATATGATTAGAGGATTTTTTCGTTAGTGGATACCCGTGCAACCAGCCGAAGGCACCGCAGCCATGCTGGTAAACTTTGGCGGCGAAAACGAAATCTATGCCCTCCACATCCTTGACCAGCTCCGCGCCGCAGGCATCGCCGCCGAGATTTACCCTGATGCCGCCAAGTTCGATAAGCAGATGAAGTACGCCAACAAGCGCGCCATCTCCTACCCTCCTCCCCGGCGACGAAGAACGCACCCAGGGAAAAGTAAGCCTGAAGAATTTCATCACCGGCCAGCAGCAATTGCTAAGTGTAGAGGAGTGTATTGAGGTGATTAACAGTTGATGATATTGCAATTAAAGTACAAGCAAATAAATTAACAATTGGCTACAATAAAAACACAAATAATCTGTTTTGAGATATCTTAGGTTGGCTGCTTTCCAAAAATCAGTAATTAGATGCGTATCGAAAATTTGGAATGATAAGAAAATAACTGCCACCATCTTACTAGTTCAATTCCCCGCCGGAAAGTACCTTTTCGGTACGGGCAGGCATTTTTATTTCGTTGTAAATTCTTTAAAATATGCATTATTCGCAGCTTTTATAACTCTGACAGGAGTAGTCTGTAAATAAAAAGGCAGTTAGGTATATACGGATACTGCTAAACAAAACGATTGAATTATGTATTAATCGTATACATCTTTCCTATTCCAGAAAGTAATCACCTCTATTAATAACAGGCTATCAAAAATATCATAAATCACCCGGTAATCACCCACCCTGATGCGGTATCCCTCTCTTCCTTTTAGCTTTTTATATCCGTTTGGTCTAGGGTCAAGAGTAAGCCCATCAAGAGCTTTCTTTATTGAAGAATAAAAGGGTTCATTAATTTTCGCTAACTCTTTCAGTGATTGCCTGGTAATATCCAAAGAATATTCCATTCTATTCTGGTTTTATCCTGCTCTCTTCTATTATTTTAAAGGCATCCTTCATAGATATCCGTTCACCTGTGTCATTCTTTTTTGCCTCATCATACAACCGGATGTCATCCATTTCCTCAATCTGATCCATGATTGTTCTGAATTCATTGAAGGGCAACACTACGAGCTTGGCTCCTGCCGAGTCTGTAATATATTGAGGGTGTACTACTAGCATAACCTGATTATTGGATGAATAAATATGCCTGATCAATACAAAGATAAATTTATTTTTACTGATTTTGTACCTATCTGGTTGGCATATACCAGTCGGCATTTGCAAAGCTGAAGATACCCGTAACCATCAAGATCAACAGCCGCAAACTCTTCGCCACATTGACCGAGGTGCAGATTGGGAAGATGCAATTTATTGAATTTCAATTTTTTACTTTTTCCCATCTGAAAATTTTTATGCTTTGGCAGGCTCCATTTAAGTTCTTTTGCGAATTGTGAACCAATTTTCAGCTCAGATTGCTATCATTATTAGCGATTTTTATCTGTCATTACAGGCAAAATATCCTTCCATACCTAACCTTAATTTCTGACCCAAGGGTAAAATGGAGGATTGAAAACATAAAATAAAGATATCCCCAAATTTGAGTGAGAGCAAAGGGTTGAGTGAGAATGTGTTAGGGGGATTGTGGGGATTTTTTGATATCCAAATTCTACTTAGTTTGTGAGTTGATTCGCAAGCGGGCTTGCAGAAATCAGGTCCAAGCGTACGCTTTGACCACTAGAGTATCTCACTGATCTTCTAAAAAAGATAGCTACAACCACCAGAACTAATTTTTTCTGGCACAATCTTTGCAGTAGCCTTATAAATCCTCTTCAATGAAGTTACTATATATTTTCATTATAGCCCTGGCACTAAATTCCTGCAAAACCGATTGCACTGATCCCATGCTAAAGCTTTCCCTTACCGGATTTGATACTTCAGATAGCAAGGTTGTGATAATGAAAACATATGTTAAAAATACAAATTACAGCACCATTAAAGACTCAACAGTCTGGGCCATTTCGCCAAATGTACCAGCAGGCTATTTCTATTACAAAAGTAATGATACCAACTTTACTACACAGGATTACATATTGGGTGGCAGTCTTGGTATCGGCGTAGAATACGATTACATCATCTCATTTCCTATCGCTCATGTTTCATTTACAATCGACAGAATCTCATCGGGGCATACAAGGGCCGTGCCAAACGGCGATAACGGTTGCACCAGCTCGCTCACCTGCTATGTAAATAATGCGATGCAAAGTTTCGGATCAGACATCGAGGAGGATAACAATCCTGATAATATAAAACTGGCAAAATGATTCATCTAATGAGGTCCTGCACCATATGATAATCCGGGTGAGTCACAATAAGATTAAAGAAAAAAGTTCATCCGACAGCAACAGCATCCGCATTAACATCCGATCTCCTGCCCCTCCTGTTAATCATATAAACTGCCCCCATGCCCAATACCCCGCCAATGGCAGTGTGCATCTGTATCAGTTCACCCAGCAGCAGCCATGCCGACACGGCTGCGGCCAGCGGCACCAGCAGTATAAAACTACCTGCCCGCTCGGCGCCAAGGCGGGTAGTGGCATAAAAGTAAACAGTAGTAGCCAGGGAGGTAACAATAGCCGAACTGAAAAACAGGTTCCACCAGAACCTGCCATCGCTGATTTGTGTTACTGACGCAAACTCATGGTAATCCATAAACGGCAGCAGGCAGGCCAGAGTAACCAGGTATTGCCACAGGCTGAAGCCCAATGAGGAGCCATATTTTGAGCCCAATGAGGTAACCTTGCTGAGCGATGCCCAGGTGAAGGCTGCCAGCAGGAAATAGACATTGCCCCGCTCAAACAGCGATGTGGAACTATCCCACACCTTGAGCAGAAAGCAACCTGCTGCAACACCCAGCGCCAGCCCGATGGCTTCATTGCGCGAGGGTAGTTTGCGGCTGATGAGTATACCAATAATATAGGCCATTAAAGGGTTGAGGGTAGTAACCAATACCCCACCCTCTCCGGCAGCGCCATTCTTTAATCCAAGAAAAAACAAGCAGCTATATACAGCCAGCAGCACACCCGAACCAATAACAGCCGGTATCCCCGCCTTGCTGATCTTCCTGTTTATACGTAACGAAAACAGGAGCAGAAACAATGTGGTAACTACAACAATATAGCGGTATACCGCAAAGTTGACCGCTGAAGAATAATGCGTGAGCACCTTGCCCGATGGCCAGCTAAGCCCCCATAGAAACATGCTCAAAATAATACCGCTGATCAGTAATTTATCCGAAACGTTTTTATTATTCAATACAGAACAGGTTTTTAAATCAATTAAAGTTGCATGGAGTTGTTCAACCATTAGCCCAGCCATTATTATTACGATAAATACTTCCCTACTATCGGCACGCGCCGCCCAATACCAAATGCCTTTGGCGATACCCTTATTATGGGGCAAAACTGGTTGCGTTTATATTCATTGGCATTTACCATTTTCAGTATCCTTGCCACAAGTACCGGGTCGTAGCCCATAGCAACGATTTCTTTCGGCCCTTGCCTGCGCTCTACATACTGGTAGAGAATCGGGTCAAGTATACTGTAATCCGGCAGGCTGTCGCTGTCCTTCTGGTTAGGGCGCAATTCGGCGCTGGGGGCTTTATCTATGATATTTGCCGGAATTATTTTCCTGCCTCTGTTTATGTACCTTGCCAGTGCATACACCTGTTGTTTGTAGAGATCGCCTATCACCCCCAGCCCGCCGGCCATGTCGCCATAAAGGGTACCATAACCTGTTGCCAGCTCGCTTTTATTGGAGGTGTTCAGAAGTATATACCCGAATTTATTCGAGAGCGCCATTACCAGCGCCCCCCTGATCCTGGACTGCAGGTTTTCTTCCGCCACATTGAACGGACGGTCGTTGAATACCGGTTTAAGCGCCAGTTCAAAGGCATCGAAAATATCCTTTATAGGCAATATATCGTAAGGGTTGCCCAGCGTCTGAGACAGTTGCACTGCATCGCTCACCGAATGGTCGGAAGAGAACTGAGAAGGCAGTAGTATAGCATGAACATTTGCAGCCCCCAATGCTTCACAGGCCAGCGCCAGCACCACCGCGCTGTCTATACCGCCCGATGAGGCAACCACCGCTTTGGTGAAATTCATCTTCCCGAAATAATCCCTTATACCCAGCAGCAAAGCCTCATGTATTTTGCCGGTATTCTTTTCCGGTTCAAAATTCTCAGGGGTCAGTTTCACTATAGGCACATTGGCGGCAGGCCGCACAATCTCCTCCTCAAACCGGCCATTTACCCAGTTTACGTATTGCATAGATTCTGTGAAATAGGGCATCTCTGCCACCAGGTCACCCTCAGCATTCATCACCAGCGATCCCCCGTCGAAAACGATCTCGGTCTGTGACCCTACGGTATTGCAATACACCATGGGTATCCCATACTTCAGCACATTCTTTTTCACCGTACCCTTCCGGCCATCTGCATGTATGTAATCGAAAGGCGATGCGCTCAGATTGATCATCAATTCGGGCCCGTGCTTTATGAGTTCATCCATGGGGTGCCGGCGGTACATCGGGTCATCCACCAGATCCCATATATCTTCACAAATGGTTACAGCCAGTTTTATACCCTTAAATGAAAGTACATTCCATTCAAATGCGGGTTCAAAATACCGGTACTCATCAAATATATCATAGTTGGGCAGCAGGGTCTTATGCACTATCCCCTTTATCTGCTGCTCATAAAGCAGGTAGGCGCTGTTGAACAGGTTCTTACCCTTCTTCATCGGGTTCCGGGCTGGCGCACCCACCAGCACGCCTATAGTATCGGCCGCTTCCTTTATTTTATCCACCGATCTCATGGACTCTTCAATAAAGTCTTCAAACTCCAGAAAATCCCTGGGCGGGTAGCCGCATACAGCCAGCTCAGAAAATACAATCAGGTCGCCGTTTTGCTTTTTAGCTTCTGCTATGGCAGCCAGTATTTTATGGGTATTGGCTTCAAAATCACCTATATGATAATTCTGCTGGGCGAGGAATATTTTCATTTTTGTGGTATAAAATTGTTCTTTAGATTTCAGACAAAGTTATGCCACGTAAAGGGATTATTAAACCTGAGCAATAGTTTTGAAAATCAGGCCGGATTAACATAACATTGCACATTGATACCCAATGGCTATTTTTGCAACTTAATAAAGTAGTTTGAAGCATATACAATTACTGTTTTTATTATTTACGGGTTTTACCATTCAAGCACAAACCATTACTACTATTGCCGGAAATGGAATAATAGGCCGTTCGGGTGATGGTGGCCCTTCGGCTACAGCGCAGTTATTTTACCCCTATGGGATAACAGCTGATAAGTCAGGAAATCTGTATATAGCCGATGACTATAACTACTGTATCCGGAAGATAAACCCAAGAGGTATTATTACTACTATAGCTGGCGGCGCCGTTACCGGATACAGAGGTGATAACGATATGGCAACGGCGGCAGAGTTTACAGAGTTGACCGGAGTAGCCTGCGATGCTGCCGGAAATGTGTATGTTGCAGATAATGGCAACAGCCGGATCCGTAAAATCAGTAATACAGGCATAGTTACTACCATTGCCGGCAACGGATCGGATGCGTATAGCGGCGATGGTGGCAGAGCAGTTTATGCCTGTCTTGGATCAGGCCCTAATGGCATAATACTGGACAAAGAGGAGAATATACTTTTCTCCGACAACAGCACCATCCGCAAAATCAATAAAGCAGGGATTATAACACGAATAGCAGGCAACGGAATACCCGGCTTCAGTGGTGATGGCGGACCTGCCACCGCTGCAGGTTTAGGTAAGCCCAAAGGCCTTGCGCTCGATACCGCCGGTAATCTTTACGTAGCCGACTATGATGACAACCGCGTACGCAAAATTAGCAATGCAGGCATCATTACCACTCTTGCCGGCAACGGTTATGCCTCCGATCCCGGAATGGGAGCTTACTATGGCGATGGCGGCCCTGCAACAGCCGCCGAACTATCCGGGCCGACAGATGTTGCCGCAGACAGGGCCGGGAATGTATACATCTCCGATTTCAATAACCATTGTGTGAGAAAGGTAGACCTGGCTGGAATAATTACAACATTTGCGGGTACTGCGGTAAATGGCTTCAGTGGTGATAACGGCCCGGCTACTGCAGCAAAATTTCTAAGCACTGCGGGTATGGCAATTGATGTAGCCGGCAACCTGTATATCTGCGACCCGGTGAATAACCGAGTGCGTAAGGTAGAAAAAGCTTGTTTGCCAACCCCATCTGTATCGCTTAAAAAATAACCCGGCAAATTATTCCAACATTTATAATTCAAAGTATATACTGTGGCTTCAAAATAAAATTGATATCAAGCAAAGTATCGATTGCCAATTTACACAATTAGTTTATTCCTTCATTGCAGTATCTTGAATCCATTACCCCAGTTAAAATTTCCCTGAAATATTATTTTTGGTGTAATTAATTTTGACTATTTTAGTACTTAAGATGATTCCCTTATTCTTTATTGAGAGTAGTATGATTTCCGGGCTATGGACAGAAACAAGAAAATTAACGCTATAATTGTTGACGATGAAGATGGTTGTATTACCAACCTCAACCATTATATTACCAAGCTTTGCCCCGAAATTTCTGTTATTGCTACTGGTAATACCTTAAAAGAAGCATTGGATAAAACAGATTCAAAAAAAGTTGACCTTGCCTTTCTTGATGTTGAAATTTACGACGATAATATTTTCAATTTACTGGCCCGGCACCCTGCTCATGATTTCAAGATAGTATTTGTGACGGCCTATCAGCAATACGCGTTAAAAGCTATAAAGGTAGAAGCGCTCGATTACATACTCAAGCCACTGCACGATGATGATATCCTTGACTGCTATACAAAAATCCAAAAACAATTTTTTCTGACTGATACGGCTAATAAGCAGCCGGATGAAAATCCTGAAGAAAAAAAAAATAGAAAAATCATAATAAAAAATTCAGATAAGATATATGTTATAAAAGCAGACGACATAGTATATATTACCGGAAGTGGTTTTTATTCCGAAATTACCTTCTCCTTTAACAATGATTTCAAATCAATTGTAGTAAGCAAGCCGCTCAATAAACTGGAAGAAGAATATGGTTACCCTTTCTTATTCAGGATTCACAAATCTCACATCGTGAATATAAATAAAATATCCTCTTTAAATAAAAACGATGGACTTAGTTTGAAAATGACAAATAATGAAATAGTTCTGGTTGCTAAAAGAAGGGCAAACGATTTTATTACCTATCTCAATAACTCCAAATAATTTGAGGAAAATTATTTCCATATTATTACTGCTGTCTTTTTTATGCTGCTTTAATTCATATGGTTATTATTTTAAACAATACACAACTTCCAACGGACTCATAAGTAATAAAGTATACCACAGCCTTCTCGACAGCAAGGGCTATATGTGGTTTTTTACAGACAAAGGTGTTTCCAAATTTGATGGCGCTACTTTCAGAAATTTTTCCGTTTTCGATGGGTTGAGCGATAATGATATTTATTCTGGTTTTGAAGACAAATCAGGCAGGTTGTGGCTTTTCACCAACAATGGCTTTCCATGCTATCTGAAAAATGATACCGCTTTTAATGAAAAAAATAATCGCCTGCTAAAAAAACTACCGAAAATAAGATACATAGAATACATATATGAAGACAAGGATTCATCTCTATATTTTTCATATTACGACGGAAGCGTATACAAGCTTACGGACTCTTTATGTGTAAAACTCCTGGATTTCAACGCTGCTGATCCGGTTGGATGTCTGGATAAACAGGCAGACACCTTAATTGTATATGGAGAATATGCATTAACCTATTTATTACATGATCATATAATACAAAGGAGAAAAAAAGATTGGTCAACTTATTTTAACAACTTAAAAGAAATAATAGAACTAACAGAAGATGGTGTAAAAATATTCAAAAACAATAGCCTGTATTGGTCTTATACAGGCAATGGTGTAAATATTGGCAGCGTTATTCATGCCTATTTCGATGAAAATGATCACCTGTTCTGTACCACTAATAGCGGATTATATATTATTAATATTAAATCAAGACAGAGAAGCAAAATTCTTGAACATGATGAAGTTACTTGTACTGCCCAGGATATTTATGGTAACTATTGGATTACAACAAAAAATAATGGCATATATTACCTGAATAAAAATCTGGATGATATAAAATATCTTAAAGAGATTTATGACTATAAAACCACTGAAACAAGAGATCATCAGCTATTTTTTTCAAAAAATAACAGCATTTATTATCTGCCGGAAAATGATTCAACTCTGGTTCATTTAAATATAAAATTTAATACTAATTGCACTCCATTATTTATTAACGACAGGTACTTCTGTTATACCCAAACAAAAAACAAAACTTATTGTCTCGACAGATTGACCAACAAAACATTCAATACACTGTCATTTAGAAATTTATATACACTTTCTGATAATAAATTTCTTGAAACAAGATGGGGCGCTTATCTTATTGGTGACCTGCATGATAATTTCAAGACAAGTCAGTCTTACCCTATTATTAATTATGGAGGTTTCAACCTGTTCAATAATGACACATTATATTATTATAACAACAACAAAATATACGCAAAAAACATATACGAAAATAATTACATCATAATAGATAGCCTCAAACCTGAACAATCCATCGTTAATCTATTTAATCATAATAACAAACTATTTTTTATAACCAATGATCAGGAAATAATAACCTACGATATCAGAGATAGTTATAAAAAACAATCCTTTAAAGACTTGCCATTTGTTTGTTACTCCATCAGCATATTGAACTCAAAAAATAAAAATTTTCTTCTGAATACCAGTAAGGGCTACTATATCGCAGATGATATTGGCCACCTTCCGGAGGGACTTCAGAAGTTAACCTACCCCGTAAAACAGTCTGATCTTTTAAATCTATGTTCATCAGGTACTAACGTAATTTGCAATCTGAATGGTTCCTATTATATTTTCAATGATAGCCTGATAAATAAAGAAAAAGAATATCCTGTATTCTACATAGAAAATATTTCAATAAACGGAAAAAAATCAGATCTAAAAAATATTATAGTCAAAAACAGTTTCCGGACCCATGTGGCCATTCGGTTAAGTTCCCTTAAATTCAATAATGTACCCAATAATTATGAGTATCGCATAATTAATAACAATAATATCAGTCAATGGTATAACTCAGCTTCCGATAACATTGATATACTTTTAGATAAATATGATGATTATCAAATTGAATTGAGGGCCATCTCAGATAATGCAATTTATTCTGATTCCAGGTTTATCAATCTGACTATTCTTCCGCCTTTTTACCTGGATTACAGGTTTTATATAGTTATAATCAGCATAATTATTGCATTGGTTTACTTACTGATAAGAAGATACAACAAACACAGAGAACAAATTTTCCGGAACGAATTGAATTACCTGCAACTGGAAAACAAGGCAATTAATTCCTTACTCAATCCGCATTTCATATTCAATGCTATAAATAATATTCAAAATCTGATCAATATTGATTCCCGGGAGATCGCCAATAATTACCTTGCCATACTGAGTAAACTGATCAGGCAAAATATTGAAAACCTGCAATATAGTTTTATCCCGGTGGCTAAAGAACTGAACCTGGTAAAAAATTACATTCATCTCCAAAACCTGAGATTCGGTAATAAAATTGAATTAGTTATTGATAATACATTATCCAATTCGGAGGAAATTAACATACCTCCTTTATTGATACATACATTCATTGAAAACTCAATTGTTCATGGATTTAGAAAAGAAAGGTTGGATTTCAGGATCATTGTGGAATTGCACTTATCCACAGATGATTATCTGCTTATAAAGATCAGAGATAATGGCGCTGGCCTGACCAAAAAAGAACTGAAAAACAATGAAGCAATTCCCGATAAATTATCGCTTGGCATTGAATTTATCCGCAAACGGCTAACCCGGTTATCTGAATTTTATAATGTAACCTTTACGCTCGAAATCAGGAATATAGGCGGAGATAATACAGGTACTGAAGTAATGGTCATCCTTTACTCCAGGTTCAGCAACGAGCATCCCTCCTCAATAAAATAAGAAGGCGCCCTCTTCAGGTGCGCCGTTCTCCAGGGGGTATATTAATGATCTTACCTTTCCAGAGTAAACTTGAATAGCTGATCTCCTTTAGTAGTTTTTAATTTTAGCATATAGGTACCATTGGCAATATTGCTATTGATGGTTATGGTTTTATTTATAATGCCTTTATCCAGAGAAGCAATGTCTGTAATTATAATATTCCCTGATACATCCAGTACTTCCATATTAACCGATTGCTCATCAGTACCTGCAGGCATTGTACCGGTTATATGTAATACCCCATTATTCGGGTTTGGCAATAACGATATAGCAGAACTAACTTCACCTGAAGTATTGCCGTTTATAAGATTTCCTGATCGGTAACTGATTCCGGGGTTTTGCAGCGCGCAACAATCATGAGGCAATGGAGGCAGTGGCGTTGTTGGCCATGGAGGTACAGGCCCTGAGCCCCAATAACAGCCCGAATCTGTTAAGCCAATAATACAAATTCCATCTCCCGGGCAGCTGGCCGAGGCATAAAATGATGCTGCCGGAACCGGTGCGGCAGGGAATGGCATAGTGAAGGGGCCTGCACAGGTAATACCTGATGAATTGACTATATCATAAACTATATAACCTGAGCTTGAAACAGGTATTGTGGACGTGAAAGTATACATGTATGGACCGCAACCGGTACAGGATACCGTTACGCACGGATAGCGGTAAGCGATGACATCAATATAGATATAAGCAGAATTTGTGCAGGTACCTGATGTGGCCGTATAGGTAAAGATATCGATACCTCCAGACGTGCCTGTAATGGGCGTTACAACACCCATAGCAGAAATGGTAGCGTATGTGCCGCCGCCGCTCCAGGTACCTCCGGGAGTAATATCTGTCAGTGTAACAGTTGAACCTTCGCATAGTGTAGATGGGCCAATAACCGGCCCAACGGTTGATGAGTCTACTATAGCAGGTGCGGTAACAAAACAGCCGTCTGGCAAGGTATAGGTAACCGTACCTGTACCTCCGTTCATACCGGTTTCTATACCTGTGGCTGGCCCGATGACATCAAAATAACCATCCGAAGACCATGTGCCACCTGTAGTTGGGTCGGTAAGGTTTATAGAGCCGCCAATACATACAGGGCCGGTTCCTGAAATAGGGCCGGGAACCGGGCCAAAGGCTACATTGTAAACAGTTTTAAGCTTAACACAGCTACATGCCGTTTGAACCGAATATATACCTGAACTTGAAACTGTTATTGATGGTGCGGTACTTCCGGTACTCCACATGGTATAAGAAAAAGGGGGTCCAGGGGCTGGCAAAGTGACTGATGATGCAGAACATAATTGAATTGATACATTTACGGTTAATGAACCAGATGTTGAAATACTGATATTTTTAATTTCCTGATTGCTGCAATCAGATTGGGTAGCGCCGGTAAAACCCCAGTTTATTGCTGTAATCGGGCTGGAAAGAAAAACAGTTGATGGAATAAATAAGGTATTTAACAATACTGTTCCGCCATCAAGAAGAACTATAAAATGGCCTGTTAGCGGCGTACTACCTGCTATAGGGCACCAGATTATATCGTAAGTGTGAAACTTATTGTCTTTTATACCTGATACACCATTTATCAGCACCGGCCCGCCATCGGGCGATGATCCGCCACATGGTGTACCCGACCAATGGAGTGGCTGAGGAAATCCATTCTGGCAAATAGCCGCATGGTCATAAGGCGGGTCAAATAAATTTGCGCAGGTGTTATTGAATATATCAAATTCCACAGCCACCGATTCATCAAAATCAGGATCATGCCCGCAACTGCCGCTGCCCGCCCATGACCCACATCCTCCCCATGTATAATTGTAATACCCCAGGCAACCGCCCTTGTAATTATATGAACCGGTTCCGGCAGCAGTATTAATCCGGTCTCCGAAAACAGCACAAATACCATCAGCACCTCCGGAATACATATCAAATAATGCATCATACTGCAAGGTGAAAGAATGGGTAAAATCTACTGTTGAAGTGCTCCATATCGCACCTGAGCTTATTATAGCGCCACATGATGAAGGCGGAGTTAAATTATAAGAACCAGCGCTGCCCACCGCCGAACCTACTAGATTAAATTGAGCAAAAACCAGATTAGATAACAATATTGCCAGTAATGCAAATATCAGTTTTTTCATAAAAAAAGAGTTTTAAAAATCGGATTAATCTTAATGAGTGATGTGCAATGTTTTGAATAAAAACATCCTTTACCAAAAAAACCTAACCAACGGGAAGAAAACCTAACCAACGGGAAAATTGCAATGGAATTGGGATAATTGTTATGGCCGAAAAAAGAAGGCGCCTTTTTGAGGAGTTCCTCTCTACAGAGAATATAAGTGCTTCGACATCTTAAAGTTATAGAAAATATTGGATCTTGAATTCCTATCATTCGGAACTACAAGAATAAAATGATTAAAAATCTGGATTGAGCTAATAATTCAGAATATACATGCACATTTTTACATGAAAATTTAGCTTAAATAACGAATAGACTTTTTCATTCATGCAACTTATACTCTTTAATGAATTACATTGTTATTAATTTTTAATTAATCTATAGTTAATCAAACACACTAGGAAATTTTGTCAAGAGTGGATATCTTAATTAACTAGAAAAAAGAAGGTGACCTTTGATGACCACCATTCTCTTTTCTGGCTATTTTCCCTTTTGATAGTTTATATACAATTCTAGTAACTTATATTACTTAATTACAGTTAATTTATTATTCATCGTTTGTTTATCTGATTGTATTCTAATGAAATAAATACCATCAGTTAAATCATACGTATTGAAATTAATTTTCTGTTTACCTGATTGCATTCGTTGACTTGCCAGTATTTTAATTGTGCGCCCAATCTGATCAGTAATATCTATTTGTATATCGGATTGATTCATTAAATTAAATGTAACTGTCACATTCCCATTTGCTGGATTCGGATAGATATTTACATTATTTAGGTTTTCTAAATTTATATTAGCATTTCCTGAAACTGTATTACTGGACCTTTGGCCTGGATTACCTTCCCCTTGACAAGGACAAATTAGAGATGCGACAGTTGGCCGAGGATCAATTGGTGTTGATGAGAAATAATAATTGTGGCAGATCATTGTCGGACTGATTCCACCTCCAATAGTAGCAAAATCAAAACTAACGATAAATGGTAGTTCACCAGGTGTTCCTGGCCATAAAGGATTCGGTACTGCTGGACCGAATTGCACTGCCATTCCGGACATACCTTCAAACCACATATAATTTGGGGTTATACCATTATTTGTTTCCACAGTAACTGTTGCCCAGTAGGATGCATCAAGGCTCAGGCAACCGGGCATATAATTTGTATTAGGAGGCGTCTGTGCACCACAAGGACAAATCAACAAACGTGTTGCCTCATTAGGACGAGGGTCAGTAGGCGTACTTGAAAAATAAAAATTATGGCATTCTGGAGTAGGGCATATTCCGCCTCCAATTGTTGTAAAATTAAAAGTTGCAATCCAAGGTAATCCTGGGCCACTATTGGCTATAACACTTATTGAAGTTGCCATTCCAGATAGGCTTTCAAACCACATGTAACTTATCGAAGGATTGTCGGTTTGAACACTAACTGTTGACAAATAAGTTATCGGATCTGTCAGAACACAGCCACCTTGATATTTTGATTGGGGGGTAAGGTTCTGACTTGGACAAGGGCAAATCGTAGAAAAAGGCATAGCCCAGTCTTCTGGATGATCTGTAGAGGTAGTTATTGGATCCATCCAAATATCACTTACATATATAATTGGTATACATGCATGATTAAATTCTGCGGCATCATAGAAATAGCCTAAAGTATTGCAAGTAACAAGGTGATCATAATTACTTCCATTAAAAGTTCCTACTCCTGTTGTTGAAAAATATCCTTCCGGTCCGGCACCCATGCCTGCATCTACCCATAAATATAATGAGGATGGACCAGCAGCTGGTGATTGCAAATCGATTATTAAAGGATCCGTGGAATTTGGATCATCTATATAACATGCGCCAGTTACGCATGGACAAAGTTGATAAAAAACTGGATTATATGCGATATAAGGGGCATCGCTCGGATTGGTACCGGTGAATACGCTATAACATTGGTCTAGGGGTATTACTTGAGATGAAGAAATTGTAAATAAATAGGTTCCAACGCCCGATAGACTCACAATTGGAGATGAGGAATTTAATTCAAGAAAATCGGATGATGAATATCCAGAGCCCGTGTGTATCCATATATATACATTTGTTGAACAGAGCCCAGAAAACGACATCTCAATTGTTTCAGTACTATGAAAACTTGCTTTAAGGCAACAAGAAGTTATGATTGGGAAATCACATGCAATCGCATTTAAGCTAAAAATAAATGCAATAATCACTGATAATAATATCTTTTTCATATATTTTATGTTTTTTTTTAATTATTAATATTATTTTACAACTACATTCTTTTAAATATAAATAAATACCATGTGCTATTAAATCTTAGATATTTGACTCTTCTTTTTTCCATTTTGATTAGTTTTTTGGTTAGAAAATTTTGATTTCGATGCAATCTAACAATTGTTAAAACCCATTAACAACTAAACCTAACCAACGGTCGGTAAACCTAACCAACGGGAAAAACACAGGTGATCTGGATTAAGACATTATTATGAAATGTGGCCGGGCCATGTGAATTCCGGATTTCTGATACATTGCACTGAAAATTTCCTGAATGCAAAAACCCCGCCTGGTTGAGAGGCGGGGCTGAATTAATAATTTATAATTTATTATTTATGAGCAGGAACTGACTGCGGCGGTGGCACCAGATTTGGTGACTGCGGTGCAGGAGCTGCTGCCGGAGCTGCATTAGGATCAACCGGCTTTGGTTTCACTGTACCACGGATATGCAATACCATCGGGCTCTGCTGCGCATCTGAATTGATGGTAACTTCCTTTGATATCATACCCTGGCGGCCCTGTGTAGTATAGGCTACATGGATAGTTCCTTTTTTACCTGGCATAATAGGCTCATGAGGCCATTGAGGCACGGTGCATCCGCAAGAACCGTGTGCTTCAGTAATGTTGATAGGTTTCTTACCTACATTCTTGAATTCGAAGTCGGTTTCAGCCAGCGGGCCTTCCATTACTTCGCCGTAATCATGAGTTTCTTCTTTGAATTTGAAGATACCTGCATCGGGGTCCGGCGCTGGCTTAGCGGGTGCCGGTGCAGCGACAGGTGCATTGCCCGGAGATGCTTGCATTACATTTGGTTTAGCGACAGGTGCATGGTTTTCCTGTGCCATCACATACGTTGTGCCTATGGTAAGGCACAGGAGCGAAAAGAACACTTTTTTCATAATACTTGTTTTTTGTTTTTTGGTTTTAAAAGTAAAGAAACTTTTTGGTTATAACTGTTTTTATGTCCTTAATTAACATTTATTGAAGGCTCAGATTGCCAAAACTACTGTTGAAAGTAAGCCCGCAGTCGTCTATACGCTCATTTCCATCGCAATGAAACATACCAGCAAACACATCGCCTTTCTTTTTGCCGGTAATGTGGTTGAAGAAATTCTGGGCCGTTGTAGGTGTGGAATGGTCGTTGAGCACAATTGTTTCGCCTGTGGTAATTTTAGTAATGGTAATCTCTTCAATGGTAGCCTTGCAGTGCTTAGCAATTTTATCGAATGCTTTGTAGCGCAACTGGCCAGACTGGTCGGGCTCGAGAACGCTGCAGGTGGAAACGGCAGTTGGCTGGTCATTTTTTTTACATTTTACCGACTGGATAATACATATCTCAAAAGGATAAGGTGTACTGTTGCAGATAAACTGGTTGGTTTTGGTTTTGGTAACAGTCCCTCTTGAATAATATTTTTTAACCTCTGTATCAGATTTTTTCTTTGACACTTCCTGAACCGCACCTGCTATTGCAATGCTTGTGATTTGTGCAGCTTTTTCTACTTTTTCAATAGTTGATTTAGGTTCTTTGGCTTGTTGTGCCGCCAATGGGCTTACTACCGGAGCGGGAGTGGCAGCAGAAACCGGTTTCAGTTGTGGCAGCGGCTTGTAAATACCGGCCACAGGCTTGCTGGTAAAATTATTGTGATTGAGTGCGAACCAACTTGCGCCGGCAAAGAGTAATAGTATTGCGGCTGCCTTCAGCCACCTGTAAGGTTGCGGAACAGGGATCGTTTTTGAAGCAGGTTTACCGGCTGATATCCTGTTTTGAAATCTCTGCCAGGCGGCATCCGTATCTGGTAAACCGGCAGGCTGCAACCGCCTGCTTTGTTCCCAGAGCAGGCTGAAAGCGTCCAATTCATTTTTATTTACTGAGCTTTCCCTGATCCAGTCTTCCACTTGCTTCAGTTCCCTTTCAGACACCTCGCCAAGAAGATACTTTACCAGTAAATCATCGGACAATTGGCGTTCTTTTTTCACTTTATCAAATTTAGCACGTTAATAAATAACCATATAAAAACAGGTAAAAACTCGGAAAGCTGCACCCGCAGTGTGCGCAGCGCCTTGCCCATCTGGTTTTCAATGGTTTTTACCGAGAGTCCCAAACGGTCGGCAATTTCTTTATACTTCAGGTCCTCAAAGCGGCTCATCTGGAAGATGGTGCGGCATTGTTCGGGCAACTCATTTATAGCCTTATCTATTTTGCGTTGCAGTTCCTTTAGCGTTACCTGGTCGTCCTGAATATCTGCTTCTTTGCCTGTATATACAGAGTGGGCTACATGAGCTGCTCTAACTTTTGAATGCTTGAGTAAATTAAGGCATTCGTTGTGTACCGACCGGTAGAGATAGGCGGGCACTGATTGCAGTTCATTGAATGTGTCGCGCTTCTCCCAAAGCTTATAAAAGACCTGCTGAACAATTTCTTCGGCGGAAGCATCATCTTTAAGAATGGAACAGGCATAGCTATGAAGGTTTTTAAATTCAGATTTAAAAACACGCTCAAACAGCACCGAACTATCGGTATTGGCTACCATATACCCACGCTCATTGTGCATCAGCAATTCAGGATTCCTTAGGTTAAAGATAATGGCTTCCGGCAATTTCTTCGTTTATTACAAGACAACTGAGTAAAATAAAACCCCTATTTATGATTGAAAAATTAATGGAAAACAGATAGCGATGATGGCTATGATATTCAGATGGGTAAAATGGCGACGGAACTGCGTATTAGCAAGGAAAAAAAACTGCACAAATTACAGTTGATTTTCAATTACTTAACTTTACAAAATTGCACATTAGTGCCGGATGTGGGCAATTTTTCTGAAGCAGGATTTATGGGATTCAAACATTTTCAGAATTCAAGAACTACACACAGGCTGATAAAATAATTTTGCACACATTGTTATTGGTATTCAAATGTTTAGCATTTAGAAATTGCACTTTCTTGCCGGGAGTGTGCAATTTTGTCTGTAGCAGGATTTATGGGGTCCAAATATTTTCAGAATTCAGAATTGCACATGGGCTGATAAAATAATTTTGCACACATTTTTATTGGTATTCAAATGTTTAGCATTTAGAAATTGCACATTCTTGCCGGAAGTGTGCAATTTTTCTGAAGCAGGCTTTATGGAATTCAAACATTTTCAAAATTTCAGAATTGCACACTGGCTGAAAAAATAATTTTGCACACATTTTTATTGGTATTCAAATGTTTAGTTGTTAGAAATTGCACATTCTTGCCGGAAGTGTGCAATTTTTCTGTAGCAGGATTTATGGTTTTCAAACATCTTCAGAATTCAGAATCGCACACGGGCGGATAAAAATAATTTTGCACACATTGTTATTGGTATTCAAATGCTTAGCATTTAGAAATTGCACTTTCTTGCCGGGTGTTTGCAATTTTGTCTGAAGCAGGATTTATGGAATTCAAGCATTTTCAGAATTCAGAATTGCACACGGGCTGATAAAATAATTTTGCACACATTTTTATTGGTATTCAAATGTTTAGCATTTAGAAATTGCACATTCTTGCCGGGTATGTACAATTTTGTTTGAAGCAGGATTTATGGGGTCCAAATATTTTCAGAATTCAGAACTGCACACGAGCTAATAAAATAATTTTGCACACATTGTTATTGGTATTCAAATGTTTAGCATTTAGAAATTGCACATTCTTGCCGGATATGTGAAATTTTGTGTGTAGCAGGATTTATGGAATTCAAACATTTTCAGAATTCAGAATTATAAATCAGGGTATGCGAAACAGGTACCTAATCAATTAATAGTTGCGCGTTATTTTATCAATTATAGTAGCCTGGTAGTTGAATTACTTCTGGTTTGCTTTATAGAATTTCTGGTTTTACAGAATATAAAATTGCAATATATTGATTTTCTGTAGTTTATAATTACTTTTTAAAAATCGTGTGCCAGAGGTATTGATATCTGATTGTTTTACTGATTCAAAGGTTAATATACGGCCAATATATTGAAATTCAGACTGCCTCACAGGTAGACAAACTGTTTTCAATCTATTTTGGCGTAAAGTTAAATCAAATAATTGGTAACTATACCCATTTACACGCAAAGATAAAATAAGATTAATACAACCGTTTTGAGGTGAATTTTACGGTTTTTTTACGGGTGCTGAATGCTTATCAGCGTGTTTCATTGAAGCCTGCATAATATCCAGAAAGCTACCTTCTTTAACTTGTAGCTTTTCATCATACTTGCCCCGCTTCTTTGGTTCTGGTGCTTTCTTTTCGGCTTTTGCCATAATACAAAGTTAAGGATTATAATGTTTCGCAATCAGGTAAAAAAATAAGCTTTTTTAAATATAGTCTAAATGAATCTTCGTCTTGCAGAAAATCAATAAAGTCATCCATTATAATTCGATATAAAACCAGCCTGCAAATCTCATCTAATTTTTTTGATAAATCCATCTGGAATTCAATTTTAAGATGTTTTTTCTCTAACTTATCTCCGTGAATATATCTTGACCTGAGATTATACCCATCTTTTATTGTTTCAAAGTATAAATACCTTTGGTCTCTTGTTTTTCCGAGATAAAAAGCCACCCTTTCAGAAACCTTTTGTGTTAGTTCTCCTTGCTCACCAGAAAATAAACATTCCAATACCGGAATAAATAAGGCTATTTTCATTATAAGAAGATGCGACAATCTCGCCAGTGATAAAAAATCAAACGCACGTTGCACCCTATTTTTGTCATTATATGAATCGTTGCTTGACTTTCCTTTAAATACCAATAATTTTGGTGTAATTTCTTCTCCATCTGCATAATTTAAATTTCCATCAACCTCCATAGGATTTCCGGGACATATTTTTCTATATTTATTTAATATAGTATGCGCTTTATCTATATCTTCTTTTGTAAAGGTAACATCTTCCATTTCACCGTAGCAATTAGTAATAATCGAAATTTCCGAAAACCGGACAAAAGTCCCTTTCCCTAATTCGGGGCGGTCATATATATAACCCATACAAATTGAAGGACTAACGCTATTATCTTTTATAAACCAAAGGAAGTGCATTAAATGTCTCAAATGATTTTGCAGAAAGAGCGCTTGTTCTGTTAATTTATTCGTCATTGCAACCTTATCGGAGCCAAATATAATTTCAATCGAAGGATTAACCCTAACAGCAAAAAAAGTTCCTTCAAATTCAAGTTCTGCACTTAAAATTCCTGCTTTTTTTAAAAAATCATCGGTATGAAATAATTTCGACATCATTTCATAATTACTACTGATAGTATAACCATCCATCGTTCTATAATCATCAATGCTGTCTAATTTAAAATTACGTATGCCACATAATAATTTCATGTCCATAATTATATTAATTTAGGACAACAAAATACTTCTTTTATTGAGAAACAATATTTTTTATTTTTAAATCAAATAACTCCTGACCCTCTTTTGAAAATGAATCAAAATCTATAGTCCCATCATTCCAATTAATTGAAACTGATGCCAATTCCCATAATTTTTTCCAAGTAGTTAAATTTTCATTTTTAGATGGTGTCGATATACTTTCTGTAGTTGCAGTCATAAAATATAATTTTTTCAGGTTAAAACAATGTATTAGCTTTGCTACAATGTCGCCCGACAAAAGTTACATCTTACGCCTATTGAATGATTACCAGTTATTCAATAGGCATATGCAATAAATAAGATGCAAAATTATATTTTAATCTCCATAGGTAACTCAAAAGGTTACCTTTTTTTATTTCTGGCATAAATCCGTAAAATAATAGTTAAATAATTTTTCTAAAATTAGGAGATGTTACACGCAATGTTTATCTTTGTGTAACAAAACCGCTTAAAATGGACTTCGATTTCAAAGCTATTTGCGAATTTAACGACTACTTTAAGGACGAAAAGACTTGTTATGAGTTTCTTGAAAACCAACGCTGGAGCGGTTCTCCGGTATGTCCTCATTGTGGCTCTATGAAAGCACCATATAAGGTTAAAGCACGTGGCAAATTTCAGGATATACCATCTTACAGGTGCTCTGAAAGGGCTTGTGATTTGCCTTTTACAGTTCGCACCAATAGTATTTATGAAGGTTCAAAGGTTGAATTGCGTAAATGGTTTCAGGCGGTTTATGAAATCAATATCAGCAAGAAAGGAATTTCAAGCGTTGAACTTGCTACACGTATTGGAGTATCCCAGAAAACAGCATGGTTTATAAATCATCGTTTGCGTGCTATGCTGACGGAAACAAACCCTGAATTATTAACCGGTATGGTAGAAGTTGATGAAACGTATATTGGTGGCAAAGAAAAGAATAAGAGCAAAAAAGTAAGGGCTGCGAATATTGAAAAGATTAAGGAATTACACCCAAATAGAAAACCACATGCGAACGCTTTAGATACTAAGACTCCTGTATTGGGTATTTTGCAGCGGGATGGGTTAATCAGGGTTACCCCTATGGTAGCACCAAGTAAAGAAATATTACTTGACCAAATCAATAAAAATATCAGTCCAGATGCTACAGTGGTTACAGATGGTTTGCAAGCCTACCGCAATATCAGCAAAACACATAAGGAGCATGTTTTTGTAAACCACAATAACGATGAATGGGTAAAAGGTCAATTCCACACCAATAATATTGAAGGCTTTTGGAGTATCTTAAAAAGGGGTATTATAGGCACGTTTCACGTAGTTAGTCCACAGCATCTACATAGATACTGCGATGAATTTGCATACCGTTATAACAACCGCCAGCAATCATTAACAGGTAAATTTGAAGAGAGCCTGAAACAGTTTGATAGTGTTCGTTTAACTTATAGGGAATTAACGCCTGACCAAAGGGAGCCACATAGGAAAGCAAGGTATAATAAAACAAAATAAAAAAATAAAGGCTGCAAATTACAGCCTTTATTTTACCTTTATTGAAAAAAATCATGAGAGACTATATGATTGTTAAAGGCATATCAACTTATGATCTTGAAACTAAAGTTAGACCATTTGTGATTGAACAAAATTACGACCCAATTGGAAATATTATAATTTTAGAAGACCAAACAGATGAAAATAATGATAATGTTACTCATTATATTCAGGCATTATTCAAAAATACTAACCCAATTTAAAACTGAAACACTAACAAATTTTCTTAAAATATTGGATTCTGCCAAAAAAATACTACTTTTACGCCATGAATAAACAAAAAAATAGCGTTCTTTCATTTGACCAAATCAATAGAATGGGCAATGTAGCTATTTATTTTGCTGAAAATACTATTGAACTAAGTAAAACAAAATTGCTTAAATTAGTATATTTGGCGGAAGAGCTTTTTGTAAAAAAACATGCATCTCCATTTTTGGGAGTCCCTTTTACAGCATGGCAATTTGGACCGGTTCAGGCAGAATTATGGGCAAATTTAGATGCAGCAATACTTAATTCCACTGATGAGCATAATTCGAGTTTACTATCAGATTACATAGCGCTTGAGCAGCATCCTAGCAATAAATACTTTATTAAAAAACTAAAGGAATTTAATGATGATGAATTTAGCGATGATGAAATATCGACATTGTCTCATATTGCTGCCCAATATAAATATCATGAAGCTGGGCATTTGGTTTCTATAACCCATAAGGGAACTTCTTTGTGGTATAAAACAGTAATTAAAGAAGATGGGCTGCTAGAAAGATTTGAAAGCAAAAAACAAACTGTGTCCAATCTGATTTTAGATTTTGCAGATTTAATTGAAAATGAAAAAATAAAAGAATTTTACTATAATCAGTTAGACTTACTTGAATATACAAAATCGCTAAAATACGCATAAGTGTTTGAAGAAAAATCATTATTATATTGCACACCTTTTTATTTTAAAGATGGTAATGCAGCATCTCCAAAATATTTTTTAGTCCTCAAAAATCTTGGAAATGGTGTTATAGTTGCAAACTTGCCATCTAGTCAAGTATATGTACCATTTCCAGATGAAAATGTAAAACATGGGTGCATTCACCTACCCGAATTGAGTTTCTCATGCTATTGCATGATGAATGGGATTTCTATAACAGATTTAGGATATAAATTCAGACTACCAACATTTATTTACGGGAAATGGGTTGAGGATTACTTAATTGATACATTGAAATTAACATATAGGGTAAAAGATGAAGATTATTCTTATTGTGGGAAGCTAAATGAAGATATTTATAAAAGTGTTGTAGATTGTTTGAAAAAGTCCACAAGCATAAAAAGGAAGTTTAAAAAAATGATTGAATCTTGGTAATAAGTGTTTTTGTAACTATTCAGCCCCATACATTGCTACAAGTCGGAGTGCATTCAAAACATTTTGTCCGGCTTTGATTGTTGTATCAATGACAGACCTTAGGATGACAAAACAATCTGCACCATGATCTGATTTGAACTGTCCAGAGAT
>CAILLK010000102.1 GCA_903835005.1 uncultured Bacteroidota bacterium | reverse complement strand
CCCATTCAGGATGAGCTGATGTTGTTTTTGACATAATACGTATTTACGTATTACAAACGTACAATAAAAAAACCGTCAAACCTAACATTGACGGTACTTTCTCTGAGCTAATACGTAATTTTATTCCAAGTTACGGTTTAAGTTGCATTGATCAATTTTAGCCTCCTGAGGAAAATGAGCAAGTTGCCCAAACTTTATATACACGCATAAGCACCCAACCCCACCACCACAAAACTAACCATGGCATTCCCCAATAAAATAACCCAACTCACCATTACCAACCTCATAGGGCAGCAGGTATACACCCAAGAGTATAATACAGAAACGGTGCAGGTAAATGTGGCTGGCTTACCAAATGGCATCTACTTTATAAAAATAAACGGTAGTGAGGTTCGGCGGTTTGTAAAGGAGTAGGGGGTATAGGTAACAATACCAACAACTTATGCTGCTTCATACTCAACATGAGCAGGGTTTTCCATTTTTTTTGAAGCATTCAATATCTCAAGTCCAACGATTGAGCCAGTGTTATCGTAGTCGAGTATAATGCCGGGCTTCTCCTCATCGCTTTCAGAAATTTTTTTTTCACTGAAAACAATGTAGAGAACATCAACCTCCTTATCATATTTTACCTTCATAATATTTACTGATCTTTGAAGTTTTATATGCTGTAATTACCAGGTTAGGATTTTTCTGGTCGTTTACAAAGATACGGATTAAGTAGCTTTTTCCATCCTCAATAATAACAGACTGGTATATCGTTATTCCATTTTCAGCTATAACCGAACCAGGGTGATTTAATATCTCGTTGGCAGTATCAACAGAAATCCTCCTGAGTTTCATTTGGTCCGGAGCATGATTTGAAAATACTGCTTTCATTATTCAAAGATTAGATTAATTATATGATATCAGCATGTTTTTGTTGCTACCCATACCAAAGTTTGGAAGATTAAATTTAAGTTCGGTGAATTAAAACATCAGCATGTAGACAATTAAAATTCTATAGGTAGTTATGGCTATTTTTTCTGACTTACAAAATGGCATCTACTTTATAAAAATAAACGGCAGTGAGTTGCGGTGGTTTTGTAAAAGAATGATAAACACACTTCATTTAATACTTAGCCAGAAAGAATAATAAATATAAAAAGCCCATTTTAAGGGCTTTTTTAATGCTGTTTTTAAAACGTGCCGTTTGGGAATAAACTTATTTATTCCAAACAGCCTTAATATTTTTGCTTACCCCAGAAGGAGATATGACAGAATACGATACCGAAAGATTACCATTGGATAAATAAATGATTGAACCTGATATGGTATACCCCTGAACAACCTGATATGGTATATTAAGCATATCTGCACTGCTTACATTTGCAGTTACCGGTACTGTAAAGTAGTTGTCGAAATTTATAATTTGCAGACTGGTAATATCATCACCGGTCGTTATATCTAAAGCATAAGTTTGTGTGGCTCCGGTTGTGCTTGTATCAGAGCCTATTTGATCCCAATTATAAATAAATTTTTGCCGTGATGCCGTATTGCAGTTTGCGCCTTCATAGCCAGTGGCGCAGGTACATTTCCCGTTATTACAAACTCCACCATTATAGCAGGTAGTAGAAGCACATATGTTCTTAGTACAGGAAAGCCAAGTTGTAGCACTGAAAAGCATTATTGTCGCAAATGCAGCGAGCAGATAAGAGTTGAATTTGGGTTTCATCTAATTATATTTATGGTTATACAATTGAAAAAATAAAATTACAGAACAAAATTAAAATGGAAAAATATTTTTTGCAGATCAGTATTATACTAACCGCAAGTATTAATTTTTCCAAACAAGCTATAAGTGTTTTGCAAATTTACAAGCTTTTCGATAAAATAAATAATGTCAAAGTAAAATTGGGTATTTATACCTATAAATATAATTAAATACTATATTAATTCTCTGATAGGTTTACCTACTGTGGTAGCCGGAGTATCTCAATTGCAAAGCCATTTTGTGCGCTGGCTGATGACACGGTGCTTCAGATTAACATAGCCCACGTTTTCAACCGTGGGCAAAAGAAAATAGGATACATTCAACCGTTTCAACGGTTTGTAATACACACGCACTATCATTTTTCCTGTAATACTACCAGAATAATGTTTTTCCGTAAATTTGCACTATGAAGAAATCTTCAAATACCGAACAACGTATAGCCAGGCTGCTGGAAGGTATGAGAATGGCTATGCCAGAAATTAAGCGGCAGATTGCTGTTTACGAAAAAAGTATGCGGGGCAAAAAAAGCATCGCTCCACATGTAACTACATCAGTAGGAAATGTCTGATCCTGTACTTTTAATTGTGGCAGGATGCAATGGCTCCGGAAAATCTTCTTTTTCCAAATCATTGGTACCACCCGGCTTACTTCCATTCGACTACGATTACCATTACTTAAAAATTATCATTGTTCCTTAGTAACCAATACGGAGCATTTACGCAAAAACCATGGCGCATAACATGGCATTTGACGAACTCGAAAATCAAATTAGTAGCGCTATAATCAATGATGAGAATTTTTGCTACAAAACTAATTTCAATTCTACACCCTTGCACTTGCCGGAGTATTTCAGAAAAAAGGGTTATAGCTGCACCTAATCTATTTTTGTCTTAATTCAATTGAATAAGCAAAGCACAGGGTAGCCGTCCGGGTCAAAATGGCGGGCATTACGTATCAGAAAGTGAGATTAAGCAAAGATATTATGATGGTTTTGCAAATTTAAATGCTCATTTCAGATACTTCGATGTGGTTGATTTATTTGATACATCTGGCTACAGCAAAGAACCGGAATACTTGTTCTCCATTGAAGAAGGTGTAATAAAAACTAAAAGAAAGCTTCCAGATTACCTTTTTCATTTGATACCGGATATTGCGGCCATAAATATTGCTTTTAAGTCTGGCCAAGGACCGTAGCATAGCCTTGTGTGCCGCCTACCCCTCAAAACAATCTCACCAGTTTTTCGAAAATCCCGATACCTCGAGGCAACAGGCTCCTCCAAAAAATAATTATGCTAAATAATTAGGAATTTCCAATCATTAATTTTAACTTTGACCCAAATTTAACCATAGATAACATCTTATTACACTATGAAACAATCAGTATTTCATCCTGAGTAATCCGAAGGGCTTTTTGCCTGCTCAGGAATCAGGAACACAAACATTCTCGCTGATTTAGGCGATTGAAAATTGAAAATCCAAACATTCTCGCTGATTTAGGCAATTGAAAATATCATATTCCTATTACAGCTATGCAACTGAAAGCTTTTGTACATTTCAAATTTTATACATTTTTACTATCACACCCATACTCCCCCCCTTTTTTCAAGATGCTGTGAAGCAGCACGAGCAGTTCACCAATTTCACAATTAATGAGATAAGATGAGATAATAGAATATTTATTTATATCATCCACCAGTAAGGGTTTCAGCGTATACCATTATCCCATCGCTATTTTTTTTGAACATGGGATAACCACTTTAAAGAATATACGAAAAGGTGTTCATGATAAGGTTTACTGCACAAGAAGAAAGAAAGTGACTTTATGAGAAATAAACTATGTGCCCTTTATTTATAACTTATAACAAATAGTTGAATACCGCATTTTTTGTGCCCTTTGTACTTTCTTGGAGTCCCTTGTGGTAAAAACCTTCTTTAATTTATAGAATTTGCGGTTTCATAGATACAAAATAATTCGAAGTGCGTTTACCATCAGTTTCAAAAATGCAATCAACTACCAAAGAAAATAATCACATACTATGCAAATTAATATAAACCAGTGCTTACCGTTATCTATTGTCATTTTTAGGCACAACAGTGCCATGGTGGGTATTTATGAGACTGTCATCTACCGGCACATTAACCTCCAGGCTGCTGATTACAAACTCACCCTGTACGGTCCTTAATGTCATCGGATAAACTATACCCGATGGCTGCTTTTGAAAATTACTGTAATCCAGGTTTGTCTCTGCTGACTGATCATCCTGGCCGCTCTGTTTTACTTCTCTTAGCATAAAACCGGTAGCTACCTCAAAATAAGCCGTTTCCACATTATTGTCTATATCAGTAATTTTCAAAGCATAGCAGGGCTTTTTATTAATATGCTCCACTCCTTTAAATTCAGATTTTATAATGGCAGTTCTGTCTAAAACAAGATCTCTTTTAATATGTAATTTCGGCAATACCGCCTTCAACTGGCTTGCCGGTATCGGGCTTATTTTCATCGGAGCCCCTTTCGGATAACTAACCCTATAATTCCACCCTCCCTCAGGGGTGCCCACAGAGAAATTGTCCTGGCCATGAAAAAACATATCTGTTCTTATAGCCTTGCCATCGGCTATAATTTGCGTTTGTTTATAACTTACTCCTCCCCCGTTCGGACTACCGGTTATTTTCAGCGATTTTACCCTATTCCAGTTCTTTAGCCCGCCCATCACCTCAATATGCCTGCTAAGTATAGAATCAGCATTTTGTGCCCATGCACCTGAAAAACAAGCTGATAAACAAACGGATAAGTATAGGTTTTTGAGAATCATGCCTAATTTTTTAATAAAAATAAAACAACCAGCCACAGAATAAAACATGCGCCTGCACTAAAACGAAGTTTTAGGCATTTTTTATCAGCCGGGCCTTCCAATTTACGCACAAAAAAAGCCAGCCTGAGCCAGCTTTTGTAAACAATATTTTATTAATGTATTAATGGTTCGCTTTAAACTTTTTAACCGCTTCAGTCAGCCTTGGCACTATCTCCATAGCATCACCCAGTACGCCATAATTGGCTGCCGAGAAGAAAGGCGCCTCCGGGTCTTTGTTGATAACCACAATGGTCTTGGAGCCATTCACGCCTGCCAGGTGCTGAATAGCGCCCGAGATACCTACAGCTATATACAGGTTGGGGCGTATGGTGCCACCGGTCTGCCCTACGTGTTCAAAATGAGGGCGCCAGTGGCTGTCAGCTACAGGGCGGCTGCAGGCAGTAGCTGCACCCAGTTCTTTAGCCAGATCTTCGAGTATGTGCCAGTTTTCAGGACCCTTCATTCCGCGCCCGCCCGATACTACGAGTTCGGCATCTGATAAGGGTACCGAGCCGGTAGCCTTTTCTACCGCCGTTACCTGAATGGAGAAATCAGCAGCTTCAAATACCACATCCAGGTTTTCAACCGCTGCGATACCCTCCCCTTTCACAAGCGGGAAAGTGTTGGGCATCAGGTTGATCACCTTAATATCACTGGTTATATTTACATATGCAAAAGCCTTGCCAGAGAATACATTTTTCTTCACCACAAAGCCCTTGCTCAGATCAGGGTATCCTACCGCACCAGCCACCAGGCCTGCTTTGAGGCGTGCTGCCAGGCGTGGCGTAACTGCTTTGCCTGTAGTATCGTGCAGGCCAACAATTACTTTAGCGCTTTCTTTCTGTGCGGCAGCAAGCATAACACGGGTATAGGCATTTGAGTTAAAATTATCAAGGCGGTTATCTGTGGTATGCAGCACTTTTGCGGCGCCATAAGCACCCAGTGCCTGCATGGCATCATTGCCACAATTCCCCATAGCCACGGCAGTAACCGAGACACCGGTTTCCTTGGCTATATGAGCGCCATATTGTATAGCTTCCAGCGATTTCTTTTTGAAAACGCCATTGGTATGTTCAACTAAAACGAGGACTGACATATTTGGAGTAGTTTGTATTTAGTATAAAGTCGTTAATATTTATTAATAAGTATTTGGTCCGTGGCAGAAATCCATCTTACATAGCCGATTCAGCCAGTGAGCTAATCAGTCATTAAATAACTTTTGCCTCACTGTGCAGCAGGGCTACCAGTTCATCCATATTGTCGGCATCTATCATTTTTACACCCGATTTAGCTGGCGGCATCTCATAAGACACTATAGTAGTCAATGGTTCAATACCGGCTGGTGGCACCACTTTAAGCGGGCGGGTACGTGCAGCCATTATACCCCTCATATTGGGTATACGCGCTTCAGCAACACCCTTCTGGCAAGAGATAACCAGTGGCAAGGTGCAGGTATCAGTTTCTTCTCCACCATCTATTTCGCGGCTCACGGTAATTATGTTGCCTGCTACATCAATCTTAGCTGCAAAACCAAGGTAATTCATATCAAGCAACTCTGCCAGCATAGCGCCTATAGAGCCGTTATTATAATCAATAGACTCTTTACCGCAAAGTACCAGGTCATAACCCTGGCCTTTGGCATATTCAGCAATCTGTGCAGCTACAAAGTAAGGTTCGCTGCTTTCGGCATCTATCCTTACAGCTTCGTCGCCTCCCAGGGCCAGCGCCTTGCGGATAATTGGTTCGGCATCGGCCTTACCTACTGTTACCAGGTGAACCGCAGTTGCATTGCCGGCCTCCTTAAGCTCAAGAGCACGAACCAGAGCATACCACTCATCATACGGATTGAGAATGTAGGTCACACCCTGGCTGTTAAACTTAGTGTTGTTATCGCTGAAAGCAATCTTAGAAGTGGTATCGGGTACCGGGCAGATACAAACTAGTATTTTCATATTAAGTCGAAAGTATTTAGCTGAAAGTATAAAGTTGAATTACAGAGAAAAACCAGTTTCTGTAACCGGTTGCAAAAGTAGACAAAAAAAGATTGCAGTAAATACCGATTATTCAGATGGTAAATGATATTGGTCATTACCCGATAGAAACAAATGATAAGAACCCATCCAGGATATTTAAAACTCCAAATTACAATCTACCACACACTGGTATTTCACCAGCTAATGTTGCTGCAAATTAATAAAGCAGTGGGGTTGTATGGATTCAATAATAACCTGACCTACATTCTGAAAGGATATTAGAGTATATATTCCAGCACGCAAACAAAGCAAAACAGGCTATCCTAATGGATAGCCTGCTCTGATATAATTACTTGAATTTATTATTTCTGTTTCCTCAAAGTCATGATAACCCTGCGGTTCTTTGCACGACCTTCAGAAGTGGTATTTGGTGCTATTGGTTCTTCTTCACCATGACCAACAGTAATCAACCTCTTCTCATCAATACCCATTTCTTTCAGGTATTCTTTAACTGCCTGAGCACGTTTATAAGAAAGGATCCTGTTTGATGAAGGAGTACCGATATCATCCGTGTGACCATCGATGATGATGTAGGAGCTCTTGTTATCATTCAGTTCCAGTACAGCCTCTTCAAGGATATCCAGTGAAGACTCATGAATCTGAGTTTTACCAAGATCAAACAGGATCGGAGTAGATGGATCAATACCTGGCTCAGCAGGTGGCGGAGGAGGTGGTGGTGGCGGTGGCGCTGTAAGTGTAACGTCTGAATTACTGTTTGCTGTACAATTGTTGATAGATACTACAATACCGGTATAGCTGCCTTCGCAAAGGTTATCCAGTTTCACTGTATTATCTGAACCTACGATACCATTAAATACAACCTGGGGGCCGCCATTGAAACTGTAATATACAGTTGCGTGCTGACCAGGATACAAGCCATGTAATGAAATAGAACCATCACATTTGCCAATAGCTGAAGGATTAACTGAATTCTGTGAAGATATCTTAACAACAGGATCAACCAGCGTAACATTAGGACCATAAGCATGGTGAGAACCTATTGATGCTTCGATATCGGTATAAGTACCTGCACAAAGACCGGTAATTTCAACTGAACCATCCTGCCCTACCATTCCACTGAAAGCATTCTGCTCAATACCGTTCATTTTATAATGAACAGTAACCTGCCTGCCGGGATACAAACCATGAATCATAATAGTACCATCACACAATCCGCATGTGAACGGTCCCATCTGATCGATAGAAGAAATAGTAAGCGGCACTTTACGGTCGCCCAGGTAGAACCTTACACCCAGATTACCACCATAAGAAAGGTCATTACCTGAAGATACACTTTGTAAAGATGAGTTGTATTCTCCAACAGTATTGGTCAGTTTGTAGTTGTTAGGTACGTTATTAGTAAATGGCTGATAAAGCAAATAACCGCCAATGTTAAGAGAACACCAGTCTGAAAGGAACAAATTATAAGTTGGTCTGAACAAGAAACCTACCGAACCGGTGATGTATGAAACACTTCCGGAGTTGGAGTTAGGTTTCAAACCCAAGCCCACATTATAGCCATGCTCAGCTTCGCTGGCAAAATAATTTGCAACGTTGCCGCCTGGATGAGTTGCGTTGTAGTGGTCTTTGGTTATCAGGAAGTCATTGCTGTTCGGAACCGGACTGTTATCATATACAGTTGGTAAGCCGCTTGGCGGGTTTGTAAACTGGTAAATAGCCTGGTAATCAAAAGATGCATCTGTTTTATAATCGTTCTTCAACTGAACATTATAAAGGATACCTGCATCAGCCGAAACTCCTGACCTGCGGGTAAACCGCTTCTTATACTTCAGCAATAACGGAATACTGATGTTAGTTGTAGTAATCTTTTCAGTAATCGGAGCATCGGCGGTAATCAGTTGCCTGAAAGTATTGCCGTTGTTATCGGTTGACTGATACTGAACATTAAAAGCATTCAGTTTCAGGTCTCCCTGCTGGTAGAGGTACATAAGTCCGGTACCTAATCCAAAATGAGATTTTTTACCGAAACAGAAGAAACCCACTTGTGCATCTCCGCCAATAGAGGTACCGTTTTTAAAGGAGAGATTACCGGTATTATTATTGATTCCATTTGTGTAATTACCTGTGGTGCTGGCAACAGTAAGATTTTGAGTCAGCATGCCACCCATAAGGTTAACATCAATAACCCATCTGCTCAACATACTATCCGGCATAAACCACTTGTGTTTAGGCGGATCTGCCTTTGCTTTTGTATCAGTCGATTGTGCGATGGCTGATAATGCTCCATTGGCAGCTATCAACAAGAAAAGTATTCTTTTCATCTATGCGAATTTAATTGTTGAAAAAATTAATTTTTAATAAACCTTGTTGTAGCAATTTTCACACCATCCTGGTAGCAATCCACCAGGTAAGCACCTGCTGGCAATTCTGCTACTCCGATTGATGCCTTGTGGTAATCAACATCCTGTGAAGCCACTTTCTGGCCCAGCATGTTCAATACCTCTACGCTTAATTTACCCACAACTGATGAATTAATTTCAACGTTTATTATTGATGATGCAGGGTTAGGATATACCTTCATATCCACGGCGCCTGCCTGTATTTGAGTTACTCCGGTTGGTGCGTTATAATAAGATTTCTGAAGGCAACCATCAGGAGTTGAAGTCATACACCAGTAATGATTGTCAGTGAAATCAGGATTAGCATTTGAATAACTCTGGTCTATTTCACCCACGATCAGTGTTGAATCAAGTGTTGATGCATCATCATATCCCCACTGGTAAGACGAGCTGATATTTGTAAGACATATAAACTGGCCGTTGTAATAGATAACCTGAGGGTTGTTTGCTGCTGTTGAACCAACATTATAAGTAATTGAACTGCTGCTGATCGTACAGCCATAACCACTCACATTTGAATTCAGCGTGATAACAGAAGTTCCGGCATGATCAAAGTTGATCAAAGCATTCTGATTATTCTGTCCTTCGGCATAAACAGTAGCATTTGTTGCTGTCCAATGATAAACTACATTAGGAGCCTGCAAACTGCTTGCTCCAAAATTCTGGAACATTGTCTGGTTACATGGGCTGAAATTTGATGGATAGATTACAATTGACGGAACCTCTGGAGCCGGGTTAACTGTAAGCCTCAAATCCTGGTAACCAAGATTAGTACATCCGTTTACAGATAACCTAATCTGGTAATTGGTTGTCAGCGGCACAAGTGTATTATCAGTCAGTGTTTCAGTAAATGCGCCGGTCTGGCCAGGTGCTTTGTAGAAAGTAGCCGGATTGATATTAGGAACTGAAGAACGGTTTACAGCATAAGTAAAGCCCGGAGTGTAGCTTGTTGGCAGATAAGTGAACGGAGACCCGCTGCACACAGACGCAACATAAGGAGGATTCATTTTCGGTGTAGGATTAACTGCCACAACTACATTCTGCTTATTGCTGCAGCCATTGGCCGAAATCGTGAAATTGTAGATTACATCAACAACTACATAAGTTGAGTTGATCAGTTGCTGATCAGGGTTTCCTGTACCTGTCTGGGCAACAGCATATATACCTGAAATATAAGGACGAGACCAGCTGAACGTTGCTCCGGCTGTATTACTTGCCGGAGGATAATTGAACACGGCGCTGTCGCAAAGGGCAGATGGCGTAAGCGATGTGCTCAGCATTGGCTTTGGATTTACCGTAAGCATTACGTTCTCAGTGCTTGGGCAACTGTTTGCCAGCATTGTATAGGTATAAGTAACAACTATTGTATGCGAAGTGGTATTAATGAGTGTTTCGTTCGGGTTACCAGCACCTGCACCTGCAGGATTGCTGATACCTGAAACTGTATCACGCACCCAGTTGAAGGAAGTACCGGTAGTTCCGCTCGTTGGTACATAGCTGAATACTGCGCTGTCACAAACAGAAGGAGTCAGTGAGCTGCTCAACCTTGGTTTAGGATAGATCGTTACTACTACACTTTGTGTATTCTGGCAACCATATGCAGTAAGTGTATAGTTGTAGGTTACATTTACCGGATGCGCAGTAGTATTTACCAGGTATTCATTAACACTGCCGGTACCACCAGCGGTTGGATTGGATATCCCTACAATAAACGGCCTGTTCCAGGAATAAGTAGTACCTGTTGTAAGGCTGGCTGGTACATAGCTGAATGCGTTGCTGTCGCAAACCGGTAATGGCGATAAAGTACTGGTAAGTGTCGGACTAGGATTAACCGTTACAGTAACAACTTGTGTATAAGAGCAACTGTTGGCCGAAAGTGTATAAACATAATGAACGGCAACCGGAGCTGTTGTGGTATTATGCAATGTTTCCAGCGGATTACCAGTACCTGCGTTTGCAGCATTACTGATACCTGCAACTGCAGCACGGTTCCAGCCAAATGTTACACCTGTAGTTGCGCTTGCAGGCGTATAGCTGAATACTGTGTTATTACAAATTGCCGGAGCTGAAAGAGGAGAAGAAAGTACCGGCCTTGGATATACCGTAACATTTACAGTTTCAATATTTGAACATCCATTAGCATCAAGCGTATAGACATAAGGCACAGTTACTGAATCCGGACCGTTGTTGTATAATATTTCGCCAGGATTGCCAGCGCCGCTTGCAGGTGAATCTATAATTCCATAAACATCAGCACGTGCCCAGAAGAAAGTAGTACCAGTAGTAGCGCTTGTTGGTAAATAATTAAATGTAGCACTATCGCAGATAGAAGGAGGAGTCAGTGTACTTGTTAATGATGGTGTTGGATTTACCAGCATGGTAAAGCTAACCGGAGCGCCTAAGCAACCGTTTAATAATGGTGTCACTGTGATCAATGCATCTTGCGGAATAGCAGAACCGTTTGCAACTGTAAATGATGGTATATCACCTGATCCGCTTGAAGGAAGACCGATACTTGGTATAGTATTGGTCCAGTTATAGGTTGTTGAAGGGAACGAACCTGAGAAGAATATAGTACCTGATGTATCACCATTGCAAATAGTCTGGTTAAGAACTGTATTGGCAGTTGGAGTTGGGTTAATTACTACCTGAAATGAATAAAGACTGCTGTTGCATGTGTTATTGCCAATTTTCAAATAGCCATTATAGGTGCCGGGAGGCGCTGAAGAAGGTATAGCTACAGGAATAGGTGATGATGGCAAAACAGCGCTATCATAAACAAATCCATTATAAGTAGCTACCGCATCCCATGTTATTACATAAGTACCAGGAATTACATAATTGATAGATGCAATACCATCTCCGATATTGTAACCTGCTGTATAAGTTTGGCTGTTAACCAAAGTAGGGCTGCAGAAAGAAGATCCGCCACCGCCGCCATTCCATATACCACCGCCGCCGCCAAAATAGCCGCCACCGCCGCCGCCAGAGATACCCTGAACGCTGCCATTTCCACCTTGTCCGTTAGAGCCATTGCCACCTGGAGTCCAGCCAACATATGTAGCTGCTGCACCACCCGTAAACGGATTACCGCCATTGGCAGAAGAACCACCAACATTTGGTGCGCTGTTTCCTGCAGTCTGGTTACCACCTGCACCACCGGCAAATGGACCAGGGCTGTCCCAACCGTTTCCGCCACCGCCGCCGGCAACTACAACACGATTGGTTAACGATGTGCCATCCAGACGAATGTCAGAAGCACCACCACCTGCGCCACCGCAGGCAAAGAAATAATAGTAAGCATTACCACCACCGTTGAAACCGCCGTTAGCGCCCAAAGGAGAACCACTTGCGCCCATGCCGCCGGTGTAGAAATTAAGGATATGGCCAGGTGTAACAGCCAGCTTGCCTTGTACACGGCCGCCATAACCCGGATTAGGTGCGCCGCTGTGGCTATCACCACCACCGGCAGCTCCCTGGAGATCAAATGAAATAGTATCTACCAGTGGTGGAACCACGAAAGTATTTGTACCACCACCCGATGTTGCAAAAACCGCAGATGTAGGCCCTACGTTAGAAAGTGCTGAATAAGAAATTGAAGTACTGGTACTTCCCTGGCAAACTGCAGGTATTGCGCCAATAATTAATGAAGGAGGAGGTAAGATTACCACATTGATGGTAGTATATACTGTATCAGTTCCGTTTGAAACCTGAACCTGAATTACATCAGTACCATAAACTCCGGTATTTGGAGTGTAAAAAGGCGCTGCACCTGCAGTTGTCAGAATACCACCATCAGAAGCGCTTGTAAACGGGAATCCGGATACTGATCCGTTAGAAGGATTTGTACCATATACAATAGACCAGGTTTCAGTTACACCATATGTTGGATCAGTAATGGTTAACTCGTCGCCAAAACTATTATTCGATGAATTCTCACAAACAGTAAGCGTTTGAGTAGCCCCATGAACAAAAGTTGGTTGTGCCCAGCTTGCAATTGGCGCGCCCAGCAAAAACAAGCCGGCAAAAAGGAATGACCGTACTAAGCGGTTTCCTTTCACATTTTTCATCGTATTTGCTCGTCTTGCGTAAAGATTTCCTGATCCCATATCTAATAGATTTATGAAATAATGCCGAAAAATAGTAAAAAAACAATCAACAATAGCTACTTTCTCTATTTTTTTTTAAAAAAATCATTTCTGCACCTGTTTTGTTGCAGAATTTCAGGGTGAAAGTAGTAATTAATAATTTCAAAGTGGCAATTCAATATAGATATTTAATTAGTCAATGTAAATGCAATTACTGGTTATCTTTCCAGGTGATTATTAATTGCTGGAAAATCAGCTTGCCTGCCTTAGTATTATATTGATTGTCAGATACCTGAGAAAAATTTTCAGCCGAAAGCAATATTAATGGTTTTTTATCCTACATTTGCACCGCTGGCAAGTCTTATACGGCCAGCTCCTGCTGAATCCCCCAGGACAGGAATGTAGCAAGGGCGGGTGGTTGTAGCGGTGCGATGTAAGTAACTTGCCAGTTTTTTTATAAAAAAACTGGCTTTTTTATTTGTAAACGAGGTGGTTGTAGCGGTCCGATGTAAGTAAATTCTGTTTTTTTATAAAAAAACCGGCTTTTTTATTCTTGTAATATCTTCATTAAATCTTTCTGACATTATTGGCTCCCGCTTCATCCTTCAGGAGGAATGTAGCAAGGGCGGGTGGTTGTAGCGGTGCGATGTAAGTAACTTCTGTTTTTTTATAAAAAAACTGGCTTTTTTATTTGTAAACGAGGTGGTTGTAGCGGTGCGATGTAAGTAAATTCTGTTTTTTTATAAAAAAACTGGCTTTTTTATTCTTGTAATATCTTCATTAAATCTTTCTGACATTATTGGCTCCTGCTTCATACTTCAGGAGGAATGTAGCAAGGGCGGGTGGTTGTAGCGGTGCGATGGGAGTAACTTCTGTTTTTTTATAAAAAATCTGGCTTTTTTATTCTTTTAATATCTTCATTAATTCTTTCTGACATTATTGGCTCCCGCTTCACCCTTCAGGAGGATTGTAGCAAGGGCGGGTGGTTGTAGCGGTGCGATGTAAGTAACTTCTGTTTTTTTATAAAAAACCGGCTTATTTTATTCGTAAAAGCGGGTGGGTGCCGCAATGCTATTTTAAAAAATGAGCACTTTCAATTTGTTTTTTACTTTCATTGAGTAAAACACTGAAAAATTATTTCCGCAAAATTCAGCTGGCAAAAACTAACTTTGCAGCCAAACTACACAAATTATGAAATTTTTTATAGATACCGCAAATCTCGCACAGATTAAAGAAGCTCATGAACTCGGGATTCTGGATGGCGTAACCACCAATCCGTCTCTAATGGCTAAGGAAGGTATAAAAGGCCATGATGCAGTGATGGAACATTATGTTACCATTTGCGAAATGGTAGACGGACCTGTAAGCGCTGAAGTATTGGGTACAACATTTGAAGGCATAGTGGAAGAAGGTAAAAAACTTGCAGCCCTTCATAAAAATATTGTGGTGAAAGTACCCATGATAAAAGAGGGTATTAAGGCCATAAAATGGTTCACCGATAACGGTATTAAAACCAATTGCACGTTGGTATTCTCAGCAGGCCAGGCTATACTGGCTGCAAAAGCCGGTGCAACCTATGTTTCCCCGTTCCTGGGCCGCATTGATGACAGCGGATGGGATGGCGTACAGCTTATAGAGCAGATTGTGAGCATCTATAATGCCCAGGGCTTTATGACCGAAGTTCTGGCTGCTTCTATCCGAACCCCTTTGCATATTGTGCGCTGTGCCGAAGCCGGGGCTGACGTTTGCACCTGTCCCTTGTCTTCTATACTTGGTTTGCTGAAGCATCCATTAACTGATCTTGGGCTGGAACAGTTTCTTAAAGATGCCAAATCAATGCAATAATTGCTTCAAAATATACATCTGAAATCCGGCTAAATAAATAGCCGGATTTTTTTTGCAACTTTACATAACAGTATATTGTTTTAACTGTTTAAAATCTTCTCATGCAAAATACATCTGATGCCCGCTTCGCCGTTCTGATTGATGCAGACAATGTTCCGTATGCCAATGTGAAAGGCATGATGGAGGAAATTGCCAAATACGGCACGCCCACATTTAAGCGCATTTATGGCGACTGGACAAAACCAACTGTTTCGGGCTGGAAGTCTGTTTTGCTGGAGAATGCAATTACCCCAATACAGCAATACAGTTATACCACCGGTAAAAATGCAACTGATTCGGCTATGATCATTGATGCCATGGATATTTTGTATACAGGGAAGGTAGATGGCTTCTGTATTATCTCAAGCGACAGCGATTTTACCCGCCTTGCATTGCGCCTGCGGGAGGCAGGCGTTAAAGTAATCGGTATGGGACAAAAGAAAACCCCATCCCCTTTTATTGCCGCCTGTGATAAGTTTATTTACATCGAAATTTTATCGGAGGCAATTCCAGCCCGCTCAAAGGAAGAGGATAAAAAGGAAGAAACACATTTACCAGGCTCTATTAAAAACCTGGATAAAAAGACCATCCAGCTCATCTCTTCAAGTATCAGCGACCTGGCCGATGAAGGAGGATGGGCTTTCCTGGGTGAAGTGGGTAACCTGATACTGAAAAAAGAACCTGACTTTGACCCCAGGAATTATGGATTCAAAAAACTGGGCCAGCTGATTAAAAGTATCCACAATTTTGAAACTGATGAAAGACAAACAGACAAAAGCAACATAAAACTGGTTTACATTAAAGTTAAACCCGCTGTCAAACCTGCACAAGCACCCAAAAAGAATTTAAAAAAAACAAAGAACAATAATTAGTGGTAAGGGCAAAATGAATTATTGATAATTAAATTTATTGAAATTCAGACAAATGACGCAAAAATAAAGACAAAATTCGTAATTTTGGGGAAATGAGGAGATATGAGCAGCAAGCCATATAAGGTACAAGAAGATACTTCAAGTATAGTAAGTGAACCCAGTGCAGGTTATTTAATAAGCACTTCGCGCCAGGGAATACCCTTCCATACCTTTACCAAAATGACCGCAAACAGCCCTTTCAGCATGGATGACTGGTCTGTTTTTCTGCATCTTTCAGAGAGAACAATTCAACGCTATAAGAAGGAAGAAAAAACGTTTGACCCAATCCATTCCGAAAAAATACTGGAGATAACACTCTTCTACAACAGAGGTATTGAAGTATTCGGAAACAGTGAGCAGTTTGATACGTGGCTCGATGCCAAAAACATCGCTCTTGGAGGTATTAAACCAAAAGAACTACTCGACAGCACATTCGGAATAGGTTTGCTTAAAAATGAATTGACCCGCATAGAACATGGTGTTTTGGCATGATTGTATACAGGTTGGCAAGGTCGAAGTTTAAAAATGACCTCTCAGGCGAGGGCGCACGGATTGCGGGCGGAAGATGGAACAGCCCGGGAATACCCGTCCTTTATACCACTGAATCAAGGGCGCTTTGCACATTGGAAATTGCAGTCCATACCCCGTTGAAAATTGTTCCTCAAGACTATATGATGATCTGTATTGATGTCCCTTCAAATGCAATTAAACAACAGATTTCTGTAAAAGACCTACCTACGAACTGGAAATTTTTCCCTGAAATAAAGCACACTCAGATTATTGGCGATCAGTTCTTTCTCGAGGGTAAACATCTTGCGTTGAAGGTTCCGTCGGCAATAGTTGCAGGGGATTATAATATTCTTATCAATCCCCTTCATGCAGATTTCAAACAGGTAAAAGTGTTAACTTTCGAACCATTTGAATTTGATCAGCGTTTATTTATTAAAGAAGCTTTGGCGTAATGAAACGTACCATCCCATTTTTGCTTTTAATTACTGCGCTTTCAGCGCTCTCGGGCTACCTGATGTCGAAAGCCTCATGGATAGGCAGGGTAGGCATTACATTTCTGCACCGGGAATATAATCTGCTTAAAATATGGTGGCAAGGCGGACTGGCTGTATTGCTGGTAATGATCCTTTTTTTCATCCTCCAATCATTCATAGAAAATAAATTGCCTTACTGGCTTGCTAAATTTTTACATATTGTCTTATTACTAGCTGCTGTCTGCTGTCTCTATCTCACTTATGATGATTTCACTACCGACTTCTCTCATCATCTGCTTGGTAAGCGTTTTCATATGGGTTTTTACCTTGCTTGGGCAGAGTGGATGCTCATATGCATCTACTTTATGTTTATGCCGAGAAAGAAAACAACAATTGTTACAAATAAAGATAAAAAGGAGACAGTAACTCCTTAAAGGCGGCAGTATAGTTCTGTCCATCTTCTTTTATCACAAGCTCACACGAAACAGATTCTACTGATTTCGGTTTACCAAAAACAGTAATTACCCTCTTTACTTCCGAATGGGCATTATGCCTGATCATCAGCTTACGAGCCTCATACAACCCTATCCTATTTATCAGCTCATAGAATTGAAAATACCCGGGGCAGGGAAGCAAAACAGAGGCATAACCATTATCGCTTAAATTATATTTAATGACTTCCAGCAATTCTGAATAAGAAAGTGAAAGCGTATGCCTGGCAAGGTTATCCGTATCTTTATTGCTGAGTAAACTATTATTAAAAAAGGGCGGGTTAGAAATAATCAGGTCATATTTATTTCCTGGCCTGTAATCTTTGATATCTGCTTCTATAACTTTAACCCCGTCGTGCCAGATACTGTTTTTCATATTTTCAGCAGCTTGCTCCCTGGCTTCCTTTTCAAGCTCAACAGCATCCATTCTTATTCCCGGATTTCTCTGCATAAGCATCAGCGAAAGCAACCCTGTACCTGTTCCTATGTCCAGTACTTTTTTCACGCCCGGCAGCAACGGCGTCCATGCCCCCAGAATGCAGGCATCAGTGGTAACTTTCATTGCGCACCTATCCTGATTAATCCTGAATTGCTTAAACTGAAAATAGGTATTACTCATTATTTAGGTCCAGAGTCGTTAGTATTAAGCCGAAAGTAAAATGCCTCTTAAATTTTAAACAATACTCCAGGATGCCCTTGCTGTTGGAGTTACAGATAGATCTGCAAACTGACCCTTAAGATATTTATGGTACCCTGTAATGCCTATCATTGCTGCATTATCTGTACAGTACTCAAACTTTGGGATGTAAACCTGCCAGCCCAGCTTATCTCCAGTTTCCTTAATTGCTTTTCTTAATCCGCTGTTGGCCGATACGCCACCTGCTATACCGATGTGTTTTATATTCAGTTCCCTTGCAGCTTTCTTCAGCTTGTTCATCAGCATATTCACAAGTGTATATTGCACAGATGCACAGATATCCTTCAGATTGTTTTCAATAAACAGCGGGTCAATTTTCTTCTGTGCCTGCAAAAAATAAAGCACCGAAGTTTTAATACCACTGAAACTGAATTCATAATTTTTCATTTCCGACATAGGGAATTTGAACTTCAACGGATCACCTTCCTTTGCATATTTATCCACAAGTGGCCCCCCGGGATACGGCAAACCGAGCATCTTGGCTACCTTATCGAAAGCTTCTCCTGCTGCATCATCAATGGTTTCACCCAGCACTTCCATATCCAGGTAATCCCTGCAAAGAACTATCTGTGTATGCCCACCTGAAACGGTAAGACACAGAAACGGGAACTCAGGCTTTGACTCAATAAAATGCGCCAGCACATGTGCCTGCATATGATGAACGGCAATAAGGGGCAACCCTCTTGCCTGTGCAAACGATTTTGCAAAACATGCCCCTACCAGTAAAGAACCTATCAGTCCCGGCGCTTGTGTATACGCCACGGCTGTTATCTCTTGTTTAGTAATTCCGGCATCCTTAACTGCAACATCCACGACAGGAACAATATTCTGCATATGCGCCCTGGAAGCCAGTTCGGGCACTACCCCGCCGTACCGCTCATGCACTTTTTGAGTAGCAATTATATTACTCAAAACCTTACCATCTCTGATGATGGCAGCGCTGGTTTCATCGCAGGAAGATTCTATTGCTAACAGGATTATTGGATTTGTATTTGTCATTCTGTAATTCGATGAATTATGCTGGTTTTAGTCATTTACAATTTTTTGTTTGGCTTATAACAGAATTTCTATATTTCAGGATAAAGCGTTTGATCTATACACTCACATCCAGAAAGTAAAACCCGGTATCCCATTTTTTTCCATCACCTGTATCGTAGGTTTTATGCACGATTTCGCCCATAACTATCGGAACAGGCTCTGTAAAAAATGGTGCATTATAAACAAAGGTATGAAACTCCCCGTTTTCACCGCACGGGTCAACATTGGCAGGCAGGCAGCTCAAGAAATCAGCATTTATCTTTTTACCCAGAAATTCCTTCCCGAGGTATTTTTCATTCACACAAACTATAATGGCCTCTATTGCCGAGTTTTCAACCATTTGCACCAATTGCCTAGTATCTATTTTCCATAACGGAAATAAAGCTTTAACTCCAGCCTCCTTCAGTTGCTTTTCCCTGTACAGGCGCAGGTCTTCAAGAAATATATCTCCATATGCAGCCAAAGAAATTCCCTTTTCACTCAGTTCGCCAAAAGTTTTTCTCATAGCCTCATTATATATCTTGTCATCAGGGCTGGAAGGTAATTTTACTTTTATCAGCGGCAGATTCATTCTTTCAGCTTGCATATCCAGCAACTTTTCCCGTATTCCATGCATAAACACCCGGCCATGTTCCTCACTGAGGGTGGTGAGCAGGTATTCCACACATAAATCCTTCTGTTGAGAAAGTAAATAGTATGCCAGTGCTGCATCTTTGCCCGAACTCCAGTTCAGCACTACCCTTGTTTGTTGATCCAATCTTTGAAGTTTTATGCAAATCAATGTAATTTGCCTCACTTAATCCACATTAATTATGCCTTACGCCGTTGTAACAGGAGCTTCCCAGGGTATGGGGAAGGTGATTGCTGAAAAATTATTGAATGAAGGTTTTTCAATTGCTGTATGTGCCAGAAACCAGCGCAAACTTTCGGAGAATTTAGCAAGCTGGAAAAAACAATTCCCCGGCAGGCAAATAATTTCGAGAGCAACAGATCTGAGCAAAAAAGAGGAAGTGAGCGCATTTGGAGATTTAGTTCTTGCTGATTTCCCAGGTATTGATATCCTGGTCAATAATGCAGGAACCTACCTGCCTGGTAACCTGGCTGATGAACCAGATGGGTTGCTGGAAACACTTACAAGTACAAACCTTTACAGCGCTTATTGGCTTACCCGGAAATTATTACCTGCTTTTATCAGCAAACAGGCCGGGCATATATTCAATATGTGCTCTGTAGCCAGCCTCAAAGCTTACCCCAATGGAGGAGCCTATAGTATATCTAAATACGCATTAATGGGTTTTTCGGAGAATCTGAGGGAAGAATTAAGGCCTTTCAATATAAAGGTTACCTCCATATGCCCGGGAGCTACCTACACCCCATCGTGGGAAGGCAGTGGCGTAGCTACCGAAAGAATAATGGAAGCAAACGATGTGGCTGCTATGCTGTTTAGCGCGTATCTTTTATCGCCCCAGGCCTGTGTGGAAACATTGATAATGAGGCCTGTTAAAGGTGATTTATAATGAAACTTTTTAACGTAGTTTTAACCCTGTCCATCCTTCATACGAACTAATTTTGTGGAAACCTCTCAGGAAACACATTAAAAATATGTGGCGTTATAATATACTTATCATATTTATATTAAGTGCTTGCTCCGGCCTGGCACAGAACGTTGTTTTTACTGCCGAAGCCGGCGCGAATAAAATAGGCACAAAAGACCAGGTTCAGATACAGTATACCATCCGGGATGCTCAGAACCTTCAATCCGTTTCGAGACCTGTTACTTCCGATTTTGTTATTACGCAGGGGCCTTTCCAGTCGTCCAGTACCAACATGTCTATTTCCGGAAACAAAATGGTGCAATCACAGGCTATCACCCTTACTTATGTTATTCAGCCAAAAACGCAGGGCACTTTTACAATCCCGCCTATATCAGCCAAAGACGCTGCAGGACATACTTACTTATCCAACTCAATAACTATACAGGTAATACCCGGCACTGTGCAGCAACGGACCAACCGGAACGACCCGTTTGGCGGCCAGGACGACGACATCATGGCCATGATGCAGCACATGCAGCAGATGCAGCAACAGCAAATGCAGGCTATGCAGCAGATGCAGCAGCAGAGACGCCAGCAGCCACAGCAGCAGCAGCCTCAGCAGCAACAACAACCCGAGGCTGTAGTCAATGACTCTGAAATAAATAAAGATCTCTTTATTAAGGTGGTGGTTGATAAAAGCAAGGTGCATGTGGGTGAGCAGATAACCACCAGCTATAAATTGTATTCAAGAATACCTATGCAGGTGGGCATATCCAAACTGCCCTCCCTGAATGGTTTCTGGACACAGGATTTTGATATCCCGAAGCAAGCAAAACCAACTGAAGAAGTTTTGGATGGTAAAAAATACCAGGTGTTCCTGCTCAAAAAATCTGCCTTATTCCCTCAGCAGGCCGGCACTCTTGAGCTCGATGCGGCCGAAGCTAAGGGTGTGGCCCGCATAGTGCAGCAGGTAAAACGGAAGCTCTCTGATGTGTTTGGCGGCGGCTCACTGATGATGAATGATCCGTTCTTCAACAACAGTTTCTATAATACCATGGCATATAAAGATGTTAAAGTAAACATCAAAAGTGAGCCTGTAAAAATTACGGTATCTGCGTTGCCCGATAAAAACAAACCAGCTGATTATGGTGGCGCAGTTGGCACTTTTTCTATATCCGATAAAATTGATAAGCAGGATCTGACTACCGATGACCTGGCAACACTCACTGTTACGATAACCGGCAGTGGCAACCTGAAGCTGATTGAAGCCCCAAAACTGGACCTGCCGAACGGGCTTAATACTTATGACCCGGTAATAACGGATACCGTAACCGGAAGGAGCACTACTATAAGCGGCTCAAAAATCATCAACTATGTGATCACTCCGCACACACCTGGAGATTATGATATTCCCGGTATTAATTTCACCTGCTTCAATCCGCAGACCGGAGCTTATGTAACCGAACACACACAGCCTATAAAACTGCATGTTAAAGCAGGGAAGCACTATGCTCCTGCCGTCGCAGGAAGCAATACCCTTGCGCTGAAAGACATTCATGATATAGCCAGGCAGCCCCTGTTAAAGATCATTCCACAGAGCAAGCCTTTACTTTTTACCGGCACCTACTGGTCTATGTTCGCATTTCCGCTGCTGACCTTTATAGGTTTGATTGCCTGGAAAAAGAAGGATGAAGAACTGTCGAAAGATACGGTGCTGCTGAGGAAGAGACGTGCCAATAAGATAGCTTTGCAGCGCCTGGCCCTGGCTAAGAAATACCTGCAGCAAAACAGCGCCAAACCTTTCTACGAAGAAATATCGAAGGCCATATGGCTTTATCTCAGCGACAAACTGAATATCCCGCTTTCTTCATTATCTCACGACAGCTATAAGGAAGCTTTACTGCTGAAAAATGTTCCGGTTACGCTGCAGAAAAGCCTGGAAAATGTAATCTGGGAATGTGAAACCTCTTTGTATGCTTCGGGCGGATCAAAGCAGATGGCGCATGTATATGATGAAGCTATAAAAGTGATCAGTGACCTTGAAGACGTTTTTAAATCATGAAAAAAACAGTTCCTTTCTTTATAGCCCTCTTACTGAGCGCATTGCATAGTCTTGCAATCGTTGGTTATACGCAATTGTGGGATAAGGGAAACAACTTTTATCTGCAGAAACAATACGACAGCGCACTGGTTTATTACGAACAGATTGCTGCCACCAAACCCCGGAACCCTGAGATTTATTATAACCTGGGCAATACGTACTACCGGCTCAATAAAATACCCAATTCTATACTGAACTACGAGCGTGCCCTGAGGTTTGACCCACGGTATAAGGATGCCCAGGAAAACCTGGCTCTGGCCCGCGGCCGCATTGCCAATAACATACCTTACAGCAAAGACATCTTTTTTATCCAGTGGTGGGATTCGCTTACTGAGGCCGGCAAATCAACCTTATGGTCTATTGGAGCCCTGATACCATTTTGCCTGATAATCATAGCCATGATCATCCGCAGGTTCAACAGTGCATCCGTAGCCTTCTTACCGGGTCAACTGCTGGGTATACTATGGCTGGTGTGTATATCCTTTCTGGTACTGGCCTATTTTTCATCGGTGCACAATCAGCAATATGACGGGGCGGTAGTTATGTTCAATGATGCCCCGCTTATGAACCCCACCCTTAAAGGCAAGCCGGTAACGCTTGTGCCCGAAGGCACTACTGTAAAGGTACTGGATGTAAAATCCAACTGGGCAGAAGTGCGCCTGCCGGATGGCCGTACAGGCTGGCTGCAGATGAGTGTTATGGAGAAAATATGATGGCTATCGGGGACCTGGTACATTAGCTACCGAAGTGTGTAATTTTTTGTTACCTAATATTCAGCGTTGGGCAACCCCTTCGAGAAATTTTATGGGCTGGCTACAGGATTGCCCCTAAAATATTTACACCCTACCCTACAAAAAAAATTGTTTGTGGATAATTTTTCCCAGTAAAAATGATTGAAAACCTCTACTGTGGCTCACATTAATTTAATATGTATTTCTCATCGCACCCTATTTTAAACCCTGGTCAGTCGTAAGTCTTTAGTCGTTAGTCTTTAGTCGTTAGTCCTTAGAATTAATCATTAGTCTTTTGTCGTTAGTTTTTAGTAGTTAGTTGATTATTGATAAGATGAATGCAATGAACCATATGTGGCTTTTTTATATTTTAAGCCGATTGTAATGATCAATTTTATTTCAATTTTGCTTCAAAACACGTCACAAACACTTCATTTTTCTTCATTTTCACTTCAATTTTCTTCATTTTTCTTCAAAATTTTCTGGTTTTTGAAGTGTTTATCGGCTTAAACAACTCATTATCAGCGGGTTAATTTTTAGGTTGCAAAAAAACGCCCTTACAGTTGATTATTTTTTTTAAATTACCATAACTATCGCGAGTCATTATATTTCATGTTTAGGGTATAATGGAAGATATGTTGAATTAATTATTATTTTTAAAGTGCTGTTTATCAATTACTATAGTTAATTTTCGGTATGAAAAACAGGGTATAATCGGGTATAAAAGGGTATATTTAGGTATAAAAAGGTATAAAAAGGTATAATTCGGGTATAATGTATGCCGGAATTTGAGATAAATTGTTTCATAGTTTAATAAATTGTCAATTATCCTACTAATTTGGAACAAAGGTAAAATATAATATTGTAAATTCCTAATTTTCAGACATATTTATTTTGGATCAGGATTTTCAGGATTATAGAATTAGGAGAATTGTATGGCAATAGTGGATGAGTATAAGAATACGGCAGTTGCAAACCGGTGAAATTGCACAGGCACGAGATGGCTAAACACAAACCTAAGCGGCAAACTCGCCCCAGAATGATATTGAACAGAATTGAAATGCATCTGGCATTTAAGTACCCTGATTAAGAATAACATAATTTGAGACCTGATAAAAAAGCGGATTGCAAATCCGCAGCCATTTTGTTCGGGATTAAAAATCCGAACAGCGGGTTATGCCATCATATCCGGAGACGGATTCAATCCGTCTCTACCGGAAACAAATCTTATATTTTGGTGTTTAATGGATTAACTGGTTTAATTCTTTAATTTTCGGGTTGAATCAATTTTGAGGAGTTTTTACCATGAGCGGGGAACAATTAAAGGAACTGGAGGACCGGCTGTGGCAGTCGGCGGACCAATTAAGGGCCGACAGCGGATTGAAGGCCAGTGAGTATGCCACGCCTATATTGGGCATCATCTTTTTGCGGTTTGCTTCTATAAAGTTTAATAAGGTAAAGCCTGTAATAGATGCTGTGCTGAAAGAGCAGCAAAATGCCCGGCTGCAACAAAAGGAGGAAGATATTGCTATAAGGGAATGTGGTTTTTACCTGCCGCCGGAAGCACGGTATGAGTATCTGCTGGGGCTGCCGGAGAGCGAGGATATAGCCAAGGCGCTGAAACACGCCATGGAGCTTATAGAAAAATACAAACCGGAACTGGAGGGCAGCCTGCCGAAGGATGAATATTTTAAGCTGTATGTGAAGGAGGACAGAACCATGCCCAAAACACTGCTGAAAAACTTTGCCGATATACCAGACGATGCTACGGGCGATGTATTCGGGAAGGTGTATGAATACTTTCTGGCGGAGTTTGCACTGGCTGAGGGACAGGGAGGCGGCGAATTTTTTACGCCTACCAGCGTGGTAAAGCTGATGGTGGAAATAATAGAGCCGTATAAGGGTACGATATTTGACCCGGCCTGCGGCAGTGGCGGTATGTTTGTGCAAAGCTCGCTGTTTGTGGACCGGCGGCGACAGGAACTGCATGAGGCCGATACCAAGGACCTGATGGTGTATGGCGTGGAGAAAACCCCTGAGACGGTGAAACTGGCACGGATGAACCTGGCCATAAACGGGCTGCGGGGCGAGATAAGCCCATCGAACAGCTATTATGAAGACCCGTATAACAGCTACGGACGGTTTGACTATGTGATGGCCAATCCGCCGTTTAATGTGGATGATGTGAACCTGGACAAGGTGAAGGTGCAGCCAAGATTTAATGAATATGGCATACCCCAGAACAAAACAAAGAAGGCAGCGGGCGATAAGGCCGATGCCAAAAATGTGAATACGGTGCCCAATGCCAACTATCTGTGGATAAATCTGTTTGCAACATCACTGACACCAACCGGACGGGCGGCGCTGGTGATGGCGAACAGCGCCAGCGATGCAAGAAACAGCGAGGCGGACATAAGAAAGAGCCTGATAAGGGCAGGGATGATAGATGTGATGCTGACGCTGCCCAAAAATATGTTTTATACCGTGACACTGCCCGCCACGCTGTGGTTTTTTGATAAGGCAAGGGAGGGAACGGAGCATACCGTACTATTTATAGATGCCCGCAACATCTTCAGGCAGGTGACGAGGGCGCTGCGGGAGTTTACGGCAGAGCATATACAGAATATAGCCACCATAGTGCGGCTGTACAGGGGCGAAGTGCACCGGCTGAAAGAACTGCTGGCACAATATGAGGCACAGGCTGCCGAATGCCGGGCTGAGGCTGCTGAGCAGGAAAGTGAGGTAAATAAGGTAAGAACCGCCAAGCCCGAAAATGAAAAAGAAATAAAAAGATGGGCAGCGAGGATGGAGGAAGCGGAGCGGAAACTGAAGGCCATGCAGGATAAAGAAGCCTACTACCTTGGGCACAGGAACTGGCTGCAGGAGCGGTTCCCGAACGGAGTGTATGAAGATGTGACGGGGCTGTGCAAGGCGGCAACGATGGCGGAACTGGAAGAGCAGGACTACAGCCTGAACCCCGGGCGGTATGTAGGTGTGGTGATAGAAGAGGATGGACTGACAGAGGAGGAGTTTTTGGCGGAGATGAAGGAGCGGCACGAAAATTTACGCTTATTGAATTCCAAGAGCAGCGAATTAGAACATACTATTGACTTAAATTTTAAGAATTTCGTCGTAACCAATGATAACTGAATCAAAAATTGGGGTTAAATGTTTAGTTGGTGATGGTGCACATGCTAGCATTCAAAGAACGGAATTTGGTATTCCTTATCTATCATCAAAAAATTTTCAAAAAACAGGAATCGACTTATCATTATTGAGTTTCATTTCCAATGAAGATTATGAAAAGTACTTTAAAGATTCATCAAAGGCATTAACTAAACCTAGACCCAACGATCTTATATTGAGTATTATTGGCTCTTCTATTGGAGATACATACATATTTAAGGAAACAGATAAATTTGGCATTTCCAGTAGTGTTGCAATTATTAGACCAAATGATGAAATAGAGGCACAATTTCTTTACTACTATTTGAAAACAAATGCTGTACAATACTATATTGAAGCGATAAAAAGTGGCTCTGCTCAAGGCTTTATTAGCCTTGAAATGATAAGGTCAATTCCACTTAATTTCCCAAAACGAGATAGGCAAAAGATTATCGCATCTATTCTAAGCAACTATGATGAACTAATAGAAACAAACAACCAACGAATAAAACTCTTAGAAGAAACGGCGAAGGAAATATATAAGGAGTGGTTTGTGCGGATGCGGTTTCCGGGGTATAAGGGGGTGAAGTTTGTGAAGGGGATACCGGAGGGATGGGAGGTGAAAAAGCTAGGGGATTCTTTTGAAATACTTGGTGGTGGCACTCCTTCTACTGTAAAAGATGAATATTGGGATGGTAATATTAACTGGTTTACTCCAACTGATATTACCGGCTCAAAGGGTATGTTCCTGATTGCATCATCTCATAAAATTTCTGAAAAAGGATTGAAAGAAAGCTCTGCAAAGATTTTCCCAGCCTATTCAATTATGCTAACAAGTCGAGCTACGATTGGAGCAATAGGAATAAATACTTGTCCTGGCTGTACAAATCAGGGATTTATCACCTGCTTACCAAACGAAATTCTGCCATATACTTTTATTTACTTCTGGGCTTATTTCAATAAAGAGATTTTTGAATCGTTGGCAACTGGATCTACTTTTCTTGAAATAACAAAGGGTGTATTTAAGAAGATAAATATTCTCATACCTGAAGAAAAAGTGGTTTCAAAATTTCATTCGATAGTTAATCCGATTTTTAACCAGATAGAAAATTTACAACAGCAAAATGACCAGCTACGCCAAATCAGGGACCGGTTATTGCCGAGGCTGATAAGCGGGAAGCTGGAGGTGAAGGATCTTGCTTAACTGAGAAAAGGAAAAAAGAAGTTAGTGATTGATAAACAGCAAGTTGTTGCTTAATTAGAAAACGGAAAGTCTATAAACAAGCCGCTTGTTAAATTATTTATTACTATAAAATAAGTGATATGAACAGATTGAACTATTTTAACTCATACAATTCGAAACACGATTTTCATGAAGATCAATTAACGAGGGCATACCTTGTTGTTCTTAAGCATTCCTACCATGCATTCGTTGCATTTTTTGATTACTGCAGGACAAAGCATGTTATTGATATTGGAAAAGAAGAAAAATCTTTTTCACTTTCTGAATTAACAGAAGAAGGATGGGAAATAGACACACAAAAATCTAATCCTACAATTGAGACTAACTGGTTATTAAGTGTATTAATTACAGATGAGCATTTACATTCTTCAAAAGCTATTAATGCTGTAAAAAGGAATGCACGATATGATGGGATAATTACGTTTGGGGAAAATCTGACCTTGATAATTGAAAATAAACCAAATTCCTACAACGTCTGGTTTAATCAATTGAATCCATCAAAAGAAAATCTAGATAGCGAAACAAAAATTTATAGTGACCCAGTTGTACTTGAATGGAAAGAGATTATCAAGCAACTGAATAACCTTTTGAATATGCCAACAATGACGGGTTATGAAAAAATGATGATAACCGATTTTTTATCTTACATAGATGAATCTCACCCTAAACTGAATCCATATGATAACTTTAGTCTTTGTAAAGGCAATGAAGCATTGATTTATCGCAGAATAGGAAATATATTAAAAGATATTGTTGAAAATCCAGCCAGAATCACTGAGCACAAAGGTTGGGGAGTAAATATTGCAATACCCTTTTATTCGATAAGAAAAATAGGTCTAATTTTTGAAAGGAATAAAGATGACTGGTATCTTGAATTAAGTTTAATTTTCAGCGATACAATTGGTCAGGCCAGAAATTTTTATAATGCAAAACCTACCATAAACCATTTACCAAAAAACTGGCTAATTACACCTAATTTTCATTTTTCTTTTATGCAGAAAAATCTTGTGTGGTTTAGAGCATCTGATTATAATAATTACTTAGAATACTGGATAAAAAATTATAACAAAATCCGTCAATATAAAATCAGCGAAATTCCAGAACTTATCAAATCCTTAGAAACAAATAAAATAATAATTTACAATGATAGCAAAAAGAAAGAGATGGATGAAAAAATTTTCAGTAAACGTTATTCAACTTTAAATGCGTGTCCTGGTTTTGGCATTATTTATACTATTCCAGGCAAAATGGCTGAAGTACTTGATAAAACTGATGAATTGAAACAAATACTTAAAGATAAAATCCGGGAAGGTTTATTGGTGATTCATGAAAAAGCAGATAGTTTTTTAAAAAAATAGTTGTGCCCGGCAAAAAATTTACGCCAAATCAGGGACCGGTTATTGCCGAGGCTGATAAGCGGGAAGCTGGAGGTGAAGGATCTTGCTTAACTGAGAAAAGGAAAAAAATGTCAGTTGATTGATAATCAAATAGTTGCTGCTTAATTAGAAAACGGAAATAACCCTGTACCTCCCGCTGAAGAAGCGGGACCATGTGCCGGGAACCAAGCATGAAGCTATGGATCAAAACCTGAAGTCAGGAATACGAGTGGGCAAAATTAAATTTAGATTTGAGTATCGAAAATTGCTGCTAAAATTGATTTATCTTTTGAATCGAAAAACAGAGTCATGGTGAAGGGGATTTTGCTTAACTGAGAAAAGGAAAAAAGAAATAAGTGATTGATAAACAGCAAGTTGCTGCTTAATTAGAAAACGGAAAGAGATGAAAGGCAGGTAGAAAAGCGGATGAATCTTGCTTAACTGAGAAAAGGAAAAAAGAAGGAAGTTATTGATAAACAGTAAGTTGTTGCTTAATTAGAAAACGGAATGAAGAAAATATGGATAAAAAAAGCGGTAGCGCTTTTAGGCCATAGCCTGGCACCCATACCGCATGAGCTCAATGAACTGGACTGGAAGGAAAGCCTTTCGCCCGACTCAAAAAAGCTAAGCAGGCATATATCGGCTTTTGCCAATACCCCTGGCGGCGGGTATCTTGTGTTCGGAATAGCGGAGAGTACGGCCGAACTAAAAGGAGTAAACAAAAAAGAAGCAGAGGAAATAGTAAAAAAACTGAGCAACATTTGCCGGGATGGCGTGAACCCGCAGGTAGCCATAGACCATGCCATAGAAAACTATAAAAAGACACCTCTGCTCCTGGTTCATGTTAAAGAGAGCGCCGTAAAACCGGTACACCTGAAGGGCGGCACCATAGAAGATGCCTACATAAGAAGCGGCGGCACTACCAGGCAGGCATCGAGGCAGGAAATAGGCGGGCTGATGCTGAACAGCAAAACGCCTGTGTATGAAGAACTACACGCATCGAAATTATTACCGGAAGCGGAAGTATTGAACATACTCGACTACCAGGGCATATTTAGCCTGCTGAAAAAACCGGTTCCACAGTCAAGAGCAGAGATACTCCACTGGCTTGCTGATGAAAAAATGATCAGCGAGGTAGATGGCGCAGGGTATTATATTACCAATTTCGGCGCGCTAGCGGCAGCGCATAACCTGCAGGATTTTGACGGGCTAAGCCGGAAGGCGATAAGGCTTATAAAATACCAAGGGCTCAACAAGCAGGTTACCGAAAAAGAATATCCCGGTACGAAGGGATATGCCATAGGCTTTTTTGAGCTGATATCCTTCCTGAAAGCATTATTGCCGGGCAGCGAAATTATAAAGAACGCATTGCGTGAAGAAACCACTGTTTATCCTGAAATAGCGTTGAGGGAACTGATAGCCAATGCACTGATTCACCAGGATTTCACCATACGCGGATCGGGGCCGATGATAGAGATATTTGACGACAGAATAGAGATATCAAATCCGGGCAAGCTGCTACCATCAAAAAAGATTGACCGGCTTATACGAACTACACCAGAATCGAGAAACGAGATACTGGCGGCGGCATTCCGCAGATATAATATCTGTGAGGAGCGCGGGAGTGGTTTTGAGAAAGCTGTTGCTGCTATAGAGTTATATGGGTTGCCTCCTTTGAAATTTGAAGACCTGGAAAACTCTTTCCGTGTAACTTTATACAGCCCAAAGAAATTTTCGGAGATGACGCCTGGTGAGCGGATAGAAGCTTGCTACCAGCACAGTATTATTAAATATTATTCGAGCGGCGCAATGACAAACGCAAGTTTACGGGAAAGATTTAAAATGCACGAAAAACAACGGCCACAGGTTTCATTAGTAATAAAAGAAGCATTAGCTTTAAATAAAATTAAACCAAAAGACATCAATAATGCATCAACAAAGTTTGCGGAATATATACCTTACTGGGGATAATCTTATTTAACGAGAAATGTGCTAGAAAATGCAAGTAATTGATAGTCAGCTAGTTCTTGTTTGATGAGAATCGGGAAAATTGAAAAAGGACATTTTCTGCATACTGATATAAGGTAACAACAAAGTTTGTGGAATAGATACCAGCGGGGTTGATTTTGCTTAACTGGGAAAAGGAAAAAAATACTAATTAATTGATAATCAATCAGTTCTTGCTTAATTAGAAAACGGAAAATGCAGAGCTACCTATCGGAAGATGACCTAGAGCGGGCGATAACGAGGATTTTTACTGAAAATCTTGGTTACCGGCATATGAACTGTATGAATGCAGACCTTACCGGCAGGAGCAATGAAACGGAGGTGGTTATAAAATCCGTTCTTAAAAAGCGGCTTAATGATATTAACTATGGGATGCCAGCGGCAGCCATAGACCAGGCCATAGATATACTATGCGAAAACCATAATGACAAAACACCCTTTGCCGCCAACAAAGAAGTGTATGCGCAGGTAAGAAACGGGATACGGGTAACAGTAAATAATAAAAAAGGCAAGCAGGAACAATTTGAAGTAAAGGTATGGCACAGCGACCCCAAGCTGAATGACTACCTGATAGTAACACAGTTGTGGATACAGGGCAAGCAACGGCTGAGGCCTGATATAATAGTATACATCAACGGGTTGCCGCTGGTGTTTATAGAGCTGAAGAACAGCAAAGTGGGAGTAAGGAATGCTTATGATGATAATCTGAGAAGGTATAAAGTGAATATCCCGCTGCTGTTTCAGTATAATGCCATCTGCATACTGAGCAACGGGCTGGAGACCAAGGTGGGCAGCTTTTTGGCGGGTTATGGCCATTTCTTTCCGTGGCTGCGGCCAGATAATGAGCAGCAGTCGCCGGATAAAAAGCGGATACAGGAATTCGGGGTGAGCCTTGACTATGCAGTGCTGGGGCTGCTGGAGAAAAAACGGATACTGGACTACCTGGAAAACTTTATACTGTACTATAACGATGAAAAGAAAATAGTGGCGAAGAACCACCAGTTTCTGGGTGTGAACAATGCGGTGCAGCATTTTGAGGAGCGGATACTGCACGATAAAGAAGGAACGGATGCCGATAACAAAGGCAAGCTGGGTGTATTCTGGCACACACAGGGCAGCGGGAAGAGTTTCAGTATGCTCTTTTTTGCACAGAAGATTTTCAGGAAGATAACGGGCGACTTCACGTTCCTTATTGTAACTGACCGGGTGGACCTGGACGGGCAGATATACCGGAATTTTTTGAGCGCAGGAGCTTTCGGAGAGACCTATAAATGCCAGCCCAAGGACAGTGAAGACCTGAGGGGGATGCTGCAAACACATACCCGATACATCTTTACCCTGATTCAGAAATTTGGTTATCCGAAAGGGAAGAAATACCCTACCCTATCGACCAGGAATGACATTATTGTAATTATAGACGAAGCACACCGCAGCCAATATAAAGACCTGGCCGATAATATGCGGGAGGGCCTGCCGAATGCACAATACATAGCCTTTACCGGCACACCGCTGCTGGGCAGCAAGCAGCTTACAGAAGAATGGTTTGGGAAAACGGTGTCGGAATATAATTTTAAGCAGAGTATAGAAGACGGAGCGACAGTGCCGCTGTTTTACCATAAGCGGAAGCCAGAAGTGTGCCTGCAAAATGACGACCTGGACACTGACCTTGCAGATATAGTAAGTGATGAAAACCTGGATGAAACCAACCAGCAAAGACTGGAAGCGGAATTTGCACAGGAAATGAGTGTAATAAAAAGCGATGACCGGCTTGAAACAGTGGCGAAGGATATTGTGTATCATTTTGCACGGCGGGGATACCTGGGCAAGGGCATGGTGATATGCTTTGATAAGTTTACGGCAGTGAAGATGTATGATAAGGTAATAAGGCTGTGGGCTGCAGAGAAGAGGAATATGCAAAGAGAGCTCAGTGAATCGAAGAACAATAAAGAGCGGGAAGAATTAAAGTTTACCCTTGAATGGATGCGCAAGGCTGAAATGGCAGTGGTGGTGAGCAAGGAAGATGGCGAGGAAGAGAAATTCAGGAAGGCAGGTCTGGATATTGTGCCCCACCGAAAAAGGATGAATGATGTGGATGAAAACGGGCTGGATATAGAAGATAACTTTAAGGATAAAGCCAACCCGCTGCAACTGGTGTTTGTGTGCAGTATGTGGCTTACGGGGTTTGATGTGGAAACGATTTCGACTCTGTATCTGGATAAACCCATGAAGGACCACACCCTGATGCAGGCTATAGCCAGGGCCAACAGGGTGACGGACTACCCGATAAATAACAAGACCAAGAAAAACGGGCTGATAGTAGATTATTATGGTGTATTCGGGAATCTTAAAAAGGCTTTTGCCTCGTATGGTGGTGGCAAAATGGATACCAAAGGAGATGAAGATGCACCGGCACAAAAGAATGAACACCTGTTTTTATTACTGAAGGATGCCATCAATGAATGTGAAACATTCTGCAAAGGCATTGCTGTGGCATTGAAGGACATTGCGGATTCGGATATCGTGTTCAATAAACTTGGTTTGTTTGATGACTTTGCCAATACCATAATGGCCAATGATGCCTGGAAGAAACAATACCAAGTGTATGACAATACAGTTTATGCACTTTATGAATCGTGCAAGCCGGATATACTGAAGAGGAAGGAAGAATTTAAGTATGCACTTATCATACGTTATCTGAGGGAGGTAATAGATGGCAATGCAGAGCGGGCAGACCTGGACAGCGCCAAAAGAAGGATAAGCCTGCTTCTTGATGAGAGCATAGTAGCACAGGGGAAGAGCAATGATACAGATAAAAAACAGGAATACAGACATGCAGCGGAGGCAGAAAATGACCAGTTCGTAATAAAAAGCTGGAAGCAGATAGACCTGAGCAAATTTGATGTAGATAAGCTTAAGGAAGAATATGCTGTGGCACCGCATAAAAACATTGAGATAAATGACCTTCGGGAGTTTATTGAAATGAAGCTGCAACAGATGATAGACCGGAATGTAACCCGGATCAACTTTGCGCAAAGGATACAAGAAATAATAGACAGGTATAATTCGGGCGGGGCAGAAACGGAGGATTACTTTAATGAGCTGATGGAATTTGTGGAAAGAATGAAGGAGGAGGAACAGCGCGCAGCCCGTGAAGGATTAAGTGAAAGTGAGCTGGAATTATTTGACCTGATTAAGAAAGAAAACCTGACCAAAAAAGAAGAAGAAAAGGTAAAAAATGCTGCCAAGAGCCTATTGAAGAGACTGAAGGAGGACAAACCCACAGTGCTGATTAATGACTGGTATAAGGACAATCAGGCACGGATAGTGGTAAAGGATGCCATACAGAAAGTGCTGGATGGGGAATTGCCTGATACATATGACAGAAGTATATTTAATGCAAAAGTGGACCAGGTTTATGACCACTTGTATAAGCAAGCGATGGATGACCGGGCAGTGGCATAGTATGGAATGGTGGCAAGCCTTATAGATATCCTCACTTGAACTGTGCCATAGCCACTGAAGCTTAATAGATGTATTGACCTCTGGACAACAAAAATCCATAATTATAATCTCCTTTAAAAATCACTAATTTAGCTTTGCACTTTTCTGCTTCAATTATATTTATTAGTTTTAGGTTTTCAATACTAAAAGTAAATGACAAAATATTTAGTTATTACCTTGTCTCTGGCAGTAATCCTGTTTGCTGCATGCAGTAAAAAAGCAACCCCATCGGCCGACACCTACAAGGACTGGCTGCGTAACAGTAAATGGAGAATAGCCAGCGGTACCCTGACTATGAAAAAACCCAACGGGCAGGATACCATACTGAATTATCTGAACTGGATACCTACCTGCAATAAGGATGACTATTTTGGTTTTAATACAGCTACTACGGGGGCATTTTTCAACGGATCAGTACTTTGTGCACCCAGCGACCCAGACTCAATCTCTTTCACTTACCAGTTATCGGACGATAATAAGTACCTGTCTTTGTATTGCAGCGACCATCTCTACTATTCTGTAACAGAAACTGTTCTGCCTTATGTATTTGATACCCTGCAATGGAATCCGTCACTGGTACTGGATACCATATATGGCGCGCTGGATACTCCGTTGTTGAATCCGGTAATCAAACTGGATACTATCTGGAATCTTAATTTTGCAGCTACGCCGGTTTCGAATATCAATATAGTAAATGCACCGATTACCAATTTTACCGCAAACTCATTTACTCTTTACTTTACACTTAAGGCACAATATCCTGATACAACCAACAATCAGACGGGTAAGTACTATTTTACTGATGCCTTGGGTAATGCTGATTCAGCCGACGTTAACCCGATAATACGGGTGGACACGTTCAAATACCTTATAAATTACACAACACACTAAATATTTTTAAATGCCTGGAACCACCGGTGCATAACTGGTGGTTTTCCTTTTTATACATAACTGATTCATTCGTACCTTTGCAACTTATTTTTGTGAACAACATGATACATATAACATTGCCAGATGGCTCGGTGCGGGAATATGCAGCCGGTACCAGCTCTGCAGATATTGCCCGGTCTATAAGCGAAGGCCTTGCCCGCAAGGTGCTGGCCGCTGAGGTAAACGGCGAAGTATGGGATACCAGCCGCCCTATAAACAGTGATGCTACCCTGAAGCTGCTGACGTGGGATGATAAAAACGCTAAATCTACATTCTGGCATTCATCGGCACACCTTATGGCCGAAGCGCTGGAATCGCTCTACCCCGGTGTAAAATTCGGTATCGGGCCGCCCATTGAGGCTGGTTACTACTACGATATAGATCTGGGTGGCCGTGCCATTACAGAGGAAGACCTTAAGAAGGTGGAAGATAAAATGAAGGAACTGGCTAAAACAAACAGCGTTTATAAACGCGAAGATGTGCCTAAAGACAAAGCCATAGCCTACTTCACCGAAAAGGGTGATGAGTATAAGCTGGACCTGCTGGAGGGCCTTGCTGATGGCAGCATAACCTTCTATACACAGGGCGGCTTCACTGACCTTTGCCGAGGACCGCACATACCCAATACGGGTTTTATAAAAGCCATAAAGCTTACCAATATAGCAGGCGCCTACTGGCGCGGTAATGAGAACAATAAAATGCTTACCCGCATTTATGGTATCACATTCCCGGCTCAGAAAGAACTGGATGAATACCTGGCCCTGCTGGAGGAAGCAAAGAAGCGTGACCACCGCAAACTGGGCAAGGAACTGGAACTATTTACCTTCTCTGAGAAGGTAGGCAGCGGCCTGCCACTGTGGTTGCCTAAAGGGGCCATGCTGCGCGAGAGACTACAGCAGTTTCTGCAGAAGGCACAGATGGAGATAGGCTACCTGCCAGTTATTACACCGCATATTGGCAGCAAGCAACTGTATGTTACTTCGGGCCACTGGGAGAAGTATGGCAAGGATAGTTTCCGGCCGATTACCACACCGCAGGAAGGTGAGGAGTTTATGCTGAAACCCATGAATTGCCCGCATCATTGCGAAATATATAAATCATCGCCCCGGTCTTATAAAGACCTTCCGCTGCGCCTTGCAGAGTTTGGTACCGTTTACCGCTATGAGCAATCGGGCGAGCTGCACGGCCTTACACGCGTTCGCGGCTTTACCCAGGATGATGCCCACCTGTTCTGTATGCCGGAGCAAGTACTTGAGGAATTCATGAAGGTGATTGATCTGGTATTGTACGTCTTCGAATCACTTGGATTCGCGGAATATACAGCTCAGATATCGCTACGTGACCAGGTAGACAGGAGTAAGTATATAGGCAGCGATGAAAACTGGGCCATAGCCGAACAGGCTATTATTGATGCCGCTGCAGCAAAAGGACTGAAGACTGTGATAGAATATGGCGAAGCTGCATTTTATGGCCCTAAGCTCGACTTTATGGTACGTGATGCGATAGGCCGTAAATGGCAGCTGGGAACCATACAGGTAGATTATAACCTGCCCGAGCGTTTTGAACTGGAATATGTAGACAGTGATAATACCCGCAAAAGGCCGGTAATGATTCACCGTGCGCCATTCGGAAGCATGGAGCGTTTTATAGCGGTGCTTATAGAAAACTGCGCCGGTAAATTCCCATTGTGGCTGGCTCCTTTACAAGTGAAAATATTGCCGATAAGCGATAAATATAATGATTACGCACTGGAGCTGGTTCAACTACTTAAAGCAGCGGATATACGCGCCGAGATAGATGACCGAAGCGAAAAAATAGGGCGTAAAATAAGGGATACCGAAATGATGAAGGTGCCTTATATGCTGGTGATAGGTGAAAAAGAAATGAACGAAAGAACAGTATCTGTAAGGAAGCATGGTGAAGGCGATAAAGGCTCAGTGAGCATTGATGATTTTGCCAGCGAGATAAATGGGATTGTAAAGGAACAGATAAAGGGGAAGAAGAAAGAGAATGCGATGGGATAAAAAATAATCTTTAGATTTGATCATTTAATTACCAATTATTTTATATTTGCCGAGTAAAAAATTTTAAAAACCGTTAATGCAGAAAAAACCAAAAGGAAAACCATTTTTCAGGCCAAGGTTGCCTCAGAATGAACATAGGTTGAATAACGAAATCACCGCCCCTGAAGTAAGGGTAATTGGAGATGAAATAGAACCCGGTATATACCCGATTGCTGAAGCCATAAAAATGGCTATAGCCAAGGAGGTAGATCTTGTGGAAATATCGCCTAATGCAGTCCCGCCCGTTTGCCGTATCATCGACTATAAGAAATTTCTTTACGAGAAAAAGAAAAAGGACAAGGAGCAGAAAGCCAAAGCCAAACAATCGGAAGTTAAGGAGATCAGGTTTACGCCGAATACTGATGACCATGACTTTGATTTTAAGGCAAAGCATGCCGAAAAGTTCCTTCAGGATGGCAATAAAGTAAAATGCTATGTGCAGTTTAAAGGCCGTGCTATCATGTTTCAGGAACGTGGCGAATTGCTGTTGCTGAAATTTGCGGAAAGAATGGCAGAATTTGGGGCCCTGGAATCTATGCCTAAAATGGAAGGACGCAGGATGCTGGCCATGTTTTCGCCTAAAAAGAAAAAATAACAGTCTGTTTATTAACCGTAAACGCTGTTTTATTTCTTTTCAGGTGCCGGGAAAAAAATAAAAAATAATTTTTGTTTGGAAATAAAAGGTCGTATATTTGTGTTATTCTAACTAAAAAAGATCATTAGCACTCAGCATAAAGATGTTTTCATGGTGATAGGGTTTATAGGGGCTGGCCTGTTCTCAGGCTGGCTTTTTTATTTGTGCTGATCGCTGAGTGCACCCTCCCATTTACTGACCACTGCAGTAGCCACACTGTTGCCAATAACATTCATTGATGCCCTTCCCATATCCATTATCGGGTCTATGCCCAGCAACAGCGCTATACCAGCCTCCGGTATCTTAAAGGTAGCCAGTGTAGCAGCAACAACAACCAATGATGCCCTGGGCACACCTGCTATGCCCTTGCTGGTAAGCATAAGCACCAGCAGCATACTGATCTGAGTGCCGGTATCGAGATAGATATTGTAAGACTGAGCAACAAATAACGATGCAAAGGTCATATACATCATAGAGCCGGCAAGATTGAAAGAATAACCCAGCGGCAAAACAAAACTGACTACTTTTTCGTCGCAACCAAACCGCTCCAGCTCTATCATCAGTTTTGGGAAAGCAGCTTCGCTGCTGTTGGTGGAGAAGGCAATTATAGAAGGCTCTTTGATGTGGCGGAGCAGGCTGAATATCCGGTTACGGATAAAAAAGTAAGTGGCGCCCAGCAATATTCCCAGTAGAATGAGCAGGCCGATATAGAACTCGCCAATGAAGCGGGAATAAGTACTTAGTATGCCAAGACCCTGCTTTGCAATAACTGACGTCATTGCCCCGAAAACAGCTACCGGTGCGAAGTTCATGATATAGCCGGTCATTTTAAGGATGATATGTGCGGCCGCATCTAGTACCTTAATTATTAATTCACCCTTCTCGCCAAAAGCAGCTGTTGCTACACCGAAAAACAGAGAGAACACGACTACCTGCAGTATCTCATTCCGGGCCATGGCATCGAAAATGCTTGTAGGGAAAATATGGGTAATAAAGTCGCGCAGTGTAAGTGATGCCTGAACAGCAGCAGTGTTATTAACTACCGGAACAGGCAGATTCATACCGGCACCCGGCTGAAAAAGATTGACCAGTGCCATGCCCAGGAAAAGGCTCACAAATGACCCTGCAAAGAACCACAAGATGGTTTTGCCACCAATCCTGCCTACTGTCTTTACACTACCCTGCTTTGCCACCCCAACCACAAGGGTTGTAAAAACCAGTGGGGCTACAATCATTTTGATGAGCCTGAGGAATATATCAGCCAGTAGCGAGAAATAGTCAAGGGTTTTATCCCTGTCTGCAACACTAGCCCCGGCAAAATGCTGGTTGAGGATGTAACCAAGCAGTACACCTGCTACCATTGAGATGAGGATAAAAATCGTGAGCCGGTTGCTTTTATTGGGTGAATCTGCCATGGCGCGCAAAATAATGTTTGTTGGGGAGAAAAAGTATATACATAAAGATTTAAACCATTTGAATGCAAACAATAAACCGTTGAAACGGTTAAAAAAATCTATTTCCCTGATTACCCACGGTTGAAACCGTGGTCTATGTTTATTGAAAGCATTTATAGTGATATTGAATCAATAATTATGATGGTATTTTACTCGCATAACCCATCTATTATCCCATTCTTATTATCAATCCTATCATAAATCGGATATCCCTATCTTTGCGGTCATGAGCAGACAAGGCAAGGTTTTGGTAGCTATGAGCGGGGGTATAGATAGTACCGTTTCTGCTCTGATGCTTCATAACCAGGGTTATGAAGTGGTGGGCATAACCATGAAAACGTGGGATTATGCATCGGCGGGTGGTGTGGGTAAGAAAGAAACGGGCTGCTGCAATCTCGATTCGTTTAATGATGCCCGTATGGCGGCAGTGCAGCATGGGTTTCCGCATTATGTGCTGGATATAAGGGAAGAATTCGGGAACCATGTGGTAGAGAATTTTGTGGAAGAATATATAGCCGGCCGCACGCCTAATCCGTGTGTGCTGTGCAATACGCATATAAAATGGGCGGCACTGCTGAAGCGCGCCAATGCCCTGGATTGCGACTTTATCGCCACAGGGCATTATGTAAAGGTGCGGGAAGAAAACAACCGTTTTGTGCTCAGTAAAGCCCGCGACCTGACCAAGGACCAAAGCTATGTGCTATGGGGCCTGGGGCAGGATTGCCTTTCCAGAAGTATTTACCCGTTGGGGGACCTACTCAAAACTGAAGTACGGCAGATGGCTCATGATATGGGATACAAAGAACTGGCTACCAAGGCCGAAAGCTTTGAGATATGCTTTGTACCCGATAATGACTACCGGGGCTTTCTGAAAAGGAATGTGGAAGGGCTGGAAGAAAGAGTGAAAGGAGGAGACTTTGTGACGGCTGATGGCAAGGTGGTGGGAAAGCACAATGGCTACCCTTTCTACACTATAGGCCAGCGCAAAGGGCTGGATATAGCTTTTGGCAAACCCATGTTTGTAACCAACATCTTCCCTGATACAAATACCGTGGTGCTGGGCGAAGCACACGAGCTGCAGCAGGACGAAATGACCGTCCGTGGCCTGAATATGGTAAAATATGACACCATCACACCCGGCATGACCGCTGTAACCAAAATACGGTACCGCGACCCAGGTATGGAAAGCCTGCTGACGCCGATACCCGGTGGTGTGCATGTGGACTTCCATCATGCTGTGAGCAGTGTGGCGCCTGGGCAGTCGGCGGTGTTTTATGAGGGGGATGATGTGATTGCGGGGGGGATAATACAGAAGGAGAGCGGAAGGTGAGAGCGAGGGTGCGGGGAGCGGAAAGCGTTAGTGAGTTGCTGCGAGAAAATATTTTATTAATTGATACTTCGTTGGATTGCAAATTCTTCTTTACGGGTGGTTAACCTTTTTTTATTCTGTTTTAAATTTGTAGTTTTGATAAAACAATTTTTATGACCTCAATTGGTATAAGAGCTCAGTTGCATAACTACCTTGACGTTGCAGACGATAAAAAAGTCAAGGCAATATATGCGCTAGTGGAAGAAGATGTGAGAAAAAAAGGGGCTGATCATTGGAGTGATCCGGAATTTGTTGCAGAAATGAACCGCCGGGTGGCAGAATTGGAATCGGGGGTTGACAAGGGCCGGAGCTGGGAAGAAGTTCAGAATAAGGTTCGGCAAAAAATAAGATCAAAATGAGTTACAAGATTTCCTTCCACCATAATGCGGAACTGGAATATGAACATGCCTGGGAATGGTATTTACAACAACAGCCAGGTCTTGAAGAAAAGTTTTTCGAGGCTATAAATAAAAAGCTACAGCAGATAATTAAAGGCCCTGAATTATACTCAGTAAAAAACAGTTCAAACAGAGAAGCTATTGTTCCAAAGTTTCCTTACGTAATAGTATATAATGTCAATAAAAGGAAAAAGATCATTAACGTGGTTGCGATACACCATACCAGTCGCAAACCTAAAAAGAAATACAGGAACTAATTAATAATTATTAAATTTGGCACCAGTCTGGACAGCATAGCATCGGGGCAGTCGGCAGTGTTATATGAAGGGGATGATGTTATTGCCGAAGGTATAATATAGAAGGAAAATTAGTTAACACTGGTGGTCCTCATTTCATTAATGATTTCTTCAGCGCTTTGAGATGATTCGAAGGCACCAAAAGATTTTTTGAACAACTTTTTTTTCTCCGATTCCTTTAAGGCACCTTTGCTTTGCAAATCCTTTCCAGGATTGCTTTTCAGTATTTTCTTCAGCACCTTCACATCATTTATCAGAGATATGTAATCTGCTTCAGGAATAATCCTGTATTTTTTGTTCTCAATTTTCACGGAAGCAGCACTCATTGTCCTACTTTTTTATTATACCAAAGATACAAATAATTCAGAAAAGAACATTGGAGGTACTGGAAGTACCCAGCTTTCTTATTTTGATTTTTTCTTTAGCCTGCGAACATGAGGTGACTAATGCAAAGACAATAATTTATTACAGAACTATCGTATCTTTGAAAAAAGAACCTTGTTATGCAGCAAAGCATCTGTGTTTTACTGGGAGACCACTTCGAAAAATTCGTTTCGGCTGAAGTTTCATCTGGCCGATATAACTCTGCTGATGAGGTAATAAGAAGTGCGTTGACACTTCTCGAATCGCAAGAATTTAAAAAGCAACAACTGATTGAAGCCCTTGAAAAAGGCGAGAGAAGCGGTTTTTTAACAAACTTTGATCCAAAAGCCCACTTAGAAAAACTCAACAAAACAGTTTCATGAAAGTATTGCCTTTCTTGATCAGTTTCGAGGCACTTTCTGATCTTGATGAAATATGGCTGTATACTTTTCAAAATTGGTCTGCCGAGCAGGCAAACCGTTATTATGAACTGATATTCGAAGTAATAAATAATATCTGTATGGATCCTGATTCAGGTAAGCAAATGAGCCATATTAGAAAAGGCTATAGGGTATCAAAAGTTAAATCCCATCTTATCTTTTACAAGGTTGAAAAAGAGGTAATTGAGGTAATAAGAATTTTGCATAAACGAATGGATATTGAAAACAGGCTCAGCGATTGATTTCGCGCATGTTTCCTTGAACATGTCTTCACTAAAGCTAAGGCAGTGCAAAAAGCTGAGACATGGGATGGGGCATTTTCTATTTCGGCGATAAGCCTCAATTATAAAAATGGAGATATTGTGAGTATTGAAATTTACTCTACTTTTTAAATTGCTCCAATATTTCTACCAATTCTCTATCGGGCAATAAGTTTATGGTATTATTGAGACTAAATACTGTTGTGCTTCCAAAACATAATGAATCAACAAACCCTGACTTATAGTATATATACATTTTCGCCCTGGTATCAACACTATCAAACTTAGTGGTAGGTTTTGCCTTATGAATCAAAGAAGCAATTTTTTTTATCTGCTTCTCATCTGTAACATAGAATGTATCAAGGTCACTAAATTTTAAGAAGTTATCACATTCAAGCCTTGCAATAATTGTCATATCAAAATTGGTTTTTATAATTTTTATTGACGAGACCTCTCTAGTAATTGCCTGAGGCTGTATAAAACTAATCAAAAAGGAAAAAAGAATCAGGTGTTTCATAATTATATTCTATACATAAAGGCACATTAAAAATCAATGCCATTATGACACTATAATTCACGATTAATGTGAGCTTTCATGGTCATATCCAATAAAGAACCGACAATTGACATTTACCATATACCCAATAAGTTCAACTCAAAAGTTGCAAATTGCTAAAACCAATAGAGTTATCAAGTCTCTTTGATTTCCCTAACTTTAACCTTTAATAAATCTTTAAAACGTACTTATGCACGTAAAATTTTGCAAGATGCCGGGAACTGAAATATTCGGCAGCGAATTGCGCATCTCTAACCTGATTTTTGATAAAATATACTAACTTTGGCGTTAGAATAATTTAATCTATGTCTCTTCAATTCCTTTCAGACGATACAGGCAATAAAACGGCAGTAGTTATCCCTATTGCTGAATGGGAGCATATACTGGATACTCATGATGATTTGAAAAAAATGGCTAAACCTGCCCAAAAAGTAAAGAAAATAAAACCTTCGGATTTTAAAAATATCTTCACTAAGGAAGAATCGGTTGAATTCCAGGATTATCTTACTAAAGTCCGGAAAGAATGGGAATAAATTCTATTAGATTTTATTTTGCAGGAATATAATTTATTACAGCCGTTCCAGTATATCCAAACTTACATTCGACCCACTACTGGGTCGGCATTTACATCTGATAACCGGAGGTTTCACCACCGGCGATACACTTTAAAGCCCTATCGGGCTTTCTTAATTCAAAAATTGCCTTCTTGGGTCAATGACTTCTTAACGATTCAAGTAAACCCCAAACGTAATGCGGTCTGACTGCTGAAGAAGCGGTACTGACCGCATTACTACTCTTCTTTCTCAGGTAAGGCAAAAATTGCTGCTTGGGACTCCATATTAATATTTTGTATTTATTTATCTGCGAAGATGTGAATTGCACACGCGACATTTCCCCAACTTTAACCTTTAATAAATCTTTAAAACGTACTTTTGCACTCTAAATTTTGCAAAATGCCAGGAACTGAATTATTCGGCAGCGAAGAGCGCAAAGAAATCAATGACGTATTGGAAACGGGTATGCTGTTCCGGTACAATAACGACCAGCAACGCAATGGTATCTGGAAGGCCCGAGAATTTGAGGCGGAGGTACGAAAGATAACCGGGGCCAAATATGCCCATGCGGTATCGAACGGGTCGGCAGCAATAGCTATTGCGCTGGCTTCGGCGGGAATAGGTGCGGGCGACGAGGTGATTTGTCCGCCGTTTACGTTTATTGCAAGTATTGAAGCGGTTTTATTTATAGGCGCTGTACCTGTGTTTGCTGAAATAGATGAGACTTTGTGCCTGAGCGCCGAAGGGATCAGGAATGCTATCACCCCCAAAACCAAGGGTGTGTGCCTGGTGCATATGTGCGGCACTATGGCTGATATGAATAGCATTATGGCTGTAGTAAAAGAGCACAACCTGATACTGGTAGAAGATGCAGGGCAGGCTTTCGGGGCTTCTTATAAGGGCACTTCGGTAGGGCTTTTTGGCAAGACAGGTAGTTTCTCTTTTGACTTTTTCAAGATAGCTACTGCAGGCGAAGGCGGAATTTTCATTACCAATGACGAAGATATTTATAAAATAGCCGATGCTTACTCTGATCACGGGCATAACCATGTGGGCAATAACAGGGGAATGGAGCAGCACCCGGTGCTTGGCTTCAACTACCGCATCAGCGAGCTACATGCTGCAGTAGGTTTAGCACAGACACGCAAAGTGCCTCATATTCGTGAGGTGAACAGGAAGCATAAAAAAGCACTAACAGAAATACTTTCGCAGACTGAAGGTATTTCATTCTCGCACCTTTCTGATCCTGATGGAGATTCGGCGACCTTCCTGAACTTTTTCCTGCCAGATACTGAAACTGCAAAACGCACCGTGGATGAACTGAACAAAGCAGGAATAGGCGGGTTCAACTACTGGTTTCTGAATATGTACCATTTCATCAATCAATGGGACCACCTGAAAACCATGCAGACAGCTTCAAAGCTTCCTGCACAGGTATTTGGTATGTCGCAGGATTATACTACTCTGGAATTGCCCAAATCGCAGGAAGTGATCGGCAGGCTGATATCTTTTGGTATCCGCTGCACATGGACGGATGAAGAGGTTGTGACGCTGGCGAATAACATTGCGACCTGCGCAAAGAAAGCAATGCAGGTGGCTGTAATGGCGTAATAAAAAGGATTTTTTACCACAAAGGGCACGAAGGGAATCACAAAGGTCACTAAAAAGTAATGATCGATGAGGTGATCAGGGGCATAAAGTTAGGTTTCTGGAAAAGCAATTTAAACCCGGTTGTGCCAGATTTTAATTTTTATTCGGATAACATGCATAAGAATTTCAAGAACATAGATAAGGTTGTTTTTGGCAGGGGGAGCTTCTCGGAGATGGAGGGCATCCTGGCTGAAAAACGGAATGAAAATGACCAATTCTTTCTTTTTGTAGTTGATAAATACTTTGAAGGAAAGGAACTCGCAAATCGTATACCGGCTGCAACCAAAGATGTGGTGCGGTTTATAGACGTTGATCCACACGAGCCAACTACCGATCAGATTGATTCACTGCGCGATGAAATTTTGGCTGGTCATGGGTTGCCTTCAGGTGTTATAGGAATAGGTGGTGGCAGCATTATGGATATTGCCAAGGCGGTATCGCTGATGTTTACCAATGAGGGCTCCTCTACCCTATACCAGGGTTTGAACCTTATAAAAAAGCCGGGAATATACCACCTGGGAGTGCCAACCATATCGGGCACAGGGGCTGAGGTGTCAATGACTGCAGTACTGACAGGGCCGGTAAAAAAACTAGGCCTGAAGTGCGACTGGACTGTTTTCAACCAGGTAATACTAGATCCGGAACTGATTGCCAGCGTGCCTGTAGATAAATGGCTTTATACTGGTATGGATACCTATATTCACTGCATAGAATCGGAAAACGGAATTAAGAATAACGCCTACAGCCATGCATTTGCAGACCAGGCACTGAAACTTTGCCGCGAGATTTATCTTGGTGATACAGCTGGTCAAACTGCAGAGAATGATGATAAACTGATGGTGGCCTCGATGATGGGCGGGCTGAGCCTTACCTATTCGGAAGTAGGCGTTTGTCATGCTATGTCCTATGGGTTGTCGAAGATATTCGGAGAGAAGCATTGCTATGCCAACTGCCTGGTATTTCAGCACCTGGACGAATTTTATGGCGAAGGCGTGACTGAACTGAAGCAGATGCTGGTAAGGCACAACATAACCCTGCCTCAGGGCCTGAGCAAAAACTGGAGCGACGCTGAAATTACAGCTATGGCTGAAGTGGCCTACAACCTGCCGTTTATGTGGCATCATGCCATTGGCGACAACTGGAAGGAAAAGGTGAACATTGATTTTATTAAGGATTTGTATAAACGACTGTAATAGATGTCCCACACATTGAATGTGTAGGACACTTAAAAACGAATATTATGAGTGCAAAAAAAATAATGGTTGGTGATATTACCTGCGGAGCAGATGAACTGTTTCTTATTTCCGGTCCATGCGTAATAGAAGATGAAATGATCATGATGAAAACGGCTGAAAAGCTGAAGGAAGTGAGCGCAAAGCTCAACATTCCGATCATCTACAAATCATCTTTCCTGAAAGACAACCGCAGCAGCCTGAAGTATTATGATGGCCCCGGCCTGGTGGAAGGCATGAAAATACTGGCCAAAATCAAGGAGCAATTCGGGTTTACATTGCTTACAGATATACATTATCCCGATCATGCCGCGCCTGTGGCTGAGGTTTGCGACGTGCTACAGATACCGGCTTACCTGTGTATGCAGACCGGACTTATGGTTGCCGCAGCAAAAACCGGCAAGGTGATCAACATAAAGCATGGCCAGTTTCTGGCACCTGATAATATGAAGCATCCGGTGGCCAAATGCCTGGAATCGGGCAATGATCAGATAATTCTGACCGAAAGAGGGTACACTATGGGCTATAACGACCTGGTCGTTGATCCCCGTAGCTTTTACCATATGGCACAGATAGGTTATCCGGTTGTTTTTGATATTACCCATGCAATACGTAAATATGGCATACCCAGCGCTGATGCCAAGGGTGGTGCAAGGGAATTTTTACCGGTATTGAGCCGGGCTGGTGTAGCCTCAGGTGTGGATGGTATTTTTATAGAAACTCACCCCAACCCGGAGAAAGCACTTTGTGATGCCGCCAGCCAGTTGAGCGTATATGCGCTGGAAGAATTTTTGAAGCCGCTGCTGGAGCTTCATGCAATAGAGGTGAAGTACAGAAATTAAGAATCAAATGAAATTAATTGAATAAATTTGGGGGTAAATCTAAATTTTTATGTCAGTTACTGAAATCCGACAAAAGCTTCATAATTTTCTGGAACTAGCAGAGGACAAGAAAGTCCGAGCTATTTATATTATGATGGAAGATGAGGTAGAAGAATCGTGCTTTGAATATTCTGATGAGTTTAAACAAGAATTGGATAGACGTACTGAGGAATACAAAAATGGAACAGAAAAATTAATTTCTGCCACTGAAAGTAAAAATAGAATTGAAAAACTTTTGAAGTCCCGGCGAAAAATATGATGTATTCCTATTCATTTATAACCCGAGCTCAAAACGAGTATGAGGAAATCATAGATTGGTATGAAGAGAGGAGTCCAAAGGCCGCAGATGGTTTTATTGAGTCAGTTGAATCTGATCTAAATGTTATTTGCGAATATCCAAAAAGATGGCGAAACGTTTATAAGGATAATTATGAACTTGGATTAAAAAAATATCCCTACAATATTGTATACAGCATAGAAGAGGAAGACAAGCATATAATTGTAAAATCAATTTTTCATCATAAAAGAAATCCACGAAAAAAATTTAGAAGATTGTAAACATTGTTAGAAATATTTGCACTGCCACGCAGTTGAGTAACTAATAATTAATTTACAAATAAAACCAATTTTCAAAAAAATTAAACAACCAATATGGAATTATATCTTGATTCGGCAAACCTGAAAGAAATTGAAGAAGGCTTCAAATTAGGTTTTCTTGATGGTTTGACAACCACACCTACATTTATGGTGCGCGAAGGCATTATGGATGTGGACAGCACAATTGTGAAACTGTCGAAAATGGTGCCTGTGCTACAGATTGAAGCGCTGGGCAATACAGCAGAAGATGTGGTAAAAGAAGCCCACCGCCAGCTGGACCTGGGTCTTGACCCTAAAAAGACGGTGTTTAAAATACCGGTTTCTCTTGAGGGGCTGCGTGCGTGTAATATGCTGCGCAAGCAGGACCTTATGGTGAATGTGCACCTGGTTTACACATTGCAGCAAGCTTATATGGCTATGCATGCCGGAGCAAGCTACGTATGCCCGCTCGTGGGCAGGTTGCAGGACCAGGGCCACGATGCGCTGGCATTGGTTGCGCAGTGCGTTGAAGCCGTGCACCATTATGGCTATAATTCCAAAATTATGTTCAGCTCAGTGCGCACTACAGAGCATGTACGCAATGCTATAAATATAGGGGTGCATACTATTACAGTGCCGCTGAAAATACTGAAAGGCCTTACTGAAAATAACTTTACAACCATAGGCACAGAGCAGTTCCTGAGCGATACAAGGCTGATGACCGTGAAAGTGAAAGAAGCCATAAATGGTTTGAACCCATTGGTGAGCGAACACAGCAGCCTCAAGGATGCAATTGTGAAAATGACTGAATTTGGTTTTGGTTGTATCACCGTTACCAATGACGATGGCGGAATTAAAGGTGTATTTACAGATGGTGATCTGAGACGCCTGCTGCAGAATGATGGTGAACACATACTGGATAAGAAGATAGGCAGTCTTGAATTCAAGACACCTATCAGTGTTGATGCCAATGCCCTACTTAATGACGCCAATACATTATTTAAAAAAATGAATGTGGATACGATACTGGTAACTGATAATGGTAAGCCTGCCGGAATGCTGGATATTCAGGACCTTAAAAAATATTAAGCATTTTAGGTTTATTTTCGACGAATGAATATTACACATCCGGAACAGATAAAAAGTTTTTTCAAGGGGAGTTTCCTGGCCAGCCCGGAAACTCTTCTTGCTAAATTACATCACATAAAAGCTTTTGTCTTCGATTGGGACGGGGTGTTTAATAATGGATTTAAGGAAGCCGGTGGTTCCAGCCCCTTTAATGAAATTGACTCTATGGGCATCAATATGATGCGCTTTAATCATTTTATACGTAAAGGCGAGAACCCGGTTGTGGCAATCATTTCGGGCGAACATAATGCTGCTGCACTGACCTTGTCGAAAAGGGAGCATTTCCATTGTGTATATTCAGGAATCAGAAATAAAAAAGACGCCCTGCTGCATTTCTGTTCGGTACATAATATTAAACCCGAAGAAACCGCTTTTTTCTTTGACGACATACTTGATCTGTCACTTGCGCCAATTTGCGGGTTGCGGATATTGGTAGGCCGGGAATCAAACCCGATGTTCAATAACCTGGTGCAAACGAATGAACTGGCCGACTATATTACAGCGAACGACGGTGGCCATAACGCCATACGGGAAGCTGCTGAATTAATTATTGGTATAACAGGCAGGTATAACAACACCATCATGCAACGCGTAGCCTGGTCGGACAATTACCAGCATTATATTACAGAGCGTAATGCAATTACCACAAATTACTTTATCCATTCCGGAACTGAAATAACTGAACATTTATTCTGATGATAGCTGGTATTATTCCTGCGAGGTACGCCTCTACCCGATTTCCCGGTAAATCGCTCCTGGATATAAGGGGCAGATCGATGATTCAAAGAGTTTATGAAGAAGCCTCAAAAAGTAAGTCGTTAGACACACTAGTGGTTGCAACCGATGATGAGCGGATACTGAAACACGTTAATTCATTTGGAGGTAAGGCAGTAATGACCGGCCTCAACCACCCAAGCGGCACCGATCGCTGCCTGGAAGCACTGAAGCAACTAGATGGAGCTTATCAATATGTGATCAACATACAGGGCGATGAACCGTTTATCAACCCTGCACAGATAGATGAACTGGCTGCAATTTTGGAAGATGGAACTGTTGAACTGGCCACACAGATGATCCCTGTAAGTTCGCACGAAGAATTGTTTGATACGGGTGAAGTGAAAATTGTGCTCAACGACAAAATGGAAGCGCTCTACTTCAGCCGGATGGTGATCCCATACATCAAAGGTGTAGCCCAGACCGAATGGCACCAGCATTACACTTACTACCGCCATGTGGGCATGTATGCATACCGTAAGGATATACTTGAAAAGATAACAAAACTACCTGTCTCCTCACTGGAGCAGGCTGAATCGCTGGAGCAACTGCGCTGGGTAGAACATGGATACAAAATTAAATGCGCCATTACCCGTTATGAAAGCCACTGCATAGATACTCCCGGCGATGTGGAAAAAGTAATGCGGAGAATGGGATTGGAATAAAGAATGAGTGAAGATTTATAAATAAATCCTGCAATCTTCAGTAATTTTAAGGTTCAATATCTCTGATGCTGCAAAAAATAAATTTCCCCTCAGGCACCGTGAATTTCTTTTTCGATAGTTCGTTTGACGAACTCTGGCAGGATTATGACAAATCGCATGTGGTGGTTATTACCAATGAGCATATATCCAAACTATATGCCCACCTGCTGAAAGGCCTCAGAGTGCTTGTATTGCCAGCGTGCGAGAGCAGTAAAGACATGCACACCATAGCAACGCTCTCGCGGCAACTGGTAGACCTTAAAGCCACAAGACAAACTATACTGGTAGGATTGGGTGGTGGCGTAATCACAGATATTACGGGCTTCCTAGCATCTGTTTATCTCAGGGGGGTGAAATTTGGTTTTGTCCCTACCTCTCTACTGGCGATGGTGGATGCCGCGATAGGTGGTAAAAACGGGGTAAACTCAGGTATGCATAAAAACATATTGGGTACCATTACACAGCCAGATTTTATCCTGTATGATACCCGATTTTCAGATACCCTGCCTGATGATGAATGGAGCAACGGATTTGCGGAGATCATCAAATATGCCTGCATTTTCGATGCTGAATTGTTTGAGGAGCTTGCAAAGCATAGTATATCTTACTACCAGGATGAGGATGATGAAGCGCTGAATAAACTGATAAAACGTTGCGCAGACTGGAAGATAAAAACGGTGCAGGAAGACGAAAAGGAATCAGGCATAAGGAAATTGCTCAACTTCGGGCATACTGCCGCACATGCAATTGAGAATCTGTATGAGATCCCTCATGGCAAAGCTGTAGGCATAGGTATGGTTGTTGCATGCATGATCTCTACAGATGTTGCCGGTTTAGATAAAGGTGTTGTTGACAAACTGAAAGCACTGCTGGCTCAATACCATCTGCCTGTTAAAATGAAATTTAACGCATCAAAGGCGATGGAAATCCTGAAAATGGATAAGAAAAGGGTGGATGACAACATAGATTATATTGTTCTGGAGAAAATCGGTAAAGCGGCTGTTCATGCTCTTCCGTTTGATGTTATTGAAAAAGCCCTGACTGCATATGAAAGCAACAATTGAGCCCGGAATTATTTCGGGTAATATATCCGCTCCACCGTCCAAGAGTATGACCCAGCGGGTTTATGCAGGCGCATTGATCCATAAGGGTAGTACCATAATTCATAGCGCAGGGAATTCGGAAGATGAGCTGGCAGCCTTGGATATTATTCAGCAACTTGGGGCGAAGGTTATTGCAGACTCAGGAGGTTTCATTGAAATTGAAAGTAATGGGGTAATTCCTGTTTCAGATACAATTAATTGTGGCGAAAGCGGGCTTGCAGCAAGGTTGTTTATACCTATTGCTGCATTGAGCAATACCCCAATAACAATAACTGGTACCGGAAGCCTATTAAACAGGCCAATGGGTTTATATGCAGGCCTTCTGCCAGAGCTGAATGTAACTATATCAAACACCGGCGGGCATTTACCGGTTCACATTAAGGGGCCGCTAAACCCTGTTGATATCGCTATTGATGGTTCGGACAGCTCGCAGTTCCTGAGTGGAATTTTGTTTGCATTTTGTTATGCTCAGCCGCAGCCACTCATCACCATCAAAGTCCATGAATTGAAAAGCAAACCATATATAGATATGACATTGGATGTGCTGAAAAAATTTGGCCATTCTGTCAGTCATAATGATTATACTGAATTTTATCTGCACAGCGCTTCGCAGGAGATAGACGATAAGGTAATCGACATAACAATTGATGGAGACTGGAGCAGCGCTGCCTTTTTTCTGGTTGCAGGGGCAATAGCTGGCGGAGTTGTGGTATCTGGTTTAACAGATAATCAGCTTCAGGCAGATAGTGCATTACTCGCTGTGCTTAAAGAGGTAGGCGCTGAAGTATCAGTTACTGATAACATAGTTACTGTCAGAAAAGATCGTCTTTTTGCTTTCGAATTTGATGCTACTGATTGCCCCGACTTATTTCCAGTACTGGCAATCCTGGCGGCTTGCTGCAAAGGAGAGAGTTATATAAAGGGAGTGCACAGGTTGTTCAGCAAGGAAAGTAACCGGGCTGAGAGCATAAGTGAAATGCTGGAGAATTTTGGCGTATCTTTTTCGCTGGAAGATGATTCGTTTGTCATTACAGGCGGAAGACAATTGCGGGGCACAGTTATAGATTCTTATCATGATCACAGAATTGCTATGGCAGCCTCTATAGGTGCATTAAAGGCTAATGGCCCCGTGGATATTTTGGGGGCTGAGGCCGTAAGTAAATCATACCCGGAGTTTTTTAAAACATTGGCGGTTTGTGGCGGAAAATGTAATTTTATAGATTAAAATGAATTCATTCGGTACCATATTCCGTATAAATATCTTCGGCGAATCGCATGGCAAATGGGTAGGTATAACTATTGATGGTTGCCCAGCAGGCATAGATTTAACTGAATCTGATCTCTTGCCCGACCTTGAACGCAGGAAACCGGGAGCAGCAGGCACAACGCCACGTAAAGAAGATGATGCGCCGATTTTTGTTAGCGGAGTTTTCAACTACAAAACCACGGGTGCGCCGCTGACGATTGTTTTTGAAAACAATAATACCCGGTCTGCTGATTACGAATCGCTCCGCGACACTCCCCGACCCGGCCATGCCGATTTTGTATTGGATAAAAAGTTCAACGGCTACAATGATTATCGTGGTGGTGGCCATTCATCCGGCAGATTGACTGTTGCATTGGTAGCAGCCGGGGTAGTAGCAAAAAAAATAATGACAGGGGTTGCCATAAATGCTTCCCTCACTGAAGCAGGAGGGAATGCTGATATTGAAGCAGCCATAAATAAAGCAATAGCCGATCAGGACAGTATTGGCGGCATAGTTACCTGCAATGTAAAAGGACTACCCGTTGGTGTTGGTGAGCCATTTTTTAATTCTGTTGAGTCTGTTATAAGCCATGCAGTGTTTTCTATACCTGCTGTAAAGGGAATTGAGTTTGGCAGTGGTTTTGCAGCTGCCCGAATGAAAGGCAGCTCACATAATGATGCCCTGATTGACGATAGTGGCACTACACTTACCAACAATGCAGGAGGTATTAATGGTGGCATCAGCAATGGCAATGAACTTTACTTCAGAGTAGCCATTAAACCTACCAGCAGCACTCCGCAGCAACAAAACACCTGGAATAATAAATCGCAATCAGTTGAAGCTTTTACTGTTAAAGGCAGGCATGATCTTTGCATTGCATTGCGGGTGCCTGTAGTGGTAGAAGCCATAACGGCTATAGCTTTGGCCGACTTATTTTTAAATCGAACAGGGTATTAATTTAATTGTATAAATCAATCAGAATTATACGATGATTTAATCAGCTAACTGACAATTCACTGTAACATTTCAACTGCATTTAAGGATTTTTTATCACTTACGGGTTTAAACCTTCGCCCGAAAAGAATATCTATTGCACGTATTAAAACTACTTGATAAAAAATCAACAAAATGAAAAAGCTAATTTTACTTGCCGCAGCTGCCGGTATGAGTTTTGGCGCCTTGGCACAAAGAGTTTCAGAAGGGCACACTTCCAAAACAGTAAATCTGAATGCAAATCTGAATAAGGTATCTGCGAAAACTACAAGCATATACGATACCTTAAGAAACACGGTACTGGCCGATACGCCTACACTTTACTATGCAGGCATGACTACCGACAGTGGATTTATTTCTGGTACAGATGCGTTCGGGGATATGGGCTATTCCGAAAGATACGATTTCAACAGTATTGACAGTAACCTCCAGGTTATTGGGGTTGTAACGCTGTTTGGTGGCACTGTGAACCCTGCTTCAACCAAAAAGGTAACATTTTACACCTGGAATGTTGGCCCACAGGAATCAGTGTCTACAAATGTTTATGAGAGCGGATTCCCAGATATCGCACTCGATTCTGTAACTGTACCAATTACCAATTTAGGAATAGCTGCAGCTGATACTTTAGCCGATACCTTTAAAACTTTCCTGTTCAGCACACCAACTGCTTTCCTCAATAAATCGTTTTTTGTGGGTTATCAGATAAACTACGATTATACGGCCCTTGCTGGCGATACAATCGGTCTTTATACAACCACCCAATATGAAAGAACAACTCCGGTTGTTACCCTATCCGGTGCAGATACGATAGTAAATAACCAGAATGCAACACTATATAATGATGGCAGCGGATGGCATGACAATGCAACTGATAATTTTGGCCTGCCTTATGAATTTTATATTTACCCGATAGTTTCGGCGAGGAATGTACTTAGCGTAAAAGGTATTACCAAAAACAACCTTACCTTCTTTGGCAATTATCCTAACCCTGCCGTCAACAGCACTGATGTTTCTTTCTTTCTGGCAAGCAATACAGGTGTTACTTTGCAGATTACAGATATGTCTGGCAGAATTATTAATACTATTAAACAATCAAACCTTGCAGCCGGCAGTCAAACAATTAATATCAATACTTCAAACATGCCTTCAGGTGACTATATTTACCTGCTCCGCACTACAGAAGGCGATGGCTTTGGTGGCAAACTGACAGTTGTAAAATAAGGTTGGAATGATAAAAAAACAATCCCTGATGAAAACTCGTCGGGGATTGTTTTTATTCAGGTAATCAAAAACAAACGATTTTGGGTTAATTGGATTTTACGTAAAAGGCGGCATACAAGGACTATTAACGCAGTTTTATGAGAGAAATGAGTTTCATTAACTGAATGATGTGTATTTTTAATGCCAATTTTAAAACCAAAGAATGAAAAATTTTTTTATACTTTTTTTTGCCATCCTTTTTAGTTTCCCTGCATTTGCCCAAAGAATCAAAAATATTCATGAGCAGGATATTCAATGTATAAACAATAATACAGATAACCTTTCTGCAGGATTACCTTCAGGCAGAACAACCACCTTTGGCGATACCATTTCTATCCCTCATGTTTCAGGCAGCGATACCATCACCATTTATACCATCGGAACGGACAGTGGTTATGTTACCGGTACTAATTACTGGAATGATAAGTCGTTTGCCGAGCGTTATGATTTTTATGCTTACGACAGTTCTATACAGGTAATCGGCGTTTTTGCATTGTTCAGCGGAAAGGTGAATCCTTTATCTGCTCAAACGGTTAATTTTAATGTCTGGAACCAAACTTATCCCGTTCCAATATCCGGTAGTCTGATCTATAACGGCTTCCCTTCAACAATACTGGCTTCCGACACAGTATCAGTTACCCAATTGGGTATAGGCGCCACACATGACACGCTGAAAGAGTTTTTGTTTGCCACGCCCACCAGCTTTTTATCAGCTCCGTTTTATGTAGGATACAGCGTCAATTATACCTATAACGTTTCCACCGGGCTGACCACAAACGGAGACAATTTTGGTCTGGCCTGTTCAAAAAACGGAGAGCGATATCCTGCTGCAAATTTCACTATAGATTCCAATATTAATCCCGGCATAGATACTACTGTTGATACTTTTATCAATGTTCAGAATGCCACCCAGGGATCTGATAATACATGGTACGATAATTATACACAGAATGCATTGTTGAAAACCAATCTCGACATTTACCCTATTGCTGTTATCGGTTATTCCACTGCAGGCACCAGCAAAATAACCCGGAATAATCTCTCCTTCTTCGGCAATTACCCCAATCCGGCAACTGATTATACCAATATCCGGTTCTCATTAAGCGCAGGCGCTGATGTAACTGTTATGATCATGGATATGTCAGGCCATCTTCTGAATACAATTACACAAAATAAGCTCACCACAGGCGAACACCTGATTAATGTAAATACCTCTGCATTACCTGCAGGAGATTATCTTTACCTGATCCGCACATCGGCGGGAGATGGTATTGCAGGTAAGATGATTAAGCTGTAGTTAAACAGTTTTACCAGTAAACAACTTTCTCAGGTATTCCAGAGTTGATACTTCTATTAAAGGCCTGATAACCCTTATTACTGTAGTGTAATAATGACCTTACTATACCATTTCCCAGTGGCTGTGGTGGCGGCCAGGAAATAAATTCCAGGTGGAATATCCAGATTTATTTCTGTGGCATGATCAGCTGTTATCTTTATGTCTTTTATAGTTACACCCAGCTCATTGGTGATGGTTATGTCCAAAGGTTCTGTTTTGGTGGTAACCGGGCTAATAGTAAATATTCCCTGGTTAGGGTTAGGGAATACTGTTAAACCGGTGGCTGACTTAGCTGAAGCATTTTTCACATCTTCAGGAAAAGTAAGCATCATTACTGAGGCCTTATCGCTATAGGCACCGTCTTCATAGCCTAAAAAAGGAAAGCCAGTACTGCCAATAGCTAAGGAAGGCTGAGTAATCGTACCCGCAGAGAACCCGGGCGAACAAACATCCATCCAGCTGGTACCATCAAATTTCATTACAGTAGCTTTATAGCCATAACTGTAATCAGCGAAGGCCAGATAAGGAGTACCGGAGTGGCTAGTGGCAATGGCGGTATAAAGTACAGTATCGGCAGTAATTCCGGCCGTTCCTACAGGGGTCCATGATGTACCGTTGAATTTCATAACAGTTGCTTTATAGCCATTACCTGCATCCTGGTAAGCCACATAAGGAGTACCAGCGGTATCAATGGCTATACTGGTATATCCGGCAGTATCGGCCGAAAATCCGGCACTGCCAACAATCGCCCAACCTGTATCGGCATATTTCATCACCGTGGCCTTAAAACCATTTGCGCCGTCGGCAAATACAACGTAGGGCACACCACCCTGCCCTAGCGCCATAGCGGGGTTTTGGGCCACGCCGGCCGAAAAATCAGAGCCGCCCACTGTTACCCAACTGCTTCCGGTATATTTCATCACAGTCGGTTTGTTATTTCCTATATCAAGAAAACAAACATAGGGAGCGCCTGTGCTGTCGATTGCTATTGAGGTATTGGCAACACTTACACCGGAGAATGCAATGCTGCCCACGCCAACCCATACAGAGCCATTAAATTTCATAACTGTGGCATTGTCGGCATTGGCATTGTCTTCATACACCACATAAGGAGTGCAAGAACCATCTATAGCAATAGATGTATATAATGCGCTGCCCGACGAAAACCCCTGGTTGCCCACCTGCACCCAGCCGGTGCCGTTGAACTTCATAACGGATGCCCGGTATCCGGTATCTGCATCCTCATAGGCTATATAAGTTGTATCAATGCCATAAACCGCTATAGTGGCATAGGGCGCAGCAGCAGGTGTAAACCCTGCAGCCCCCATATTGCCCCAGGCCTGAGCGTTTATAGCATTATTGGCAGCAATAATAATTACCAGGGTAATGATAATGTTTTTCAGAGGTACGAACAATGAAACAAAGGGATTGATTAAGGGAAGGTAATTCCTGATCATAAAATCGGTTTTTGAGAAAAATGCAATTAAAATTACGCCTTTCTTAGCAAAAAGAGATTTCATTAATGATAAAATCCAAGGTTCATTCAGATGGTTATTGAAGCAACTGTTCAATCTGTGCAATAAGGCTGTCTGGATCCGAAGGGCTAACTACATGATCTACTGCTGCGAACCTGCCATCCTTCCCTACAATAAAATGGCAGGGTATGCCGTCTGCCTCATATTTCTTTACTACCTCCGATTCCCTGCCATTTTCCAGGTGGGTATTGATACCATCTGCCGTAAACGCATTGACGGCACCCTTCCAGGTCGCTTCATCCTCATCTACCGATACATAAACAAATGCAACGGGCTTGCCGGCAAAATGTTCCCTGACGATTTTTGCGCCATTCATTTCCCCTATGCAGGGCACACATCCACGCGACCAGAAGTCTATATAGACAACCTTACCCTTAAGATCTGAAAGCTTCATTTTTGTTCCATCGGGCGTAGTGATATCAAAATCAATTTCCGGCTTACCCGGGGTTGTTAACTTTCTTTGCTCAATTGCTTCATCGAGCAGGGCGATGTTTTTACTGCTAGGGAAATGCTCTTTATAGTTGGCGAATTCATGTTCTATCTGACTGATCCGGGAATGAGGTAATGACTTGTAAATCTGATTGCCCACCAGAAATTCGGCCGTTAATGGCGGCATCTCCCTGTATTCCCTGGCGAACACAGAATCCTGCCACTCTCCGGGCTCCATCTTTATCTTTTTTCGTGCATTTTCACCCGACACCCGTGACGAATAAAAATTGTTCAGAAATACCCTGTAAGAAAGCATGGGTAGTAAATTATCATCAAAGTCGGCAGGAATAGCATCTGTTACAGCATACAACTCAGCAGGGATATCCTTTACACTCGTAGTTTTCTGTTTTATAGATTCATGTCGCCAAGCATACATAAACATGGTGTACCAAACCTCGTACTGATTTGCCTTCCTGATATAACTGACGAATGATTCGGGCAGTCCGGCGGCATTTTTATCAATGTACTCGTTTTCTTCGTTAATCAGTTTTTTCAGTGCTGACTTGTATTCTTCCGGTTCATAAGTTCCCAGCATCTGGGCGTGCAGGTTCACATTGCGGATGGCGTGTTTCTCCAGCACACATTTAGCAAGGTAATTGGCGATTGCATCACCTTTGCCTTCATAATGTACAGTACTGTCGAAATTAGCCGCATCCGCAGTTAATGTAAGATCAGCATCAGGGCCTCCATAAATTTCGGTCTCCTTATTACCAATTTTAATGGTCAGATCAGTATAGCCTTCAGGAATACTAAACCCTAAACTGAAGTCACCATCAGATAACTTAGCTTTATACACTACTGGCTTGTAAACTATACAAACGGGGCTGTAGCTTATTTTAATAGTATCAGCAAGCTGATTCTTTATATGCCCTGTAAGGTGAAAATTGTCTTTTGCCGAAGCGCTTATCCAATGGGTTGTAAGCAAGAGAAGGATCAGGTTTTTCATAGATTTTTATAACATTTAACGTAAAATACATTTATTTATTTCACTTCGCAATAAGGAGTAATTTTTCATTAAAAGATGAAGAATAAACATCTACAGTATAGGGAGTGAAGCTCCTCAGGTTATTAAGTATAACTTTTTCATTTAAATAACCAGCAGGGGTAGTTACAGTCCTCTCAAATATTGTCTTACCATTTAAATCTGTTACCTGTACAGTTAAATTTTCATTTTTAAGTGCTCCCGTTGATCCCATAATAGTAAATGACCCCGGCACTGCATCAGGAACAATAACAAATTCAGGCCTATCATTAAATTGTGCATTTAAACTCCAATCACTCTTCAACTCACTGATTGGTAAGACTATCGGCTTTGGTAAATCTGTCCTATCCTCAGTCACCTTAATAATTGCAGTATCAGTCCTGAAATTAAATTGAAAAATCGTCTCATCAGGGATGGCTTGCACAGGTTGCTTACAGCTCTGTAAATAAACCATAGCAGCTACTAAAACAGTTGTTACTATAAATGACCTTGCAGCTAGAAAAAACAATCCCTTTGAGCTCAGAACCGATTTGTTCATCATCCTGATTCTCCTCTTTACTGGGTGATGGAAAAAAGTATTGGCCATTGAAAACCTATGCGTATGAAATGAATTATTGAGCAGGGTATTTATGTAGCTTATCTTATTCCCTGCGGCCAGTGCATCGGCCTGAAATTCATGCACCATTTTCAGCTCTTTTATCAGCATGTACAGCATAATATTCGGCCAGAAAACAATGAGCATGCAGCGAATAAAAATCAGGTCAAAACTGTGCTTCAGCCTGATGTGAGCCTGCTCATGCTCATAAATAACGGCATCAATATTTTTACCCGGAAAGAAAATAATATTCAGAAAACTGCCAGGGCCTGCATTTGTTTCTCTGACAACTTTTACCCCGCCATTTTTTTCATAATTGCCTCGTGTCACTAACTTTAGAAACCTGATAATATGAAATAATGTCCAGGCCAGTATAACCAGCGAAACCATAACATAAATAATGGTTACCACATAGCTCCAATTAACTACCTCCGATATCCTTTTACTTCCTGTTGTTATACCCGATACCTGCAGCAATAAAATACCAGCCGACCTGCTGATAACAGGACTTGCCCTTTGAATGGAAGGTATACTTATCAGAGGAATTACCATCGGTAAAGCGGCGCACAGCAATAAGTAAGCCCGGTTCCAAATATGGGCCACACGGTCTTTTAACAACAGCAGATATATTGCAAAGAGTATTGCAGTATAAACAGTAATTTGAAGTAAATAGGTCATAGATACGGGTTAAAATCAAAGCTTAAAAACGATCGGTAAATAAAAGTAAGCAGCAACAGGTTTTCCGTTTACAATTCCGGGTTTCCAGTCGGGCATTGTGCGGATAACCCTCAGCGCTTCATTCGCTAATGACATATCCGGAGCCCTAACCATTTCAGGATTACAAATTTTACCATTTTCATTGACTATAAAATGCACAACAACCCTGCCCTGAATTCCACCTTGCTTTGCGCTCTCAGGGTATCTGATATTGTCGGCCAGGAATTTATAAATATCAATAACCGGTTCCGGCTTCCTGTCCATAGCGCCAAATGATTTATATACGCGATGTTCGTTTACAGCAAGCTTGCCATCTTTTTTCACCGTGTCATAATAGGTATCATAGTCCTTATGGAAAATAGAGGGATCATTTTCCTTATCCGGAGAATTAATCTTTTTTAATGAATCAATACTTCCCGGGGTTGATGCCAGACTGTTTGACTGATTGGTATTATTCACTTTTTGGTTACAGCTTTGCAAATAAATCAAACCTAAAATAGTAACCATAGTAGCCGTGCCAATTTTTAACAGACATAAAAATCTTGCTGATTGGCCTAAAGGCTTTTTTAATAGCATCATAATTCTGCGTTTTATGGGGTGATTAATAAATGAATGTATAAGATGCAAGGATTGCGTTTGAAAAACTGAAGACAGCAATAACTCAGCATAAACAGCTATATCCGCATTTACCAGTTCATCGGCCTGGAATTCATGTACCTGCTGCAGTTCTTTTTTAATCCATATCAGTAACAGGTTCGGCCAGATAAGGGCCTGCAGCAAAGTAATCACGAGTATATCACGGGTATGGTTCAGTTGTATATGCGCACATTCATGTGCCATAATGTTATCATTAATTTCCCCGTCGGGGAAAAATATATAATTTCCAAAACTTCCCGGTGCTAACCCCGGAGCTATTACCAGTCTATAGCTGCCGTGGTCTACCTGCTGCCTGTTCCGGATCAGTTGCCAGAGGCGAAAACCATTCAATAATTGCCATGCAATGATAATTCCAGCAATAATTAAATACCCAACAGCTAACCAGTCCACCTTGCCGGGCATTTCCACTGTATGCCTGGTTGCGGAGATTAAAATTTCCGGCAGGTTAAATCGAAGCAAAGATGTTTCCTGCAATTGGGGGCTATATCTTTCCGGCATGTGTATCAGCGGCAGTATCAGCGGCAATAATGCCGAGGATATGAGGTAATACCTGCTCTGCTGATATAAAGGCCTGTTGCACAGAAACAGGCTATAAATGGCCAGCATTGCCATTGTGTAAAGGTTTACCTGAATGAAGTACAACATAAAAAATTACTTTTTAGGTGAATTGTTTTTCAGTTCTTTCAGTATGCTTTCCAGGTCTTCAATGCTAATATCTTTTTCTTTGGCAAAAAAGGAAAACATATTGGAATAGGACCCTTCAAAATACCCTTTCACAAACTGCTTCATAGATCGCCTGGTGTAGTCTTCTTTTTTCACCAGCGGGTAATACCGGTTCGATTTCCCGAAAGATTCGAAAGATGCTATGCCCTTATCACAGAGTATTTTTATGATGGTAGAGATCGTATTATAGTGCGGCTTGGGCTCCGGCAGTTCGTCAACAATGTCTTTTACAAATGCTTTTTCCAGCTTCCATAATACCTGCATGATCTCTTCTTCGGCTTTCGTCAGTGGCTTGAATGGCGTCTTCATAAATGTTTCAACTAATTTTTTAGTAAATCTACTAACTATTTAGTTTACAAACTAATTTTTTAGTTAAAATAATTGAAAATTATTTCCTCAACCTGATTACAGGTGTTGTGGCCAAAAACTTGTTTATGTTGTCTTTCTTTTCCATTCCAACCAACTTATTAACTTTTCCATCAATTATCCTTTCAACTTATCCCCCTACCTTTGCGCCGCTTATGCATTACGTTTCAGCAGACAAGATCAGCAAATCTTACGGAATAAAACCACTGTTTACCAATATCACCTTCCATATCAGCGAAGGCGATAAAATAGCTCTTATTGCCCGCAATGGCAGCGGTAAAAGTACCTTACTGAAAATACTATCGGGCAAGGATACTGTGGATGAAGGGAATATATGGATACATAAGGATGTAACGGTAGCGCTCTTTGAACAGGAGCCGCAATTTGCAGAGGAACTGTCGGTACTCGATAATATATTTCATTACCGGCACCCCGTGGCCGAGGCCATGCGCAATTATGAAAAGATACTGGCTGAAGGCTCTAAGGACCACGAAGCCCTGTCGGCAGCGCTGTCGAGAATAGATGAACTGGGCGCCTGGGACTTTGAAGCCAAGGTGCACCAGATACTCAACAAACTCAACATTCATAACCTGGACCAGAAGGTAAAAACACTGTCGGGCGGGCAACGTAAAAGGGTAGCTTTGGCTCAGGTGCTTATAGATATCGGGTTTGAACACAAGCACGTTCTGCTGATCATGGATGAGCCTACCAACCACCTGGATGTAACCATGGTAGAGTGGCTGGAAAACTACCTGAACATGCAGAAGGTAACCCTGCTTATGGTTACCCATGACCGTTACTTCCTGGAAGATGTGTGTGATGAAATTTGGGAGCTGGATGAGGAGAAACTGTATACCTATGAGGGGGATTACCAGAGCTACCTGGAGAAGAAAGCCGCTCGTATAGAAAACACAATATCGAATATAGATAAAGCACGCAACCAGTTTCGCAAAGAGCTGGAATGGATGCGCAAGCAACCCAAGGCGCGAACCACAAAATCGAGAAGCAGGGAAGACAATTTCTACGAAATAGAAAAGAAGGCCAAGCAGAAAGTAGTGGACAACCAGGTGGAACTTCAAACCAAAATGAGCCGCCTGGGGGGTAAGATAGCCGAGCTGAAAAAAGTATATAAAAGCTATGGCGAAAAGATAATACTCAAGGGTTTTGATTACACCTTCAAGAAGGGCGAAAGGGTGGGTATAATAGGCGAAAACGGAGCGGGCAAAAGTACCTTTCTGCACATGCTGCAGGGCATAGAGCCGCAAGACAGCGGTAAGATAAATATTGGTGAAACGGTTATCTTCGGCAACTTCTCGCAGCAGGGCCTTGAGATAAAGGAAGATATGCGGCTGATAGAATTTGTGAAGAATATAGCCGAAAACTTTCCGCTGGCCGATGGCAGTACCTTGAGCGCTTCGCAGTTTCTTACGCTGTTCCTCTTTCCGCCTGAGCAACAATATACTTATCTCTCGAAACTGAGCGGGGGCGAGAAAAAGCGGCTACAGCTGCTGGCCATTTTATTCCGTAATCCCAACTTCCTGATACTGGATGAACCTACCAATGACCTTGACCTCCCTACCCTCTCCGTACTCGAAAATTTCCTCAGCGATTTTCCCGGCTGCCTGGTAATTGTATCGCACGACCGGTATTTTATGGACCGGCTGGTAGACCATCTGTTTGTATTTGAAGGTAATGGCGTGGTGCGCGATTATCCCGGCAATTACAGCGCTTACCGTATTGAAGAAAGGGCAAAGGAAAAACAGAAAGACAGTCCGAAGAAAACTGAGGATGTGGTTGCAAAACCAGTTATTGCCAAGCCGGCGCCGGAGAAAAAGAAATTCTCCTTTAAAGACAAGCGCGAATTCGACCAGCTGGAAAAAGATATGGCAGCGATGGAAACAGAGAAAACTACTATAACCGAAAAAATGATGGACCAATCGCTGAACTATGATCAGATACAGCAACTCAGCAACCGGATGACTTTTATAACACAGTCGCTTGAGGAAAAGGAAATGAGATGGCTGGAGCTGAGTGAGTATATTTCGTAACGACTGAATTCCGTTGTATTCTTAAAAGAAGGAATCGGTTAAAATCGGTTCGATTTTATATAACAACAAAATAACCCAAATGAATTTCCTATTTTTGCTACCTAAATATTTAAAACCACAAGTATGAAATTATTAAAAATGGGTATGCTCGCCCTGTTAATGCTGAGCGGCGTGGCTACCCTCAAAGCCCAATCGGTAGATGAGGTAATGGATAAACACCTGAAAGCCATAGGCCCAAAAGAAGCCTGGAATAATATAAAATCTGTGAAGATGGATGGCGGTATGTCGGTTCAGGGTATGGATATCAGCCTTGTTCAGACATTGATACCGGGTAAAGCTATGCGTACCGATATCAGCGTAATGGGCATGAACGGGTTTACAATAGTTACAAAATCCCAGGGCTGGACCTATATGCCTTTTCAGCCGGGCATGGATAAGCTGGATACTATGAAAGCAGATGCACTTAAAGCAAGCCAGTCGCAAATGGACCTGAAAGCCAAGGAAATGTTTGACTACAAAACCAATGGTACAAAAACGGAGTACCTGGGTATGGATACCATCAATAAAGTATTGTGCTACCGGATAAAATTCACCGATAAAGATGGCAATGAAACTACCTGCTACTTTGATACCAAAACCTACTACTTGCTGCGTACTGAATCGAAAGTAAAAGTGGAGGAGCAGGAACAGGAAGTAGCTATGAGCTACGACAATTATAAAGCGCTGGATGGCGGCGTGGTAATGCCAATGACCATCTCTTCGCCAATGGGAGATATCAACTTCAAATCAATTGAGCTCAATAAACCCATTGACGAAAGTATTTTCAAACCCGCTATACCTGCGGCATCTAAGGAATCTGACCAGAAGAAATAACATGCTGCTTTTAAAATCAAATGCCGCCCCTTGCCGGGGCGGCATTTGATTTTAAAAGTTATGCAGTTGAAAATAAATTAATCAGCACTAAATGACATCATACAGACATTAGAAACCGGCAATACCGGGATTTACGGTCTTAAAAAAATGATGTTTGCAAATTCCGACTTCGCGTGCGCTTTTTCCTGGACGTTTTATTTTGTCTGATTGGCAGGATTACCTAAAGTGTGGTTATCCTGAAAATACTTCCGTTGTCGCCGGCCACAAGCAAGTCGCCATTGGGGCAGATGGCTATACTGCGCAGGGCGCTTGTAGTAAAACGGTCGTATTCTTCCCAATGGTTGCCGGCATCATCGGTACGTATCAGTTTGCCGTCATCGCATACTGCCCAGCCATTTTGCCCGTCTTTAAATGCAATGCCCAGCAGGTTGTAGCGGGGTAAGGTAATATCGTTGCCATTGCGCAGCCGCTTCCAGTTGTTGCCGCCGTCTGTGGTATGAAAAATACTGCCGGCATAGCCACACAGCCATATATCCTGGCCATGTATATCCATAGCCATAAAGTTATCGCCATTTACATCCTGAAAATTCCAGGTATTGCCGTTATCGGTAGTAACCATAACCGTGCCGTATCCTATAAGATAACTGGTGCGGGGCCCCGCCGGATAAACATTATTGACACCGAACAAATGAGTTTGCTCATCAATGATTTTGAAATTGGAATCAATTCGGGTTACGGTACATTGCCTTTGCAATATAGAGCTGACAAAAATACCCGTATCTGGTGCCGGGAAATAACCGCCGAAATAAACCAGCCAATCGGGAATCCGGTTAAACTTCCAGGTGTTGCCGGAGTCGTTGCTTTGCAGCACATCCCCGTCTACCCCACTCAGGTAAATTCTGCCGTTGGTACTTACACCCAAACCAAACATTTCTTTAGGCGCACTGGTATCTGAAAAAACTGACCAGGTGTAGCCACCATCCACCGACCGCAGTACTCCTGATTGTGCAAACTGTATGCCACCGCCAATGATGCAGACATTACTGCTAATAAAGCGGATATTATTGAGCTGCATTGTGGTGTTGCTGCTGAGCTGCTGCACTTTCTGAAAATGCAACAGGTCTTTTTTGCAGGAGCTAAAAAGGCAAATCAGAAGCAAGAAAAAAATAGTAAATAACCTGTTCATAATAGCGGCACACAACGATTGCCGTGCAATATAAATAAGATTGAAATAAAAACGTGAAAAAGGCGGCAATTCATAACACCTGCATGAATCATGCAACCAACGGCTAGTCTTTTATAAATTTTGTTGTCAGCTGTATATTGCTGTTTCTGTATTCCACAAGGTATAGCCCGTTGGGCAATGCACTTATATCAGCTACCTTTTTATTTCCTGATCTGGTAATAGCTACATTTAGTTTCTGCCCTATAATGTTGTAGAAGGTTATGCTTTCTTCGCCGGTATTCTGGACTGAGTTTTCAAGGTAGAGGACATTATGAGTGGGGTTTGGGTAAATGTTGATGGTGTTGGTTTGTGCCAGATTTTTGATTGCATTTGGTGGCAATGGAGCAGGAGGGTGATAGTAATTTCCCCAGGCGGTATCGGCAACAATTTTAATTTTACTGAAATTGGCTATCGGACAGCCCCCAACCGAATCAGCGACAATTTGCGCCACCACTACTTTTGCTGAACTGCCGGCGTTAAGTGTAAAATCATTGCTTGATAAAACAAATCGCCTGTTACCTGGATTGTTACCGCAGATGCATTCACTCCATTGAGTCGAATCAGACGGATCACCGGGGTATACATAATTTATAATTGAAGTAGAATCATATCCTCCGCAGGGTAATGTACCGGAAGAAAAGCAAGAGGCAATAGTTTTGCCATTGTAAAGTATAGACCGCATATAATGATTGCATACTGTGTCATTATTAGGGTTGCCTGTACTGGAAGCATCATTTTGATAGTTAGTAAAACTTCCGGCCGGAACAAAGCTCGTTCCGACATCGCCTGGCAAAACGATCATTGTAATTGCAGATTGAGGTGGATTCAATCCATAACTTGTTGGGGGATACCCGGCCGAGCAGCCATCGCAGTCTGTACCATTATAAGCTATACCCATACGCCACATAGAATCATAGCCTATGTAATCATCATAAGGATACCCCAGGTCAATATCATCCCATTGGGCAACTCTCATGTTTGAATAATTATTGACTGATTTGTTTGTGAAAGTGTATTCATAATACACTACATTGTCTATCAGTGTACCCCTGTTATAAGCAAATGATGAGGCATGGACTTCTACGCCTAATGGATTACCATTCGATTGATTATGTGTGGGGCCGTTATCGCTGAAAACCCACCACAGTGCTTCATCACCACGCACATCCGGGTATTCTCCAAGCAATGGTTCATAAATTCCATTACCATTAAGGTCAATAAAGGGCGCCATATCTGTAGTTATGGTAAGGGGAGCACCAGCATTGCCCTGAGCATTAACATTACCCTTGCCGGGCCAGGTTAAAATAGCAGTTGGAGTATTGGCTGTTGTATGTGTGGTCAGCGACTGGAAGTATTGAATGTCTGTCCGGTAAACCTTCCAGATTTTGGCCCAGTTGGCCGATGTTGAATAAGTAAGCGTATCACTTGCATCCAGTGGGCCCGGCCAGTAATCATTTCCGCTCTGGCGGTATGTCTGAGCAGCTATATGCAGATTGCCTGCCCCATCATACCCGCTCATCCATATACTGCTTGCAAAATTGCAATTTTTTTGAGTGCCATTGGGGAATTCGCAATGTGCTGTTTCAAGAACCGGATTCCACCACATATCACCATGAACCAATACTGCAGCATTGATATTGTTGATGTCTACAGAATCTATTGTATTGAAGGTGGCTTGTGCAAACAAAAAAGTAGTTGTTAAACAGGTTGCCAGCAAAATTAGCAAGACATTTTTCATAAGAAGGAAATTTAAGTTTGGTTACTCTTTAATCACTTTTACAGTTTTTTGTATGGTCCCATCGTTATAAACCACGAGGTATATTCCATTTGGCAACCCACTTAAATCTGCTACTCTTTTGTTACCTGTTCCTGATATTGGCACATTCAGTTTCTGCCCTATAATGTTGTAGAAGGTTGTGTTTTCTTCCCCGGTATTCGGGACTGAGTTTTCAAGGTAAAGGAGGTTATGAGTTGGATTTGGATATATGTTGACGCCAATGTTATTTATGATATTTTTTATACCGCTGGCATTCTGGAAATAATTACCCCAGGCGGTATCGGCAACGATTTTTATATCATTAAAGCTGGCTAACGGGCAGCCTTTTGCAGTATCTGCAACCAGTAATGCAAAAACCACTCTTTGTGAGCTACCTGCATTCAGATTAAAATCATTACTTGAGAAAACAGTTCTCCTATCTCCGGGATTATTATTGCAAGAACAATCTGACCATTGGGAATAGTTGGATGGATCACCCGTGAAAAGATAATTGACATTAGCTCCCATACCGTATCCGTTACATGGGGAAGCAGCACCTGAAAAATCATCTGTAAAATGCTGGCTGTTGCGGAGTTTTGCCCGCATATAATTATCATATTCACTATCATTTGCCGGATTGCCTATAATTGAAGCATCATTTACATAATAATCGAATGAACCGGCTGGAACATAACTTGTGCCAGCATCCCCAGGCAAAACGATCATTGTTAAAGCTGTTTGAGGAGGGTTTGCGCCATAATTATTAACAGTGTCTCCGGTTGTACATCCGTTACAATTAGTACCTGAATAATCAACAGCCATACGCCAGATTGAATCATAACCTATAAAATCCTCAAATGGATAACTATAGCCTATTTGGATATCATCCCATTGTGCTATTCTGAAATTGCTATAATTATAAGCCGACTTATTTACAATAGTATATTCATAATAAACCACATTATCAATCAATGTGCCCCTTTTAAAAGCATAAGCCATAGCATGTACTTCCACTCCCAGTGGCCTGCCATTAGTTTGGTTATGTGTCGGGCCATTATCGCTGAATACCCACCATAGCGTTTGATTACCTTTTATTTCAGGGTATTCACCCAAAAGCGGTTCATATATCCCGTTTCCGTTCAGGTCCACAAATGGTGCCATATCAGATGTTATGGTTAGTGGTGTACCACTATTTCCTGTAGCATTTATATTGCCTTTTCCAGGCCAGGTGAGAATTGATTGCGGTGTATTGGTTGTAGTATGTATTGGAAATGAGAGGAAGGTTTCTATATCTGTTAAATTCACCTTCCATATTTTAGCCCAAGAGCTGGAGGTAGCATAATTCAGCGTATCACTTGCATCAAGTGGCCCCGGCCAATAGTCATTAACCCACCTGTAAGTTTGTGCAGCAATATGCAGGTTACCGGTGCCATCATAGCCGCTAAGCCAAATACTACCAAGACGGTGTAAATTCTTGTTACTTCCATTGGGAAATTTACAATCAGGAATAATAGGGTTGTTTGGGTATCGCCACATATCACCATGCACCAACACTGATGCATTGATATTATTAATGTCCACAGAATCTATTGTATTGAAGGTAGCTTGTGCAAACAAAAAAGTAGTTGTTAAACAAGAGGCCAACAAAATCAACAAGACATTTTTCATAAGAAGGAAGTTTTTTTGTTTGATTTATTCTTTAATCACTTTTACCGTCTTTTGTATGGTCCCATTGTTATAAACTACAAGGTATATTCCATTGGGCAACCCATTTAAGTCTGCTACTCTTTTGTTACCTGTTCCTGATATTGGCACATTCAGTTTCTGCCCTATAATGTTGTAGAAGGTTATGGTTTCTTCTCCGGTGGCTAAACCACTGGTTTCAATAACGATTTGATTATGAGCGGGATTGGGGTAAATGCGGATACCAGTATTTGTGGTAAAGGGTTTTACTTCAGTTACATTTATATAGTTGGCCCATGCAGTATCGGCCAGAATTTTTATACTGTCGAAACTGACGCCTGGACAGGCATTCAGGGTATCTGGATTAGTAGTTACCAGCGCCATAGCCACATGCTGTATTGATCCTGCCGGGAAGGTAAAGTCTGAGCTGGTAATGATAAACCGACGGTCGCCGGGATAATTGCTGCAATTGCACTCACTCCATTGAGTGGTATCTGATGGATCACCGGTAAATACATAATTAGTTACAGGCCCAGATCCATATGCCTTACTGGGGATGCCCCTGCCTGTAAAGTCATTGGTAAACGGAGCGCCAGTTCTTATCTGGGAGCGCAGGTAGTAATTATATTGAGTGTCTGTTGCAGGGTTACCGATTATTGAACCATCATTAATATAATAGTCGAACGTGCCTGCAGGTGCTTTAATTGTTCCTTCATCTCCCGGCAGCACTACCATTGTAAGGCCTACCATAGGTATACGGGTGCCATATGAGTTGATGGGATGCCCACCACCTGCACCATCATCAGGAGTGCCATTATAACAAATGCCCATGCGGTGAGAAGAATCAAAACCTATATAATCATCAAACGCATAGCCAAGATCTACATCATCAAATTGCCCGAAACGGAAGTTGTGGTAAGTATTGGCCGATTTGTTGGTGATGTAATAGTCGTAATAGATCACATTATCTATCAGCGTGCCCCGCTTGTAGCCATAAGCCATAGCGTGTATTTCCAGGCCCAGGGGCTTGCCCTTGGTTTCGGTATGCACAGGGCCATTGTCGCTGAAAACATACCACAGCGCCATGTCGCCTTTTATAAGCGGATATTCTCCCAGCAACGGCTCATAAATTCCGTTGCCGTTCAGGTCGTTGAAAGGGGCCATATCTGTAGTGATGGTGAGCGGCACACCACCGTTACCGGTGGCATAGGTATTGCCCTTGCCCGGCCAGGTAAGTATAGCCTGGGGCGTACTTGCCGAATCGTGCGTTGGGAGTGCCAGGAACGACTGTATATCTGTTTGCAGCACCTTCCATATTTTCGCCCAGTTGTGCGATGTGGCATAAGTAAGGGTATCGCTGCTGTCCAGCGGGCCGGGCCAATAATCATTGCCGTTTTGCCGGTAAGTCTGCGCAGCTATGTGCAGATTGCCGCCTCCATCATAACCACTCATCCATAAAGCGCTGGTAAATTGTATACTTGCCGGTGAGTTTTTAGGGAAGTAACAATGGGCCACTTCCAGTGCAGGGTTCCACCACATATCGCCATGCACCAGCGCTAAGGCATTAATATTGTTTACATTCAGTGAATCCATTGTATTAAACGGAATCTGGGCATATCCTTTAGTATAGTGCAGTGAGGAGGCCAGGGTAAGCAGTATGATTATTTTTTTCATTTTTTTTTCGAGAAATTAAGGTTGAATAATAAGTTAATCAAGGCAGTTTTTTTGACTATGGCGAAGTAGTAGAATCGACAAGTGGTGTTCCGACTGCATTATATGCGTTTCTGCCTGTGGCCTGGTCTTCATAAACCGATGCATCGTTTACCACATAGCTATATGCGGCATAGTATACCTCCTGGCCAAAGAAGATATTGGCGCCATTAAGGTCGGAAACCGGTATCTGCATCATCACCTGTGTAGCCCACGCTGGTATAGCTTTGGTGTAGGCAAGGATATAGTTTCCGGGCAGGTTGCTCACTGTATTCTGGCTGCTTACCAGCACCAGGCAATTCCGTACCCGGGTATCGGAATTAAATGTCAGAATCAGTGAATCATTCGGTGAACCGGTATTATGATATGCTTTGAAAGTAAGCACCTGAAAACCGGGGATAGCAGATAGTTTCACGTCTTTGTATACCGTATCGCCCAACACATTCATTGTAAATTGTGTGGCCCCATAGCTGGTGGCAGAAGCTGAAACAGTATACCCTTCGGATGCAAGAGCAGGGAAGGTATAATAACCTGTTACGTCGGCACTGGTGTAGTTGCCGTTCTTCAGTGTCAGTTTCACATTGTTCAGGCCCGTATACAAGCGGGAACCATACTGGTCATACAGGCTCACATGGCCATAAATTTCGCCCACACCTGATGTGGAAGAAGTGCCTGAGGGCCCGGCAGGTCCGGCTGGCCCTGTATCGCCTTTTTTGGTGCAGGATGCGGCGCAACCTGTCAACAATAGAAATACGAATAGCCGGAAGTAATTTTTTACCATGAATTTGGTTTTGATTTAATATAATTAACAATAAATTTTCTCTGATCAGCCCTTCCTCTTTAAATAGACGTAATTTAAGCCTCATTTCTTGGGTAGGGAAGAAAATAATTTTTTCAAAATTGCCTGAAAAAAAATAATAAAATATAGAATATCAAGTGTTTATTGAATTCTTAATAGCCCACAGTTTCTTGCTTTTCCGTTATGTCTGCACATTTGCACATTGCCACACTTGCAAATCGCCACATTATCATACCATCTGCCTCGCCTTCAGCTCCAGGTATTTATTGATCACATCAATCGTCAGGTTCTTTGGTGAGGTGAGAATGGAGAGCACCCCATGCCGGCGCAATTCTTTTACGATCATGCGTTTTTCCAGGTCAAACTGGTCGGCAATGGTTTTTATATAGATACCCTCAATGCTGTCGGGGTTTGATTCGTGTATCTCCTTGAGCAATGTATTCTGGAAAAACACCACACAGGCCAGATGCCGCTGAGCTATCTTTTTAAGAAAAGGCAACTGCCGCTCCAATGACGAATAGGTTTCGAAATTAGTAAACAATAACAGCAGGCTGCGCTGGGTTATGCCCCTGTGTACGGTGCTCCAGACCGCTTCGTAATCGCTCTCTTTAAATTCCGTTTGCTGCCGGTATAGAGTTTCCAGTATGCGATGCAGCTGGGTAGATCGTCGGTCGGCTGCTATGATATCGTTTACCCTCGATGAGAAAGTGATCAGCCCGGCTTTGTCCTGCTTCAATAAGGCTACATTCAGCAAGGCCAGGCTGGCATTGATGGAATGGTCGAGCAGGGTCATACCTTCAAACGGCATTTTCATATTCCGGCCTTTATCAATGAGGCAGTATATCTGTTGCTGGCGGGCATCTGTAAAGGTATTCACCATCAGGTTGCTGCTGCGGGCGGTAGCTTTCCAGTTGATGGTGCGCACATCATCGCCCAGCACATAATCCTTTATTTTTTCAAACTCCAGGCTATGCCCAAGCCTGCGTATTTTCTTAGCCCCGGTAAGGTTATTATCACTTATGGCCAACAGCTGCAGATTGCGCAACTGCTGATAGGCAGGATACACTTTTACCATGCCAGGCTCTGCAATTTTAAAACGCCTTTTCAATAAGCCTATGGGGCTGGATGCAAAACAGATCAGATTGCCAAAAGTAAATTCACCCCGGCTCAGCGGCCTGAGATTATAGCTTACGGTTTCGCGCGATTTGTAACCGATGGTAACCGGCAACTGAAAATTGCGTTCCTGAAACTGGAAGGGTAATTCATCTATAAGCTGCCCTTTTATGCGGTAAGGAAATGAATTGGTTATAACAAGGCTCACTCCGTTCTCATCGCCTATACTGAATCTTGGCGGCAGCACCCTTGCAGCCATCAGGCTGCCTTTTAAAAAAAACAACAACACATAATCCAGCAAAGTAAAAAACACAATGGCAGCAACTATCGCCAGCATTGGCTGGTACAGAATATGGATAAAGTAAGCAGCAAATAAGAGTATCACACAAGCTGCCATCAGCAGAAACCACAGTCTGCTGATGAAGAGATTGCCTATATATTTGCGGAATAGACCCATAAAACTAAATCTCACATTAAACCCCTCCCGCTAAAAAGCGGGACATTGTTCCGGAGCTTTACAAGCGAATATATTTTCAACTCCAAATATTTACTGGATTACTTATTTTATTGATTATCTATCGTTCAGACTTCCGGCACCAGATTTATATGACTATTTCACTGTTAAATGGAATACTGAAAAATTAGATTGGGTAAATATAAGAAAGGCCTCAGAACTTTGCCTGAATTTTCCGGACTTTGTTGTTTTTGCTGGATGTGCAATGAAGTCAGGTGTAGTGAGAATATAGCATCGTGACATGCTTTTAACTTCTGATTTCCAATTTTTGACTTTTTCTTCACCACCCTCAATTAAAAATATCAGTAACTTAGATGCTTTAAAGATTTTAATGAAAATGCGAACGATGTTTTCCCGGATTTGTGCGGTTGTCCTGATATTCCTGTCGTGCCATGCCTATGCTGCCAAATTATTTATACCTATGGATGCCGACGGTCAGGCCAATCACCTGAAAGCCTATGGCATAGCCTATGCTGCGCTTATCAAACAAATACCGGTAGACTGGCTGCTAAACTACAAAGGGGGCAGTTTCTGCATGGACCAGATAGAAAGCATGGAACGTATGTGCAAATTGCGTGGTGTAACTTATGAAATTATCAGTGATGCCCAATATGGCGGTATACTCAACCAGATTGCCGACCCTGACTTCAACGGAGATATTATAAAACTGGAGAAAGCCCCCAAAGTAGCAGTATATACCCCTAAAAACCTGGAGCCGTGGGATGATGCCGTAACACTTGTGCTCACCTATGCCGAGATACCTTTTGAAAAAGTATATGACGATGAAATACTAAATGGCGACCTTGCAAAATACGACTGGCTGCACCTGCACCACGAGGATTTTACCGGGCAGTATGGCAAGTTCTGGGCCCAGTTCAGAAATGCATCCTGGTACCAGAATGATAAAGCCGAGGCTGAGGCTACTGCTGCAAGGCATGGGTTTAAAAAAGTATCGCAGGAAAAACTGGCAGTAACATTAAAAATCCGGGATTTTGTGGCAGGCGGCGGGTATATGTTTGCCATGTGCTCGGCCCCCGACAGCTATGATATAGCCCTTGCAGGAGAAGGAGTAGATATCTGCGCTGAACCCTTTGATGGCGACCCGATGGACCCTGGCGCACAGCAAAAACTGGATTTCACCAAATGCTTCGCCTTCAAAGACTTCCTGATAGAAACCAACCCTTATGCCTACTCGAAATCAAATATTGATAACGGACCCGGCATGCGCCATGTAGCCATGCCATCTGATTATTTCTCCCTCTTTACCTTCTCTGCCAAATTTGACCCTGTGCCCTGCATGCTTTGCCAGGACCATACCACAACCATTAAAGGATTTATGGGGCAGACTACTGCATTCCGCAAGGAAGTACTTAAGTCGAGCGTGCTGGTGATGGGTGATCTGAAACCGGCCAATGAAGCCCGTTATATACATGGCGAATATGGCAAAGGCACCTGGACCTTTTATGGCGGCCATGACCCCGAAGATTATGAACATCACGTGGGCGACCCGCCAACAGACCTTGCCCTGCACCCCAATTCACCCGGTTACCGGCTGATACTGAATAATGTGCTTTTCCCGGCGGCCAAGAAGAAACCAAGAAAAACCTAACTAAGGGATAATAAACACCGTAATGAAAATAAATCCGGAACGATGAATTAATATTTATTACTTAAGATTTAAGGCTTTAGACTTATCACATTAGACTTCAGACTTATTACTTTAGACTATAGACTTTAGACTTATTATTTTATACTTCAGACTTCAAAAAAATGGCTAAGGAACATAATCAAGACCTGATCCGGTTTCTGGAACCTTTTCCTCCGCACTTACAGACTACTGCGCTGTGGCTTCGCGATTTTGTATGGGACCTTTACCCCGAATGCAATGAGCTTATATACGACAATTACAACGCACTCGCATTTGGCTGGGGCCTGTCGGACCGGCTTGGTGATGTATTCTGTAGTATAGCCTGCTACAAGGGCATCAACTTCGGATTCAACCGGGGCCATGAAATACAAGACCCGGAGAAGATGCTTATTGGCAATGGCAACCAGTACAGGTATATTAAAGTGAATAGCACTGAAACTTTTCCGCAGCAGTATATTAAGCAATTGCTTAATGATGCCTATGTAAATGCACTTTCCAGATGCAAAAAAGATAAACTCAATTGCAAAGGGGAAACCATAGTGAAATCAATTTCTGAACGGAAAAGAAGACCCGGAGCTTAGATTATTTCACCTGCCTTACCGGGGCCAGCTATAGATCTTCATCTGTTTCCCCGCCAGATAATGGAAATTCGGTATCCAGCCGCTCCCTGAATTTTTCATCATCCAATTCATCATCTTCCTCATCATCGGTGTCTTCATATTCCTCATCATCTGTGTCTTCCTCAGGCTCCGGATCCTCATCCTGATCTGGTTCAGGCCCGCCGGTTAGTTGATTACCCTTCTTAATTTCTTCATCATCAGTGGTTAACATACCAGCTAACTGATCTTCGAGATTTGAACTTATCATAACAATACATTTAGCACTACAGGTATGTAAAAAATTATGCCAACATAATCTGCTTCAGATAAATTAATTTTGCAGCATGGCCTCTGATTCAAAAAAACCAGCACTACTTCCTGCTTTACTGACTATGAAATGCCCCAGCTGCCGCAAAAGCACTGTGTTTGTGAACAAAAGCATTTTCCCGCTCGACAAATGCCTTGCGCTGAAAGAGGAATGCGAAGTATGCGGCGAAAAAATGAAGTCGGAAAGCAATAATGGCGGCGGCATAAATTATGCCCTCACTATGGTCTTATTCTTTCTTAACCTGCTGTGGTACTGGCCTTTATTCAGCAGTTCGCCCACGTTCGGACTGGAAATTCATAACAACGGTGTATTTTACTTTCTTGGCCTAAGTACTTTAATAGTTGTACTTGCACAGCCCTACCTGATGCGGCTATCCCGTATGCTCTACCTTTATCTTTATGTTGGTTTCGGGCACTCCCGCCGGGTGCATATCGAAGATAATATTAAGTAGCTAATATATACAAAGGAGCAGTTTTAAAATTGTTTTAAGACTGCTCCCTGAAAAAAAATAATCTAAGCACTACAGCTTTATAAACTTTTTAGTGGTCGAGTTGCCTTTCGAATCCCTGATAGTAATAAAGTAGTCACCAGGTTTGAGCGTTGAGATATTTATACCATCCTGTGCATCCGGCTTAGGCAGCATATATTTAGTGCGGCCCACATTATCGAAAATGGTGGCATAATAGGCATACGTGGTCTTATCCTCCAGCTCTATATAAATCTTGTCGGTAGCAGGGTTTGGAAATACTTTTACTACCGGTTCTGGTCTAGGCACAATATTTTTCACATCTGCTGCACTCCCCGACACAACAAATTGCCCCATCATACCGCCATCCTCATGCTCAAGCATATGGCAGTGATACATGTAAGGCCAGTAAGGATCAGAAAAATCTTCAAATTGCGTTATAAAAGTGACGGATGAATTTACACTGAAGCTTACATCGTCTTTCCAACCAGAATCAGAAATGGATAACGGTATTGTATTCCCAAAGGTATCTGTTCGGCCTAATATATGAAATTGAATGTCATGGATATGAAAAACATGATTTTCCCCGTTACCACCAAAAACAGTATTACTGTTCCATGAATTTTTTATTGTCCATATCTGCGTTGAGTTTAAAGGTACAGTATCATTGATAGTACCCATTCTCCCTATGCCCGGAAAACCCATATCAAACTGCCTGTTGTTTATCAAAAACCCAAAACTATCCGGAGGCACAGGAGGCATATTGATGGGATAACCAAACTCAAACACTTTCAAAATGGAATCCTGAGATGGAACAGGCCCGACGGGGTATTGGTTTTTGGCAAGTGAGGCTGGTATGGTAGTTACAGGCGCAGTTGCCGTGGTCTGAGGACCAATAATCAAATGCAGTACCTTGAATATTTGCGCTGCAAGTGCAGTATTAGGATAGTTTTGACCTCCACTCTGGAAGGAGTCAAGCACATTATTATAAGACACTAGATTGATGGTGTCGCCAGCTGAAAAACCGGAAAGGTCAACCAGAAGCTCCACTCTCTGCCCCGGAGCCATAAGGTAGGTATCGGCCAAAGCGGGAGCATTCAGCAAGCCTCCGTCAGAAGCAATAACATGCATAGGGACATTTGTCCCATCCGGCTTTCTGAATCCTAAATTATAAAGCATGGATATAGAACCATTCAAAAATCTGAACCGCACTACCTGCCTGGGTACTGGGTATTGGGCATTAAAGGTGCCATTAGTTAAAACGGTATCCCCAAGCCCGAGTTTTACATTTAAATTAATCTGGTAACCATTAATAAATGACCTGTCCGTAAAAATTACGGGAATATCATCAACACTATAAGTTCTGGGTAAGGCAAGAGCAGCTTCTGTTGGGGTTCTTACTATAATTAAGCCGGCCAATCCCTGCATCACCTGCGTCTGCGTCATATTGTGCAGATGAGGGTGATACCAATAGGTTGCTGCGCTATCGGCAACAGTCCAGTAAGGTTGCCAGATTGTACCGTGAGGTATTACCTGGTGGGGCCCGCCATCCATTATTGAAGGCAGGTGTATGCCATGCCAGTGTACCGTAGACGAATCATTGAGCAGGTTGATAACATTCATCTGGACCTGATCTCCCAGGTTCATCAGCAACGTAGGCCCGAGAAAAGTGTTATGATTCCTGACAATATAATTGTATGGCGAATCAGGATTAAAACTGAATATGCTGAATCCTGATGTAAGTGTAGGATGCACTGTATCGAAAAAATACTTTGTCCCCTCTTGCATCAAAAGATTATACGTCTTTTTATTGGTATGGTTAATTGTGTCTACATAGCCGGCTAATGTATCAGGGATAGCCATCTGGTTATAAGACTGAGCATTTAGTTGTGTGGAAAACAACAAAGAAAGGACAATGAGCGCAGTAAGTTTGTTCATGAGTTTTTGTTTAAGTTCAGGGATAAAAATACCTTTTTTTATTTTATTTTGTACTTTATAATAAAAAATACATTATAAATTCATTTTCAATGTATTAAGAACCATATTCCAACCAAAATCATTGAACAGCAATATCCGGGAAACAAAGAGGCCAAAAAAACTTTATAATGCGTTTCTGAATTGAGCGCCAATTCCGTTTAAAATAAAAGTTAAATCCATCTTTTATTTGTGTTACTAATAGCTTTTAACTTTTCTCTTATCTGCCTAAAAGCTAGTTTCACGTTCATAAACGGGTCATTTACCGAAAGACCATTTTTATACAGCATATGGAATAATACTTTTACGCTAAACTTAAAACAAGTTATGATGAATAACAAAAATTTCAAGTCAATGGCCACAGGCATGTTCCTGGTAATAGCTACTTTCGTTTTCGCAATTACCAATCATTCAGTTGCCGACTTCAGTATTTCAAACCTTGTACTAATGGCCTTAGCCACATCGTCGGTGATCTTTCTTGCCAAGGCAGTAAAAGATGACCAGGAACGGGATTCGGACCAGATTGGCCAGTTTTGATCTGGTCGTTGATTTGCATCTTTATTCCTGCCAATAATCATTTTGAAAATGGCGGTAAAGAAAAGTTGCAAATTGTATCTGTGTATTTTCCCGGATAGCAGATAATTCCATCATGATGGATAAAAGCTGTTATTATCAGAACCAGTACAATTCAATTTTAATGCCCACACGGAATCAAAATGAACTATTATTGTATCAACTTTGCAGGCTTCACAGGCTGAACAAGGAAACAATAATACACTTTGCCAAATCTCCATACAACCGCAATCATCATAGGCGCCGGCCCTGCAGGTGCTGGTACCTCCTTTTTCCTGAGCAAGTACGGGATACCCCATATAGTTATAGAAAAAGAAACCTTTCCGCGCGATAAAGTATGCGGCGATGCCTGCAGTGGTAAGACCGCGCTGGTCATTAACCGGGCCAATCCCGAATGGCTGAAAGAAATCCTTGCCGAACCTCAGGCCTTTCTTCCATCATGGGGCATCACCTTCATAGCGCCAAACGGACGATCACTGGATATTCCTTTTTCGCCCAACCGGACTGCTGAAACCAAAGCCCCGGGATTTACTGTGCCCCGGCTGGTACTCGATAATTTTCTGTTTGGCAAAATGCCATCTCCACATTGCACTATATTCCAGAATGCTACAGTGGAAACCATAGAAAATATACCGGGCAAGGTTACGGTTGCTATGTCACACGAAGGCATTGGCTATACCATTACTGCCTCCGTGATAGTGGGCGCGGATGGAGATAAAAGCCAGGTGCGCAAAACATTCCTGAACGAAAGCACCAACCCCAAAACCAGCGCTGTAGGCCTGCGTGCCTACTATTCGGGCATTACCGGAATGCACAGGGAGAATTTTATTGAACTGCACTTTCTGCCCGAAATGCTGCCCGGCTACCTCTGGATCTTCCCCCTGCCCGATGGCATGGCAAATGTAGGTGTGGGCATACTCTCTGAGAGAATAAGAAAGAAGAAAATAAACCTCCGGGAGCAAATGCTTCATGCAATTGCCACCAACCCCATGATTGCCCCGCGCTTTGCCAACGCCAGGCTTGCCGGAAAAATTCAAGGCTGCGGATTGCCCCTTGGCACTGAGCAACTGCCTGTTTCTGGTGATGGATTCATACTTACCGGCGATGCAGCCTGCCTCATAGATCCCTTCAGCGGAGAAGGTATTGGCAATGCGCTTTACAGTGGTATGCTGGCTGCGGCTGCCATAAAGGAAGCTGCCGCTCGGAACAATTATTCCGCAGCATTTTTGAAGTCTGTTTACGATGATGTAGTGTATAAGCGACTCGGGGAGGAACTGAAGCTGAGTACTACCTTACAGCGCCTGTGCAGGTTTCCATGGCTGTTTAATTTTGTGGTGAATAAAGCTGCCCGGAGCGCATCATTGCGGAATACCATCTCCTGCATGTTCACTGATATGGACCTGAGAGAACAATTAAGTAAACCATCCTTTTACTGGAAAATTTTGATAAACAGGTAAAGGATAGCGTTTCATTTCCTTACCTGATACAATAAATAACTTACCTATTAAAAAGTCCTTACAGCTCTTACGAGGTATGCGCTGGTCTTCATAGCGCTTGACTGGTTGCCGAGGTTGAAGTGCTGATACCAGGCATAATACCCATTTACCTCACTCGAACTCCAATAATAACCACTGACGGCAAAGCCCCCTATTTTGGCACGGTAAATAAACAGTTTGTTCAATTCGTTTTTGCTGGGCAGATACCAGTCGTTAAATCCGCCATAAGCCAGGTGGCGGCACATATAGGCAGCATTGTCAGAGCCGCAGCTGGCTATTATAGAATCAGTATTAGCTGCACCGGTGCCCACTTTTATTGCTGCAGCACCCACCGGCCTTACCATATTCGGCCCCCATTTCATATTCCATGCCAGATCATTTGGCGTTGCTATCAAACCATGTGGGGTAACCGGGTCATAACCTGTATCGCCAGGCTGCAGAATATAGGCTATTATACCACCCTCATACGCTGCACCTATGCTCATATCATCTGGTCTGTGAATTGCATTTTCGGGAGTTGTTACCACTGTCTGGGCATTACTTGCCATTGAAAATAAAAGAAACAATACCAACAGCACTTTCATAAAAACAGTTTATAGATGATCCTACATTTACTCCTTTAAGAATTTCCTTACTTCACACCCATTTATCCTTACGAAATACAAGCCGGAAGGTAAATCTGCAATATTTAACTCTACATGGTCTGCATTAAACTCATTGCTGAATATTATCTGGCCAACCTGATTGTAAACTGCTATACTTATAATTTTAGTACCTGAAGCAATTGAAATTTTATTTGTTGCAGGGTCAGGGTATATAGAAACTGAGTGATTTACCGTTGCTCCACTTACACCTTCTGAGTGATGGATGAGTTCCCTGACAACAGAATTATAATCATCGGCTATCAGTAAATTTCCGGTATTATTCATGGTAATACCAATCGGGTTAAATAATTGTGCCATTGTTGCAGGGCCTCCATCGCCGCTGAAACCCTGTGTGCCATTACCGGCAATGGTGGTGAGGATACCTGATGTATCAACCATCCGCACAATATGGGCCCAGTTGTCCGAAATAAAAAGATTACCCTGCTGATCTAAATACAAACCGTTGGCACCCTTAACACCTGCAGCAGTAGCAGGGCCTCCATCTCCACTTGTGGTATCTGTTCCGTTTCCGGCAATTGTAGTCACAATGCCTGCCGGACTGATCATCCGTACCATGTGATTTTCATAATCAGTGAAATAAACAGCACCGGTGCGGCTAACGGCTATACCACTCACCGGCCCGAACCGGGCTGCTGTAGCCGGCCCGCCATTGCCACCGAAACCCATATGCCCGGTACCGGCTACAGTGGAGATGATGCCGGCAGCATCTACTTTGCGAATCCGGAAATTATAGACATCGGTAATGTACAGGTTGCCCGAAATGTCGAACGCCAGCCCGTAAGGCCCATATAATTCTGCATTTGTAGCAGGTATATTATCGCCATTATAACCCGCAACACCTGTACCTGCATAAGTGGTAATGACCCCTGAACTGTTTATTTTGCGGATAACATTTTTGGCTTCATCAGCAACAAACAGGTAGCCATCAGCAACACTAACAATGCCAAACGGAAGTGTCATTGAAGCATCTGTGGCAGGCCCGCCATCACCTGAATATCCAGATGTTCCATTTCCCGCAATGGTAGTAATAATACCCGAGGGGTCCACTTTACGGATATTGTGGTTCAACGCATCTGAGATCAGCAAATTACCTGCACCATCCATGCAAATTGACGATGGAGTATTTAGCTCAGCATTGATTGCAGGCCCTCCATCTCCGCTGAAAGCCTGAATATGATTGCCTGCCACAGTTGTTATGATTTGTGCAGAAGAAAGGAGCGGAAGCAAACAGAACAGGAATAAGGTCTTTTTCATAGATAAAATTTATTGTAAAGTTAGGCATTAGCGCAACTACATCAATTCCTAAATAATTGCAAAAATTAACTTTTTCACGCCCTTATTTCTCCCAAAGCTGCCACCAGTTTATCCAGCTCGGCGGTAGTGGTAAATACATTGGGTGTTATACGGCAGCCATGCACACCTGCGCCATCTATAGCCACTGTATATATCTTGTATCTATCCAGCAAGGTTTTGGCGAGGTCGCCGGGCTTCATGCCTTTTACGCCCACATTTGCAATAGCGCAGCTTCTTGCAGGGTCGGTAGGTGTGTAGAGTATTACATGTTCCATTGGGCGGACTTTTTTAGTCCAGTAGTTCTGCAGATAGCGCAAGCGTGCTTCCTTTCTTTCAGCACCTATGGTTTTGTAAAAGTCAATGGCATCTGCAATCGTCAGGTCGGTAGCGGGTGGATGGGTACCTGTATGGTTGAGCCGCAATACATCATCATCTTTCTTGCTGCTGTCGCCGAAGATGGGCCATATCTTACCGATGTTGTCTTTCTTCACATAGAGCGCACCTGCGCCTATAGGCACGCTCAGCCATTTGTGCAGGCTGGTGCCATAATAATCGCAATGCAGGTCGGGTATTTTAAAATTGAGGTGGGCAAAAGCATGGGCGCCATCTACCATCACCGGCACACCGTGGCTGTGCGCCATATCGCATATCTTACGTACCGGCAGTATATGCCCGGTAATATTGATCATATGGCATATCATCAGCAGTTTTGTTTTACCGGTGATCTGTTTTTCATACAGATCCACCAGCTCTTCATCAGCCATCGGGTCCATAGGTACAGAAACTATCTTGTTCACCATGCCATACCGCTTCGATACCTGCTTAAACATATCCAGCATAGCGCCGTAATCCTGCTCGGCCATTATAGCCTCATCGCCCGGCTTCCAGTCTATACCCATAATCACCATATCCAGCGACTCCGTGGTGTTGCGGGTAATGATCAGTTCATCCGGGCTCACTCCGGCCAGCTCAGCCACTTTCTTTGCAGCAATAGCTTTGTTGTCAGCCTGCACTGTGCGCATATAGTAAGCCCCCTGAATGTTCACATCCAGTATGTGCCTCAGATAGGCTTGCTCTATTACCTGCGGCATTATGCAGTAAAAACCGTTCTCCAGGTTGATATAATCCGGCTTCAACTTATACCCACCCCGCAGCCTGTCCCAGAAATCATCATCTTCAGCCACAGCTTCAGCAGGCAGGTGGGCAACTGCATCTACCATTTTACCAAGAGACCTGAAAGCCATCAGGCTGCCAATGCCAAGGGCTGTAGCGTTTCTGAGGAAAGTGCGTTTGTTCATTCGTAAACCAAAATTTTTTGCTAACAGCCTAATTCAAAATTCAGTTAACACCACAATATAGAAAAGATAAAAACACCCACTTATTATTTTTCTTCTCAAAAATATAAATACAACTTTCTCCAATGATATATCCATCACCGGCTCCACCACAAATAAGGGCAAATCTATGATTGCTATCAAAAACCGGGTAAGAAAAATAATAATGGCCATGCTCGGTAATATGGCTACTATGCCGTTCTTGTTTATTGTATTCCTCTACCCTCTTTCTTTGTTTTTTAGAATAACCAGGCTGTACAAACCATCTGTTCCGGAAATATGATAACACCCTTATAGAATCAGCATTGAAAGGTTTGGCATTTTTTAGTTTGGTAAAATTCCAATTACTGGTTTTATGTTTGTTAAATGCCTGATGAATTAATTGCTTCAACTCTGGCACTGTCATTTTACCAGTCGTGATTACCTGTTGTTTGGTGTATTCAATAAAAGAAGTATCCAGCAGATACAAACTATCAGGTTTAGTATTCAGATAATAGGAGGAACTGTCGCTACCAACTATTGAAGGATATATCTGATTGATAAAATCTTCATAAGTTTCGTTTTGACCAAAACTATTCAGGGAATAAAGAATAGCTAAAAAACAAAAGATTTTTTTCATTGAATTATTATAGTATCGGAGTTATTGGATTAAATGTTCTGACGTTAATGAGGCGGACAAAGCCAACGGCAGTTACGTATTTGAGGTAGATGCGTTTGTTCATTTTCGTTAAATACTCATCTTATGAAAGCAAGGCTCCTGAAAACACTGATGCTATTGCACAATATAAAAGGAATAATCCGATAGACACCGAAACTATAAAAAGTATCCATTGATTCAAAAAAGCACCAGCTTTAGAAAAACCTAAAGCGACCGATAAAACCGTCAACGAGCTCAATAATGTCAATACGGAATAGCTCAAGAAGAAATTGAATTTGGTTGTCCAGTTAAAATGATAGCTGAACCACCAGTATAACCCGACAATTATAAAATAGGTTATAATGAATATCGCTATATTGTAGTAGTATTTCGCTAAAAATCTCATAACCTTATTAAGGGAATCAGCAGGTAATATGCTGTGCGATTGAGAAACGGGCTTTTGATCAGATGGGATGGGATAAACCCTTATAAACCATACGCTGGTATGAGTAACTTCGGTTATTTCTATTTCGGGCACTATTGTTTTACCATCTTTAATAAGAATTGTGAAGCTTTCGATTTCAAAATTAATCAGTGCTGATCCATTACCAAAAATCTGGCCAGTCAACTGCCATTTCAGATTTGTTGTATTAAAATCGAGTAAGAAACTTGTTTTTTTTATTTTTTCAGTACATTTTATATTTTTTATTGTAACTATTCAGCCCCATACATTGCTACAAGTCGGAGTGCATTCAAAACATTTTGTCCGGCTTTGATTGTTGTATCAATGACAGACCTTAGGATGACAAAACAATCTGCACCATGATCTGATTTGAACTGTCCAGAGAT